>NZ_JBICUS010000028.1:0-59409 GCF_043198455.1 Spirillospora sp. NPDC048824 | reverse complement strand
AACAAGGCCGGCGAGGCGTGGACACACGCCCTCTCCCGCTCTAATCGGCGTTCCCCCAGGCCAGACCCCGGATTCGGCATCACGTGTGACCACCAGCTGCGGAACCCGGGACTCGGAAGCCACGGATATGGGGATGGTGGCCACGGCTGTGCTCGGCGATGCCTGCCGATGGTTACGCCACCCACGTCTTAAACACGGCTCGCGTGGTTGTGGAGGGCGTTTAGTTGGAGGCGTAGGGCTAGGCGGGTTTGGGGGGACGACAGGTCTAGCGGGGTTACCTCGGTCATTCTTCGTAGGCGGTAGCGGAGGGTGTTGGGGTGGACGTCCAGGGCCTGGGCCGTGCCCTTCGGGTCGCCGTAGTGGTCGAGCCAGGCGGCGAGCGTGGGGAGGAACGACGTGCCGTGGGTCTCGTCGTGGGTGCGTAGGGCGGGGAGGGGGCCGCCGAGCAGGCCGAAATCGGTTCCCATGGCTTTGCGGGCGCGTTCGAGCACTACGGCGTCCCAGGCGTCCTCCAGCAGGATCAGGCCGGGGGTGAGGCGGCCCGGCGTGACGAGGGCGGCCAGTTCGGCGGCTTCGGCTCGGGAGCGGGGGAGTTCGGTGTGGGAGTCGGCGGGGCCGCCCGCCGTTGCGTACAGGTTGGGGTCGTGTGCGCGGACCTGGGTGAGGACGTGGTGCAGCCAGGGCATCGATCCGGCGTCCGTCGCGTGCGGGCGGTCGGTCAGGACGGCGTAGAGGGCGTCGTCGAGGTCGACGAGGAGGGGGCGGTGCCAGCCGAAGCGGTGGGTGATCGCGTCCCACAGGTCGAGGTGTTGCCGGGTGTCCTCGGGTTCGCCGAGGGTTGCGAGGGCCACCACCCGCCAGGGCGGGGTGGGGGCGGTGACCTCGGCGCCGTCGCGGAGAGCGGCGCGGAGCTGGTCGTCCGACACCCGGCGGGCCACCCCCGCCTCGGCGCGCAGGCGCAGCAGGTGCAGGGCCAGGACGGACGCCAGGTCGGTGAGCCGCTGGACGCGGTCCGGCGGGATCGGCGTGCGGGCCACGGCCCAGATCGAGCCGAGCCATTCGCCGCCGGCCCGGACGGGGATGACGAGGCGGGGCAGCATGCCGTCCGGGCCCTCGGGGACGAGGACGGGGTCGCTTGAGCGGGCCAGTCTGCGGAAGACGCCGGAGGCGCGGAGGTGCGCGGTGACCTGGGGCGGTACGCGGCGTCCCACGATGGTGGAGACGCGGGCCGGGTCGGTGGTGTCCTGGCGGCCCGAGTACGCGAGGACGCGTGAGCGGGCGTCCTCGATGGTCACCGGCGCGTCGGCGATCTCGGCGGCCGTGTCGGCGAGCGCGTACAGGTCGTTGTGGACGCCCTGCGCGCCGGGCGGCCCCGGGAGGGGCGCGTAGGCGCGGTCGATGGCGCCGCGCACGAGCCAGACGACGTGCGTCCAGGACGTGTCGGGCTGCAGTTCGATGAGCGCCGGCCGCAGCCTTCTCGCGGCCGCCGTGACCTCCGGGGCGCCGGCCAGGGGAGCTTTCAGGACGACGCCGTCCGCGCCCGCCGCGTCGGCCCGTTCGAGGAGGGCGACGGCGGCGGCCGGGCCGGTCACGCCGACGCCGAGGACGATCTCGCCCGGCTGCCCGGCCGGTTCGCCCGGTTCGGCCAGGACGACGTCGTGCACCTGCGCGTCGTGGCCGTCCACGACCATCCGCAGCAGCCCCGGGCCGAGGGATTCGACGAGGTCGGTCAAGCTGATCATCCGGCGTCCCCCTTGTGCTTTTCACACTATGCGGCTCGCCTCGGTTGGCCGAACGCGACAGAGACTCCGTTCCTGTGGCGGGCGACCATCGAAGTGTCGTTCATCACAAGGGGAGGAAGGCATGGCTCTCGACACGCGTCCGGGCCGAGTCGCCGTCGTAGGCGCCGGGATGGTCGGTCTGTCCACCGCCTGGTTCCTGCAGGAGCACGGCGCCGACGTCACCGTGTTCGACCGGCGGGACGTGGCCGCGGGTGCGTCGTGGGGCAACGCCGGCTGGCTGACCCCCGGCCTGGCGACGCCGCTTCCCGAGCCGGCCGTCCTCTCCTATGGCGTGCGCGCGGTGCTCAGCCCGTCGTCGCCGGTCTACGTCCCGCCGAGCGCCAGCCCGCGCCTGCTCAGGTTCCTCGCCGGGTTCGCCCGGAACAGCACGGCGCCCCGGTGGCGGCGCGCGATGGAGTCGCTGGTGCCCATCAACGACCGGGCACTGCCGAGCTACGACGCGCTGATCGAGGGCGGCGTCAGGGCGAAGACCAACGACGCCCGGTCGTTCCTCGCCGCGTACCGGACGGCCGATGAGCGCCGCGTGCTGCTGGAGGAGATCGAGCACATCCGCGAGGCCGGGCAGACCCTGGAGTACGAGGTTCTCAGCGGGTACGAGGCGCGCGGGGTCGAGCCCGCCCTGTCCGACGAGATCGGCGCGGCGGTCGTGCTGCGAGGGCAGCGTTTCATCGACCCCGGCGAGTTCGTGCACGCCCTCGCCGACTCCGTCCGCGACCGGGGCGGCAAGATCCGGGTGGGCGCGGACGTCGGCGACATCCGCGACGAGCCCGGCGGCGTCGCCATCCGCACGACGGGCAACGACTTCGAGACGTTCGACACGGTGGTCATCGCGAGCGGTGTGTGGCTCGGTGAACTCGCCCGGCGCTTCGGTGTCGGCGCCCTCGTGCAGGCCGGTCGCGGCTACAGCTTCAGCGTGCCGGTGGACCGCGTCCCGGACGGCCCGGTGTACTTCCCGTCCCAGCGGGTGGCGTGCACGCCGCTGGGCGACCGGCTGCGCGTGGCCGGGATGATGGAGTTCCGCCGTCCCGACGCGCCGCTCGACCCGCGCCGGATCAAGGCGATCGTCGAGGCCGTCCGACCGCTGCTGCGCGGCGCCGACCTGGACGACCGGCGCGACGAGTGGGTCGGGTCGCGTCCCTGCACCCGGGACGGCCTGCCCCTGATCGGCGCGACCCGGTCGCCGCGGGTCTTCGCCGCGGGCGGGCACGGCATGTGGGGCATCACGCTCGGACCCGCCACCGGGCGCCTCCTCGCCGACCAGATCGTCACCGGCGAGCGGCCCCCGGAGCTCGCCCCCTTCAGCCCACTCCGCTGACGACCTGGGGGTTTGGGCGGTTCCGACGCTTTCGTCCGGACGGGACGTTCCGGCGCGCTACCTTCACTGGGTGATCTGGACACCCCAGTGGCGGGAGGGACGCCGATGGACGAGGTGCGCACGGCCACCGCACCGCTGACCACCGCACCGCTGACCACCGTGCCGCTGACCCGGGCGCAGAGGGTCCTGGCCGGGGTCGGCGGGCTGTTCTTCGCCGGGCTCGCCGCCCTGGGCGGCTACGGCTCGTTCGCCTCCGTCCGGGACGTCGCCGAGCCGTGGTTCGGTGCCCAGGCGTGGATCGTCCCCGCCGGGGTCGACCTCGGCATCCTCGCCCTGGTCTCGGTCGCGCTGCTGCTGGAATGGCTGGCCATGCCGATGCCGGCGCTGCGCTGGATGGCGTTCGCGTTCACCGGCGCCACGGTCTGGCTGAACGTGTCGGCCGCGCACGGCGACGCGACCGGAATGGTGATGCACGCCGCCATGCCGATCCTGTTCATCACGTTCATCGAGGCCGTCCGGCACGCCATCCGCCGCCGCGCCGGCATCGCCGCCGGAACCGTCCGCGAAGGCATTCCGGTCGCCCGCTGGCTGCTCGCCCCGTTCTCGACGTTCCGGCTGTGGCGCCGCATGGTCCTGTGGCAGATCACCTCCTACCCGCAGGCCCTCGTCGCCGAACAGCGCCGCCGCCACGCCCTCGCCCTCCTCGGCGACCACTACGGCCGCACGTGGAAGACCGACGCCCCCGCCGACATCGTCTGGATGCTGTCCGACGGTGTCATGCTCGACCAGGCGTTCACCCGCGTCAGCGAACTCACCGCACCGAAACCCGAGAAAGAGGACGTCCCGGCGCCACCTCCCCGCCGCCGACCGCAGCGCAAGGCCCCGCCGCGCAAACCGGCCCGGCAGCAGATCCCGCGCAGCGTCGCCACCGACAACGAGGCCCGCGCCCTGTCCATCATCGACGCCGAACCCGGCATCACCGGCGCCGAACTGGGACGGCGGCTCGACATCAGCTCCCGCCAGGGCCAGCGCCTCCTCAGCCGCCTGACCCGCCCCGCCCCGGCCTCGACGTCTCAGGCGTCCTGAGCCGTCACCTTTCCTCCTCGTGCTCCGTCAATGCGGTGAACCCACGAGGAGGAGAGATCGTGAGCAAGCTGGACATGACCCCGATGTACGTGATGCACGACGCGCTGAGGCGTGAACTGGAGCACCTCGCCAAGGCCACCGCCCGCATGACCGGCGACCCTCGCCGCGTCCTGGCCGCGGCCGCCGGATGGGAGCTGTTCAAGAAGTCACTGCACATCCACCACACGTCCGAGGACGACGCCCTCTGGCCGGTCATGCGCGAAACCCTCGCGTCCCGTCCCGACGATTTGGCCCTCCTGAACGCGATGGAGGAAGAGCACGCCGCCGTCGACCCCATCATCGAGGCCATCGACTCGGGCACCGACCCCCTGGGCGACCTGGTGGACGCCTTGACGACGGCTCTCACCGCCCACCTCAAGCACGAGGAGAAGGAGGCGCTGCCGCTGATGGAGGCCACCCTGACCCTCGAACAGTTCCAGCACTTCGGCCAGGTCCACGGCAGCCGGGTCGGCCCCGACGGCCCGCGCATCTTCCCGTGGCTCCTGGACGGCGCGAGCGACGAGGTGACCGCCAAGATGCTCGCCGCGCTGCCCGACCCGGTCCGCGCCACCTTCGAGACCGACTGGCGCCCCGCCTACAACGCCCTCGACCGCTGGGCGACCTCCTAACCCCGCTCACCCGGCGTGCCCGCACCCCCGGGCACGCCGGACGGTGAGGTCAGAGGTTGATCATGTGGCCGGCCAGGCCGTGGACGGCTTCCTTCATGGCCTCGCCGAGGGTGGGGTGGGCGTGGACGTTGCGGGCCACCTCGTTGACGGTGAGGTCCCACTGCTGCGCCAGGGTCAGTTCGGGCAGGAGTTCGGTGACCTCCGGGCCGATCATGTGGGCGCCGAGGATCTCGCCGTACTTGGCGTCGCTGATCACCTTGACGAACCCGTCGCCCTCGCCCATGCCGAGCGCCTTGCCGTTCGCGCTGTAGGGGAACTTGGCGGTCTTGACGTCGTAGCCCCGCTCCTTGGCCTGCGCCTCCGTCCAGCCGAAGCTCGCGACCTGCGGCTGGCAGTACGTGGCGCGGGGGATCATCACGTACTCCAGCTCCATCGTCTCGGCGTCGCCGATGGTCTCGGCCGCGACGACGCCCATCGCCTCGGCGGCGTGCGCGAGCATCAGCTTCGCGGTCACGTCGCCGATGGCGTAGATGTGCGGGACGGACGTGCGGCAGCGGCCGTCCACGTCGATGGCGCCGCGCTCGGTGAGCCGGACGCCGGTCTTCTCCAGCCCGTAGCCCTCCACGTTCGGCTGGAACCCGATCGCCTGGAGCACCTTGTCGGCCTCGATGACCTGCTGGGCGCCGTCCTTGCCGGTGACGGTGACCTTCACCTTGCCGCCGGAGTCGTCGATGGCGTCCACGCGGGTGGAGGTCAGCACGTCCACGCCGAGCTTGCGGTACCGCTTCGCCAGCTCCTTGGACACGTCCGCGTCCTCGTTCGGGACCATCCGGTCGAGGAACTCGACGATCGTGACCTTCACCCCGTAGTTGTGCAGGATGTAGGCGAACTCGACGCCGATGGCGCCCGCGCCCGCGATGACGATGCTCTCGGGCAGCTCGGAGCTGAGGATCTGCTCCTCGTAGGTGACGACGCGTTCGGACAGCTCCGTGCCCGGCAGCAGCTTGGTGTGCGCGCCGGCCGCGATGATGCAGCTGCCGAAGGTGACGGTCTCGCTGGAGCCGTCCGCCCGGTCGACCCGCAGGGTGTTCGGGTCGGTGAACGTGCCCCGGCCGTCATAGGACGTGATCTTGTTCTTCTTCATCAGGAACTGGACGCCCTTGACGAGCTTGTCCGACACCTGGCGGCTGCGCTGGTGGGCGACGCCGTAGTCGAACGAGACCCGCCCCTCGACGTTGATGCCGAAGGTCTGCTGCTCCCGGGTGAAGATGTGCGCCAGTTCGGCGTTGCGCAGCAGCGCCTTCGAGGGGATGCAGCCGACGTTGAGGCAGACCCCGCCCCAGTACCGCTCCTCGATGATCGCCGTCTTCAGCCCGAGCTGTGCCGACCGGATCGCGGCGACATATCCACCCGGGCCCGCGCCCAGGACCACGACGTCAAAGTGTTCGCTCATATCCATGGACGATATTCGGCGCCGCCGTTACTCGCATCCCGGCGGCGCGGGGGACCCGTTCCGGATGGGTGCCGTTCGTGAGGCGGATGTCACCTGCTGTTAGTGTTTCAGTGGCCTTCCGCTGGTCAGTGATCCCGGAAGGCGGGGCGGCGCGCGAGCGGCGCGAGCCCCTACCGTCCCGGCCGTGGAGCCCGGTGGCGTCCCACGAGGAACCGCCCGTCGAGCCGATGGAACACCGTGCCACGGCCCGGTCGTTGTCCCCGTCCTGAGCTGAGTGGAGGAAAGACGAGTGCGGATCCCGAAGCGCGTCAACACCGTCCTGGACTGGATGGAGCAGCACTATCCCGCGCTCGGTGTGGTCGTCGCGCTGGTCGTGGTCGCGCTGCTGGCGACCCTCGTACCGTCGTCGGTGGGCGTCCCGGCCGCCTGCTTCATCCTGGGGCTCGCCGCAGGTGGTCTCGTCGTGCACGTGCGGTCGAGCCGCCGCGTGGCCCGGGCCCGCGCCGAGATGGACAACCTGCTGCGTGAGAACGGTGCGCTGCGGCACCGCAACACCGTCCTCGCCAGCGGCGTGATCGCCCGGGAGGCGCAGGAGACGCAGGCGCTCGTGGCGATCCCCGAGGACGACCTGCTCGACGGGGACGGGGCCGGGGACGGGAACACGCAGAGCACCGCAACCCTCGACGAGCTCCTGGGCGGTGATCCGCAGAGCACCGACGAACTGCCCGACGAGTTCGGCGACCCCGGCGAAGCCGGCGAGGCGGACGACGGCGCCGTCGACCGGCGCGACGACGATCCCCAGCGCACCATCGTCCTCACCGAGCTGCCGGACGATCTCTTCGCCGAGGTCGCCGAGGACGCCGAGGACACGGCGAGGAACTCCCGGAGGGCGTGACCGCGCCGTTCCCCTGAGTGATCGGGAGCCCGTGACCGGAGTTAGCTTTACCGATCTTCGGGCAGGTGGAGCCCGTGGGGACGCCGACGAACGCACACTCCGGAGATGGGCCGGTCCGGGACGGCGCCGGTGTGAACATGACGAAGGACGAGTCCGATCCCGAGGCCGTCCGCAAGGCCGTCGTCGCGTCCGCGATCGGGAACTGCATCGAGTGGTTCGACTTCGGCGTGTTCAGCGCCGGGGTGATGACGGCGATCGTCGGCAACGTGTTCTTCCCGGGCGGCGAGTCCGGTGCGACACTGCGCTCGTTCGCGCTGATCGCGGCGGCGTTCATCGCCCGTCCGTTCGGTGGGCTGTTCTTCGGCCCTATGGGCGACAAGCTGGGCCGCAAGCGGGTGCTGGCCGCCACGATCCTGCTGATGTCGGGTTCCACGTTCCTGATCGGGGTGCTGCCCGGATACGACACGATCGGGATCGCGGCGCCGCTGCTGCTGCTCGGCGTCCGGCTGGTCCAGGGTTTTTCGACGGGCGGCGAGTACGGCGGCGCCGCCACGATGATCGCCGAGTACGCGCCGACGCACCGGCGCGGGTTTTTCGGCAGCTTCCTGGAACTCGGCACGCTGGTCGGCTACATCCTGGGGGCGGGGCTCGTCTTCGGCATGGACCTGCTGCTCAGCGAGGAGGCGATGTACGGCTGGGGCTGGCGGATCCCGTTCCTGATCGCGCTCCCGCTCGGCGTCGTCGGCCTCTACGTCCGGACGCGCATCGAGGACACCCCCACCTTCCAGCGCATGGAGGAGGCGGGCCAGAAGTCCCAGTCGCCGCTGAAGGACACGCTGACGCACTACTGGCGCGTCATCCTGATGCTGATCGGGATCGTGTTCCTGCTGAACGTGGCGGACTACACGCTGCTGACGTTCATGCCGTCCTACCTCGTCGACTACCTGGAGATGAACGACAACACGGCGCAGTTCATCACCATCGGGGTCGAGGCGGCGATGATCACGGTGATCGTCCCGCTGGGCGCGCTGTCGGACCGGATCGGCCGCAAACCGCTGCTGATCACCGCGGCGGTCGGCTACATCGTGCTGGCGTGGCCGGCGTTCGCGCTCATGCAGACCGGCGACCCGCTCGGCGTGGCGGCCGGCTACACCATCATCGGCGGTCTGCTGGTGCTGATCCTCGCGGTGATCGCGGCGACGTTCCCGGCGATGTTCCCGACCAGGGTGCGATACGGCGCGTTCGCGATCGGCTACAACATCTCCACGTCGCTGTTCGGCGGGACGGCGGCCGTGCTGATCGGCTCGATGATCGACTTCACGGGGTCCAACTACATTCCCGCGTTCTACATCATGTTCGCCGCGATGGTGGCGCTGTACCCGATCCTCAAGATCCCGGAAACGGCCAGGGTGCCGATCGAGGAGGCCGGGGAGAAGCTCGCCCCGGAACCGGCGGGTTCCGGGGCGAGGTAGCGCGCGAAGGGTCATGGCTCCTTGCGATCAATAGATCACCGTCTGTAGCCTCGCCGTTCGGTGCCGCCCGGCCGAAGGAGAGGGGACGACATGCCCGTCTGGGGAGACGACCCGGCGGTGCTCCGCTGCGACCACCGTCCACCAGCCCCCACCCACCCAGCCTCCACGCGCCCAGCCCCCGCCCGGATCCGCCCGGCGGCCGAGGTGCTCGGCTGGAGCCGCCGCCTGCTCCAGCCGGCCCTGCGCGACGCGGTCGAGACCCTGCCGGAGGCGGCACGCGGCATCGCCGCCTACCACTTCGGCTGGCGCGACGAGCGGGGCCGGCCCGCCGCGGACGGGGGCGGCAAGACGATCCGTCCCGCGCTGACGCTGCTGGCGGCGGAGGCGGTCGGCGGTACGGCCGCCGCCGCGCTGCCCGCGGCCGTCGCGGTCGAGCTGGCGCACAACTTCTCGCTCCTGCACGACGACGTGATGGACGGCGACCTCACCCGCAGGCACCGGCCGACCGCCTGGAGCGTCTTCGGCGCCAACGCCGCGGTCCTGGCGGGGGACGCACTGCTCGCCGCCGCCTTCGAGGCGCTCGCCGGCGAGCCGTCCCCGGTCGTCGCCCCCGCCGTCCGGAGCCTCAGCCGGTCCGTCCTCGACCTGATCGCGGGCCAGAGCGCCGACCTCGCCTTCGAGGGACGCTCCGACGTGACGCTCGACGAATGCCTGGCCATGGCGGGCCGCAAAACCGGTGCGCTGCTCGGCGCGGCCTGCGCGCTGGGCGCGGCCTACGGCGGCGGCACCACCGATCAGAGTGTCCGCCTGCGCGCCTTCGGTGAACGGCTCGGCCTCGCGTTCCAACTCGTGGACGACCTGCTCGGCATCTGGGGCGACCCGGAGGTCACCGGCAAACCCGTCCACTCCGACCTGCACAGCCGCAAGAAGTCGCTGCCCGTGGTCGCCGCCCTCACCTCGGCCACCCCCGCCGGCGACGAACTCGCCGCGCTGTACCTCCGCGACGACGCACTCACCGGCGACGACCTCTCCCGTGCCGCCGCCCTCGTCGACGCCGCCGGCGGCCGCACCTGGGCCGCCACCCAGGCCGCCGCCCTCCTCACCCAGGCCGTCGCCGCCCTCGACGCCGCCGGCCTGGTTCCCGCCGCCGCCGCCGAACTCCGGACCCTCGCCCGCCTCATCGCCCACCGGGATCACTGACGCGGCCTGTACCGCTGCCGTGCCCCTGGATCCCGCCGACCCAGGACGTCGCCGAGAACGGTCCCCGCGCGGTCAGCGCCCCGAGACCGGCGCGTACTGCGTCCAAGCGCGAGGGCGGAACGATGAAGCCGCCCTCGTGATCGATCATTTGTTCGAGTAGTGTTCGTGCCGTGCAGGCGAACCGGGCGGGCAGCACCCGCGAACACGTGCCGTTCCTGTGCCCGGCCGGGCATCGGCTGGACGGGGGGCGGGTCCTGGTCGGCTGGTCGCCGTGCGTGTGCCCGCCCTGCGACGAGCGGGGCCGCGGCCTGCGCGGCCACCGGACCTACCTCTGCCTCGACTGCAAGGACGAGCACGTCACGACCAAGTGCTACCTGCCCCACCACGTCCCTGCCAGGGGTGCCGCGTACCGCTGGCCGTGACGCGGGTCCCGCCGCGCGGACGCCCTGCCCCGGCGGCCGGTCTCCGTCAGACGCCGCGTTCCTGGGCGACCTGCGCGCGGACGGCCGGTACGACCTCCTCGGCGAAACGCCTGATCTGTTCCCGTGCCGCCCTGCCGTGGTCAGCCCTTGATCTGCGTCCAGGCCTGGGCCCAGCGGGAGTACTCGACGCACGTGTTGCCGCGGTCGTCCCCGCAGTCCTTCACCGGGGTCTTCCAGAACGCGAGGCGCTTGTAGAACTCGGGGTCGCCCACGTGGTAGGTCGAGCAGAAGCCCTTCGCGGTGTACTTGCACGCCTCGGGGTTGGCGGGCGCCTCACCGAACCACTGCGCGACCTCGGCCTGCACCTTCGGCTCCGTGATCCAGTTCATCCACTTGTACATGCAGGTGGGATGCTTGGCCTTCGACGAGATCATCCAGGTGTCGGACCATCCGGTCGCGCCCTCCGACGGGAGGGTCGTCGCGACCGGCGTCTTCTCGGCGAGCGCGAGGTTCGCGGTGACCTGCCATGCGGTCCCGGCGTAGTTGTAGCCGCTCTTGAACGACTGGAGTTCGTCCAGGTAGTTCGCCCAGTACTGGTTGACCATCGGGCGCTGCTGCTTCAGCAGGTCGACCGCGGCCTCGAACTGCTTCTCGTCCAGTTCGTACACGTCGGTGATCCCCAGGTCGGGGCGGTGCGCCTTGAGGTAGAGCGCGGCGTCGGCGATGTAGATGGGGGAGTCGTAGGCGACGACGTGCCCGGCGGCCGGGGAGTCCTTCTCCCACACCACGCTCCAGGACGTGGGGCGCTGCGGGATCTTGTCGGTGCGGTACATGAGCATGTTCGCGCCGTAGCCGTGCGGGACGCCGTACATCTGGCCGCCGACGGAATTGTACGGCTGGTTCTTCAGGTAAGGGGCGATGTCGCCGTAGTTGGTGAGCAGCCCCGTGTTGACCGGCGCGACCAGCCCGCCGTAGATGAGGCGCAGGCTCGCGTCGCCGGACGCGGAGACGCCGTCGTACCGCCCGGTCTTCATGAGCGCGACCATCGAGTCGGACGTGTCGGCCACCTTCGTGTGGACCTTGCAGCCGGTCGCCTTCGTGAACGGGGTGACCCAGTCGACGGTCTTGTCGCTGGAGCCGTCCTCGGCGTACCCCGTCCAGGCGACGAGGTCGAGCCGGCCTTCGGGAGGGCCGACCTGCTGCAGCATCGGGATGTCGGGCGGCGCGGCGCGTTCCGCGGGGCCGTCGCTGCACGCGGCGGTCAGCGCGGCGACCGTGGACAACGCGCCCACGGCGAGCGCGCCACGCGACCACCCGGTGCGGGACCGTCGGGGGAGCTTTTCTGTCGCGGGTGGAGTACGAGCCATCACGGTGAGGCATCGTAGGGGTATTTCGGACCGTCCGTGCGTACAAACTGTGATGATTCGGAAACTGTCGACACATGGCGGCGTACCGATCTAGGCTCTTCTCCGTCCCGTGCGGCCCCTCCGGCTCCGCGCGCACCCCCGTCCCCCGTCCCCGCCGCCCCCGTCGTCCATACGAGTGAAGGTTCAGTCGCAGTGCCAAAACGAGGCCGCCCCGCGGAACCGGCCGCCGATGACCGGCGCGCTCCCAAGGCCGGGCGGTTGCGCTCCATCCGCTTCAAGGTCGTTCTCATGGTCACCGTGTCGGTGGTCTCGCTCGGCGGGCTGTGGGCCTTCGCCGCGAGCATCGCCCTCGGGGAGGGCCTCAACCTCCGGCACGTCAAGACCGTCCAGGACCACTACGGGTACCCGTCCGGCGCGCTGGGCAGCGCGCTGCAGGCCGAGCGGCGGCTGACCCTGGTCTACCTCGGCAGCGCCGCGGAGGGCGACCGGGCCGCGATGGAGTCCGGCCGGCTGGTCACCGACAGGCAGGCCGACCTGTTCCGCCGGCTGGCGGGCGACGAGGGCGCCCGCGCCGCCGCGCCCGCCGGCGCCCGCGGGCTCGCCGACCGGATCCTCACCGAGCTGGACGGCCTCGACGACCGGCGCCGCGCCATCGACACCGGCAAGACCGGCCGGGGACGCGCGTTCACCGACTACACCGCCCTGCTCACCGACGTCGGATCCCTGCAGGGCTCGCTCGCCACGCTGGACAACTCGCAGGTCGCCAAGGACGCCCGCAACGAAGCGGCGCTGGCCCGCGCCCGCGAGGCCCTCGCGCAGGAGGACGCGCTCCTCGCCGGCGTCCTCGCCGCCGGGCGGATGACGCCCGACGAGCACGCCCGTTTCATCCAGCTCGTCGGGACGCAGCGCGCCCTCTACGAGTTCGCGGCGTCCGAGCTGCGCTCCGCGGACCAGACCTACTACCAGCGCGTCGTCGGGATGCCCGAGTACGGCCGGCTCCGGACGCTGGAGGACCGCTTCGTCGAGTCCGGCCGGCTGTCCAAGTCCGCGACCGGCTCCGGTGTGCTGTGGAAGACGACCGTCGGATCCAACCTGACCCGGCTGCGCGGCCTGGAGCTGGCGGTGTCGGCGGGCGCCGAGAAGCGCGCCGAGCCGATCGCCGACGGCATCATCACCCGCGTCGTCGTCGCCGGCGTGCTGGGGCTGCTCGCCGTCGCCGCCTCGCTGGTCATCGCGGTGTGGGTCGCGCGCTCGGTCATCCGGGAGCTGGCGCGGCTGCGCCGCGAGGCGATCGACCTGGCCGACGTCCGGCTGCCCGGAGTGATCCGGCGGCTGCGCCGCGGCGAAGAGGTCGACGTGGCCGCCGAGGCGCCGCCGCTGTCGTTCGGCACCCGGGAGATCGCCCAGGTCGGCGACGCGTTCAACGCCGCGAGGCGGACCGCGATCCAGGGCGCGGTCGAGGAGGCCGTGCTCCGCCGCAACGTCAGCGACGTGTTCGTCAACCTCGCCCGGCGCAGCCAGACGCTGCTGCACCGCCAGCTCAAGCTGCTGGACTCGATGGAACGCCGCATCGAGACGCCCGACGACCTCGAAGACCTGTTCCGCGTCGACCACCTCGCCACCCGCATGCGCCGGCACGCCGAGGGCCTGATCATCCTGTCCGGGCAGGCGCCGGGACGCGGCTGGCGCAGCCCGGTCGCGATCGTGGACGTCGCCCGCGCCGCCGCGTCCGAGGTCGAGGACTACACCCGGGTCAACGTCACGCCGATGGCGCGCGCCGCGATCGTCGGGCCCGCCGTCGCCGACGTCATCCACCTGCTCGCCGAGCTGATCGAGAACGCCACCGCCTTCTCGCCGCCGCACACCACCGTCCAGGTGCACGGGCAGGCCGTCTCGCACGGCTTCACCCTGGAGATCGAGGACCGCGGCCTCAGCATGGACGAGCTGAACCTCGCCGCCGCCAACGAGCGGCTCGCCACCGCCGCCGAGTTCGACCTGTCCGACAGCACGCAGCTCGGCCTGTTCGTCGTCGCCCGGCTCGCCCGCCGGCACGGCATCAAGGTCACGCTGCGGACGTCCCCGTACGGCGGGATGACCGCGATCGTGCTGCTGCCCGAAGACCTCGTCGCCCCCGACGACGGCGACCCGGGGCAGCCCGCGCCGGCGCTCGCGACGCGCCGTGCCGAGGACGCGCTCGTCCCCGTCGGCACGGTCGTCGGCGGGCGGCACGCCCTCAAGGCCGCGCCGCCCGTCCAGCCCGACCGATTCGCGGAACCCGCGCAATCCGCGCAATCCGTGCCGTCCGCCCAAGCCGCCCCCGAGCCGAGAGTGCCGCGCTCGCCCCGGGAGGTGCGACGGCGCTCCGCCGGATCCGGTGCCGCTCCGCGGCCGGCGCTGCCCAAGCGCGTCCGGCAGGAGAACATGGCGTCCCAGTTGCGCGACGCGCCCGCCGCGCCGCAGCCCGCCGCGGAGCCGCGCGCCACCCGGACACCCGAGGAACTCCGGGCGATGATGTCGTCCATCCAGCAGGGCGTGCGGCGCGGCCGCGCCGAGGCCCTCGACAACGACGAGGACATGTGACGGGCCATGACGGGTCCTGGCAGCCAGTGGCTCGATGACGAGGCCGGGCCGATCGTCCGCTCGTACGCGCT
Organism: Spirillospora sp. NPDC048824; assembly: GCF_043198455.1. Lineage (NCBI taxonomy): Bacteria > Bacillati > Actinomycetota > Actinomycetes > Streptosporangiales > Thermomonosporaceae > Spirillospora > Spirillospora sp. NPDC048824. Next base: position 45,078 of record NZ_JBICUS010000028.1, on the reverse strand, counting down.
GACCCGCGGCCGGGCCAGGTCGGCGACCGGCGAGCCGTTCGACATGATCACGATGGTGTCGACCCTGGCGCAGCCCAGGTCGGGCTCGCCCGGCATCGGCCCCGAGCACCTCGACATCCTGGAGATGTGCCTGCGGCCGCAGCCGGTGGCGGAGATCGCCGCGCGGCTGCGGCTCCCGCTGGTCGTCGTCCGCGTGCTTCTCGGCGATCTGCTGCACCACCGGCTCATCACCGCCACCCGTCCCCAACCGGAGAGCGGCACGCTCTCCAAGGAACATTTGCTGAGGGAAGTGCTCGATGGTCTCCAAGCCCTCTGAAGAACCGGGGTCCGCCGAGGACGCGGTACCGGTCCCGGCCGCCCCCGTCGCGGTGAAGATCCTCGTCGCCGGGGGATTCGGGGTCGGCAAGACGACGCTGGTCAGCGCCGTCAGCGAGATCCGGCCCCTGCAGACCGAGGAACTGCTCACCGACCGGGGCGTCGGCGTCGACGACACCGCCGGCGTCGAGCAGAAGACCACCACGACCGTCGCGATGGACTTCGGCCGCATCACGATCCGCGACGGGCTCGTCCTGTACCTGTTCGGCACGCCCGGCCAGGACCGGTTCTGGTTCATGTGGGACGAGCTGTCGTTCGGCGCGCTCGGCGCCGTCGTCCTCGCCGACACGCGCCGCCTCGCCGACTGCTTCCCCGCCGTCGACTACTTCGAGAACCGCGGCCTGCCGTTCGTCATCGGCGTCAACTGCTTCGACGACGGCTACGACTACACGGCCGAGGAGATCCGGGAGGCGCTCGACGTCGGCAGCGGTGCGCCCGTCGTCCTCTGCGACGTCCGCGACCGCGCGTCCGGCAAGGAGGTCCTGACCACGCTGGTGAAGCACCTCCTGGCCGTGCACGAGCAGCAGAGCCGGGCGGACGTGCCGGCGCTGTAGGCTTCCGCCGAGATGCACAGGACACGCGCGCGGCTGTCGGACGGCCGCGAGATCGTCTACTACGACGAGGCGCCGGGCCGGACGCCCGTCCCCGACCCGCGCGGGCTCCCGCCGGTCGAGCCCGTCTGCGAAGTGCGCCGCGACCCGCTGACCGGCGACCGCGTGACCATCACCGCGCACCGCAACACCCGGACGTTCCTGCCGCCCGCCGACCAGTGCCCGCTGTGCCCGGGCGGCCCCGCCTCGGAGATCCCCGACCCGTCCTACGACGTCGTGGTGTTCGAGAACCGCTTCCCGTCCTTCGACGCCCGCACACCGCCCGTCCCGCCCATGATCGACGGTGTCGAGCGGGCGCGCGGGGACGGACGCTGCGAGGTCGTGTGCTTCACCGACGACCACTCCGCGTCGATGCCGCTGCTGCCCGTCTCCCGCGTCCGCACCGTCATCGACGCGTGGGCGGACCGCACCGCCGAACTGTCCGCGCTCCCCGGCGTCCGGCAGGTGTTCGTGTTCGAGAACCGCGGTGTCGAGATCGGCGTGACCCTGCACCACCCGCACGGGCAGATCTACGCCTACCCGTTCGTCACGCCCCGTACCGAACGGATGCTCGCCCAGGCCGCCGCCCACGGCGACCTGTTCGGCGACGTGCTGAAGGCCGAGGCGGCGGGCGGCCGCGTCGTCCTCTCCGGCGAGCACTGGACGGCCTACGTCCCCGCCGCCGCACGCTGGCCCGTCGAGGTGCACCTCATGCCGCACCGGCACGTCCCCGACCTCGCCGCCCTGGACTCCGCCGAACGCGACGAACTGGCCGTCCTCCACCGCGACCTGCTGCGCCGCTGCGACGCCCTCGACGACGACCCGCTCCCGTACGTCGCCGGCTGGCACCAGGCGCCCGTCGGCGACGGCCGCGACCTCGTCCGCCTCCACCTGGAGCTGTTCTCCGTCCGCCGCGCCCCCGGCAAGATCAAGTATCTGGCGGGCTCGGAGTCGGGCATGGCGGCGTGGATCAACGACGTCCGGCCGGAGGACATGGCCGCCCGCCTCCGCGACGTCGCCGCCGCCTGACCGTCACTGGCGGCGGAGCGTCCGGGTGATCCCGGCCGCGATCGTCGTCGCGAGCACCCACCCAGTGATGATCAGCGTGTAGGCGAGCCACTGGTGGCCGCCGGTCGGCTTGAACGCCTTCTCCTGCCCGAAGTCGATGATGGGCAGCATCAGGTCGAGCGTGTAGAACAGCGCGTTGAACGGGGGATGCTCATCCGCCTTCAGCGGCGCCGGATGACGCACCCCGAACACCGTCGTGCCGACGGCCAGCAGCCCGGCCAGCCAGCCCGCCGCCCGCTTGGGCCGGAAGCCGTACCCGACCGTCACGTCCTGCAGGTAGCCCCACAGCCGGGCGTACCACGGACGCGTCGAGCGGTGCCGGCGCTGCTTGGCGAGCTGCACGTTCCGCGCGGCGCGGTCGTCCCCGGCCTGCAGGTAGGCGGCGGCGAGCTGCTCGTACGCGTGCGGGACGTAGCCTTCCGCGTCGCGCTCCAGCATCGCGATGCGGACCTTCGGGGGGAGCCGCGGGGTGAGCAGGCCGTACGTCAGGCCGTCCAGCCACACCTCGCCGCCGAACGCGCCCGGCGGGACGTGCAGAAGACCGAAACGGCCGCGGAGCAGGTTCACCGCACCGTCGACCCGCCCCTCCCGGAACCACACCTCCCCGATCGAGGAACTCGTCGCCCGCAACGCGCACCCGCCGGGCGCGGACAGCCGCGCCTCCGTGAAGACGAGCAGTCCCGGGATCGTCGCGCCGCGCACGCTGACCTCCCCCTCGAACCGCGCCCGCGTCGCGTTCACGTCCGAGCCGACCGTCAGGTTCTCGCCGTCGAAGACCCTCCCGCCCGGGTTGCGCAGAACGGCGCCCTCCAGGTTCACCGTGCCGGCCACCGACGCGCCGCTCATCCGGACCTCCCCGCGCGCCGCCAGCCCGGGAGCCCAGATGTCGTCCTCGAGAACGGAATGGTTGAGGTGCAGGACCTCCTTGTCCTGCACGCCCTCCCTCCCGAGCCGCGCCCGCTCCATGAAGAAGGCACCGGACAACCGCGCCCCGCCGAGCCGCACCTGCCCCGGCACACGGCAGTCGGTGAGGCGCAGCACCCCGTCCACGCGCAGCGTCGCAGCGTCGAGCCCCGGCAGATGGGACTCACTCAGGTTCACCTGCCGGGCGCGTGCCCCGTACAGGACGGGCGTCTCCTCGAAGTGGCACGCCCTCAGCCCGACCGGATGCTCGATCGTCGCGTACTGCAGGTCCAGCACCCCGGTGATGCGCGCCCCCACCACCCGCAGCGCCGCGACCTCGCCGTCCACCGGCGGGCTCAGCAGCAGCTTGCGCAGCACCCGGGCCCGCACCGTCCGGCCGACGCCCCACGCGTCGCCATGCTCGGGGTCGTCCGTGCCGTCCCGGAGGTCGACCGGCGTCCCGGTGGGGAACGCCCGCCAGATCCGCCGCTCCACGGGTGTCAGATCGATCGGCTCCACGATCCAGGAACCTAGTCCAAACCCACCTGTCCCTTGACGCACCGGACACCCGTCGCGGGACCCGGGGGCCATATCAGCACCCCGGCGCAGAGAAGTGTCACACCTCGACCGACTTTCCGGGACTCCGTGGAGGATCCCCGCCGGGTGCCTTACGCTCCCTCGCATGCCGGAAAGCGTGCTGGCGGACCTGCTGGCGCACGGAGCGTTCGACAGCGTCGCCGCCACCGCCGAGGGGCCGCCGCTGGCCTTCGCCTCCCAGGCCGGATTCGGCGCGAACGCCGGCCAGGCATGGGACCCGGCGACGGGCCTCGCGCTCGGCCCGCCGGTCCCCGACTTTCCCGCCGAACGCGCCGAATGGGCCTTCGGCGCCCCCGCCGGTTCCCCCGTCGTCGCCTGGACGCACCGCGACCGCGTCCACGTCCACCACCTGGAAACGGGCCACGAACTGTCCCTGGACGGCCAGCCCGAACTCGTCGGCCTCGCCGTCCACACCGGCCGCGGCGCCGTCGTCGCCGTCTTCGGCCCCGCCAACGACGCCGAAGTCGTCGTCTGGGACGCCCTCACCGGCGACCGCCTGACCGAGTTCCCCCTCTGGCTCGGCCACCAGACCGCCATCGACCGCTGGATCCTGCACGCCACCCCCTCCACCGGCCCCCTCGTCGGCCTGCCCGGCGACTCCGCCGTCACCGTCCTGGACGTGGAACGCGGCGACGAGATCACCACCCTCCCGGCCCACGCGGTACTGGCCCCGTCCCCGGACGGCCTGGTCCTCGTCCAGCCGGCCCCTTCGGCCCTGCACGTCCGCGGCCTCGACGGCGACCGGCTCGCCGACCTGGCGGCACCGTCCCCGTGCGACCAGATCGCCGCGGCCCTGACCGGCGGCCGCCTCCTCGTCACCGCCGCCCTGCGGGACGACCCCGGAACCGTCCTGGCCTGGGACACCGCGACCTCGGAGCCGTCCCACCGCATCAAGGTCCCGGCCCCCGTCAACGACCTGGCCCTGACCCCCGACGGCACCCTCCTGACGGCCACCGACGAAGGCCTCTACACAACCCGCCTATGTGGCTAGGCGAAGCACCCCGCCCCGGCACGGGCGTCATAGGACGTGGTGGGTGTAGCGGGAGAGGGTGAGGGCGAGGGCGGACGGGCCGGGCATGGCCCACAGGGCGTCGTTGAAGATCTCCACTTCGATCGGGCCGGTGTAGCCGGTGGCGTCGACGGCCTCGCGGAAGCGGCGCAGGTCGACGCAGCCGTCGCCGAGCATGCCGCGGCCCGTGAGGACGCCCTCCGGGAGCGGGGTCACCCAGTCGGCGACCTGGAAGAGGGCCAGCCGGCCCTCCGCGCCCGCGCGGGCGATGCCGTCCCAGGCGTCCGGGTCCCACCACAGGTGGTAGGTGTCGATCATGACCCCGACCTGGGTGGACGGGTGCGGTGCGGCGATGTCCAGCGCCTGGCGCAGGGTCGAGACCACGCAGCGGTCGGAACAGTACATCGGGTGCAGCGGCTCGATCGCGAGCTGGACGCCGTGGTCCCCGGCGTACGGTGCGAGTTCGGCGATGATGTCGGCGACGCGGGCGCGGGCGCCGTCGAGGTCGCGGGTCCCGTCCGGCAGCCCGCCGCTGACCAGGCACAGGACGGGTGCGCCCAGCGCGGCGGCCTCCTCGATGGCGCGGCGGTTGTCGTCCAGTGCGCCCTGCTCCTGGAAGAAGCCGCCCCGGCAGAGGGACGTGACCGTCAGGCCGTGGTCCTGGACGAGCTTGGCCGTGCGGGCCAGGCCGTACTCGGCGACGGGCTCCCGCCACAGGCCGACACCCGTGACTCCGGCCGATGCGCAGCCGGCGGCGAGGTCGGGCATGGGCCAGTGCCGGGTCGTCCACTGGTTGAGGCTGAACCTCATCGGATGGCCCCCTGGACGGTCAGCCACGCGCGCATCCGGGTCGCGGCGAGGTCGGGGTCCGGGTAGAGACCGGCGGCGTCGGCGAGCTGGAAGAGGCGGACCATGTGCGGGACGGACCGTGCGTTCTCCAGCCCGCCGACCATGCGGAAGTGCCGCTGATGGCCGGTCAGCCAGGCCAGGAAGACCACACCCGTCTTGTAGTAGAGGGTCGGGGCCTCGAACAGATGACGGGCGAGCGGCACCGTCGGCGCGAATATCTCCGCATAGGACGCGGTGTCGTCGTCGTCGAGCGCCTGCAGGGCGGCTGCGGCGGCGGGGGCGATGGGGTCGAAGACGCCGAGCAGCGCGTCGCTGTGCCCTCGGCCGTCCCCCTTGATCAGTTCCGGGTAGTGGAAGTCGTCGCCGGTGTAGAGCCGGACGCCGGACGGCAGGCGGCGGCGGAAGTCGACCTCGCGTTCCGCGTCCAGCAGCGAGATCTTGACTCCGTCGATCCGGGACGCGTGGTCGGTGATCAGGGCGAGGAGCGCGTCGGCGGCGGCGTCCAGGTCGGGTGAGCCCCAGTAGCCGTCGAGGGCCGGGTCGAACATCCGCCCCAGCCAGTGCAGCACGGCCGGGCGCCTGACCTGGGACAGCAGCCGCCCGTACACGGAGGCGTAGTCGTCCGGGCCGCGTGCGGCGGCGGCCAGGTGGCGGCTCGCCATCAGGACGGGGACGGCGCCGACCGAGTCGATCACCGCGAGCTGCTCCTCGTAGGCGGCGACGACCGAGGCCGGCGAGGCCGGTCCCGGGGGCAGCTGGTCGGTGCCGGCGCCGCAGACGATCCGGCCGCCGTCCGAAAGCGCTTCCCGGCCGCTGCGCACGATGAGCTTCCGGGTCGTCGCCCAGTTCAGGCCCATGCCGCGCTGCGCCGTGTCCATCGCCTCCGCGACGCCCAGCCCGTACGACCAGAGGTGGCGGCGGAACGCCAGCGTGGCGTCCCAGTCGAGCGAGTCGCCGGCCGGATCCGGGACGACGTGCGCGGCGGCGTAGGCCACCCGCGACGTGCTCGGCCCCGGCGGAGGCGGATAGGTCCGCGGCTCGTTCATGGTGTGCGGGGCGGCCAGGCCCGGAAGTTCGATCTTCATCGGGTCAGCTCCGGAACCTCCAGGCGGCGGCCCTCGCGCCACGCCCGCAGCCCCAGCTCGGCGAGCTGAACGCCGCGTGCCCCGGCGTAGAAGTCCCACGGGAACGCCTCGTCGCCGGCCACATGCCGCAGGAACATCTCCCACTGCGCCTTGAACCCGTTGTCGAACTCGCCGTTGTCGGGGATCTCCTGCCACTGCGACCGGAAATCCTCGGTGGCGGGCAGATCGGGATTCCACACCGGTTTCGGCGTCATCGACCGGTGCTGGACGCGGCAGCGCCGCAGCCCCGCGACCGCGGAACCCTCCGTCCCGTCCACCTGGAACTCCACCAGCTCGTCGCGGAACACCCGGGTCGCCCACGACGAGTTGACCTGCGCGACGATCCCGCCCTCCAGCTCGAAGATCCCGTACGCGGCGTCGTCTGCGGTGGCGGCGTACGGCTTGCCGTCCTCGTCCACCCGCTCGGGAATGTGCGTCGCCCCGAGCGCCTGGACCGACCGCACCGGCGCGATCACGCCGTCCAGCACGTACCGCCAGTGGCAGAACATGTCGAGGATGATCCCGCCGCCGTCCTCCGCCCGGTAGTTCCAGCTCGGACGCTGCGCCTCCTGCCAGCCGCCCTCGAACACCCAGTACCCGAACTCGCCGCGCACCGACAGGATCCGCCCGAAGAAACCGCCGTCCACCAGGCGTTTCAGCTTGAGCAGCCCCGGCAGGAACAGCTTGTCCTGGACGACGCCGTGCTTCACGCCCGCCTCCTCGGCGAGCCGCGCCAGGGCCAGCGCGTCCTGCAGGTCCTCGGCCAGCGGCTTCTCGGTGTAGACGTGCTTGCCCGCCGCGACCGCCGCGCGGATCGCCGAGGCCCGCGCGCCGGTGACCTGCGCGTCGAAGTAGACCTCGGTCTCCGGACGCGCCAGCGCCTCGGCCAGGTCGGTCGTCCAGGCGGTGAGGCCGTGCCGCTCGGCGAGGTCGCGCAGCTTGGCCTCGCTCCGCCCGACGAGCACGGGCTCGGGCCACAGCACGGTGCCGTCCTCCGTGCGCACCCCGCCCTGCTCCCTGATCGCGAGGATCGAGCGGAGGAGATGCTGGCGATACCCCATCCGGCCGGTGACGCCGTTCATGATGATCCCGATGGACCTGCGTGCCATCCCGTTCCTTCCCAGCCTGTCGTGCATCTCCCGGTCGGCCCGCTGCGCCGGCGGCGCCCGGAGCGGGGATCGGGAAAGCGCGTTCAGAAAGCGCTTTCTGATGTACCGTAGGAAGCGTCGCACGCGCGGTCAAGAGGGTCTCTCCGCAGGACCCGCCGCGCAGGCCGGCGTCGAGGGAGCGGTGATGACGGAAGCGGCGGAGGAACATCGGGCCGCCGACCGGGCCTACGTGACGTTGCAGGACGTCGCGCGGGAGGCCGGAGTCTCGCTCGCCACCGCGTCCCGCGTCCTCAACGGGACCGCGCAGGTCCGGGCCGACCTGCGCGAACGGGTGCTCGCGTCCGCGGCCGGCCTCAGCTACACCCCGAACGCGCACGCGCAGGCGCTGGCCAGCGCGTCCAGCACGTCCGTCGGCGTGATCTGCCACGACGTCAGCGACCCCTACTTCGCCGCCGTCGCCCACGGCGTGATGCACACCGCCGCCGAGCACGGCATGCTCGTGATGCTCGCCAGCACGTTCCGCGACCCGGCCCGCGAGATCCAGTACGTGGCGATGCTGCGCGCCCAGCGGGCCCGCGCGATCCTTCTCATCGGCTCCGGCTTCGAGGACCGCGACTGGGAGCGCTCGATGGCCGCCGAACTCGACCCCTACCAGCGCACCGGCGGCCGCGTCGCCGTCCTGTCCCGGCACCGCAGCCTCAAGGTCGACGCCGTCCTGCCGCAGAACCGCGAGGGCGCCGCCGACCTCGCCCGCGCCCTGCTCGACCTCGGCCACCGCGACTTCGGCGTGCTGACCGGCCCGCGCGCCCTCACCACCGTCTCCGACCGCCTCGCCGGCTTCACCGGCGCCCTCGCGGACGCGGGCGTCGCCGTCCCCGCCGAGCGCATCGTCGAGGCCGCCTTCACCCGCGACGGCGGCTACGCGGCCGCGACCGGACTGCTCCGCGCTGAAACCCGTCCGACCTGCGTGTTCGCGGTCACCGACGTGATGGCGGTCGGTGCGCTCGCCGCGTTCCGCGACAACGGCGTCTCCGTGCCCGGCGACATCTCCCTCGCCGGCTTCGACGACATCCCGATCGTCCGCGACCTGACCCCGCCCCTCACCACCGTCGCGCTCCCGCTCCGCACGATGGGCGAGACCGTGATGGGCCTCGCCCTCCGCGAACCCGCCACCCGCCGCAGCCGTGTCGAACGCATCGCCGGCGACGTCGTGCTGCGCGCCAGCACGGCCCCACCCCGATGACCCGCGGCGCGCCCGCCGTCCCCCCCGTCCAGGACCCGCCGGGCGCGCCGCCCCCACACGACGAAGAACCCGCCCGGAGATCCGGACGGGCCCTCATCTATGACCGTTCAACGCGCGGCGAGATCGTCCTCTTTCGCCTCGGCCTCCGCGGGACGCTCGGAGTCCGATTCCACAGGACGCTCGGGCCACGCGACGATCTTGGTGCGACGAGGGTTCGCCAGAGGGTTGCTCATTGCTACTGATGTCCTCCTGTTCGGGCCGATCGGAACAGATGTTCCCGATGACCGGCCCGTTTCCGCAAAATGGTCTAGACCGCAAGCCCGCCCAGGCCACAAAACCGAGTCGCCCCCGCCTCCGCTCCGTGGCACTCTCCCTGCCATGGACGTAGCCGAGCTGACCCGCCTCCAGAACCAGGGCACCCGCCTGAAGTTCCTGTTCTTCTGGGGACATCAGACCCCCGGCCCCGGCTACCTCAGCCAATGGTGGCCGTCCCCTTTCATTGTGGAAGGGGTGACCTACGCCACTGCCGAGCACTTCATGATGGCCGAAAAGGCCCGCCTTTTCGGCGACGAGGAAACGGCCGCGGCCATCATCGCCGCCCCTCACCCCGGCCGCGCGAAAGACCTGGGCCGCAGCATCCGGAACTTCGACGAGCAAACGTGGCAAGACCACCGAGTCGCCATAGTCGCGAGAGGCAGCGAAGCGAAGTTCGCCCAGAACACAGACCTGCGCGACTACCTTCTCGGCACCCGCAACCGCGTCCTCGTAGAGGCAAGCCCCCTCGACCGCATCTGGGGCATAGGCCTGACCGTCGACGACCCCCGCGCCGAAGACGTGACCGCCTGGCGAGGCCAAAACCTCCTGGGCTTCGCCCTAATGACCACCCGCGACACCTTGACCCCCTGACGGAGGCCCAAGCGTGCTCACAGGGGGCGAGGTGTAGACGCTGTCCAGGTAGTGGACGATGTGTTCGGTGGTCTCCTGGAGGTCGATGAGAGGGCGCCGGAGGTAGCGGCGCGGGCCGGAGCGCCAGCAGAAGTGCTCGGGGTGGACCCAGACGTTGAGGCCGGGGAGTATGACGACGGATATGCCGTCCTCGCCGGTGTTGCGGGTCCCTTCGAAGCCGCGCCGGGTGACGTTGAGCAGGAGGCATTGCGCGGCCGTCCCGGGATGGACCTTGTAGCCCAGGCCGGGCCAGGTCCGGGGCAGCGGGAGCGCGAACCAGACCACCTTGCCTGGGACGGACCCATCGGCCAGGCGAGACCGTGTCGGCGCGCTGCCCCAGTCGGCCGTGACTTCGCGGACGAGTTGCAACCCCTTCCCGCACACGTCGAGCAGCCCGGCCGTGGACGCGCGGGGGAGCGACGTCCGTGCGCAGTCGAAGACGGAGACGACGAGCTGCGGGGCGGGGACGGTTCGCGCCCAGATCCACAGCTCGGGCACCGTCGGTGGACGGTCGCTCGGCGCGGGCCTGCCGTGGCGGAGCGCGTTGGTGGCGATCTCGGACACGGCGAGTTCCCCGTCCTCGACCACGTCCCGGCCGAGGTCGAGTTGCGCCATCGTCCGCCGCAACAGCCTCCGCGCCGTCGCCGGGCCGCTCTCGTCCTCCGGCAACCGCCACGCACACGCCCCACCCGCGGCCAGATTGGGAGCTCGCTCGATCAGCATCGGGGCATCACCTCCTTGAGGCCGCTCCTTGCGGCCATGACCCTTTGGTCACTCTTCGTGTGCATCGCGTCACATGGTGCGCCCTCGAAAGCAGTGCCGCAACGGTTTTAAGGAAAGAACCCAAGATTCTTCTGTGGAGACTTGCCCAAACCGCTTGAGGGGTGACTACGGAGTGGGCATGCTCGATCACATGACAGCCAGACCGCCCACCATCCGTGAACGTCGCCTCGCCGGCGAGTTGCGGAGACTTCGAGAGGCCGACACGCCGCTGAATCTAGAAGAGGCCGCTGCGCAACTCAGTTGGAGCAAGACCAAGCTGTCGCGCATCGAGAACGCGCTCCGCAGGGTCACAGCGGCCGAGGTCCAGCAGATGCTCGCTCTCTATGGTGTGAGCGGACCGCGCTCCGAGGCTCTCGTCAGCTTCTCTCGGACGACGCGGCAACGCGGCTGGTGGGACACGTACGAGAACAGCCTGCCCACGGATTACGCCACGTACATGGGCCTGGAGGCCGAGGCCGAGTGGCTCAACTCCTACACGATGGGGCTTGTGCACGGTCTGATGCAGACCGGCGACTACACACACCACGTGGCGAAATCGATCTTGATGCGGTTCTCTCCCGTGTCGGAGGTCGAGCGCCGCGTCGCGGCTCGGATGGCGCGGCAGAAGGCCTGGGTGGAACGCGAGGAGCCGACGCGACTCTGGACGATCTTGGACGAGACGGCGCTGAGGCGTGTCATCGGTGGCCCGGAGGTGATGCGGGCTCAGTATCGCCGCATCATCGAGTTGACCGACCTGCCTAACGTGATGTTCCAGGTCATGCCGGTTGCCGCAGGTGGTCATCCTGGCGTTGTCGGCAGCTTCGCCGTCTTGGGGTTCCCCCAGCGCTTCACGCCGAATGTCGTGTACGTCGAGAATATGACCAGCGCTCTGTACATCGAGGACGAGAAGGAGGTGCATACGTATTCGCTGGCGTTCGAGCAGATGGCGGCCATGGCGCTGAGCCCCGAGGACTCACTGGCTATGCTCGAACGACTAGCGCGACAATGAGTACATGGAGGGACAAAGTGTCCAACCTCCCTCTCGACCGGACTGTCTTCCGTAAGAGCAGCCACAGCGAAGGCGCCAACGGTTGCGTTGAGACATGCGTCCGCGATTCACACCACCTGGTGCGTGACTCCAAGGATCCGGAGGGTGGCGTCCTGGCCCTGGAGCGGGACATGTGGTCCGCCCTGATGTCGCAGATCAAGCGGGGCGCGTACGACCTTTGACGGCTACGGCAACGCCCCTCGCCGGATTCGCGAGGGGCGTTGCCGTGTTCGTTGTGCGGGTCAGCGGGACGGGGTGGGGCCTACGAAGAGGAGGACCTGGTCCTTCGCCCACGGGACGCCGTCATGGACGTACCACGTCGGGGGGACCTGGCCGGGACGCAGGACGTTGCTCGTGTTTCCCGTCATGGAGCGGTACTCGGGCACCGTTACGTCGCGCTTCTTCAGGGCTGCCAGTACTTCGCTCACGCGGTGGTTCCGGAAGGTCATGCCGTGCATGGCCTCTCCGGGTGCCGTCACCGGCGCGCTGCTGCCGTACTGCTCGCCCGGTCGGGCCGCGCGGCCGAAGACGATCTCGGCCTTGCCCTTGAAGTCGGTCCGGACCCGGATGCCGACCGGGCATTGGTCGCCCCCGCCGCCGGTCTCGCATTCGCCCTTGGCGGTGAGGGTCGTGATGTCGCGTTCTCCGGTGCCCTTGCTCGTGCTCATCATCACCACCGTGCCGACGATGGACGGGGACGCCGGCACCAGGTTCAGGCTGACGTCCAGTCCGAGAGCCGCGAACTCGGTGCGGTAGCGCTCCGGGTCGGCCAGCGGGTCGCGGACCCGGACCTCGATGTACTCGCCCTTGGGCGTGACGGTGAGCGCCGCCGCGGCCAGCGTGATGTCATGGGTCGGCTTCCCCGGCCGGGGGTCATCATCGTCCGGGATGGTCGCGGCGAGCGCCACGCCCGCGCAGACCGCGGCGGCCGTTGCCAGGGGGACGCCGATGATGAGGCGCAGCGGGCGCCGCCGGTTCCGCTCGGCCGGGTGGGCGGTGATGCGGTCGGCCAGGTCGGCGGCCGTCTCGTCCGTCAGCAGTTCCCCGGCCCGCCGGTCGGTGATGGGGGCGAGCCCGGCGATCATGGTGTCGATGTCGCGGTTCATGCGTGCTCTCCGTGCGGGATCGGGGTGCCTGACGGGGACGTGGCGCTTGTGCGTTCCAGGGCGCGGGCGAAGCGGCGGCGGGCGCGGTGCAGCCGGATGCGCACCGCGTTGCGGGAGCAGCCGAGGACGGTCGCGATCTCACCGTGGTCCAGGCCCTCCCAGCCGACCAGGGACAGCAGCTCCCGGTCGGCGTCCGGCAGGCTCCGGAACGCGGAGGCCACGTCGGTCAGGTCTCCGCCGGCCAGTTCGTGGACGGCCAGGCCGTCGCTGAGCCGGGAGCCGAGGTCGGCGGCCAGCGCCGACCTACGGCGCTCGCCGCGGTGGTGGTTGGCCAGCACCCGGCGGGCCACCCCGTACAGCCACAGCCGCGCCTGCTCGCCCGGCGGGACGTCGTCGAGCCGGCGCCAGGCCGTCAGGAACGTCTCCGCCAGGACGTCGGCCGCGTCTTGCGGGTCGGCGGTGCGGCGCAGCGCGTACCCGAGGATCCGGGCGCGGTTGGCGGTGTAGATCTCCTCGAACCGGCGCCGCCTGTCGCCGGGCGGATGGGAGTCCTCCAAAGGGGATGGCAAGCCCTCTCCTTTCGTCGCACGCCCCGGGGGCGGCGGAATGACCGGACGCACAGCACATGTCCGGACCCCGCCCAGCATTTCGCCCGAGACGGTGAGCGCCGAGATCCCCCCCGCGATCGTTACCGGACGCAGCATGGGCGGTGCGGCCGTATCGCCCTCGCCGAGTGGGTGGCAAGCCCAAGTGCGCGCGAGGTCAGACATCAGAATACGTTCTGATATCCTTGTGGCATGAGTGCGACGCCCCCTTCAGATTCGGTGACCTTCTCTGACCTGTCTCGTAATCCGCGAGCCGTCGCTGAGCGAGCCTCTAGGCTCGGGCGGGTGCGTATCACCCATCGGGACGCGCCGGATTTCTACCTGACGGATGCCGACCGGGAGGAGCAGCGGGATGAAACGCTGGCGACCGCCTCCCGGATCTTTCTCGCTCTGATGAAGCGCGATGCAGGCGCCCGTGACCTGCTGCTTGCCATGCCCGATGTGTTTCCGTGGGTACGCCACCTCAGCACTGAGGAGGTGCGTGCGTTCACCGTGGAGCTGGTCGAGGCCCTCTCGGATGCGGCGGAACTCGACCTTGGTTCGTCCATCGACGAGGTGATCGCTGGATGGCGAGCCACGGCGCGAATCAAGGCCGACCCCCGGCAGTACGAAGACGCCGTGCGGCCTACCAGCGGGGACTTCGGCCCGGTGGAGGTCCACCCGTGAGTCCCAAGCGAGGCGACAGGGTCACGGTTCCGCCTCCGGATGGCGAATGGGACGTACGGTTCGGTACCGGCGATGCGGCGCGGGGGTGGGAGGAACTGTGCCGGCTGGCATTGGCCAACACGCGCCGCTGCCTTGACTTACTTCGCTCCGATCCGCGTTCCTGCGCCAATCACGGACGGCAGCATCGGCTTCGCGGCGAACTCGCCACGCGTAAGCACAATGGTCGTGATCTGGAGCAGTGGGAGTACGAGGTCACGAGTGGCGGCCGCGTCCGCTACTTGATCGACGGTGATGACCGCACCGTGTGGATCGTGTACGCGTCGCCCCGTCATCCCAAGGACACCGACGGCTGACAGCTCCGCCCTTCTCAGACGCGGGTGTGGTGATCATTTGGGGGGGGGTGCGGACGTAGCATGGGGTGAGCTCTCGGTTCGCATTGCGGGGTGGAGGACGGTTGATGCGGCGGCGGCAGGGGCCGGTTTTTCCCGGGTATCTGATGATCCTGCTGGTGGCGTTGCTGGGGCTTGCGTTGCAGGCTTCGCCACAGACCACGCATGTCGTTCAGGAGTGGGCGCTTCCGGTCATCGTGGTGTGCATGCTGCTGATTCCGCTCGTGCTGGCCTGGGAGAAGGGGCAGGAGCGGCGGAACCTCGCGCGGCCGGGGTGGAAGGGCGACCGGTCGCCGTACCCGGGGCTGGACGCGTTCACGGAGGACGACGACGGCGTCTTCTTCGGGCGTGACGGTGAGATCCAGGAGCTGGTGGAGCGGCTGAGGCCGGGGAGCGAGCCGCGGTCGATCCCGGTGACGGGGCCCTCGGGTGTGGGGAAGTCGTCCCTGCTGTACGCGGGGCTGCTGCCGAGGCTGGTGCAGCAGCGGCGGTGGGTGGTGGTTCCGCCGATGACTCCGGAGGACGATCCGTTCCGGTGTCTTGCGTACTGCCTGGCGGACGTGCTCGGCGCGGATGCCGAGGAGATCGCGGAGGAGCTGCGGCGGGAGCCCGGGCGGCTCCGGCGGCGGGTGGACGAGCTTCGTCGGGGGCGGCGGAACCGGTCCGTGCTGATCGTGGTCGATCAAGCCGAGGAGCTTCTGACGCTGACGGAGGACGGTCAGCGCGACGCCTTCTTAGGGATGCTCCGCGACGCGCTTCACGACGATCTGAAGTTGTGGGTCGTCTTCGTGTTCCGAGCGGAGTTCCTGACGGCGTTCCTGAGCGGCGGGTCCGCCGGCATGTTCCGGCATCCGTTCACGGTGACGGCGCTCGACCGGGCGGCGCTGCGGACGGTGATCCGCGAGCCGGCGGAGCGGGCGGGCATCACGTTCGAGCCTCCCGAGCTGGTCGCGCAGATGGCCGACGAGACCGGGGACGGGACGGCGCTGCCGCTGCTCGCGTATCTGCTGCACGAGCTGTACCTGCACGTCGGGCGGAACGGAACCATCACGCTGGAGGACTACCGCCGGACGGGCGGGGTCGACGGCGCGCTGACGCGGCGGGCCGACCGGCTGATGCGGGAGCTGGAGGACGTGGAGCCGCCGCCCGTCCTGCAGACGCTCTTGAAGTTCGTCAGGTTCACCGACGGGCGGCCGACGCGGCGGCCGGTGCCCGGCGGTGAGCTGGACGAGGCGGGGCGGCTACCTCGCGGCGCTGTCCAAGGATCGCGAAGTGCAGGTCTGGGACGCCGCGCAGGGCACCGAGACCGCCGTCCTGACCGGGCACGACGGCTGGGTGTGGTCGATCGCGTGGTCGCCCGACGGTGAGGTGATCGCGACCGCGTCCGCCGACCGGACCGTCCGGCTCTGGGATCCCCGGGCGGGACGGGAACTGTGCGTGGCGGCCGTCCACACCGACGAGGTGTGGGACGTCGCCTGGTCACCCGACGGGACGAAGCTGGCCACCGCCTCCCACGACGAGACCGTACGGATCTGGGAGCCCGTGACCGACGGCGCGGCGCTCGTCGAGCGGGCGAGGAGCCGCGTGTTCCGGCGGCTCACCCGGGATGAGCGCCACACCCTCATGATCCCCGGCCCGCGTCCCGCGCCGGAGGGGGAGCGGTCACCGGCCTGACCGGGGGAGGCTGCTCCGGGTTCGTCAAGATTCCTTCGTATTCCTTTGGGTAAGGCGAGGTCATGACGGAGTCGCGCGAACCCGCGGAGGTCGACGGCCCGCTGGAGCAGAACCTCCTGCTCGCAAGGCGGGTGGTCGACGCGGCGCAACAGGAGATGCTGGACAAGGCGCGGCAGCGCATCCCGGCGCTGCGGCTGGGCGCCGTCGCCGGCGCCTTCGGGATGCTCGCGACGGCCGCCACCTACCGGATGAACGTGCTCCTGCTGGAGAAGAAGCTGCCGCCGGAGATCGCGTCGTTCGTCGCCGCCGCCGTGTACGGGAGCGGGGCCGGCGCGGCGGCGATGGCCGCGTCCCGCAAGTGGAAGGGGCTGCCGGCGCCGCTGCCCACCGACACGGCACGCCAGGTCGTGGAGATCCTCTCCGACACCGGCGACTCCGACGCCGGCTGATTGACACGCGTCTGTGATCATCAGCAGACTCGGCGGCGTGCGCATCAGCGAGCTGGCGGACGTGCGGGCCGAGCGGCCGGAGGCGGTCGCGGAGGCGGCGGCGGGACGGACGCGCCGGGACGCGCCGCCCGGTGCGTCCGGCAAACTGATGATCATCGCGGCGGACCATCCGGCGCGGGGCGCGCTCGCGGTGGGCGGCGACCCGGTGGCGATGGCCGACCGGGGCGAGCTGCTCGACCGGCTCTGCGTCGCGCTTGAGCGTCCCGGAGTGGACGGCGTGCTCGGTACCCCCGACATCCTCGAAGACCTGATGCTGCTCGGCGTCCTGGACGGCAGGCTCGCGATCGGCTCGATGAACCGCGGCGGGCTGGCGGGGACGGCGTTCGAGATCGACGACCGGTTCACCGCCTACGACGCCGACGCGATCGCCGCGTCCCGGCTGGACGGCGGCAAGATGCTGCTGCGGATCGACGACGCGGACCCGGCGACCGCCCGGACGCTGGAGTCCTGCGCGCGGGCGGTGTCGGGGCTCGCGCGGCACCGGCTGATGGCGCTGGTGGAGCCGTTCGTCTCGCACCCGGTCGACGGCCGCGTCCGGAACCTCCTGACGCCGGAGGCGATGATCCGGGCGGTGTCGGTGGCGTCCGGGCTGGGCGTCACGTCGGCGTACACGTGGCTGAAGGTCCCGGTCGTGCCGGAGATGGAGCGGGTGATGGCGGCGACGACGCTGCCCGCGCTGCTGCTCGGCGGCGACGTCGCGGGCGACTCGCGGGAGGTGCTGGACGGCTGGCGGCGGGCGATGCGCATGCGGGGCGTGCGGGGCCTCGTCGCGGGCCGGTCGCTGCTGTACCCGCCGGGCGGCGACGTGCGCGCGGCCGTGGACGCGGCCGTCGAGGTCCTCTGACCGGCGCCCCCCGGCGCCCGACTCACTCCTGAGATCCCGGGTAGGGGCGGGTCATGGACACCGAAGCCACCCCGGTGAACGCCGAGATCGCCGTGGTCGTGAACGGGACGGAGCACCGGCTCAGCGTCGACACCCGCGCGTCCCTCCTGGACGTGCTGCGCGAGGACCTCGGGCTGACGGGCTCGAAGAAGGGCTGCGACCACGGGCAGTGCGGCGCGTGCACCGTCCTCATCGGCGGGCGCCGCGCCAACGGATGCCTCGCGCTGGCCGTCGCCCACGACGGAGCCGAGATCGTCACCGTCGAAGGGCTCGCGCGGGACGGACGGCTCAGCCCAGTCCAGGAGGCGTTCATCGAGCAGGACGCGTTCCAGTGCGGGTACTGCACTCCCGGCCAGCTGTGCTCTGCGACGGGTGTGCTCGACGAAGCCGGGCAAGGCTGGCCCAGCGCGGTGACCGAGGACCTCGGCGCCGACCCCGTACTGGACGACGACGAGATACGCGAACGGATGAGCGGCAACCTGTGCCGGTGCGGCGCCTACACCGGCATCGTCGCCGCGCTGAGGGAGGCGTCCGAGAAGGAGCGGGCACGGCGCGGAGAGGCGGCGGAAGCATGAGGCCCTTCGCGTATGAGCGTGCCACCAGCGCCGAAGACGCCCTGGCGCGACACGACGGCGAAACCCTCTACCTGGGTGGCGGAACCAACCTCGTCGACCTGATGCGGCTCGGCGTCGAAGAGCCGGCCAGGGTCGTCGACGTCGCGCACCTTCCGTATGACCAGATCCAGCTGCAACCGGACGGCGGCCTCAGTATCGGCGCGGCCGTGAGCAACAGTGCCCTCGCCGCAGACCGGACGGTGCGTGAAGGGCATCCCGTGCTGACACAGGCCGTCCTGTCAGGGGCGTCCGGACAGATCCGCAATCTGGCGACCGTCGGCGGCAACCTCCTCCAACGCACACGGTGCTCCTACTTCCAGGACACGTCCAAGCCGTGCAACAAGCGGCGTCCAGGCAGCGGATGCCCCGCACGCGAGGGCGAGCACCACAACCTGGCGATCCTCGGCCATTCGGAGGCGTGCGTGGCGACCCACCCGTCCGACATGGCGGTGGCGTTGACGGCCCTGGACGCATCCGTCCGGGTCCAGGGCCGCGCGGGCGAGAAGACCATCCCCATGGACGAGTTCCACCGCCTGCCCGGCAACGAGCCAGAACGCGACACCGTCCTCGAACCAGGCGACCTTGTCACGGCGGTCGAGGTTCCGCCGATCGGCATGCCGTCCCGCTACCGCAAGGTCAGGGAGCGCGCGTCGTTCGCGTTCGCACTGGTGTCGATAGCGGCGGCGCTGGACGTGGACGGCGGCGAGGTACGGGACGTCCGGCTGGCGCTGGGCGGCGTCGCGCACAAGCCGTGGCGTGCCCGCCGCGCCGAAGAGGCCCTGCGGGGGGCGGCGGCGACACGGGAGTCGTTCCTGCGCGCCGCCGAGGCCGAACTGGAGGCCGCCGAGCCGCTCCGCGACAACGCCTACAAGGTGCCGCTCGCGCGCAACCTGATCGTCCGGATGCTCACGGAACTGGGGGAGGGGGCGTCATGACCGAACGGCTGGAGAGCCGCGAGAAGGTCACGGGGGAGGCGCTCTACGCCTTCGAGTACCCCGTCGAGGACGTCGCGTACGCGGCCGCCGTCCAGGCGGGCATCGGACGAGGTGAGGTCAGGTCCGTCGACACCGAGGCGGCGCTGAGGCTGCCCGGTGTGCTCACCGTCCTGTCCTGCGAGGACGCCCCCCGGCTCGACGGCGAACCGGAAGGCGAACTGGCCCTGTTCCAGTCTCGGACGGTCTCCTACCGAGGCCAGTTCATCGCGGCCGTGGTGGCCGAGACGCTCGAAACCGCCCGGGAGGCGGCACGCCTCGTCCAGGTGGACTACGCATCGGAGACACCGGATGTGCGGCTGCGCGACGACCATCCCGGACGCTACAAGCCCGACAAGGTGAATCCCGTCTTCCCCGCCGACACCGAGCAAGGCGACCCGCAGGCGGCGTTCCGCAGCTCGGCCGTGCGCGTGGACGTCACCTACACGACCCCCGCCGAACACAACAATCCGATGGAGCCGCACGCCACCCTCGCCGACTGGAGCGAGGACGGAACCCTCACGCTCTACGACTCGACCCAGGGCTCATCCACCGTCCAGAGCACGATCGCCAGGACCTTCGGCCTCGACCGGACGCGGGTACGGGTCGTGGCGCCGCACGTCGGCGGCGGGTTCGGCTCCAAGGGGGTCCCCAAGCCGAACGTCGTCCTCGCGGCGATGGCCGCACGCGCCGTGGGACGTCCCGTCAAGTTCGCCGTGCCCCGCCAGCAGATGTTCGCGACAACCGGCTACCGGACGCCGACGATCCAGCACATCAAGCTCGGCGCGGACGTCGACGGGCGGCTGAACGCGGTGCTCCACGACGTGGTCGAGCAGACGTCCACCGTCCAGGAGTTCGCCGAGCAGACCGCGACGCCCACCCGCGTCATGTACCGGGCCCCGAACCGGCGCACGTCCCACCGCCTCGTCCGCCTGGACGTCCCCACACCGTCGTGGATGCGCGCCCCGGGCGAGACCCCGGGCATGTACGCGCTCGAATCCGCCATGGACGAACTCGCCGTCGCCGCCGGCATCGATCCCATCGAGCTCCGCATCCGCAACGACACCGACCACGAACCGGACAGCGGCCTGCCGTTCAGCTCCCGCAACCTCGTCGCGTGCCTCCGGGAGGGCGCCGACCGGTTCGGCTGGGCCGGACGCGCCCCTTCGCCCGGCACGCGCTGGGAGGGCCGCAAGCGCATCGGCATGGGCGTCGCCGCGTCCACCTACCCCGCCTACATGTCCCCGAACAGGGCGACGGCCCGCGCCGAGCCCGACGGGACGTTCACCGTCCGGATCGCCGCCGCCGACATCGGGACGGGCGCCCGCACCGCCCTCGCCCTGATCGCCGCCGAGACGCTCAAGGCGGACCTCGGCGACGTGACCGTCGAGCTCGGCGACAGCTCGTTCCCCAAGGCGACCGTCGCGGGCGGCTCGTCCGGGACCGCGAGCTGGGGGACGGCCGTGGTCCGCGCATGCGAGGCGCTGCGCGAGAGGATGAACACAGCGGTTCCCGGGGGGCGTGGGGGGTCGTCCCCCCACACGGTGAACGGCGCCGTGCCGCCGGAGGGCCTGGAAGCGTCCGCCGACACCACCGCGGAGCTCAAGGACCGGGAGGAGTACGCCCGGCACGCGTTCGGCGCGCAGTTCGCCGAGGTGGAGGTGGACGCCGACACCGGCGAGGTCCGCGTCCGCCGCATGCTCGGCGTGTTCGCCGCCGGGCGGATCATCAACCCGACGACGGCCCGTTCCCAGTTCATCGGCGGCATGACGATGGGCATCGGGATGGCGCTGCTGGAGGAGAGCGTCATGGACGCGGAGTTCGGGGACCACCTCAACCGCGACCTCGCCCAGTACCACGTCCCGGTCTGCGCCGACGTCCGCGACGTCGAAGCCGTTTGGGTGGAGGAGTCGGACCCGCACCTGAACCCGATGGGCTCCAAGGGCATCGGCGAGATCGGCATCGTCGGCGCCGCGGCGGCCGTCGGCAACGCCGTCCACCACGCGACCGGCATCCGCGTCCGCGGACTGCCCATCACCCCGGCCAGGCTCCTCCCCGACCTCTGACCGGCGGCCGGACGCCCGGTTCGGCCGAGCCGGCCGGGTGGCCGCCTACTGCCGGTAGCCCTCGACCTCGGCGGCGGGACGGACCTGGGCCTCGTCGGGGTTCTGTCCCGCATCGATCCGGGCCCGCCGCTGGCGGAGGAGGTCCCAGCACTGGTCGAGCGCCACTTCGAGCTGCCGCAGCCGCTGCCGCGTGTCGGCGTCGCCGGTCTCCGCGCGCTCGTGGGCCCTCCGCAGCGCGTGCTCCTCCTCGATGAACTCGTTGATCCGTTCCAGGATCGCCTTTTCGTCCATGAATTGGCTCCCGATGATGGTTTTCCGGGCCGGTGGGGTTCAGAAGGTGCCGACAGATGAGAGCCTGGCACATACGGGGCCGCCACCGGTAGCGGCGCCCCGGCCGAGGCGAGGAGCGGATGACGGTCTGGCGGATCACCGACGGTGAGGGCGGCCTCGAGTCCGGGAAGCGGGCGTCTCCCCGCTACGACATGGTCGAACACGACACCGCGCTGCTGCGCGTCGCCACCGCGGCGTCGGCGCCCCGGCTGCTGATGACGGGGGAGATCGACGTCTCGAACGCCCCCGACGTGACGCGGGTCCTCCACACCGTCCAGGACCGCGGGCCCGGCGACGTCCACGCCGACCTGGCCGGCGTCGACTTCATCGACGTCGCCGGCCTGCGCGCCCTCGCCCTCACCGCCCGGGACCTGGACGCACGGGACCGCATGCTCGTCCTGCACGGGGTGTCGTCGCACATCGACAGGCTCTTCAGGCTGATCGGCTGGAACACGACCCCCGGCCTGCAGATCCACTGCCGCCCCCGCACCTGACGACCCGGCCCCGCGGACCTCAGCCGATCAGGAGGAAGCCGGGCACGATCGCCAGCCCCATGACCGGGAGGGTCGCGGCGAGAAGGGCCCGGCGCACCGGCTCGTCCCCGGCGAAGCGGATCACCACGGTTCCGGCGGCCCGGTCGTGCAGGCAGCGGCGGGTCCGCTCGTCCCGGCGGTAGGCGAGCAGGTCGCTCCACGGGCCGGTACCGGGGGAGACGTGGGACCCCCAGGTGGGCTGCCAGCGGCGGAACGACTCCTTCCAGCCGGGGAACCGGAGGTCGGCCAGCCTGACCACGCGGAGGCCGGCGATCCGCTGCCCGACCGTGCAGCCCCACAGGACCAGCCGGAAGACCCTCAGGAACAGACAGAGCCAGATCATGACGAGCAGGGCCGCCAGCGCCATGGCCATCATCAGCCCGGCCGGGATCTCATGGCCGTCCAGCCCGATGATCCCGCCCATCAGCAGGGACTGCGGTGCCATCATCGCCATTGCCACGGCCACGACGTCGATCAGGCGGGCCGCGGCCCGCTGCCGCCCGCTCGCCAGGACGATGACGGGACCGCCGTCCCCGGGCGAGGGGGCACCGGGCTCGACGAAGATGGGTGGGGAGCTCACGGTCGTTCATCAAACCATCACGCTCGCGTGAAGCGCGCGCGAACGGCACACGCCGGCCCTAACCGAGTGACCGGCGGGCCACCAGGGCCGCGTTCAGCAGTTGCAGGTCGCCGGGGCGCGCCGGGTCCAGGCCGGTCAGGTCGCTGATGCGCCGGACCCGGTAGGCCACCGTGTTCGGGTGGACGTGCAGCGCCGCCCCCGTCGTCCGCCGGTCCAGGTCGAACGCCAGGTAGCGCTCCAGGGTGTGCAGCAGCTCGGGTTTGCGGTCGAGCGGCGCCAGCAGGCCCGCCAGCCCGGCGAGGGCGCCGCTCGGCCGGCTGAGCTGGTAGTCGAGCAGGACGTCGGCGAGCCGGTACAGGCCGGGCGGCCGGGCGGCGCGGCGGACGAGATCCATGATCTCCGCGGTCTGGGCCACGGCGGCGCGAACGCCCGCCGGGCCGGTGATCTCCGCGGCCGCCGTGATGCGGATGCCGGCGGCCTCGGCGGCCTTCGCGACCATGTCGCGCAGGACGTGCCAGCCGGCGGAGAAGGGCAGCAGGGCCGTCCCGCCCGTGGCGTCCAGGGCGGTGAGGGCGGGCTCGTCGGCGACGTCGTCCAGAACGGTGCGGACCCGGCGGATCTTGCGGCGGGCGGCGACCCTGGCGCGCTGGCCGGAGCCCCGCTCATCGGGGTGCGCGCCGAACGCCAGGCTCAGCACGGCGTACCGCGGCGCCGGCCGCCGCCCCGTGTGCTCCACGGTCTCCCCGGCCAGGAGCGCGGTCATCAGGGCGTGCCGCCCGCCGTGCTCCTGGCTGTCGATGATCTGCCGGACCTCCAGGTAGGCGGAGCTGACGGCCGAGATCAGCAGCCGCTGGAAGTCGAGGAAGTACCCCAGCGTCTCCTGGACCGCCGCCAGGTCGGACGGCTCCGCGCCGGCGGTCAGCTCGTCCCACGCCATGGCCGCGCCGATGTTGTACGCGGTGAGGATCGCGTCCAGCGGGACGCCCTCTTCGGCCCGCAGCGCCGCCGAATCGCGCTGCCGGCCGAACTCCCCGGGACGGGCGGGACGGCGCCGCTCCACCACGTCGGCGAACTGCCGCAGGCTGTGCTGGACGATCCCGGCGATGTCCCCGGCGATCTCCTCCTGCGGAAGCTCCGCGTAGACGGGCAGCTCGGCGAGCAGCCGCGCGAGGACGCCGCGCGTCAGCCGCGGGACTCGCGCGCGCAGACGGGGCGCGATGGGCCGGCCGGCGACGCACAGGGCCGGCCCGCCGTTTTGAACCGTGTTGTCCCGCGTCACAACGGCTCCCGAAAAAGTCTGATTTCAGGCCAATTGAACGGTCTGTGCAGATTCTGGACGATCACGGCGACATCGTCCATGACGCCGGGAGTTCGGTATGAAGCGTCTGTTCAATGGCATGGTCGGCGCGGTCGTTCTGGCGGGAGCGGCCCTGGGTGTCACCGCGGCCCCGGCGCAGGCCGCCTCCGTGGAGTACGTCGCCCTCGGCGACTCGATGGCCTCCGGGCCGCTCATCCCCGACATCACCGGCCCGATCGGATGCGGGCGGTCCACCGGCAACTACGCGCACGAGCTGGCGGACAAGCTCGGCGCGAACCTCCGCGACGTCACGTGCAGCGCCGCGAAGACCAAGCACATGACCGAGCCGCAGAGCACCAGTGTGGGCGGCGTCGACACCGGGACGGTCCCGCCCCAGCTCGACGCGCTCACCGCGTCCACGACACTGGTCACCCTCACGATCGGCGGCAACGACGTCGGCCTCGTCGGCGTCGCCGAGGACTGCATCAACCTCGAGCCGTGGGCCACCCCGTGCAAGGGGGAGTTCGAGGACGAGGTCGCCCAGCGCACCGCCGAACTCGGCCCGAGGCTGTCGGCCGTCCTGGACGGCATCCGCGCCCGTTCCCCCAAGGCCCACATCGTCGTCACCGGATACGGCCTCTACATCAAGCCGAACGGCTGCTGGCCCCTCCAGCCCGTCCTGCCCACGGACGCCAACTTCCTCCAGGGCGCCGTCAACGCGATGAACGGCGTCATCCGGCAGCGGACGACCGCGCACGGCGGCACCTACATCGACCTCGTCACGCCCAGCGCGGGCCACGACGCGTGCCAGTCCGGGTCCAAGCGCTGGATCGAGGGCTACGTCCCGGTCAACCTCGCCGCCCCCCTGCACCCGAACGCCCGCGGTGAGGCCGCCTACGCGAACATCATCCACAGTGCCCTCAACGCCTGACGGACCGTAGGCTCTGAGGCCCACGAAGGGGGCCTCCCATGAACGAGCCGATGCGCGCCGCCACCGCCGCCTACGAACAGACGATCCGCTCCACGCTCGGCCTCGCCGAAACCCTCGGCGAGGCCGACTGGCATCTGCCGACCGAGTGTCCCGGCTGGACGGTCAAGGACCAGTTCGCCCATCTCGCCGGGGTCGAGCTCGACCTCCTGGGCGACCCCTCGCCCGACATCGACCTCCCCGAGTTCGACCACATCCGCAACGACTTCGGCCAGATGCTGGAGAAGGCCGTCCACGTGCGCCGCGCCGTCCCGGGCCCGCAGGTGGCGGCCGAGCTGGCGGACGCCCTCGAACGCCGCCTGGCCGAACTGCCCGGCATGGACCCCGACCGCCTCATCATGTGCCCGGACGGCAGGGAGGGCCCCTACTCCCGCTTCATGAAGTTCCGCGCGATGGACTGCTGGACCCACGAACAGGACATCCGCCGTGCGGTCGGCCGCCCCGGGAACCTCGACGCGCCGGCCGCGCACTGCTTCTGGGACCTCATGAGCGCCGCGCTGCCCCGCATCGTCGCCCGCACGGCCAAGCCCGGGCCCGGCCGGTCCGTGGCGCTCAGGGTCTCCGACCCGCTCGACTTCCACGTGGCCGTCCGGGTGGACGACGACGGCCGCGGCCACTGGGCCGAGCCCGGGAAGCCGACCGCGGAGCTGGCCATGAGCTGGGAGACCTACGTCCGCCTCACCGCCGGCCGCTGCACCCCCGACGCCGTCGCCGTCGACACCGCCGGCGCCCAGGACGTCGCCACCCGGGTCCTCACCAACATGGCCATCACCCCGTAGCCGCTTCCGGCCACACGGGACGGACGTCTTTACAGAATGACCTTGCCACTCAAAACTGGCGCGGAGTGTTCGGTCACCCCGTTCCTCTTGGGAGGAGTCCGTCTCATGAAATCCACGCTCGTCCGGCGTGTCGTACCGCTTGCGGTCGCCGCCGTGCTGGTGAGTCCCGTCCCCGCGTTCGCCGACGCGCCACCCGGAGAATGGAGGCACGTCCCGGTCACCGGGCTGGTGGGCCCCGCGCTGTACGGCGTCACCGCGCCGAGCCACGGCAACGCCTGGGCGGTCGGCAGCCAGGCGTCCGGCGGTGAACCGCTCGTCCTGCGCTGGAACGACGGCGCCTGGACGCCCCAGGCCGTCCCCGAGGGAACGGCACCCGAACTGGTGGACGTCGACGCCCGCCACTTCGCCGACGCGTGGGCGGTCGGGCAGGGCGGCGGTGACGCCACGACCAAGTCCCTGCACTGGAACGGACGCGCGTGGACGGCCGTCCCCCACCCCTCGGACACGCCCATGGCGGTGTCCATCGACCGCTGGGGCTCCGCCTGGTCCACCGGATCCGGCGCCGACGGCTCCAAGGTGTTCCGGTATCGCGCCGGGGAGTGGGCCGACCAGGGGTTGACCGTGCCCAGCGGCACCCTGCTGGACGCCATCGCCGCGCGCACCCCGGAGGACGTCTGGGTGGGCGGCACGCCTTCGTCGGACGGCGTGACGGCCCTGTGGCACTACGACGGCGAGTCGTGGAACCACATGACATTGCCGAGTGAATGGCCCCACTGGATTCTGCAGATCGTCCCGGTGGGCCCGGACGACGTGTGGTTCTACACACTTCCGATGGACCCGCTGTTCTCCGGGCCCCAACTCGTCCACTGGGACGGCAGCACGTTCACCGCGACCAAGACGCCGTCGCCGTACGAACGGGTGGGCACGTTCGCCGACGACGCCGGGTTCCTCGGCGACATCGCGTCCGACGGCCGGGGCGGCATCTGGCTGCAGGACAGCCAGTCCCCGTACTACCGGCACTACGACGGCGCCACGTGGACCAGCGTGCCGCGTCCCCCCGCCCCCGGGTACCCCTACATGTACGACCTCGAGCAGATCGGCCGCAGCAGCTCCCTGTGGGGCGTCGGCCTCGGCGCCGGGGACCTGCTCAACATCGACCGCTTCCGCTGACCTGACACCCGGCGCGGTTCCGCGCCGGGTGGTCAGTGGTGGCGGACGGCGTCCGGGAAGTGGGCCGCGAGGAGGTCGGGGGCCTCCTCGCGGCCGTCCAGGACGCGGCTCGTCCGGTTGACGGCCCGCCAGCCGCCGGGCGTGCGGCGCAGGCGCCAGCGGTTGGCGGTGGCGCGGCGCAGGACGAACCCGTCCGGGGAGTTGACGATCATGAGGGTGTAGCCGGCGGCGGTGGCCTCGTCGCCGTCGACGGTGACGTGGGGCGGGCCGGCGAAGTGGGCGCAGCCGCCGGTGATCCAGCGCTGGTGGTGCGCGGAGCGGACCATGGTCTCGATCTCGGCCCGGCCGGTCATCGGGATCTCGTCCACGTCGTAGACGCCGTCCTCGTCCCAGAGGGCGGCGACGTCGCCGGCGCAGCCGCTGTCGACCAGGGGCCCGTAGGACAGGATCAGGCGGGTGACCTCCCGCTCGTCCTCCAGGGCGCGCAGGCGCTCCTCGATGGCGGCCAGGCGGGATTCGGCGGAGGTCACAGCTTCTCCTCGAAGGTCAGCGCGTAGTCGCCCGCCAGGTCGCGGAGCGCGGCGAGCTGCTCGCAGTGGTGGCCGGGCGACGAGGACGCCAGCCGGACGCCCGCGATCGTGGCGCCGGCCTCGCGCAGCCGGGTCAGCGCGGCGCCGGCCGCCGATCCACAGCGGGACCCGGGCGACGTCCTCGATGCCCGCGTCGGGCTCCCAGGCGGCATGGCCGGGCGGCTGCGCCACCACCGGTGTGACCAGACCGACACGCATCGTTGCTCCCCTCTATGGCAGGAAAACGTTCTATCACGTTGCCCGGGAGGCCCAGGACATCGGTTCCGGTGAGCTGGACCGTGCTGACCTGGCAAAACTTGCCCTCTTCCCATCTGACCAAGCGGTTGCTAGATTCTCTTAACAAGAATTCATTTCAGTCATGTTCTGGGAGACGCGATGACCGAGGCGATGATGGAGGCGGCTGCTCCGGCCCGCGGCGACTCGCCGCCGTCGATGATCGAGCGGATGACCCTGATCCTCGACGCGTTCAACGGGCCGACCGCCCGGCTGACTCTGGAGGACGTCGCGCGCCGCACCGGGCTGCCCCGGTCCACCGCGCACCGCATCCTGGACCAGCTCGTCCGGCAGGGCTGGCTCGCGCACCACTCGTTCGGCTACGGGCTCGGCCGGCGCGCCCTCGGACTCGGCGGGCAGGACGGCGGGCACGGCAAGATCCGCGAGGCCGCCGCGCCGCTGCTGCACGAGCTGCAGGTCACCACCGGGCTCGTCGCGCACCTGGCCGTGCTGGACGGCCCCGAGGTCCTCTACCTGGACAAGCTCGGCGGGCGGCTCGCCGCGTCCGTCCCGTCGCGGGTCGGCGGACGGGCCCCGGCGCACTGCACCGCGCTCGGCAAGGCGATGCTGGCGTGGCTGGAGCCCGAGCAGGTGGACGCGCTGCTCGGCGCCGGCATCAGCCGGTTCACCAGCCGCACCATCGGCGAGCTGGGCATCCTCCACCAGGAGCTGCACCGGGTCCGGCAGCGCCGCGGCCTCGCGTTCGAACGCGGCGAGTCGTTCCCCGGCATCGCCTGCGTGGCGGTCGCGATCCGCGGCGCCGAGGGGCCGGTCGCCGGGATCTCCCTCGTCGGTGACATCCGCACCCCGCTGGAGAACGTCGCGCCGCTGGTGGTCACCGCCGCCCGCGAGACGTCGCAGATCCTCTTCCCCGGCTCGTCCCCCCGCGGGGAGCGCACCGGCGGACGTGCCCGGCGCGGCACCGCCCGCGCGGGCCGGGAGACGACGTGGTCGCCGGAGACGATGAACCGGCTGCTCGCCGTGGACGGCCGCGGCGACTGGATGTGATCCGGTCGCCCGGCATGGGATCAGCCCCAGCCCCACCGGTCGCCGAGGCCCCACGGGTCCGGGGCGACCGGGGCGTCGGGCTCGCCGACGCCGAACCGGCTGCGGAAGAACAC
The DNA here is from genome assembly GCF_043198455.1 of Spirillospora sp. NPDC048824. Lineage (NCBI taxonomy): Bacteria > Bacillati > Actinomycetota > Actinomycetes > Streptosporangiales > Thermomonosporaceae > Spirillospora > Spirillospora sp. NPDC048824. Next base: position 16,312 of record NZ_JBICUS010000028.1, on the reverse strand, counting down.
CATCGGACGCCGCCAGGCGCCGTCGCGCGCCTCGTGCCGGTCGACCGCGAGGACCCGCCCGATCACGATCTCGTGGTCGCCGGCCTCGTGGATGTCGTGCACGACGGCGTGGACGGCCAGCAGGACGTCCGGCAGCGCCGGGGTGCCCCACTCGGACGCCTCCCACTCCAGGCCGTCGAACTTGGCGCCCCGGCTCGACCCGAAGCGCTCGCACAGCTCGCGCTGCTCCTCGCCGAGCACGTTCACGCAGAACCGGCCGGCCGCGCGGATCCGCGGCCACGACCGGCCCCGTTTGTCCGCGCAGAACAGGATCAGCGGCGGCTCAAGCGACACCGACGCGAACGACTGGCACGCGAAGCCGACCGGCTCGCCGCCGTCGAGGGCGGTGACCACGGTGACGCCCGTGGCGAACTCCGCCATCGCCTTGCGGAAGTCCGCGGGGTCGGGCGCGGCGGCGTCGGCGGACGTGCGTCCGGTGTCGGCGGTGAGCGCTGGCTCGGCTGGCATCTGTTCACCTCGGGGCTCGGTGCGGGACACAATCCCTGTCATCAATGTCTTACTCAACAAAACGTCCAAGGAACAAAATCCACTAAGTGGCATGGACCCACCGCCGGTCAAGTGGTCCGGTCCGCCCGAAACGTAGGCATGGCCCGGACGGGACGGCGCGCGCCGATCCCGATGAGTGGAAGCGGGCGCCCGACCGGGCGCCCGACCGGGCACCCGGAGCGGGCGGTGAGACGTGCGTCCCGCTGATCGGGATCCACCGGGTGACCTTGCCGCCGCGCGGATTACGTTCCCGTCAAGCCACCGTCGAAGGACTGGGAGATCATGCCCACGGAGCTGACCTACGAGTCGACGCTGCGCGAACTCGCCACCGACCAGGGCGTCCTGCGCTATCACGAGGCCGGCGAGGGGCCGCCCCTGCTGATGCTGCACGGGTCCGGTCCCGGCGTGACCGGGTGGCGGAACTTCCGCGGCAACCTCGCCCGGTTCGCCGAGCACTTCCGGTGCCTGGTCCTGGAGTTCCCCGGATTCGGGGTCAGCGACCCGACCGACGAGCACCCGATGATGGCGGCCGGCGGCGCGATCGTCCGGTTCCTGGACGGGCTGGACCTCGGCCGGGTCGACGTGATCGGCAACTCGATGGGCGGCATCATCGCCGCCCAGACGGCCCTGAGGCACCCGGACCGCGTCCGGCGCCTGGTCACCATCGGCGGGATCGGCCAGAGCATCTTCAGCCCGTCGCCCGGCGAGGGCATCAAGCTGCTGATGGAGTTCACCGACGACCCGACCCGCGAGGGCCTGATCCGGTGGCTGCGCTCGATGGTCTACGACCCGAGGCTGGTCACCGAGGAGATGATCGAGGAGCGCTGGCGGCAGGCCACCGACCCCGACACCCTCGCCAGCGCCCGCCGCATGTACGGGTCGAAGGCGATGGCGGCCCGCGCGAAGGCGATGGCGCGGTCTGACGAGCCGCCGTACTGGTCGATGCTGCACAAGCTCAAGGCCGAGACGCTCATCACCTGGGGACGTGACGACCGGGTCAGCCCCGTCGACATGGTCCTCGTGCCGATGCGCACGATCCCCGACGTCCAGGTGAACATCTTCCCGAACTGCGGGCACTGGGTGATGATCGAGCAGAAGTCCGCCTGGGAGAGCGCCGTGCTGGCGTTCCTGACCCGGAAGGACGACGCGTGAGCGGCACCGAGTGGGACCACGAGTACGACCTGGTGATCGTCGGCAGCGGCGGCGGCGGGATGACCGCCGCGCTGGCCGCGCACGACGCGGGGATGAGCGCGCTCGTCGTCGAGAAGGGCTCGAAGTTCGGCGGTTCCACCAGCCTGTCCGGCGGCGGGATCTGGATCCCGAACAACCCGACGCTCAAGGCGCGCGGCCATGACGACAGCCGCGAGTCGATCCGCCGCTACCTCGACCTGCTCACCCAGGGCCGCGTCGCGGCGGAGCGCCTCGACGCCTATGTCGACAACGGCCCCGCCACGATGGAGCTGATCGGCAAGAGCAAGTGGATGAAGTTCTTCTGGACGAAGGGCTACTCCGACTACCACCCCGAACTTGAGGGCGGCCGTCCGCTCGGCCGGTCCATCGAGGCCAAGCCGTTCGACACCCGCAAGCTCGGCGAGGACGAGAAGTACCAGCGGCCGAACAACATGAAGGGCCCGCTGGGCCTGTGGGTGACGGCCAAGGACTACCACGACCTCGCGATGGCCAAGCGCACCTGGACCGGCCGGCGCGCGTCGCTGGTCGCGGCGTGGCGCGTGTCGTCCAACGTGATCCGCCGCCGCCACATGTCGACGGGCGGGCGGGCGCTCGCCGCCCGGCTGCGGATGGCCCTGAAGGACGCCGAAGTCCCGCTCTGGCTGAAGACCGCGATGACCGAACTCGTCACCGGCGAGGACGGCCGCGTCATCGGGATCGTCGCCGCGCAGCGGGACGGCACGACGATGCGGATCCGCGCCCGCAAGGGCGTCCTCCTGGCGACGGGCGGCTTCGACCACAACCAGGAGATGCGCGACAAGCACCTGCCGGAGGGCGGGCAGGCGGACTTCGCGATGGGCGCCCGCGAGAACACCGGCGACGGCATCCGCGCCGGCGAGGGCCTCGGCGCGGCGCTCGACCTGATGGACGACGCCTGGTGGATGCCCGCCGTCCGGCACCCGGCCGGCGCGACGATCCCGCTGGTGTCCGAGCGCGCCATCCCGCGGCAGGTCATCGTGTCCGGGGACGGGACGCGGTTCACCAACGAGGCGGCCCCGTACGTCAACTTCGTCCACGACCAGCTCGAAGGCGGCCACGTCCCGGCGTGGTTCGTGATGGACGCCAAGGCCCGCGCCCGGTATCCGTTCGCGCAGATCCTGCCGGGCGCCCCGATCCCGAAGGGGTTCTACGAGGCGGGCATCGTGTTCAAGGCTGACACGCTCGCCGGACTGGCCGGCAAGATCGGCGTCCCGGCGGACGCGCTCACCGGGACGGTCGAGACGTTCAACGGGTACGCCCGCGACGGCAAGGACCCCGAGTTCGGCCGCGGCGACTCCGCCTACGACCGCTACTACGGCGACCCGAACCTGAAGAACCCGAACATGGACGTGCTGGACACGGCGCCGTACTACGCGTTCCGGCTGGAGGTCGGCGACCTCGGCACCAAGGGCGGTCTCGTGTCCGACGAGCACGCCCGCGTCCTGCGCGAGGACGGCTCCGTCATCGAGGGCCTGTACGTGACGGGCAACTCGTCGGCGTCGGTGATGGGCAACGAGTACGCGGGGCCGGGCGCCACGATCGGCCCGTCCATGGTGTTCGGCTACATCGCGGCCCGCCACGCCGCGGCGGCCCCGGACGCGAGCGCGGAAACGAGCGCCGACGCGGACGCGAGCGCGGACGGAAACGCCGGCGGGAAGGCCGCGGGACGGTCATGACGGGGCTCAAGGTGCGGGTGGTGGAGGTCGTCCACGAGACGGCCGACGCCCACTCGCTCGTCCTGGAACCCGGTGACGGCGACCGGGACCGGTTCGGCTACCGGCCCGGGCAGTTCCTCACCGTCCGGGTCCCGTCCGGGGACGGCTGGGCGGCGCGCTGCTACTCGCTGTGCAGCTCGCCGGTCACCGACGACCGGCTGAAGGTGACGGTCAAGCGGGTCGGCGGCGGTCTCGGGTCCAACTGGATCTGCGACAACGTCACGGCCGGCGACGTCCTGGAGGTGCTGCGGCCCGCCGGCACGTTCACGCCGTCCTCGCTGGACGACGACCTGCTGCTCGTCGCCGGCGGCAGCGGCATCACCCCGGTCATGTCGATCCTCAAGTCGTGCCTGGCGGGCGGGGACGCGGCGGTCACCCTCCTGTACGCCAACCGGGACGAACGATCGGTGATCTTCGCGGAGGAGCTGCGGGAGCTCACCGAACGGCACCCCGGCCGGCTCACGGTCGTCCACATGCTGGAGTCGGTGCAGGGCCTGCCGACGCCCGCCGCCCTCCGGTCCCTGGCCGCCCCCTACGCCGGGCGGCAGGCGTACGTGTGCGGACCGGAGGTCTTCATGGACCTCGTCACGGACACGTTCACCGGCCTCGGCATGCGGGTCCACGTCGAGCGCTTCTTCTCACTCGACGGCGACCCGTTCGAGGAGCCCGACGCGCCCGAGGAGATCGCCGACGGCGGGGAGGCGGGCGAGATCGAGGTCGAGATGGACGGCGAGACGCAGACGGTGCCCTGGCCGAAGTCCGAACGCCTTCTCGACGCGCTGCTGCGCGCCGGCGTCGACGCCCCGTTCTCCTGCCGGGAGGGCAACTGCTCGGCCTGCGCCTGCATTGCCTTGGAGGGCGAGGTCACCCTGGACGCCAACACGGTCCTCGACGAGCAGGATCTCGCCGACGGACTCATCCTCGCCTGTCAGGCGAGGCCGGTCACCGACCGGCTGAAGATCACATACGACGGCTGACGACATCACGGGAGACAGGCGATGGCGAACCGCGTGCTTGACACGATCATGGAACGGGCGGACCAGATCCGCGAACTCGGCCCCGCCAACGAAGCCCTCGGCAGGCTCGACGACAAGGCCGCGACGATACTGCGCGACGCCGGGGTGATCCGGCTGCTGCAGCCGGAGGCGCACGGCGGCCTGGAGGTGCACCCCCGGGAGTTCGCCGAGACGGTGATGGGCATCGCCGCGCTCGACGGCTCCACCGGCTGGATCGCCGGCATCGTCGGCGTCCACCCGTGGGAGATGGCCTACGCCGACCCGAAGGTCCGCGAGGAGATCTGGGGCGAGGACCCCGACACCTGGATCGCGTCCCCGTACGCGCCCATGGGCATCGCCCGCCCCGTGGACGGCGGCTACGTCTTCAACGGCCGCTGGCAGTTCTCCTCCGGCACCGACCACTGCGACTGGATCTTCCTCGGCGGGATGCTCGGCGACGAGGAGGGCAAGATGGCGCTGCCGCCGCGGTCGCTGCACCTCATCCTGCCCCGCTCCGACTACCAGATCGTCGAGGACTCCTGGGACGTCGCCGGGCTGAAGGGCACCGGCAGCAAGGACATCATCGTCAAGGACGCGTTCGTCCCCGCCTACCGGACGCTGGAGTACTCGAAGGTCGTGGACGGGTCCGCGCCCCGCGAGGCCGGCCTGACCAACCCGTCCTACCTGATGCCGTTCTCCTGCGTGTTCCCGCTCGGGATCACCTCCGCGGTGATCGGCATCGCCGAGGGCGCCCTGCACCACCACCTGGCCTACCAGCGCAACCGCGTCCAGATCACCGGCACGAAGATCAAGGACGACCCGTACGTGCTGTACGCGATCAGCGAGGCGGCCGAGGAGATCAAGGCGTCCCGCACGGCGCTGCTGGACAACTGCTCCCGCATGTACGACATGGTCGCCGCCGGGCAGGTCCCGACGTTCGCCGAGCGCGCCGCCGGCCGCCGCACCCAGGTCCGCGCCGCTTGGCGGGCGGTGCAGGCGATGAACGAGATCGTCGTCCGGTCCGGTGGGAACGCGATGCGGACCGACAACCCGATCCAGCGGTTCTGGCGGGACGCGCACGTCGGCCTGGCCCACGCGATCCACGTCCCCGGCTCCGTCTACCACGTCTCCGCCCTGACGGACCTGGACATCGAACCCCCCCAGGGCCCGATGCGCTCCATGATCTGAAGGACGAGCTCGGCTCGACGGCATACGAAGGGACTACGACAGTGACGCAGATCCGAGGGCTGGGATATCTGAAGGTCCAGACCCGGCACATCGACCGCTGGCGCGAGTTCGCCCTCGACGGGCTCGGGTTCGCCGAGGGCGGCGGCCCCGACCCGGACGGCCTCTACCTGCGCATGGACGAGCGCCGGTCGCGGCTGCAGGTGCTGCCCGGCGACTCCGACCGGGTGCTGGCCGTGGGCTGGGAGGTCCGCGACCAGTTCGCGCTGGCCGCCGTCCGCGAGGCCGTCGAGAAGTCCGGGACGGCCGTGGCGGCGCTGACGCGCAAGGAGGCCGCGGAGCGCGACGCCGAGGAGGTCATCGCGTTCACCGACCCCGGCGGCACCCCCGTCGAGGTGTTCTTCGGCCCGGTGCTCGACCACAGCCCCGTCCGCACCGGGTTCGCGCAGAAGTTCGTGACCGGCGCGATGGGCATGGGGCACGTGGTGCTGCCCACCCCGAACTTCGCCGAGACCGTCACGTTCTACAACGAGGTCCTCGGGTTCCTGCCGCGCGGCGCGATGAAGGTCGGCGGCGGCGCGGTGCGGATCCGGTTCATGGGCGTCAACCAGCGCCACCACAGTCTCGCGATCTGCCCGGCCCCGCACGACGGCGACCCGGGCCTCGTCCACCTGATGTTGGAGGTCGACTCCCTCGACGCCGTCGGCATCGCGCTGGACACCGTCAAGGAGAAGGGCTTCTCGATCTCCTCGACGCTCGGCCGGCACACCAACGACAAGATGGTGTCGTTCTACGTCCGGGCGCCCGGCGGCTGGGACGTCGAGTACGGCTGCGAGGGCCTGCTCGTCGACGAGACGTACTACACCGCCGAGGAGATCACCAAGGACAGCTACTGGGGCCACGACTGGTCGGGCTCCGAGCCGCTGGCCGCGTTCACCCCTCCCGGGAAGTGATCCCTTGCCTCAGCGATCTCCGGTGGAGCCGGTCGCGCTGCGCGACATCGGCGAGTTCGACCACGAATGCGATGTGCTCGTCGTCGGCTTCGGCTGCGCGGGCGCGGCGGCGGCGTACGAGGCCGCCCGCGCCGGGGCGGACGTCCTGGTGCTGGAGCGGGCGAGCGGCCCCGGCGGCTCGTCCGCGCAGTCCGGCGGTGAGCTGTACCTCGGCGGCGGTACCGAGGTGCAGAAGGCGTGCGGGTTCGACGACGACCCCGACAACATGTACGCCTACCTGGAGGCGGCGCTCGGCCCCAACGCCGACACCGGGAAGCTCCGGCTGTACTGCGACGGAAGCGTCGAGCACTTCGAGTGGTTCCGCGAGTGCGGCGTCACGTTCAACCCCAGCCTCTACCCGGCGCCCGTGTGGATGCCGTTCTCCGAGGACGGGCTGATGTGGCTGGGCGAGAACTCCTGGCCGTACAACACCGTGGCCCGTCCCGTCCCGCGCGGGCACCGTCCGGCGGCGAGCGGGTTCGGCGGCAAGGTCCTGATGGACAAGCTGACCGCCGCCGCGACCGGGGCCGGAGCCGCCGCGCACGTCGACACCGTCGCCGCGAACCTCGTCCTGGACGAGGACGGCCGCGTCGCCGGCGTGGTGGCGCGCAAGTACGGCGGGCAGGTCACCTACCGCGCCCGCACGGCGGTGGTCCTCACGACCGGCGGGTTCGTCGACAACGAGGAGATGCTGGCCGACCACGCGCCGGTGCTGCTCGGCCACGACAAGGTCAGCGACGGCCTCGACGACGGCTCCGGCATCCGGATGGCGAGCGCGATCGGCGCCGCCACCCGCCGGATGGGCGTGGTCGAGATCGCGCTCACCGCGCTGCCGGCGATGGTGTGCCGCGGGATGCTGGTGGACGGGCTGGGCCGCCGCTTCATCAACGAGGACGTCTACCCGGGCCACTTCAGCGTCCACGCCATCCGGAACCAGCCCGGCCCCTACTGGACGATCATCGACGAGGAGGGGTACGAGTCCGTCCCCGAGGCCGACCGGTGGGGGGTGCTCCCCAAGTACGCCACCGAGACGCTGGCCGAACTGGAGGAGTCGCTGGGCATGCCCGCCGGGTCCCTGGAGAACACGGTCGAGACGTACAACCGGCACGCCGAGAAGGGCGAGGACCCCTACTTCCACAAGGACCCGAAGTGGCTGCGTCCGCTGAAGTCCCCGTTCGCGGCGATCGACCCCGGCGCGGGGTTCTTCGGCTCCGGCGGCACCGGCAAGGGCACCGGCGCGGGCGGGTTCACCCTCGGCGGGCTGCACACGACCGCCGACGGCGAGGTCCTGAACAACTCGGGTGTCCCGGTGCCCGGCCTGTACGCGGCCGGCCGTGCCGCCGCCGGCATGCACGGCGAGGGCTACATCAGCGGGACGTCCCTCGGCGACGGCACGTTCTTCGGCCGCCGCGCCGGACGCGCCGCCGCCGCACTCAAGAAGGGCTCTGCATGAAGTACGCCGTCCTGCTCCCCGTGGCGGCGGGCGTCACCGCCGATCCCGCGTGGATCGGCGCGTACGTCCAGCACGCCGAGGCCTGCGGGTTCGACCAGGGCTGGATGAACCGGCCCCACCGCGCCTAGGGAGTGCCATGCCCGCGCTGCACGACGACCGTCCCGCCCGCGAGGTCACGTTCGCCGAACTCGTCGCGGCCCGCGCGGACGACGACCGGACGGCCCTGAACTTCGAGGACGCGTCCTGGACGTGGCGCGAGGTCGTCACCGAGGCCCGCCGCCGCGCGACCCTGGCCCGCGCCGCGGACGGCCACGTCGGCCTGTTCCTGGAGAACGGCCCCGAGCATCTGTTCTGGCTGCTGGGCTCGGCGCTGACCGGCGTCCCGGTCGTCGAGTTGAACCCGACCCGGCGCGGCGCCGAACTGGCCCGCGACATCACCCACACCGACTGCGCGCTCCTGGTCACCGAGGCGTCCCGCGCATCGCAGCTCGACGGCCTGGTGGACGTCCCGGCGCTGACGGTCGACACCGCCGCCTACACCGACCACCTGGCAACGACCCGGCCGGCGGACGTTACCCAGGTCAGCCCCCGGACGATCTTCTCTCTGGTCTTCACCTCGGGGACGACATCGGCCCCCAAGGCGGTGATCTGCACCCAGGGCAGGCTCGGCCGGATCGCCGTCCAGCAACGCGACCGCCGCGCCCTGACCTGCGACGACGTGTTCTACGTCGTCATGCCGATGTTCCACTCGAACGCCCTGATGGCCGGGATCGCCCCAGCCGTCGCGACGGGCGGCCGCATCGTCCTGCGCGGCAGGTTCTCCGCCTCCGGCTTCCTCCCGGACGTCCGCCGCCACGGCGTGACGTTCTTCAACTACGTCGGCAAGCCGCTGAGCTACATCCTGGCCACCCCGGAGAAACCGGACGACGCCGACAACCCGCTCCGCATCGCGTTCGGCAACGAGGCCGCCGAACGTGACATCCACGAGTTCGCCCGCCGTTTCGGCTGCACCGTCATCGACTCCTACGGCTCCAGCGAGGGCGAGATCCGCCTCAACCGCGTCCCGGGCACACCCCCGGGCTCCCTGGGCGTCGCCGAACCCGGCACCCTGGTCATCGACCCGGCCACCCTCCGCGAATGCCCACCCGCCAAGTTCGACGAACACGGCGCACTTCTCAACGCGGAAGAAGCGATCGGCGAAATAGTCGACACCATGGGCGCCGCCAAGTTCGAGGGCTACTACAACAACCCCGAGGCCACGGCGAAACGCGTCCGCAACGGCTGGACGTGGTCGGGCGACCTCGCCTACCGCGACGCAGACGGCTACTGGTACTTCGCAGGCCGCGACGACGACTGGCTGAGAGTGGACGGCGAGAACATCGCCGCGGCCCCCGTAGAACGGCTCCTCGCCCGCTACGAACCCTTCTCGGACGTGGCGGTCTACGCCGTCCCGGACGACCACGTAGGCGATCAGGTAATGGCAGCCGTGATCCTGGCCCCAGACCAAGCCTTCGACCCGGCGTCCTTCACCGCGTTCCTGGCCGCCCAACCAGACCTGGGCACCAAGTGGACGCCCCGCTACATCCGCGTAGTGAAGGAGTTGCCCCGCACCCCCACCAACAAGGTGCTTAAGCGCTCCCTACGCGCCGAAGCCCGCAACACCACAGACGCCCTCTACGAGCACCACAACGGCACCTACGAACTCCGGACGCCCTAGCCGACCTGGCGCTCGTACTCGTCCCACAGGCCGAGCGACTCGATCAGCACGTCTTCGAGCTGTACGGCCGCCGCCCGGTACGCCTCGGCCCGCCCGGCGCACAGGCCCGCGTCCCATATCCGGCCGCGCCGCCGCCAGACCCGCGACCGCGCCGCCTCCATCTTCGCGAGCGTCCGCCACGCCCGCGCCTCGCCGGGGGAACATCTCGAACGCCCTGCGCGCCTCCGGTCCGACGGCGGCGAAGAGGAACACCGCCTCCGGATGCTCCGCTGGACGGCCCGCCCCGCGATGCCGTCGAGCCGCCCATGCAGCGCGCAGAGCACGCAAAGCGGTCATCGGACGACCTCGAACCACACGGTGTGGCGTCCGTCCTCGCCGCACAGGGTGCCCCAGCGTCCGGCCAACTCCTGCACTAGGAAGAGCCCGCGCCCGGATTCGTCCCAGGCTGAGCCCTGCGCGGGGATCATCGGACGGCCCCGTGCGCCGCCGTCGTCCTGAATCTCCACCCGGAGTCGTTCCGCCGCCACCAGCACGGTGACGCACACCCCGCCGCCGGGCCTGCCGCTGGCGCTGTGCCGGACGGCGTTGGTGGCGATCTCGCAGACCATCAGGTCCACGTCGTCGAGGTCGAAGCCGCCCGCGCATCCGCACAGCGCCTTCCGGACCCGCGCGCGAACCTCCCGGACGTCGAGGACACCGGGCGAGCACATGCGCTCGGTGCGTCCCGCTTCCCAGACGATCACCGCGCCACCCCGGCGATCAGCTCGGCCGCGACCCGCTCCGCCCCGGCCGGTGTCCGGTGAACGGCGTCCCACAGGTAGGACCACCCGCCACCGTCCTGGACGACGAGCACCGCCAACGACCGCCGCCGCGACAGAACCGGCACCGCCAGAACCGGCTCCGCCCGCCCGTCCAGATACAACACGGACCCCCGCCTGAGGCTCCGCAGGCTCATCATCAGCCTGACCAGCAACTCCAGCCGCTGAGCCGTCGTCGGCGCCACCGGCATCCACTCCTGGTGCCCACCATGAGGCGAGCACTTGGGTAGGTTCGACATAGGTCCGACTCCTTTGCAGTCGGGTCAAGGCCCCGGGCCGGTGGTGCAAGCACCGCCCCGGGGCCGCGTCCGGGTGGCTGAGGGGCACCGGCTGCGCCCGAAGCCGTCAACGGAAGGGAGTTGAAGTGGCACCGACGGTGCGTCTTCGACGCCTCGCGGCCGAGCTTCGCCAGCTACGCAAGATCGCCGAACTCACCCGCGAGCAGGTGAACGAGCAGACCGGCATCAACGTGGCCACGCTCTACCGGATCGAGACCGCCCGCGTCCGCCCCCAAGCACGGACCTTGACGAGCCTCTTGGACGCGTACCGGGTGACCGAGCCGAAGCGCTCCGAACTGAGGACCCTGCTCAAGCAGGCGGCGACGCGCGGCTGGCTGCACACCATCGCCTCAGACCTCCCAGAACGCTACGCCTCCTACATCGAGTTCGAGTCCGAAGCCCGCGAGGTGCTGAACTACGAGTGCCTGTTCATCCCTGGCCTCCTCCAAACCGAACGCTACGCACGAGCGGCGGTCACCAGCACTCTTCCGGAGTCCTCCCGAGAGGACGTCGAGAGCCGTGTCGAGACGAGAATGCGGAGGCAGGCAGCGCTCACCAAAGAGCAGCCGCTGAAGCTGTGGGCGATCGTGGACGAGGCGGCGATCCGTCGTGTCGTGGGCGGACGTGAGGTTATGCGAGAGCAGCTCAATCACCTGCTGGAGATCACTGAACTTCCCAACGTGCATCTCCAAGTGATCCCTTTCGACGCGGGCGGCCATCCAGGTATGACCGGTTCCTTTGTCGTCATGCACTTCGGTGAGGCGGTCGGTCCGGACATCGTGTACATCGAGAGTCACGCGGGGGATATTTTTCTGGAGGAGGAAGCGGACGTCGCCCGATATAACGTGGCAAGTACGCATCTTCGCGCCGGAGCGCTCAGCCCCAAGGCGTCCGCCTCGCTGGTCGCCGCGGCTGCGGAAGCTCTGTAACCAGGCAAGGAGCATGATGAGCATGGCGCACGGCACAGCGTTGCCCAGGTGGAGAAAGAGCAGTCGGAGCGGCGGCAACGGCAACTGCGTCGAGGTCGCCGACATTCGATCGGGCATTGGCGTGAGGGACAGCAAGGCCCCAGAGGTAGGCCACCTGGCTGTCACCCGTGAGGCGTGGACCACCTTCGTCGCCGAGGTGGAGGCTGGTCGTTACGACCGGTAGGCGCCAACGGCCGATCGCGAGGAGAGGCGCCGCGCCAAACTCACCGCAGCCGGGAGGTTCAGATCAATCGGCCAGGTGGGCCGGGTCGGGGATGTGCGCGACGGCGATGCGGGGGGCCAGGGCGCTGGATGAATCTCGCCGACAAGTACAGTCGCGGCATCAACCCTCTCGTGCAACTGCTGGACCTTGAGGGGGCTACAATCGACGCCCATGTTGCGCAGCTGGGAATAGCGATTGAAGCAATCGGCTATCAGGCGCTCATCGACTCTGGAATGATAGAAAGAGACGCAAACAGGAAAAGTGTCAAGGAACGCATCGATCATCTTCTTCTTGAGGTTGCCGGCGCGCTCGACTTCGACCACGCAACCTTCGTGCAAAACTTTGCCGACACCTACAACTCGGTCAAGCATGCAAATCGGGATATCGTGGGGCCGGAGGTGAAGGTTGAGAACTATCGCAAGGGTGTAACGCTGCTCCGGGCCTGGGTTGCAGTGCGACTCGGTGTCAAGAAGTCAGTATTGGTGACCCGGTTCTAGGTCAAGTGCATGCCCGTTGTGCCTCCTCGGTCAAGTGAGGTAAATCTCGGCCAGGGGATTTAGGCATTCGCTGATCACGCAGCGACCAGAGCGGCCGAGCGTGGACGTCCTTAAGGACCTCGGCGGCCTCGAACGGCAGGGCGTCGGCATAAATGTGAACAGGCCAAGGTCACTTCAGCGTCGGGCTCGGATTAGTCCTGCTCTGGATGGACGGGTCCGTGGCAATCATGACGGACGGCCGGGACTCTACCCGGCCGTCTTCCTTGAAGACGATCGATACCCCTCCCGCAGTCGCGAATGAAACATCGCCGTCCACGATGAATTCACGAGCGTCTATATTGAAAACGTAGAACTCATCGTTCTCTACGATCATGCGATCGTCCAGGCAGAAGGTGCCATTTGTCCATCCGGGCTCGAAGTGCTGCCGTACGATCTCCCGGGCTTGTTCGTAAGTTACTGGCATGTCTCCTCCAAGGAAATATGGTTGATCAGGGCTCTAGGAAACGTTCAATCGCCCTGTCGGTCGGCGTCGGACGGTTGTCGACCCTAAGATAGTGCGTGTTCCGGCCCAAGGTGAAATAGTTAGCGGCATCGGTCACCGAAGGTGTCGGTTGACCGTCGACGAAACGAACTTTTCCCCCAACGTTCTCTGCGTTGAACACATGTGCGCCACCGTGGTTCCACGCAATGTACACAATGCCGCGCGATCCTGGCTCTTTGAGTGCATCCTCAATCTGGTCCTTCGTGCCAGGAGTGAACTTACCACCCCAGACCTGTTCGATATCGCGCAAAGGTCGACCTCCTGGACCGCCTTCGTCTTTTCGTAGAGGTCGTTCCAATGGGCCGGCTTCCACCTCGGAACCTCGCCGCCGCAACTCGTTCGCCTGCACGACACCGGTACAGTTTTCGGAATAGGCGGACTTGGTTGGCTGGAATTTAGGGTTTACTAAATTCAAAGTCTCGTTGATTTCGATATTTATCTTCTTCTCGGCAGCTTCGGCGAGTTCTCGTCCGGTAGCGCGTTGAGAGGCGATCTCGCTTACGCCCTCACGGGCATCGTCCCTCCCTGTTTCTTCGTCAGTTCTGCCGGTGGCCTGGTCGGTGCTTTCAGGGCTGTCGCCGTAGGCTTCTCCCGTTGGTTCCGGTGAGGGCAGGAAGTTGTCGGTGATCCGGTGGTTGCCTGGTTCGCCGTCTCGAATGTCGCCGTCGCGGGTGTCGGGCTGCTCATCATGCAGATCCGGTCGTCGTTCCTCGCCGCGGCCAGGTTCTCTTGCGTCGCGCTCCTGGTCGGTGCCGTCGGCGAGAGGGGTGGGCTGCTCGGCTGGCTCGGGACCGGGTTGAGCAGCGTCGTTGTCGAGCCCGTCTGTGATCTGTGCGCCCTGTTCAGCGGTTCGCGGTGGGTCAGTGGTGCGCTTTTGGGGATCCAACTCGCCCGTTGTGCCTGAACGGGCTTCTTGTGGGCCGGCGGGCTGGCCGGTGGTTTCAATCGTCGGCTGGGGGGCGTGGTCAGGGACGGGTGGCGCCTCGGAGATGTCGGGCTTGGGTCCGTCCTCGGTCTTGGCATCGTCTGTCGGTGCGTCCGCGTCCTGGCCCTCTCCGCCGCCTTCGGCGTTGCCTGCCGGCTCCGCTTTCCCATCGTCGTTCTCGCGCTGCGGTGTGGCGGACTCGTTGACGCGCTGCTCAGTGGGACGGCTGCCGGTGTCGCTGCGCCCATTCCACTGTGCGGCGGCGGCCTGTTGTTGTTCGCGTGCGCGGGCGAGGCTTTCCAGGCGGGATGGCTGGCCGGGGGAGCCGGGGCTGTCAGGGGGCGGCGTCCACTGTCCTTCAAGCGAGGCGGGCCTGTCGGCGGTGTCGGTGCGGGTGTCGGCTCGGGGTTCGGTGGGTTGGGCTTGGGGCCGGTCGCGGTTGCGGTCGCCGGGTGTAGCGGTGTCGGTCTCGCGGCTGCCGCTGGTGCCCTGGTCTTGGATGCGTGGGTCGTCCTCGCGCTGGTCTTCGTCCTGGCGCTGCTGCTTGTCCTTGGCTCCGGGCCTACCGGATGCCTCTGCATTCTCGGCGGCGCGGCCGGGCTGTTCCGAGGTGGTTTCGTCGTCGCGTTGTTCGCGCGGTGAGCTGCCGGTGTCCTTTTCCTGGGCCTGCTGCGCTCTGGCTTCTTGCTGCTCGCGGGCGCGGCGGAGGCTTTCCAGGCGGGACGGCTGGCCGGGGGAGCCGGGGTTGTCGGGCGGTGGGGCGGAGGGGCGCTCCTGCGAGGTGGGCTTGTCGGACGTCTCCGTGCGTGTGTCGGTCTTGGTGGTATCTTCAACGCCCACGCCCGCGTCCCTTTCCTCGGGGGAGGCGGACCGTCCATCAGGGCAGTGGGGTGCGGACGGCTCGCCGGGGTGTGCCTTGACGCGCGGGGCTGACGCCAAGACCACACCGGCCCCCATGAAATCGCGCACGTCCGAACTTTGCACGTACACACCCAAGGAACGCGGCGCTGTTCATACGACTTCGTCCGCGCTGAGGCCGTCACACCATGACTTCGTCTCATCGAGACCCTTGATTCAGCACGAGCAGCGGTTTGACAACTCGCAATTCAAGGAAAACGAAGATGTCCCAATTGTCGGATCTTATGCACCGCGGCGGTTCCGGCGGCGTGCGGCCGACCAGTGGCAACCTTTCCCCTGACCGGGGATGCTGCGCCCAACCGGGAAAAGTCGAGCTTGACGACCAACTGCGTATCGGCGCCCCCTGGCCTGCGACTGCGACACCTGACCGATGGCTCCGCCCACGTTGGCCCGGGTACATGGCGGCCGCCCTCCAGGGCGCCAGCGTCCTTGAACCACTCCAGCCCGCCTGGCCGATATCCCCTCGCTCGCGGACCTTCGTTCACGGTGCCAGGCCGCAGTGCCGCGGCCAGACACACGCGCGGATCCGGCGCATGCGATGACCCGGCCGACTTCCACAGCGATCACACCGTCCCGCTCGACCGCCGTTGTTCAGGTCAGGTACGTCATCTACGGGCGACGCGGCCGCATGGTCGAGATGCGCGCCACCGCCCGCCTCCGCGGCGGTCACGGTTTCAGTGTCGGGTTCGGATTCGGCCTCCTCCGGATGGAGGGGTCTACGGCGATCACAGAGGATGGTCGCGATGCCACCTTGCAGTCTTCCTTGAACACGATGGACACCCCACCCAAAATCGCGTACGAATCGTCACCGTCCAGGATGAATTCGCGTGCTCCAATGTTGAAAACATAGAACTCGTCGTTTTCGACGATCATGCGGTCATCCAGGCAGAATGTGCCATGGGTCCATCCCGGCTCGAAATGCTTACGGACGATCTCGCGTGCCTGCTCGTAGGTCACTGCCATGTTGTTTCCTCCAAATGGAATCAGGCTCTCAAGGCTCAAGGAAACGTTCGGGAAGATCCACCCTAAGATAGCCTGTTTCGCGTCCCGCGATGAAATAATGAGAAGCATCCCGCAGAGAAGGCGTTGGCTGTCCGTCAAGGTGCTCAGCCTGGATCCACGGCGTGATTTCCGGTGATCCATGTTGGTTCCGATCTCGTCATGAGAGCCGGTCTGCTTGGCAGAGCGGCATTTCGGGGCGTGCGGGGTCTGCCACGCGCAGGTCCGTGGCCTGTCCGGGGGTGCGGATCGGGGGTGGGATGCGCCGGCGGGCGCGGTGACTGTGATGGTCGTCGGGAACGGTGACCGGGTCGGGGCGGGTCAGGCCACTGT
>NZ_JBICUS010000027.1:40280-76563 GCF_043198455.1 Spirillospora sp. NPDC048824 | reverse complement strand
GTTCCGCCGGACCACCACCCTGACCAAGCCCCAGGCCGATCTGCTGTCCGCGCTCGACATCCCCGCCCCCAAGCAGGTCATCGACCTCAACCCGATACCCCGCTGACCAGCACGAACACCACCGCCTAGAGAAACGCCCTCCAGGCGGCCACAAGCATGTCACCCCAGGTCAGGACCCAGATTCGCGACTCCAGCCCGCTGAATTACGTCGAACCAGGCTTCGGCCTGGCCCTGCTGGGACGCCTGTCCTACGGGACGGTCTTCCTGTCCCTGACGCTGGCGTTCACCTCCTCCACGGGCTCCTACGCCAAGGCGGGCGGGCTTCTGGCCCTGCTCGGCCTCACGGTCTCCGCCCTGACGCCCGTGCGCGCCGCCCTCATCGACCGGCACGGCCCGCGCCGCGCCCTGCCCCCGATGGCCGCGGGCTACACCGTCGCCCTCACCGCCCTGGCCGCCCTCACCTGGCGGCCCGGGACCCCCGTCCCGCTCCTGGCGGCCCTGACCATCGCCGCCGGCATCACCGCTCCCCCGGTCGGCGTGGTCATGCGGACGCTGTGGAGCGGCCTCCTCAAGGACGGACCGCTCCTGCGGCGCGCCTACAGCCTCGACACCGTCGCCGAGGAACTCGTGTTCGTCGCCGGACCGCTCCTGGCGGGGCTGCTGGCCGTGATCGCCTCACCGTCCCTCGGAATCGCCCTCAGCGCCGCCCTGGTCGCCGCCGGCACCGTCGGCCTGAGCACCTCCCCTGCGGCACGCCCGCGGCCGCGCGGGCGCCACCGGGGCCCCCGCATGCCCGCGATCCCGGCCGCCCCGGCCATCGCCGCCGCGGCCACCGGCGTCGTCCTGGGATCGACCGCCCTGCTGGCCGTGGCGTTCAGCCACCGCCACCACCAGCCCGCCGCGGCCGCCTGGGTGGAGGCCGCTCTCGCGGTCGGCAGCACCCTCGGCGGCCTCGTCTACGGCGCGGCCGCAAGGACCCCATCCGGACGCGGCCGCCTCGCCGCGCTCCTGCTCCCGCTCGGCATTACGCCGGCCGCCGCGGGCCTCGCGCCGAGCCTCACCGTCCTGGCCCTGCTGACGTGCGCCGCCGGGCTCTTCGTCGGCCCCACCCTCACCGCCGCCTACCTGCTCGCCGACGCGTCCGCGCCGCCGGACGCGCGCACCCGGACGGCGGCCTGGGTGAACACCGCCCTGAACCTCGGCGCGGCCGGCGGCACGGCGGCGACCGGCATGCTCCTCGACGTGCTGCCGCTGCCGGCCTGCTACGCCCTCGCCGCCGCACCGGCCGCCCTCGGCGCCTTCTCCCTGCTCGCCTTGCGGAAACGGCAACACGGTTCGCCGGACGAGACGGTGACGGCGCATCATCGGACCATGGACCACACCACCGGCGAAGAATTCTGGGACGCCCGCTACGCCGAGCACGACCACCTGTGGAGCGGGGAACCCAACACCGTCCTCGTCGAGGAGGTCACCGGGCTGGAACCCGGCACCGCCCTCGACCTGGGATGCGGCGAAGGCGCCGACGCCATCTGGCTCGCGAAGCGGGGCTGGCGCGTCACCGCCGCCGACATCTCCCGCGTCGCGCTCGAACGCGCCGCCCGCCACGCCGAGGCGGCCGGCGTCGCCGACCGCGTCGACTGGCGCCGCCACGACCTCGGCTCGTCGTTCCCCGAGGGCACCTACGACCTGGTCTCCGCCCATTTCCTGCACTCCCCCGAGGAGGGCATGCCCCGCGAGGAGATCCTGCGCGCCGCCGCCGCGGCCGTCGCACCCGGCGGAACCCTGCTCATCGCCGGGCACGCCGGCCCGCCGCCCTGGGACCCCGACGCCCACCCCGGCGTGCACCTGCCCACCGCCGACGAGGTCCTGAAGTCCCTGGACCTCCCGGACGGAGAATGGGACGTGCTGCGCAGCGGCGATCACGAACGCGTCCAGACCGCCCCCGACGGACGCGTCATGACGCGCACCGACAACGCCCTCAATCTCCGGCGCCGCGCGGACTGAGCCACCCCCCGACCGGTTCGGGCGGCCCGTCCGGCCGGTCAGTCCGGGCGGGCGGTCCGCTCCATCAGGGCGGTGAACTCCTCCAGGGAGATCTTCCCGTCCCGGTTCGCGTCGGCGGCCACGACGACCTCCACCGCGCGGGCTCCGGTGACATCCTCGCCGAGCGCTCTCATCAGGTTCTTCAGCTCGTCCGCCGAGATGTACCCGTCGCCGTCGACGTCCACGAGCTCGAACGTCGCCCGGTAGTCGTTCACATCCGCCATGCGCGTGCTCCTTCGCTGATCGCCTGCCGTGGTGACGCTAGCACCGGGTGCCCCGGCCCCCGGCCTTTACGCAGTAAGGTCCAGTCCGGGCGGCCGGTCGGCCATAATCGGACGAGTGCGCCGCTCGTATGAGTTCCTCGACCACCCCGGGCCGATCCCCTTCGCCCACCGGGGCGGCGCGGACGGCCTCCCCGAGAACTCCCTGGCCGCATTCCAGCGCGCCGTCGACCTCGGCTACCGCTACCTGGAGACCGACGCCCACGCCACCGCCGACGGCGTCGTCGTCGCCTTCCACGACCGCACCCTGGACCGCGTGACCGACCGCACGGGCACCATCGCGCGCCTCCCCTACGCCGAGGTCGCCAAGGCCCGCATCGGCGGCGCCGAGCCCATCCCCCGCCTGGAGGAGATCCTCGGCTCCTTCCCCCAGGCCCGCGTCAACATCGACCTGAAGGACGCCCCCGTCATCGGCCCCCTGGCCGCGGCGCTGCACCGTGCGAACGCCTGGCACCGGGTGTGCATCACGTCCTTCTCCACCCGCCGGCTGGCGCAGATGCGCGCCCGCCTCCCCCTGTTCACCGACCGCGACGTGTGCACCGCCCTCGACCCGCGCGGCGTGATGGCCCTGCGCGCCAAGTCCTACGGGGGCCCGGCCGCCAAGCTCATACGCCTCGCCGCCACGGGCGTCGCGTGCGCGCAGGTCCCCTACGGCCTCGGGCCCGTCCCGTTCGTCACCGAGTCGTTCATCGCCCGCGCCCACGAACTGGGCCTGCGGGTCCACGCCTGGACGGTCAACGACCCCGCCGCCATGGAACACCTCCTGGACCTCGGCGTCGACGGAATCATGACCGACGAGATCGTCGAGCTGCGCCGCATCATGAAGTCGCGCAACCTCTGGCCGGGCCCCGCACCCGCCGGCTGACGCGCCCGCACATCGCGGACGGATCCTCCCGCGACGGCACGCCGGGCGCTCACCAGGTCAGCGGCCGAAGCCGGGGCGCTGCCGGCCAGGAGGGCGGTACTGCGCCGCGATCGGGAAGGGAGTCTCCTCCGGGATGGCTCGCGAGGCCTCTTCCGCAGCGGAGAGCCCGGCATGGGTCAGGTCGAGCCGTGCGGCCCTGACCTGCCGCAGCAACTCCAGGTCTTCGGCCGAGACGAGTCCGGCCACGGTCTTGCCGTGACGGGTGAGCACGATCTCCTCACCGCCATAGATGACCCGGTTGAGCAGCTCCGCGAAGATCTTCCGGGCCTTCGTGACCGCGATTTCCACGTCTTTCATCCTATAGCGAACGCGTCTTGTCCAACTCGCCAGGCAGAACATTAAAATGTACATTCTATACATCCGATCTAGGAGGGCACATGCGGGAGAACTCGGCGCCGGACCGGGCCGATGCGCGACCGGAGACGTACGCGGGGAGGTCCCGCGCGAGTGTCGCGGAGCTGCCCCAGCTGGCGGACGCGCAGCTGTTCGAGCGGCTGCTGGCGCAGCGGATCGTGTTCCTCGGCACCGAGATCGACGACAAGCTCGCCAACCGGGTCAACGCCCAGCTGCTGCTGCTCGCCGCGCAGGACGCGCGGCGCGACATCACGATCTACATCAACTCCCCCGGCGGGGTCGTGGACGCCGGGATGGCGATCTACGACATGATGCGGTTCGTCCCGAACGACATCTCCACGGTCGCGATGGGCATGGCAGCCTCCATGGGTCAGACGCTGCTGTGCGCCGGGACCGCGGGCAAGCGGTACGCGCTGCGGCACTCGCGGGTGATGATGCACCAGCCGCACGGCGGGATCGGCGGCACCGCGTCCGACATCAAGATCCAGGCGGAGCAGTCGCTGTACCTCAAGCGGACCCTGGCGGAGCTGACGGCGTTCCACACCGGCCAGACGCTGGAGCAGATCGAGGCCGACGGGGACCGCGACGCGTGGTTCACCGCGGAGGAGGCCCGCGACTATGGTTTCGTCGACCATGTCATCGACAGCACCGACCGGGTGGGCACATGACACGTGCGGAAAGGCGCTACCTCGTCCCCGAGTTCGAGGAGCAGACGAACTTCGGGCGCAAGGACACCAATCCCTACAACAAGCTGTTCGAGGACCGCATCGTCTTCCTCGGCGCCCCCGTGGACGACATCAGCGCCAATGACGTCACGGCGCAGCTGCTGGCGCTGGAGGGCATGGACGCCGACCGCCCCATCGCCCTGTACATCAACTCGCCGGGCGGGTCGCTGACGGCGATGCTGGCGATCTGCGACACGATGCGCTACGTCGCGCCGCCGATCGAGACGACGTGCGTGGGGCAGGCCGGGTCGGCGGCGGCGATCCTGCTGGCCGCCGGCTCGCCGGGCCGGCGGGCGGCGCTGACCGGCGCGCGGATCCTGCTGCACGAGCCCGCCGTCGAGGTGTCGCGGGGCTACACCACCGACCTGGACATCCAGGCCCGCGAGGTGCTGAGGCTGCGGGCGCAGACCGAGGCGATCCTGGCGGAGGCGACCGGGCGGGAACCGGAGACCGTGCGCCGCGACCTGGACCGCGCGCGCTTCTTCAGCGCCGCCGAGGCCAGGGACTACGGGTTGATCGACGAGGTGCTCACGTCCCGTAACTAGCGTCTGAGCGGGACGTTCCTCACCGGCGGCCCGGTGCGGCCGGAAACAGCAGGGTTGGATCACGCTGGGTGCGGGAATCTTGTCACGGTATTCAGCGTTGGTCAGGGCAAGACCGCAAGCCGTCTGGGAGGCACGTGACGATGGCCGAGCGCGCACTTCGCGGTACTCGACTCGGAGCGACGAGCTACGAGAACGATCGCAACACCGATCTCGCCCCTCGGCAAGAGGTGGACTACACCTGCACCAAGGGCCACCGGTTCACCGTGACGCTCGCAGCCGAGGCCGAGGTGCCGATGACCTGGGAATGCCGCAGCTGCGGCGCCACGGCCCTGCGGGTCGACGGGGAACTGCCCCAAACGAAGAAGGGCAAGCCGCCGCGGACCCACTGGGACATGCTCATGGAACGCAGAACCGTCGAGGACCTGGAGGAGGTTCTGGCGGAGCGGCTGGAGATCCTGCGGGCGGGGCGCAGGAAGTCGGCGTGAGCATCTGATTCTTCGAGTGGAACGGGCCCGCACCGGTCGCCGGTGCGGGCCCGTCCCATGTCCGAATGCCGGAATCCTCAGCGGCCCGTCCGGGGCAGGACGAGGCCGCTCTCGTAGGCGGTGACGACGGCCTGGACGCGGTCGCGGAGCCCCAGCTTGCGCAGGATGCGGCTGACGTGGGTCTTGACCGTCTCCTCCCCCACGACGAGGCGCGCGGCGATCTCGCCGTTGGTGAGACCCTCGGCGACCAGGCGCAGCACGTCGGTCTCCCGGGGCGTCAGGGCGTCCAGGGCGTGCCGCGTCCCGGACGGGGGGCGGGGCCGCAGGCGGGCGAACTCGCCGATGAGGCGGCGGGTGACGGCCGGCGCGAGCAGCGCCTCGCCGGAGGCGACGACCCGGACGGCGTCGAACAGCCGCTCGGCGGTGACGTCCTTGAGCAGGAACCCGCTGGCGCCGGCGACGAGCGCGTCGTAGACGTGCTCGTCGAGGTCGAACGTGGTGAGGATCAGCACGCGGGGGGCGCCGGGGTCGGCGGTGATGCGGCGGGTGGCCTCGATGCCGTCCATGACGGGCATCCGCACGTCCATCAGCACGACGTCGGGCCGGTGCTCGCGGCAGACGCGGACCGCGGCGGCGCCGTCGGCGGCGGTGGCGACGACGTCCAGGTCGGGCTGGGTGCCCAGCAGGGCGCCGAATCCGGCCCGGGCGACCTCCTGGTCGTCGGCCACGGCCACGCGCACGGTCCCGGCGCCCTCATCGGTCCCGGCGTCTCCGCCGGTCATGGCGTCTCCGCCGCGGGGAGCGCCGCCTCGACCAGGAACCCGCCGGCCGGGCCGGGGCCGGCGTGCAGGTCGCCGCCGACGGCGGCGGCGCGTTCGCGCATGCCGAGGACGCCGTGCCCGGCGGGGACGGCGCCGGGCACGGGCCCGGGCCCGTTGTCGCGGACGCGGCGGGCCTGGCCGCCGCGTTCGGAGCGGTGCTGCTGGCCGGACCGGTGCTGCGTTCGAACGGGCTGGCGCCGCCGCCGCTGGGGGACGCGACCGTGCTGCGGGCGGTCGTCGGGACGGGGGCCCTGCTCGGCGTGATCGCCGTGTTCGCCCTGGCGGTCGCGGTGATCGTGCGGCGCAGCGCACCGGCGATCACGGTGGTGCTGCTGCTGCTGCTCGTCCCGCAGATCGTGGCGACCGGGCTGCCGCTGTCGGCGGCGCGGTGGCTGGAACGGCTGACCCCGGCGGCGGGGTTCGCGATCCAGCAGACGGTGACGCAGTACGACCGGGCGATCGGACCGTGGGCCGGTTTCGGGGTGCTGTGCGCCTACACGGCGGTGGCGCTGGCGGCCGCGGCGTGGCTGGTCAGGCGGCGGGACGCGTGACGGCGACGGCCCGCGCGGTGCACGCGGAGTGGACGAAGCTGCGGACACTGCCGAGCACGATGTGGCTGCTGCCGGCCCTGGCGGGGATCATCGTGGCGGTCGGCGCGGCCGTGACCGGCGCGGTGGACACCTCCCACTGCCCGACCCCCGCCGGATGCCGGGAGGACCTGCCCAGGCTGTCGCTGTCGGGCGTCCAGCTCGGGCAGGTCGCCGCGGTCGTGCTGGGGGTCCTGGCCGTCGGCGGCGAGTACGCCAACGGGACGATCGCCGCGACGCTGGCGGCGGTCCCGCGCCGCGGCACGGTCCTGGCCGCGAAGGCCGCGGTCGTCGCGGCCGCCGTCGCGGGCGCGGGGACGGCGGGGGTGCTGGCGTCGCTGGCGGCGGGGCGGGGCATCCTGCCCGGCAACGGGTTCACCGCCGCCGCCGGCTACCCGCCGCTGTCGCTGACGGACGGGCCCACCGTCCGGGCCGCGGCCGGGACCGTCCTGTATCTGGTGCTGGTGGCACTGCCGGCGCTCGGGGTGGGCACGGCGGTGCGGGAGCAGGCGGCGGCGATCACGGCCGTGCTGGCGCTGCTGTGGATCGTCCCGGTCATCACGCGGCTCGTCGGGGACGCGCAGTGGCAGGAGCGCCTGGAGAGGCTCGCGCCGATGTCGGCGGGCCTGGCCGTCCAGTGGACCCGCGACCTGGACCGGCTGCCGATCGGGCCGTGGGCGGGGATGGGGGTCCTGGCCGGGTACGCGGCGGCGGCGCTGCTGGCGGGCGGTGCCCTGCTCGCCGGGCGCGACGCCTGAGAGGCCCGGCGGGACGCCTGAGAGGCCCGGCGGGACGCCTACGGGGCCGGGGAGGCGCCTGCGAGGCCGGGGGCCGCGTCAGGTCTTGGACGGGGTGTCATCGTCGTGGACGACCTCGCCGCGGACCACGGGCCCGGGCGGGGTCTCCACCCGTTCGGGTCCCGGTCCCCGTCCGAAGGGATCGAACCCGGCGCCTCCGAGGCCGGGCGGCGGGAACATCGCGGCGCGCGCCTCGGCCGCCCGCATCCGCCGCGCCGCGAACGCCGACATCGCCCGCTTGAGCGGCGGCCGCGTGAACGGCAGGACCAGCGCGGCGCCGAGCACGTCGGTGACGAGGCCGGGCAGCAGGATCAGCACCCCGCCGGCCATGACCAGCACCGCGTCGCCGAGTTCGCGGTCCTGCAGGACGCCGCTGCGGACGGTGTCGTACAGCGCGCCCCAGGCACGCCGGCCCTCCCGCCGGATGATCCACGCGCCGAGGACGACCTCGGCGGCCAGCAGCCCGGCCAGCGGCCAGGCACCGATCACCTGGCCGACCTGGATCAGGACGTAGATCTCCAGGACCGGCACCAGCAGGAACGCCAGGACGATCAGCAGCGGCAGCATGGCTCCATCTTCGGGGTCGTCGAAAGCCTCATCCTGTACAACGCTGCGGCGCCCCCGTTCGTTTCCCCGCCGCGCGCGGGGTCCGGCGGGCGGGGTCCGGGACGGGGCTCAGCGGGGCGGACGCAGCTTGCCGGCGCGGTCGCTCACGCCCCACTGGGTGATGCGCAGCGCCGCCTCGGCCATGACGTCCCGGTTCATCTTGCTGGTGCCGTGGACGCGTTCGACGAAGGTGATGGGCACCTCCACGACCCGCAGCCCCTGCCGCAGCGCCCGCAGCGCCAGGTCGATCTGGAAGCAGTAGCCGCGGGAGTCGACGTCGTCCAGCCCGATCTTCTCCAGCGTCGCGGCGCGGAACGCGCGGTAGCCGCCGGTGGCGTCGTGCAGGGGGATGCCGAGCATCAGCCGGGCGTAGGTGTTGGCGCCCCGCGACAGCGCCTCGCGCCGCTTGGGCCAGTTGCGCACCTTGCCGCCCGGTACCCAGCGGGCCCCGATGACCAGGTCGGCGTCCACCAGGGCGGCCAGCAGCCGCGGCAGCTCCTCGGGCTGGTGGGAGCCGTCGGCGTCCATCTCGACCATGACGTCGTAGCCGCGTTCGGCGGCCCACCGGAACCCGGCGATGTAGGCCGGGCCGAGGCCGTCCTTGCCCTCGCGGTGCAGGACGCGGATCTGCTCGTCCTTGTCGGCCATGGCGTCGGCGGCCTCGCCGGTGCCGTCGGGGCTGGCGTCATCGACCACCAGGACGTCCGCGGACGGGACGGCCTCGCGTACCCGCCCGGCGATGCCCTCGATGTTGTCCCGCTCGTTGTAGGTCGGGATGATCACGAGCACCCGGCCCAGGTCGGCTGGGATCTCCATCGGTGTCAGTTCCCCTCGTTCTCGCGCGCCGCCGTCCATGCCGCCGCGAAGATCGCGCCGAGGCCGAGCGCCGCGAGCGTCCACTCGGGCGCGGCGCCCAGCCGGTCCGACAGGGTGGTGGCCGTCCGCGCCGGGACGGTCTCGACCTGGATGTCGGGGACGAACTCGCGGGACTCGTCGATCATCCGCCCGTCCGGGGCGACGATCGCGCTGATCCCGCTGGTCGCGGCAACCAAGATCGTACGGCCATGTTCCACCGCGCGCAGCCGCGACATCGCGATCTGCTGCGGCGGCAGGCTCGTCTTGCCGTAGGTGGCGTTGTTGGTCTGCACGACCAGCAGGTCGCCGCGCGCCACGTCACGGACCTCCTTGTCGTAGGCCACCTCGAAGCAGATGACGTCGCCGATCGTGACCGGGCCGAGCTGCATCACGCCGGAACGGGTGCCCTTGGCGAAGTCGCGGGGGATCCGCTCGAACCGGGTGATCAGCGTGGTGAGGACGTCGCGGAACGGGAGGTACTCCCCGAACGGGACGGGGTGCCGTTTGACGTAGTAGTCGCCGGGCCCGCTCTGCGGATCCCAGACGATGCCGCGGTTCTCGACCTTCTCGCCGTCGGGCGTGTCGGTGAGGGCGCCGACCAGGACGGGGACGCCGACGTCCTTCACCGCGGCGTCGATGGCGGTGTGGGCCTCGGGCTCGGTGTAGGGGTCCAGGTCGCTGGCGTTCTCCGGCCACACCACCAGTTCGGGCTTCGGGACCTTCCCGGCGCGGACCCGCGCGGCCAGCTCGTGGGTGGCCTCGACGTGGTTGTTCAGGACGGCCTTGCGCTGGCCGAGGAAGTCCAGGCCCAGGCGCGGCACGTTGCCCTGGATGACGGCGACGGTCACGGGCCGCCCGGACGTGGGCGTGGGGATCAGCGTCCCGCCCCCGGCGATGGCGGCGATCACGGCGAGGGCGGCGGCGACGGGCACCAGGGGACGCCATCGCGCCGGCGTCCCGGCGGTGCGGGCGCGGTGGGCGGCGACGGCCGCGTAGGCGAGCAGCCCGCCGATCAGGGCGGTCAGGAACGTGACCAGGGGCGCGCCGCCCACCGAGGCGTAGGGTGTCAGCGGCGTGGCGGTCTGGCTGAAGGCGAGCCGCGCCCACGGGAATCCGCCGAAGGGGACGTGGCCGCGGATCAGCTCTTCGCCGATCCACAGCGCGGCCGTCCACACCGGCCAGCCGCGCAGCCGGGTGACCATGGCGATCCCGGCGCCGAGCGGCAGGAAGTACAGGGCCTGGACGAGGGCGAGCACGATCCAGGCGTCCGGGCCGATCTGGCCGATGCCCTCCAGGACGGGGACGAAGAACGCGGCGCCGCCGACGAAGCCGAGCCACGCGCCGGTGCGGGCGGACAGGCCGCGCATCGTGAGGGTGAGCAGCGCGACGCCGGCCGGGGCCGCCGGTGTCAGGTCGAAGGGCGGGAAGGCGAGCCACATGGCCAGCCCGGCGGCCACGGCCAGCAGCGTGCGGGGCCAGCCCGCGCGGCCGCCGCTGCGCAGGCCGTCGCCCAGGCGCGCCGCCCAGCCCGGCCGTATCGCCGCGCCCGGTTCACCACCCGTTCCCGTGCCGGTGACCGTGCTCTCGGCCGGTGACCGTTCCGGGAGGGTCTCCTGGGCCACGTCCCCACCTCGTTCCCTTGTTCCCTCCCGGGAACGCTACCGGGCTCGGGCCGTCACGGCGACCACGGATGGGGGCGCGCACACGGAAGAGGGCCCGTGACACCCGTCGGGCCGGAGTCGTCCCACAGGCGGTGAGAACGAGCGTCCGTTTTCTACCGGATGTCCGGGCCCTTCCCGGGTCCAACCCCCCGCGCGATCGGGCGGCTCCGTCCGGGCACGGCCCCGGATCACCGCGCTGGCTCGGGCGGGCGCGGCGTCGACCACTCGCGTGATCCCCCGTCCCCGTCGTGGCGCGGTGCCCTGCGGCGCCTCGGGCGGCACGATCGGTGAGTCCCGTGCTGGACTGCAGCAAAACTACCGGCTCCAGCCCTCATGTCAACCGCCGCATGTTCTGCGGCGACTCCATGTTCTCCCAGGTCAGCGCCATGATCGTGAGGCGTGCGATTTCCGTGCGGAAGATCGGCGATCACGGGGGCGGCCGGCGGCCCGGCCGCCCGGTCTCACGGGCGGGGCGGGGCGACGACGACGGTTCCGGTGGCGGTCACCGCAACGATCGGGTCCGGCAGGACCTCGGCGGCCGATTCACCCTTGTCCGGGCGGCCCCGGCACACCACCCGGGCCTCGAACTCCATGACGCGGCTGCGGGTTCCGGCGCGCGCGAGCACGGCGGTGGTCTCCAGGACGTCGCCCGCCCGGACCGGGGCGCGGAACTGCACGTCGGAGTAGGACGCGAACAGTCCCTCGTCACCGTCGGTGCGGACGCACAGCTCCGTCGCCGCGTCCCCGAACAGCCCGAGCACGTAGGCGCCGTCGACCAGGTCGCCCGCGTAGTGGGCGTGGGAGTAGGGGATGTAGCGGCGGTGCGTGACCGCCAGTCCCTCGCGCGGGTCGCTCATCACTCGTCCTCCGGGTCGTCGTCGCCCGGCGCGGTCCCGCCGGGAAGCAGGGCGTGCACGAGGTAGGCGGCGACCTCGGCGGGCGTGGTGCCCCTGCCGAAGATCCGGTCGACGCCGAGGTCGGCCTCGGTGACGGTGTCGAACCTGGGGCCGCCGACGACCAGCAGGGGCCGTCCCATGCCGCCGGCGACGGCGGTGGGGTATTCGGAGTGGAACGCGGCGGCCATCTGCTTGGTGTTGTGCAGGTGCGCGTTGCGCTGGGTGACGACCTGCGACACCAGGACCGCGTCGGCGTCCTCGGCCTTGGCGCGCTCGACCAGTTCGGCCACGGTGACCTGGGCGCCCATGTTGACCACGTGGATCTCGCGGTAGTACTCCAGGCCCTTCTCCCCCGCGTACCCCTTGACGTTGAGGATCGCGTCGATGCCGACGGTGTGGGCGTCGGTGCCGATGCAGGCGCCGACGACCACCAGCCGCCGGTTCAGCGCGCCGCGGATCGCCAGGTTCACCTCCTGAGCGGTCAGCAGCGGGTAGGCGCGTTCCTCGGGGACGGGGATGGAGGCGTAGTCGACGAGGTGCCGCACCTTCCCGTACACGATGAAGAAGGTGAAGTCGGGACCCATCGGCTTGGCGTGCACGACGCTGGCCTGGTCCAGGCCCATCTTCCCGGCGAGCTGCAGCGCGGCGGCGTCTGCGCGTTTGCCGGACGGGACCGGGAGCGTGAACGACATCTGCACCATCCCGTCCCCGGTGGTGTCGCCGTAGGGGCGGATGACCTGCCGGGTGTCGGCGGGCTCGGCCGGGGTCTGCGTACCGGTCCCGGGGCTCTCGACCGTCATGCGGGCACCTCCTGCTCGGCTGCGTCGGCGGTGGGGCGGCCGGCGTGCGGGTCTTCGGAGTCGAGGATCTCGATGGCGGGGTTGACGTAGCCGTCGGCGCGGGGGACGACGCCGTCCAGGCCCTTGCCGCCGTCGGGAGGGCGGCGGGTGACGCCGAAGGTGCCCTCGGCGATGGCGGTGAGCAGGCCGTCGTCGCTGACGCGCTCCAGCAGCTCCACCGACTCCGACAGGACCCGCTCGGCGCGCTGGACGAGCATGCCGCCGGGGCGGGGCACGAAGTCCTCGGCGAGGCCGCCGCAGGCGTCGCGGACGTAGCGGACGTTCTCCAGCGCCAGGTCGCGGTCCGACAGCCAGGGGGTGTGGATGCCCTCGGTCATCATCCCGATCAGGATGATCGACTGCCCGGTCATGACGCCGGCGAGGTTGAAGAACGCGTCCAGCAGGTAGCCGGCGAAGATGTTGCCGGTCATGTGCTTGGTCGGCGGCATGTACTTCAGCGGCGCGCCGGGGAACAGCTCCCGGACGAGCTGGGCGTGCGCGAGTTCCAGCCGGAACGACTCGGGGATCGCCGGGTTGATCTCGAAGGCGTGGCCGAGGCCGAGCTGGGCGTCGGTGAGGCCCGCCTCGTGCCCGAACCTCTCGTTCAGCAGCTGGCTGACGATCACGGTGTGCGCGGCGTCGACCGCGTCGGCGGTGGTGAGGTAGTTGTCCTCGCCGGTGTTGATCATGATGCCGGCGCGGGCGTGGATCTGCCGGGAGAAGCGCTGGTCGATGAACGTCCGGCGGGGGTTGATGTCGCGGAAGATGATCCCGTACATGCAGTCGTTCAGCATCATGTCCAGGCGCTCCAGCCCGGCGAGCGTCGCGATCTCCGGCATGCACAGCCCGGACGCGTAGTTCGTCAGCCGCACGTACCGGCCGAGCTCGCGGGACACCTCGTCCAGCGCGGACCGCATCAGCCGGAAGTTCTCCCGCGTCGCGTAGGTGCCGGCGTACCCCTCGCGGGTGGCGCCCTCGGGGACGAAGTCCAGCAGCGACTGGCCGGTGGAGCGGATCACCGCGACGACGTCGGCGCCCTCCCGCGCGGCGGCCTGCGCCTGGGGGATGTCCTCGTAGATGTCGCCGGTCGCCACGATCAGGTAGACCAGCGGCTTCGGCGCGTCTCCCGCGTCGGGCGGGGGCAGTTCGGCCAGCAGCCGGTCCCGTTCGGCGCGGCGGCGGTCGATGCGGCCGATCCCGCCGCGGGCCGCCTCCCCGGCGGCCTTGCGGGCGTGGGCGGCGTCGGTTCCCGACGGCAGCCGGAACGACACGCGGCCCCGGGCGGCGGCCTGCGCGAGGTCGCCGAGGGAGCCGTGCGGGCCGTTCAGCAGTGCGTCCCAGACCGGCAGCGCCACGCCGTGCTCCAGGCCGACCTGGTCGCGGACGGCGTCGGCGAGGTGGTTGGCCCAGGGGCGTCCGCCGTCGTCGGCGCCGGTGAGGCCGGCCAGCCGAAGCAGGGCGCGCTCAACGGAGACGGTGG
This sequence comes from Spirillospora sp. NPDC048824, assembly GCF_043198455.1. NCBI lineage: Bacteria > Bacillati > Actinomycetota > Actinomycetes > Streptosporangiales > Thermomonosporaceae > Spirillospora > Spirillospora sp. NPDC048824. The sequence continues at coordinate 62,663 of NZ_JBICUS010000027.1, read as the reverse complement.
TGTGGGAGCGTGCCATGTCGATGATGGGCTCTGCGGCCCGGGCGGCCAGCCGCCGGGCGGTGCGCACCACCTCCGGGTCGAGGCCCAGTTTTCCCTGCGGCGCCATTGCCGTCTCCCCTCACGCAGCCGCCCCTCTCAGGCCGGTTCCATCAATCGTCCTTCGTACCAGGTCATCTACAGGAGATCTTCCGGCATTCATACCGTATTTCACAAGAACTGGCAGTACATCCCCTCGGGCCGCCTCCGGTGTACAGGCCCATCTTCCCTGGCCGGGCCGGTCACCTCACCTCCAGGTGATGCCCAGGCCGAACCCGCCGGTAGCGACGATCCGTGAAACTACACTCACCACCGGTGATGACCGGGCCGCCGCACGGCCGCCCGGGCCGGAGGCACGGCACGTCCAGCGGGGGCTCGCGAGGACGCCGGTCTCGCCCGCGGTCCCGAACGGAGGCTCATGGAGAACGGACGGCTCAGCGCCCGCGGCCGGGGCGGACCGCGGCGCATCGCGGGAGGTGGCTGAGCGTGCGCCGCCGCCTCGTCCTGCCCGCCGCCCTCGCCGGCGTGTTCGCCTTCCCGCCCTGCGCGCTCGCCGACCCCGCGCCGGCGCCCCGGGTCAGCGTGTGCATCGAAGTGCGGATCGGGGCGGACGCCGGGCCCGCCGCCGGCGCCTGCGAGCGCGCGGCCACGGCGCCGCCCGCGGCGGCGCCACCACCGCCCGAAAGCCCGCCGAGGCCGCCGTCCCAGGAAGGGCCCACCGATCCGCCGCCGCCCGGGACACCGGCCCCGGACGCCCCGCCCGCCGAGCCGCGCCCGGCGCCCGCCGCGGCGGCGGGCGGGGCGTCCGGCCCCGCTCCCCCGCCGCCGCCCCGGACGCGGCCGGCCCCGCCGGAGCAGGCGGCGCCGGGGCGGACCACGCCGGGTGAGGCGCCCGCGGCTCCGCGGGCGGTGCGGGCGCACCGGCCGGCCGAGCGCCGCGACCCGCTGAGCACCTCACTGGTCCTGGTGATCATCGCGGTCGTCGTCAGCGCGGGCACCGCCATCGCCTTCGCCCGCTGACGATCATCCCGGAGTCCCCCACAATCGGGGCATGACGACATCGCGGCTCAACGAGGCCGAAGAACGGCTGTGGGAGGCCTTCCCCCGCGGCGAATGGGTCGACCTGCGCACGGGCGATCCCGGCCGGGACGATGTCGCCACCGCTCCGCAGTGGGACGACGACCGCACGGTCCGCGCCGAGGTGATCGCCGCGCTGCTGCTCGGCGCGGTCCCGCCGGACCCGGGCAGGCGCCCCGGGGTCCGGTTGCGCGGCGCCCGGGTCCGGGGACGCCTCGACCTCATGGGCGCCGAGATCCCCTGCGCGCTGGTGTGCGAGTACTGCCACTTCGACGAGCCGGTCCGGCTGGTCGAGGCGACCGTCCGGACGGTGCGGCTGGTGCGCTCGTCCCTGCACAGCCTCAACGCGGCGCGGATGGGCATGGACGGCATCCTCAACCTGCATCTCAGCACCGTCCGGGCCGGGATCAGGCTCGACCGCGCCAGGATCAACGGGGAGGTCTCGCTGCGCGGCGCCCGGATCGGCCCGGACGCGGACGGCGTCGCCACCGCCGCCGACGGCCTGGTCGTGGACGGCGATGTCGAGGCAAACGAGGGGTTCCGCGCCGACGGGCCCTTCCTGCTGCGCGGCGGCCGCGTGGAAGGACGGCTCAACCTGAACAACGCCACGATCATGGGCGCGGCCCACTCCTCGAAGGGCCTGTCGCTCAGCCGCACCATGATCGGCGGCGGCCTGCACGCCACCGCGCTGACCGTCCACGGCGAGACCGCGCTGCGCAGCACACGGGTCCACGCCGAGGTCCTGCTCGACGCGGCGGCCCTGCGCAACCCCGGCGGCGTGGCCCTGGGCGCGGGCGGCCTCACGGTCGAGGGCCCGTTCTTCGCGCGGCGCGGATTCCGGGCCGAGGGCGAGATGCGCATGCCCGGCGCGCAGATCCGCACGTTCCTCACCATCGACGGCGCCTCCCTGTCCGCGCCGGACGGCGTCGCGCTGTGGGCCGACCAGGTCACCGTCAACGACATCGACGCCACGGACCTGACCGTGGCGGGCGGACGGGTCAGCCTCGTCGGCGCGCGGGTCGGCAACGACCTCACGCTGACCGGGGCGACCCTCGACGCCGGCCGCGGCGCCCGGCGCGACGGCGAGAGGATCGCGCTGGTCGCCGACAACATCACCGTCGGCGGCACCTTCGACTGCGAGCGGCTGCGGGCCCGCGGCGAGGTCCGCGCCGTCGTCGGCCGCATCGCCGGACGCCTCAGGCTGACCGACGCCCGCCTCGAGAAACCCGGCGGCCGCACCTGCCTGCGGCTGTCCCGGGCCGAGATCGCCGCCGACCTGTTCTGCACGGGCCTGCACGCCACCGGAAAGGTCAGGCTGTCGGGCACCAGGGTCGGCGCCCAGGTCGACCTGACCGGTGCCCGCCTCGCCGGCCCCGGCGGCATCGCCCTGGACGCCCCCACCCTGCAGGCGGGCGAACTCATTCTGCGGCCGTCCGAACCCGTCCAAGGCGAGGTCGTCCTGTCACACGCCCGCGTCGGAGTCCTCCGCGACGACCCGCGGACATGGGCGCAGTCGGTTTCACTGGACGGCTTCACCTACGAGAGCCTGGAACCGCGCCTGCCCGCCCGCGAGCGGCTGCGCTGGCTGGCCCTCGCCCCGGACGGCCACCAGCCCCAGCCCTACGAGCGGCTGGCCGCCCACTACACCGCCCTGGGGCAGCCGGCCGAGGCACGCCGCGTCCTGCTGGCCAAGGAACGCCTCGCCCACCGCGCCGGCACCCCCGCCGGCCGGGTCTGGGGCCTGCTGCAGGAGGCCACGGTCGCCTACGGCTACCAGCCCTGGCGCGCGGTGCTGTGGCTGGCCCTGCTGGTGACGGCGGGCGGCCTGGTGTACGGCGCGCACCCGCCGCAGCCCCTCAAGGCGGACGAGGCCCCGCACTTCAACCCCGTCGTCTACACCCTCGACCTGCTTCTCCCCCTGGTCGACCTGGGACAGCAGCGCGCCTTCGACCCGGCGGGCGGCCACCAGTGGTTCTCCTACGCGCTGGTGGCCGCGGGCTGGATCCTGGTGACGGTGATCGCCGCCGCCGTGGCCCGCGTCCTGTCCCGCCGCTGACGCGCCTCCCCCGGCGTCGGCCGGAGGCGCTACCTGCGGCCGACGCCGCCGAACATCAGGAACCGCTCGGGCTTGTCGTCGACCTCGCCGTCCGGACGCCACACCGGCACGTACACCAGGCCGGGGTCGAGCAGGTCCCAGCCGTCGAAGAACCGCAGGATCTCGGCGTGCGAGCGGGCCACGGCCGGTGAGGTCGCGCGGTCGTACAGCTTGCCGATCGCCGCGGTCTTGCCCGGCTCCGCCTCGTGGGTGAGGTGGGAGATCACCAGGTGGCTGCCGGGGGCGGCGGCGTCGCGCAGCGCCGCGACGATCGACTCCGGCTCCTCCTCGGGCTTGACCAGGTGCAGCGCCGCGACGAGCAGGAACGCCACCGGCCGGGAGAGGTCGATCAGGCCGGTCACGCCGTCGCCGGCGAGGATGTCCCCGGGACGGCGCATGTCGGCCTGGATCACCGTGGCGCGGTCGTTGCCCGCCAGGATGGTGCGGCTGTGCGCCACGGCGACGTCGTCGTTGTCGACGTACACCACGCGCGCGTCGGGGTTCACGTCCTGCGCGACCTCGTGCACGTTCCCCTGGGTCGGGATGCCGGACCCGATGTCGACGAACTGGTCGACCCCCGATTCGGCGGCCACGCGGACCGCGCGGCGCAGGAACGCCCGGTTCGCCCGCGCCAGCTCCCGCGCCTGCGGTTCGACCCGCAGCAGCCCCGTCGCCAGATCACGATCGGACGCGAAATTGTGGTCTCCGCCGAGCAGGAAGTCGTAGACCCGTGCAACGCTTGGTCTCCGGCTGTCGACTTCGGGTGGTATCCACTCGGAGTCCATGAATCGTCTCCCTTTGACCGAGGGGTGCCGTGCGGGGCGGAATCAGCCTAACGCGGGCACCGTCCGGCGGCCCCGATGAACGCGACAGTGAAGGATCGATGTCCGAACAACCCGCGACCCCGGTGACCGTCCTGCTGACCCCGGAAGGCCGTGTCGCCGGATGGGGGGAGGGCGCCGCCCGCCTGTTCGGCCGCACCGCGGGAGAGGCGGTCGGCGCGGCGCTCACCGACCTGCTCGGCCGGCCGGCGGCCGCCGAGCCGCTGACGGCCGCGCTCAAGGCCGCCGCGGAGGGCCGGCGCTGGACCGGGGTGCTGCCGCTGTCGGACGCGGGCATGTCGGCCTCCTGCGACCCGATGGACGGCGCGGACGGGGTCGCCGCCGTCGCGCTGACCGTGGCGCCGCCGTGGGCCGGCGGGCTGGAGCTGCTGAGCGAGGCGGGCCGCCGCATCGGCTCCACCCTGGACCTGCACCGCACCGCCCGCGAGGTCGTCGCCGTCGCCGTCCCCCGGTTCGCCGACGCCGGCGCCGTCTACGTCCTGGAGCGGCTCCTCGCCGACGACGACCGGCCCGCCGCGGAGGCCGGCGGATCCGCGGTCGTGCGGCGCCTGGCGGTGTCCTTCGCCGGCGACGATCCCGGCGGCTGGTCCCGCGAGTTCCCCGTCAACGAGGTCATCGTCTACCCGCCGTCGACCCCCTACGCCCGCTGCCTGGCGACCGGCCGCATGGTCGAGTTCGGCGGCGACGCGATCCAGGAGACCCTCGCCCACCGCACCGGCCGCCTCATCGACGGCCTCCTCGACCACGTCTCGCTGCTGGCGGTGCCGCTGGTCGCGCGGGGGCGCACGCTCGGGTTCGCGGTGTTCAGCCGCAAACGCGGCAGGCTGCCGTTCGCCTCCGCCGACGCCGCGCTGGCCGCCGAACTCGCCGCACGCGCCGCGACGTGCATCGACAACGCCCGCCAGTACCGGCGCGAGCACAGCACCGCGACGGCGCTGAAGGCCGGGCTGCTGCCCGCCGCCGTCGCCGTCCCGCCCGGCCTGGAGATCGCGCACCGCTACCTGCCGGCCCGCAGCGGCGTCGGCGGCGACTGGTACGACGTGGTACCGCTGACCGGCGACCGGATCGCCGTCGTGATCGGCGACTCGGTCGGCCACGGCGTCACCGCGGCAGCGGCGATGGGGCAGCTGCGGGTAGCCGCGCACACCCTGGCGGGCTGCGAGTTCCCGCCCGGGGAGGTGCTGGAGCGGCTCGACCAGATCGCCCAGGGCCTGGACGCCGCGCAGTTCGCCACATGCCTGTGCCTGGTCTGCGACCCGGCGACGCTGCGCTGCGAGGTGGCGTGCGCCGGCCATCCGCCGCCGCTGCTGGCGCTGCCCGACGGGACGGCGCGGCACTTCACCGTCCCGGACGGGCTGCCGCTCGGGGTGTCGGACGAGGCGCACCCACCCGTGTACGGGCAGGCGCCCGCGGCGATCCCGCCGGGCGCCACCCTCGCCCTCTACACCGACGGCCTGGTCGAGAGCCGGATGCGCAACGTGGACGAGGGCATCGCCCGGCTGGCGTCCGCCCTGGTCGCCTCGCAGTCCGCGGACCTGGAGGAGACCGCCGACGGCGTCCTGGCCCTGCTGTCCGACCAGCAGGGCCACGACGACATAGCCCTCCTCCTGATCCGCCCCGCCCCGCGATGAACCGGGCGGCCCGCGCCTACAGGCCCGGGATCTGGTGGTTGCGGAAGGCGTCCACGAAGTACGTGTGGTCGTCGCGGACGATCTCGGCGTACTGGGTGGCGAACGCGACCATGGCCTCGACGAACGGGGACTCGTCGGCGCCGATCACCGCGTTGATGGCGTCCTCGACCTGGAAGTCGACCAGGGAGTGGTCGGAGTCGGAGTCGGACACGCAGTGGACCTTGGCGGTGGCGCGGCCCAAGTCGTCCAGGACCGACAGCATCTCCTCCGGCTCGGTGAGGCCGCTCCAGTCCAGGTCCTCCTCGTAGGGGGACAGTTCCTGGACGACGTAGCCGACGCCGTCGATCTGGGTGTGGCCCAGCCACGGGTCGCTGTTGGCCTGCAGCGCGCGGCGCGAAACCGCGGTGCGGTGCCCGTGGTGCTGGAAGTACTCGCGGATGCGGGCGTCGTCGACGACGCGGCTGGGGGCGGCGACGTTGCCCTGCTTCATCGACAGGACGACGTCGTTCTCCAGGGCCTGGGTGTTGCCCTCCACCAGGATGTTGTAGGCCGACAGGCCCGCCGAGCCGATGCCGAACCCCGACGCGCCGACGATGTCCTTGACCTGGTAGGTCAAGCTGCCGAAGCGCTTCTCGGTCGGGATGGTCGCCAGGTACTCCAGGTAGGCGGCCTCGACCTTGGCGCGCTCCGCGTCGTCCAGGCGGCGGACGCCGGACCGGTCGCGGAACCGCCGCTCGGGCCCATCGACCTCGGTCATGCCCTCCAGCAGGCCGATCCGGGTACCGCCCATCGCGGCGACCAGCACGTCCCGGATGTACCCGCCGGTGGTGTCGAGCGTCAGCGCGAACTTCTCGTCGCCCTGGTGCGCGGCGAACTTGCGGACCTGGTCGACGTAGGCGTGCACGTAGGTCTCGATGAGCCGGCGGATGTCGGCGTCGGAGATCGCCTTCTGCCACGCCAGCAGCGCCAGGCTCGCGACGAGCCGCTTGACGTCCCAGGTGAAGTGGCCGACGTAGGCCTCGTCGTAGTCGTTGACGTCGAAGACGAACACGCCGTCGTCGTTCATGTAGGTGCCGAAGTTCTGCGCGTGCAGGTCGCCCTGGATCCACACGCGGCCGGTGCGCTCGTCGGCCCACGGGTCGTCGTCGCCGGCGACGTCGGCGTAGAACAGGCAGGCGCTGCCGCGGTAGAACGCGAACGGGTCGGAGGCCATCTTGCGGAAGCGGCGGCGGAACTCGGCGGGGCTGCGCTCCATCAGGTCCGAGAACGCGTCGACCAGGACGTCGACGATCTGCGCCTGACGCTCCTTGGGGTCCCGCCCGCGCAGGTCCTCGGTGATGCTCGCCATGCTCGGCTCTCCCTCGATGATCGGGTGGTCCCCGCCGCTGCCGGGGCTTTTCCCGGTCATTGTGCCGAATCGTGCCCCGTCCTGGCGGTGAACAACGCGCGAACCGCCGGTTCGGACCGCACCAGGTCCAGCGCGGCCTCGGCGTGCCCGGGGACGTAGCCGTTCCCGATGAGCATCGTGACGTCGGCGGCGAGGCCCTCGGCGCCGAGCGCGGCGGCCGGGAACGACGTCGCCATCGAGAAGAACACGACGGTCCCGCCGGGCGCGGTCGCCAGGATCGCGCCGTGCTCGCAGCCCGGCACGTCCACGCAGACGACGGTGACGTCGGCGGGCCCGCCGTGGGCGCCCTCGATCGCCGCGGCGACGGCGACGGGGTCGCGGGCGTCGGCGCGGACGACGGCGTCGGCGAGGCCGGTGGCGGCCAGCCGCTTCTCCTCCTGCGCGGTGGGCACCAGCCCGATCACGCGGGACGCGCCGGCGCGGCGGGCCGCGGCCAGCGACAGCGACCCGCTCTTCCCGGCGGCGCCGAGCACCGCCACGGCGGGGGCGTCCTCGCGGGAGGCGACGCGGGAGGCGACGACGCGGTGGGTGAGGGCCGGGGCGCCGCACACGTCCATGACGGCGAGGGCCAGCGGGACGGGCAGGTCCCCCGGCAGCACCGCGGCGATCGACCGGGCGAACAGGATGGCGTGCCCCTGCGCGGGGACCTGCTCCGACAGCCCGTCCCAGCCGGCCAGCCCGTCGGTGATCGCCAGCGGGGTGAGCGTCAGCGACACGAGCGTCGCGACGCGGTCGCCCGGTTCCAGCCCGAGCGGCGACTCCGGGCCGGCCTCCTCGACGAGGCCGACGAGCATGCCGCCCGACCCGGTCACGGGGTTGTGCATCTTGCCCCGTGCGCCGACGATCCGCAGCACCTCGGCGCGGATCGCGTCCGGGTCGCCGCCGTGCGCGGTGTGCAGCTGCCGGTAGGACGCCGCGTCCAGATTGAGCCGCTCGACCCCGATGCGGACCTCGTCCGGCCGGATCCGCGGGTCGGCGTCCAGCCGCCGCGCGGCCTGCGGCAGTACGCCCGCGGGCTCCAGCACCCGGTGCAGTCCCACCGCCGTGCCGGTGCCGCCGCCGTCGCTCATCGCCGTCCCTTCCTCTCCCTGAAACCCGATGGTCTGACGCAAGATATAGCGGGTACCACTGGTTCTAGCGAAATTCTTCCCGTAATGTCGGCTCTATACAAGAGTTTTATGCGATCAATGAGGCCAGAGCGATGAGGCGAGGAGGCGGTCGACGATGACCACTGCCCTGCACCCGGACCAGGACGCGGCCGTCCTCTCCGAAGCGACCGCACACCAGCCGTACGCCTACCGGCGGCGCCCCCTGGAGGAACCCGACTGGCGGCGGCTGCCCGGCTGGCGCGACGTCACGCGGGACGAGTGGGAATCGGCGCAGTGGCAGCGCGCCCACTGCGTGAAGAACCTGCGGCAGCTCCGCCGGGTCATGGGCGGCCTGCTGGACGAGTCGTTCTACGCCGACCTGGAACGCGACCAGGCCGAGCGCGCGACGATGTCGATGCTGCTGCCGCCCCAGATGCTCAACACGATGGACTCCTCCTCCACCGAGGCGTTCCACGCCGACCCGGTGCGGCGGTACATGCTCCCCGTCTTCAGCGACCGGCGCACCGACTGGCCGTCCCACCCCCACGCCACCCGCGACTCGCTGCACGAGGCCGAGATGTGGGCGGTCGAGGGCCTCACCCACCGCTACCCCACCAAGGTCCTCGCCGAACTGCTGCCGACGTGCCCGCAGTACTGCGGGCACTGCACCCGCATGGACCTGGTCGGCAACTCCACCCCGAACGTCGACAAGCACAAGTTCACGATCAAGCCGCCGGACCGGCTCGGCGCCATGCTCGACTACCTGCGCCGCACCCCCGGCGTCCGCGACGTCGTCGTCTCCGGGGGCGACGTCGCCAACATGCCGTGGGCGCGGCTGGAGTCGTTCGTCGACGCGCTGCTCGACATCGACAACATCCGCGACATCCGCCTGGCCAGCAAGGCGCTCATGGGACTGCCGCAGCACTGGCTGCAGGACGACGTCCGCGCCGGCATGGAACGGCTCGCCGCCAAGGCGCACGAGCGGGGCGCGCAGATCGCGATCCACACCCACGTCAACGCCGCCCAGTCGGTCACGCCGCTGGTGGCGAAGGCGGCCCGCGCGATGCTCGACACCGGCATCCGCGACGTCCGCAACCAGGGCGTGCTGCTGCGCGGGGTCAACGACTCCCCCGCCGCGCTGCTCGACCTGTCGTTCGCGCTGCTCGACGAGGCCGGGATCATGCCGTACTACCTCTACATGTGCGACATGATCCCCTACAGCGAGCACTGGCGGCTGGCGGTTTGGGAGGCACAGGAACTGCAGCACGCCATCATGGGCTACCTGCCCGGCTTCGCCACCCCGCGGATCGTGTGCGACGTCCCCTACGTGGGCAAGCGCTGGGTGCACCAGCTCGCCGCCTACGACCGCGAGCGCGGCGTCTCCTACTGGACGAAGAACTACCGCACCGCGCTGGAGACGTCCGACCCGGACGCGCTGACCAGGCGGTACGAGTACCACGACCCGATCTACACGCTGCCGGAGCGCGGCCGTGAGTGGTGGCGGGAGCAGTCGGAGGCCGCGTGAGTCCCGCGGGTCTCGTGACCCGCCCCGGCGCCTTTACGTTGTAGATCAGGAATGGGGCCGATTATCCTCGTGCGGGTGACATCCGACCCGACCGCCCGGTTCCCCGCCGGCGCGGCCGTCACCGCGGCCGACCTGGAGGACGACCCGCACCCGCATCTCGCGCGGCTGCGGGCGCGCGAGCCCGTCTCCTGGATCCCGGCGCTGGACGGCTGGCTGGTGACCTCCCGCGCCCTGGCGCTGCGGGTGATGCGCGACGCCGGCGCGTTCACCGTCGACGACCCGCGCTTCTCCACCGCACAGGTCGTCGGGCCGAGCATGCTGTCGCTGGACGGGCCCGCCCACAGCCGGCACCGCGACGCGTTCGCGCGTCCCTTCCGGCCCGCCCCGACCCGCGAGCGGTTCACCGCGTTCGTGGAGGCCGAGGCCGGCCGGCTCGTCGCCGCCCTCGCGCCCGCGGGCCGGGCCGAGCTGCGCGGTGAGCTGGCCGGGCCGCTGGCCGTCGCCGTCGTCACCGAGGCGCTCGGCCTGGACGGGGTGGACGCCGCGGCCGTCCGGTCCTGGTACGGCGCGTTCGTCGAGGCCGTGTCCGCGATCACCGCGGGCGGCGCCGCCCCGGCGCGCTCGGACGAGGCGTACCGGCTGCTCGGCGCGGCCGTCGAGGAGGCGATCACCGCGTCGCGTCCCGGGTCGCTGCTCGCCGAGGCGGCCCGGGACGAGGCGGGTCTGGCCACCGCCGAGGTCGTCGCGAACGCGGCGATCCTGATGTTCGGCGGCATCGACACCACCGAAGGCATGATCGCCAACGCCGTCCTGCACCTGCTCGGGCATCCCGACCAGCTCCGGCTCGTCCTGGGCGACCGGGGCCTGCTGCCCGCCGCGATCGAGGAGTCGCTGCGGCTGGAGCCGTCGGCGTCGGTCGTGGACCGCTACGCCACCCGCGACACCGGACTCGGCGGCACGGCCGTGCGCGCGGGCGACCTCGTCCGCGTGTCGATCGCCGGGGCCAACCGCGACCCGGCCGTATTCGACGAACCGGACCGCTTCGACGTGCGGCGGCACAACGCCGCCGAGCACCTGGCGTTCGCGCACGGCCCGCACTTCTGCTTCGGCGCCCACCTGGCCCGCCTGGAGGCCCGCACGGCCCTCGCCGAACTGCTGGACCGGCTTCCGGGGCTGCGGCTCGACCCGTCCCGCCCCGCGCGGCCGCGCGGGCTCGTGTTCCGCAAGCCGCCACGCCTGGACGTCCGCTGGGACATCTGACGGCCGGTTCCGGACCGTTCCAAATGCGCCTCTGACCTCGCCTTTATGGGAGCATCTCCGAATGGACGTCGAACGCCGGGTCACACTGCGCTTCGCTGAAGAGAGCCGCGAAGCCGAGACGCACACCAACCTGTCCGCCGTACGCCAGGACGGCCGCTGCCTCTGGGTCGCGGGCGACGAGACGGCGACCATCGAGCGGCTGACCGCCGTCGTCGGCGAGGACGGGCGGGTCACCGGCTACGACGGGCATGTCACCGTGAACCTCGCCGACCTCGTCCCGCTGCCGGCCGGCCCCGACGAGGAGGCCGACATCGAGGGCCTGGCCCGCGGCAACGGCTGGCTGTGGGCGATCGGGTCGCACAGCCTCAAGCGCAAGAAGGTCAAGCCGGGGCAGAGCGGCGCCAAGTCCCGCAAGCGGCTGGCCACCGTCGTGCGCGAGGACAACCGGTTCATCCTGGCCCGCCTCCCCCTGGTCACCGGCGAGGACGGGCTGCCCGAGGTCGTCCGCGAGGACGGGGGCCGCACCGCGGCCGTGCTCGGCCTGCGCAAGGACTCCATCACCGACCTTCTGGAGGACGACCCGCACCTGGCGCCGTTCCTGTCGATCCCGAGCAAGGACAACGGCATCGACATCGAGGGCGTCGCCGCCCACGGGGACCGCCTCTACATCGGCCTGCGGGGGCCGGTGCTGCGCGGGTGGGCCGTCCTCATCGAGATCCGCCCCGGCACCGACCCGAAGGACCCGCAGCGGCTGCGGCTGCTCCCCGTCGGCGACGACGACGCCCTGTACCACACCCACTTCATGGACCTCGGCGGCCTCGGCATCCGGGACCTGTGCCCCCACGGCGACGACCTGCTCGTCCTCACCGGGCCGAGCATGGACCTGGACGGGCCCGTGCGGGTCATGCGGTGGCGCGGCGCGGCCAAGGCCGACGCGCCCGAGATCGTCACGTCGGACGACCTCGAACTGCTGGGCGAACTCCCCTACGGCGACGGCGACGACCACGCCGAGGGCATCGCCGTCCTGGACGAGCCGGACGCCCCGGGGCTCGGCATCCTGGTCGTCTACGACAGCCCGTCCCCCGCCCGGCTGACCGAGGACGGCGGCGTCGTCGCCGACGTGGTGCGCCTCGGCGGCTGACGCCCGCCGCCCCCCACCCGAATAAGCGCTCGCTTGCGCATTCTGCTTGGATGGGTCCGGTATCCGGCAGGAAGGCAAGACGAGCATGATCGAGTGGTCCGACGAAGACCTGATGATCCGGGACGCGGTGCGCGGCTGGATCGACGCCGAGGTCCGGCCGAACCTGGACGCGCTGGAGTCGGGCGACCTACCGCCGTACGACCTGCTCCGCGGGCTCTACAAGACGTTCGGCATGGACGAGATGGCCCGCGCGTCCTTCCGCGCCCGCCAGGACAGGGAGCGGGGGGACGCGGCGGGCGGCGCGGACGGGGACGGTGACCGGCCCGGCGGCGGCAACGCGGCGATGTCCATGCTGCCGGTCATCGAGCTGTGCAAGGTCGCGCCCGGCCTGGTGTCGGCGATGGGCGTCAGCTTCGGCCTCGCCGCCGGGACGATCATGAAGCGCGGGACCCCCGAGCAGCGCGAGCGCTGGGCCCTGGACCTGCTGACCCTGGAGAAGGTCGGCGCCTGGGCCATCACCGAGACCGGCTCCGGCTCCGACGCGTTCGGCGGCATGCAGGCCACCGCGAAGAAGGTCGGCGACGAGTACGTCCTCAACGGCAGCAAGACCTTCATCACCAACGGCCCCTACGCCGACACGATCGTCTTCTACTGCAAACTCGACGACGGGCGGGACGCCCGCGACCGCGACATCCTCACCTTCGTCCTCGACCGGGGCATGGAGGGCCTGGACCAGAGCAGGCCGCTGCGCAAGATGGGGCTGCACTCCTCCCCCACCGGCGAGCTGTTCCTCAACGACGTCCGCGCGGGCGCCGACCGGCTCCTGACGTCCGGCTCCGGCAGCGGCAAGGAGTCCGCCAAGCAGAACTTCGTCACCGAGCGCGCCGGCGTCACGGCGATGGCGCTCGGCGTCATCGAGGAGTGCCTGAAGCTGTCGGTCGAGTACGCCAAGACCCGCGAGCTGTGGGGGCAGCGGATCGGCGACTTCCAGCTCATCCAGCTGAAGCTGGCGAAGATGGAGGTCGCGCGGCTCAACGTCCAGAACCTGGTGTTCCGGCACATCGAGATGCAGCGCGCCGGCCGCACCCCCACCCTCGCCGAGGCCTCCGCGATGAAGCTGTACTCCGCGCAGGCCGCCAGCGAGGTCGCGCAGGAGGCCGTGCAGCTGTTCGGCGGCAACGGCTACATGAGCGAGTACCGCGTGGAGCAGCTCGCCCGCGACGCCAAGTCGTTCCAGATCTACGCCGGCACCGACGAGATCCAGATCACCCACATCGCCCGCGACCTCCTGTCGTCCTGACCGAACCGCCGTCCTGATCGAAGTGTCCGCGAACTTTCGCGGACGGCCCGCCGTCGAAAAGGTGGGGGGCGGGTGAGGGCGATCACCCGTCCCCTGCCGAAGTCCTTTTCTGGACAAGCCGACGATGGGGACTGGATACTCACAGCTATGGACGGTCAGCCCTCATTCCCGGTGAGAGCGTCCGACACGGAACGGGATCGGGTTCTGCGGGTCCTCGGCGACCGCGTGGCCGAGGGCCGGATGTCGAACGAGACGTTCGAACGCCGCGTCGACCAGGTGCTCCAGGCCCGCAACCGGGCCGAGCTGGCCGACATCGTTCACGACCTGCCGCCGCCCGGCCGGGTCGTCCGCCGCCTGACCGGCATCATCTCCTCGGTGTCGCAGGTGACGGCGCGGGTCGAGGCGGCCTGGCGGGCGCCGCGGCTGCCGCGGTTCATGCTGCCGCCAGGCGACCTCAAACGCATCGTGGTCGGCCGCGCACCCGGCTGCCAGTTCATCCTCACCGACCTGACCGTCTCCCGCTTCCACGCCGAGATCTACCGGGCCGACGAGGGCTGGATGATCTCCGACCTGGGGTCGATGAACGGCACCCGGGTCAACGGGTGGCGCCTCACCGGCCCGGCCCGGGTCCGGCCCGGCGACGAGGTCGGCTTCGGCAACTCCAGCTTCATCGCGACCGCGCCCTGAGCAGGCCGCCCGGTCAGAGCGGCGGGCGGCGCGACTCCCAGGGGGTGCTGAGCACGACCGTCGTCCGCGTCGCGACGTTCGCGGCGGCGCGGATCTTCTGCAGCAGGTCCTCCAGCTCGTTCGGCGACCCGACCCGCACCTTGAGGATGTAGCTCTCCTCCCCCGCCACCGAGTGGCACGCCTCGATCGCCTGCAGATGGGCGAGCCGGTCGGGCGCGTCGTCGGGCGCGGCCGGATCGATCGGCTTGATCGAGACGAACGCGGTCAGCGGCAGCCCGATCTGGCGGCTGTCCAGCTGCGCCGCGAACCCCGTGATGACTCCGCGCTTCTGCAGCCGCCGGACGCGCTGGTGCACGGCCGACACCGACAGGCCGGTCTCCTTCGCCAGGTCGGTGAAACTCATCCGCCCGTCGCCGGCCAGCAGCGCCATGATCTGACGATCGATCTCCTCCACGCGGGAAATCTAGCGTGCCCGGGCCGGTTTCCGGGACCCTTTCCGCGGTGCTATCGGCGCGCGGTGCGCAGCGGGCCGCAGCTGCCGCGGACGACGAGCTCGGTCGGCAGCAGGAGCGGCCCTCCCCTGCCCCGCCGGGCGGGCTCGCGCAGCAGCATCTCGCAGGCCCGGTAGCCGATGTCGCGGCCGGGGCGGGCGACGGCGGTCAGCGGCGGGTCGCACAGCTCCGCCCACGCGACGTCGTCGACCATCGCGATCGACACGTCGGCGGGGACCCGCAGGTCCAGCTCGCGGGCGACCAGGACGGCGGCCTCGCCGAGCAGGTGCCCGGCGGCGAGGACGGCGGTGACGTCGTCGCGGCGCTGCAGCAGGCCGGCGGCGGCCGCGTAGGCGGCGTCGCTGGCCGGGCGGGCGGCGACGACCAGGTCCTCCTCCACGGGCACGCCGAGCTGGGCGAGGGTGGCGCGGAACGCGTCCTCCCGCACGCGCGACGGGCTGCCGGGGGCGGCGCCGAGGAAGCCGATGCGGCGGTGCCCGAGCCCGGTGAGGTACTCGGTGACCGACCGCACGCCGCCGGCGTCGTCGGCGAGGACGGCGGGGATCTCCGGCAGCCCCGGCAGGGCGCGGCCCGCGAAGACGACGCTGGAGCACACGCGGGCGGCGCCGCGCCAGTCGGCCTCGGTGCCGGCGGGCAGCGCGATGACGCCGTCGACGCGCTGCCCGACGAGCCGTTCGACGATCTCGGCCTCGCGGGCCGGGTCGCCGTCCGCGGCGTCCACGACGACGTGCTCGCCGAGCGTGCGGGCGCAGGCGAGCACGCCGGCGGTCAGCTCGGCGCAGAACGGGTCGGTGACGTCCGGGACGATCAGGCCGATGCCGCCGCTGCGGCGCAGCTTGAGGCCGCGGCCGAGGGCGCTCGGGCGGTAGTCGAGGTCGCGGGCCGCTGCCAGGACGCGTTCGCGGGTGGCGGCGCTGACCGAGCCGGTGCCGGAGAACACCCGCGACACGGTGGCGATGCCGACGCCCGCCGACGCCGCCACATCCTTGATCGTCGCCGGCCGCCGCGTCATCCGGTCACGCCCCCTCCGCCTCCCGGGTTTTCGATCACCTTCTCACGGACTCCTCTCCCCTGGAAACGATTCCATGATGTTTACTCCGATAAGTGCAACATAACCCCTGTTTGCCGGGGGATAATGGAAACGTTTCCATGAAGGGGATTCGATGGCCAAGATCGTTCTGGACCGGGTCGACAAGGTGTACTCCGGCGGCGTCAAAGCCGTGGACGCCCTTGACCTCGAGATCCGCGACGGCGAGTTCATGGTGCTGGTCGGCCCGTCCGGCTGCGGCAAGTCCACCGCGCTGCGGATGATCGCGGGCCTGGAGGAGATCAGCGGCGGGAAGATCTCCATCGGCGAGCAGGTCGTCAACGACCTCGCGCCCAAGGACCGCGACATCGCGATGGTCTTCCAGAACTACGCCCTGTACCCGCACATGACCGTCGAGCAGAACCTGGCGTTCGGCCTCAAGCTGCGCGGCACCCCGAAGGCGGAGATCAAGCAGAAGGTCCGCGACGCCGCGAAGATGCTCGGGCTGGAGCAGTACCTGGCGCGCAAGCCCGCCGCCCTGTCGGGCGGCCAGCGGCAGCGCGTCGCGATGGGCCGCGCGATCGTCCGCCAGCCGCAGGCGTTCCTGATGGACGAGCCGCTGTCCAACCTGGACGCCAAGCTCCGCGTGTCCATGCGCGCCTCGCTCAGCCAGCTGCACGAGCGGCTCGGCGTCACCACCGTGTACGTCACCCACGACCAGGTCGAGGCCATGACGCTCGGCTCGCGCGTCTGCGTGCTGCGCGACGGCAGGCTGCAGCAGGTCGACACCCCGCAGCGGCTCTTCGACAACCCCGTCAACCTGTTCGTGGCGGGCTTCATCGGCTCCCCCGCGATGAACTTCGTCACCGCCGACCTGGCCACCGGCGACGGCGGCGCCCAGGTCTCCTTCGCCGGGTACACGCTGCCGGTCCCGGCCTCGGTGCTCAACGACCGGCCCGGCCTGCAGAACTACCTCGGCCGCCAGGTCATCCTCGGCATCCGCCCCTCGGACTTCGAGGACGCCGCGCACGCCAAGCCCGAGTGGGCGCCGATGGCGGTCCGCAGCAGCGTCACCGAGGAGCTGGGCAGCGAGATCAACGTCATCTTCACCATCGACGCCCCGCCGGTCGAGCACAAGGACACCGCCGACCTGGCCTCCGACGCCGCCGAGGGCGAGGAGGACATGACGATCCCGCTGATCGACGACAAGGCGCTGTGGACCGCCCGGGTCAACTCCCGCTCGCACGTCCGCCCGGGACAGCACGTCGACCTCGCCGTCGACACCCGCCGGCTGCACTTCTTCGACCCGTCCAGCGGCCTGGCCGTCGGGCACCCGGACGCCCTGCGGCACGGCGCGCAGGACCCGGCGTCCCTGCGCAAGTCCGGCTGATCGTCCCCCGCCGGACGACGGTGCCCACGGCCTGCGCAGGCCGTGGGCACCGTCCCTTTCCGTACCGTCCTGAAGAGCGTCCTCACTTCACCGAGCCGGCGAGCACGCCCTGCACGAAGTAGCGCTGGAAGGCGAAGAACACCGCCAGCGGGACGATCAGGGACAGGAACGCGCCGGGCGCCAGGATGTCGATGTTGCCGGTGAACTGCCGCATCTGCGACTGCAGCCACTTGGTCATCGGCTGCGCCTCGGTGTCGGCGAACACCAGCGCGACCAGCAGGTCGTTCCACACCCACAGGAACTGGAAGATGCCGAGCGAGGCGATCGCCGGGCCGCCCAGCGGGAAGATCACCCGCCGGAAGATCGTCCACTCCGAGCCGCCGTCCATCCGCGCCGCCTCCAGCAGATCCCGGGGGATCGCCGCGAAGAAGTTGCGCAGCAGGAAGATCGCGAACGGAAGCCCGAACGCGACGTGGAACAGCACCACGCCCGTGACGGACCCGAACATCTGGAACCCGCCGAACTCGATCTTCCCGTACAGCTTGGCGACCGGGATCAGCGCCACCTGGACGGGCACCACCAGCAGCGCCACCACCACCAGGAACAGCCAGTCCCGCCCGGGGAACTCCATCCACGCGAACGCGTAGGCCGCCAGCGAGGCGATCGCCACCACCAGCAGCGTCGCCGGGACGGTGATCAGCACGGTGTTCCAGAACGAGTCGACGAAGTCGGCCTTGTCCAGCAGCGACTGGTACGACCCGACGGTCAGCTGCGCCGGCTCGGTGAACACGTTCCACCAGCCGCCTGCGGCGTTGTCCTCGTTGGAGCGCAGTGACGCCACCAGCAGCCCGAGCGTCGGGACCAGCCAGAACAGCGCGATCAGGACCAGCACGACCTGCGCCGCGCCGCCGCCGACACGGCCGACGATGCGGGCGGCCAGGCCCCGCCGCGGCGCCCCCGACGCGCCGTTGTCGCCGCCGGCCCCGGACGGCACCTTGGCGGCCTTCTCCGCGGTGCTCATTTGCGCTCCTGCCGAATTCGCCGGACGTTGAACAGCATGGCGGGCGCCACCAGCACGAACAGCAGCACGGCGATGGCGCTGCCGGCGCCCTGGTCGTTGCCGCCGCCGAACGACTCGATCCACATCTCCAGTGCCAGCACGCTGGCGTTCGGATCGCCGCCGCCGATGATGTACACCAGGTCGAACACCTTCAGCACGTTGATGGTCAGCGTCACCACCACCACCATCAGGACGGGCGCCAGCAGCGGGATCGTCACCCGCCGGAACACCTGCCATTCGGTGGCGCCGTCCACGCGGGCCGCCTCCAGCGCGTCACGCGGGATGGCGGCCAGCCCGGCGGCGATCAGCACCATCGCGAACCCGGCCCACACCCACAGGTACGAGCCGATGATCGCGGGCGTGATCAGGGTGCCGCCGAGCCATTCCGCGCCCCGGTAGGCGGCGGTGAAGTTGTCGGCGGGCAGCCGGATCGTGTACGTCCCGTCCGGCACCTTCGTCATCGTGAACGTGCCGTCGGCGCCGGTGGTGGCGGTGGCGACCACCGTGCCGTCCCGCACCGCCTCGACCTTGACGCCGGGCAGCCCGCTCTCGCCCGCGTTGGGGGTGTTGGGCTGCCCGCCGCCGCCCTTGGTGAAGTCGAACCACACCGTCCCGCTCAGCTGCCCCGCCTTGGCGGGCGGCGGCTGAGCGGCCGGCTCGGCGTCCTTCGGCAGGTACTCCGGCTTGACCTTCACCAGCGGGACGAGCGCGCTCTGCCCCGCGGAGTAGGAGTTCACCGTGACGACGCCGCCGGCCTCCGCGCGGACCGGCTGGTCGCCGCCGCGCGGGCCGGCGCCCGGGTAGCTCGTGTCCTTCGCGAACGTGTCGTGGACGGCGACCATCGCCGCGTTCGCGATGCCCTTGTCGGGGTCCTGCTGGTACACCAGCCGGAAGATCACGCCGGAGGCGAGGAACGAGATCGCCATCGGCATGAACACCACGAGCTTGAACATCGTCGACCACCGGATCCGCTCGGTGAGGACGGCGAACAGCAGGCCGATGATGGTGACCAGCGTCGGCGCCACCACGACCCAGATGGCGGTGTTGCGGACCGCGATGACGTTGTCGCGCCCCTGGAAGACCCCGGTGTAGTTGTCCGCGCCGACGAACGTGTCGCCCGAGGCGTCGAACACACTGCGGATCACCGAATAGACGATCGGGTAGACCACGAGGAACCCGAGCAGCACCAGCGCCGGCAGCAGGAACATCAGCGCCAGCCACGACGGCGGGGTCAGCCGCTCGCGTCCCCGGCGCTCTCGGGGCGGGGCGGGGGCGGGTTCGGCGACGGCGGCGGCGCCGCCGGCCGTCACGGCCGGCGGCACCCCCTCATCTTTCGGAGCCTTCATCCAGGGTTCCCTACTTGTACGCCTCGGCGGCCTCGGCCTCCAGCTTCTCCTGGGTGCCCTTGACGTCCGTCGGGTTCTGCACGAACTTGCGCAGCGCCTCCCACTCGCCGTCGCCGGGGGTCGCGCCGAACGCGGCGGGCGCGAGGTCGGACATGTCGTAGCGGGCGGCCTCGCCGGACTTCTGCAGCTGAGCGATCAGCTCCTTGGCGATCGGGTCGGAGTAGGCGTCCGGCGGGACGTTCTTGTTCGGCGTCAGGTAGCCGCCGAGCCCGGCCCAGACCTTGCCGGCCTCCGGTGAGGCGAGGAACTTCATCAGCTCCTGCGCGCCCTTGCCGTCCTTCAGCGCGACGGCGGTGTCGCCGCCGAGGATCGCCGGGGCGGTGTCGCCGGCCTTGGGGAAGGCGAACACCTTGGCGTCGGTGCCGACCTTGGAGTCGGTGGTGGCGATGTTGGCGGCGGCGAAGTCGCCGCCGTAGACCATGGCGGCCTTGTCCTGGCCGAACACCTGCGTGACCGACTCGTCGAACTTGGTCTTGGTCGCGGTCGCGACACCGCCGTTGAGGAAGTCGGGCTTGCCCCAGATCTCGGCGAGCGTCTCCAGCGCCTTGCCGACCGTCGGGTCGGTCCACTTGATCTCGTGCTTGGCCAGCTTGTCGTAGTTCTCCGGCCCGGCCTGCGAGAGGTAGACGTTCTCGAACCAGTCGGTCAGCGTCCAGGAGTCCTGCGGCCCGGCGGCCAGCGTGAACGGCGTGGTGCCCGAGTTCTGCAGGGTGGTCGAGCTCTTCACCAGCTCGTCCCACGTCGCCGGCGGCTGCACGCCCGCGTCGGAGAACGTCTGCGGCCGGTACCACAGGATCGACTTGTAGGCGGCCTTGATCATCACGCCGTAGGCCTTGCCGTCGGCGGAGCCGAGCTCCTTCCAGTACGGCGCGAAGTTCTTGTCGATCTCCGCCACCACGTCCGCTCCGAGGGGCTTGAGCGACCCCTTCTCGGCGTACTGGCGCATCAGGCCCGGCTGCGGCAGGATCGCCACGTCCGGCGGGTTCCCGGCCGAGATGCGCGGGCCGAGGAACGCGTCGGTGTTCTCACCGGTGGAGGCGTAGTTGACCTTCGCCCCGGTCTTCTTCTCGAACGCCTGCAGCACCTTGCGGAAGTTCTCTTCCTCGGGGCCGGTCCATTTGGCCGCGACCTCGATCGTGGTGCCCTTGAGCGCCCCGTCGCCGGCGGGCGTCGACCCGTCGTCGCCGCCGTCGTCGCCACCGCACGCGGCGGCCGATGACAGGAGCATTCCCGCCGCGACGGCGGCTCCCATCATCCGCTTCCCGTATCCGGCGGAGCCGGGCCGGGGGGTGCGGGGGGTCGTCCCCCCGCGAGCGAAGCTGACCCTCATTCTTCATCCTCCCTGGATGGCCCGGCGTCGTCCGATCCCCAGATCGACGCGCCGGACTCGATATCGAAGAAGTGCAGGCGACCGGTGTCGACTCGGATCGTCACCGGGTCGCCGACCTTCACGCGGGTGCGCGGGCTGAACCGCGCGACCAGATCCGTGCGCGGGGCCTCCAGCTTCCCCAGCACGTCGGTGCCCGCGTCGCGGGCGAGCTCCTTGGTGTCCTCGGTGACGACCTGGGACGCCTCGATCGCGAAGTGGACGAGCACGTCCGAGCCCATCGCCTCCACCAGGTCCGCGGTGGAGGTCAGCGTGTGCCCCTCCGGGGCGTCCACGAGCTCGGAGTCCTCCATGTCCTCGGGGCGTATTCCGACGGCGACGTCGCCCCCGAGGTGCGACGCCAGGTCCGGGCGCTCGGTCAGCACCCGTGCCGGAAGCGTCAGGGTCGTATCGCCGATCCGGAGGCGCGGGTTCTCCGCGTCCCCCGTCAGCGTGCCCCGCAGCAGGTTCATGGCGGGTGAGCCGATGAACCCGGCGACGAACAGGTTCGCCGGCCTGTCGTAGAGCTCCTGGGGCGGTGCGACCTGCTGCAGCTCGCCCTTCTTCATCACCGCGACCCGGTCGCCGAGCGTCATCGCCTCGGTCTGGTCGTGGGTGACGTAGATGGTGGTGACCGCCAGGTCGCGCTGGATCCTGGCGATCTCGGCGCGCATCTGGACGCGGAGCTTGGCGTCCAGGTTGGACAGCGGCTCGTCCATCAGGAACGCCTGCGGCTCGCGGACGATCGCGCGGCCCATCGCGACGCGCTGCCGCTGCCCGCCCGACAGGTTGCGGGGCTTGCGCGACAGGTGCTCGGTGAGGCCGAGGGTCTGCGCGGCGTGGTCGACCCGCTTCCTGATCTCGGCCTTCGGCAGCTTGCGCAGCGACAGCCCGAACCCGATGTTGTCGCGGACCGACAGGTGCGGGTAGAGGGCGTAGCTCTGGAACACCATCGCGACGTCGCGGTCCCGGGCCGGCACCCGGTTCACGACCCGGCCGCCGATCGTGACCTCGCCCTCGGAGATGTCCTCCAGCCCGGCGACCATCCGCAACGCGGTCGTCTTGCCGCAGCCCGATGGGCCGACCAGGACCAGGAACTCCCCGTCGGCGATGTGGAGGTTCAGGTCGGTCACGGCCCGCGTGCCGTCGGGATAGACCTTCCCGACGCTGGTCAGATCGACCTCTGCCACGGCGTCTCCTCTTCTTTACGGCACGGATTCCGCATCGCGGGACCTGTCCCGCGATGCGGAAGGAACATGGCTTACCCCCGCGTAACAATGAAGGTGGTACATGGCGGACGGGCCGCGCCGCAACACGCACGGCGCACGCTGACGCATTTGGTGCAGAGATCGTTACCGACCCGTATTTTCTGCGGATTTATGTTGTCCGAAACGCCGCGGGGGGGGGGGGGGGGGGACCCCCCCCCCCCCCCCCCCCCCCCCGCCCCCCCCCCCCGGCCCCCCCCCCCCCCCCCCCCCCGCCCCCCCGCCCCGCCCCCCCGCCCCCCGCCCCCCCACCCCGCCCACCCGCGC
>NZ_JBICUS010000027.1:0-40271 GCF_043198455.1 Spirillospora sp. NPDC048824 | reverse complement strand
GTTCGGAAAACAGGGTTTACGCAGCGCGGGGGGGGGGGGGCGGGCCGCCCGCCCCCCCCCCCCCCCCCCCGCCCCCCCCCCCCCGGGGGGGGGGGGGGCCCCCCCCCCCCCCCCCCCCCCCCCCCGCCCCGGGCGCCGCGCCAGGCGGTCAGTCCACGATCACCAAGCCGCGCTCGGTGACGTTCATCGACTCGAAACCGTCCTCGGTGCACACCACGATGTCCTCGATGCGGGCGCCGTGCGGGCCGGGGTAGATGCCCGGCTCGATCGAGAACGCCATGCCCGGCTCCAGCGGCTCCAGGTTGCCCGCGACGATGTAGGGGTCCTCGTGCGACTCCAGCCCGATGCCGTGCCCGGTGCGGTGGAAGAAGTGCTCGCCGTGCCCGGCCGCCGCGATGACGTCGCGCCCGGCGGCGTCCACCGCCTCGGGCGTCGCCCCGGGACGGACGGCCTCGCACGACGCGCGCTGCGCCTCCTCCAGCACCGCGTAGTACTCCCGGTACTCGGCGGGAGGCTCCCCCACGCAGTAGTTGCGGGTCGAGTCCGAGCAGTAGCCGCTCGGCATCGTCCCGCCGATGTCGACCACGACCGGCTCGCCGGGCCCGATGACCCGGTCCGACGGCTCGGCGTGCGGGTTCGCGCCGTTCGGGCCGGACCCCACGATGACGAAGTCGACGCGCGCGTGACCCTCGGCGGTGATCGCGTCGGCGATGTCGCGGGCGACCTCGCGTTCGGTGCGGCCCGCCTTGAGGAGGCCGGGCACGCGGCGGTGCACCCGGTCGATCGCCGCACCCGCCTCCCGCAGCGCCGCGACCTCGGCGGCGCTCTTGCGCATCCGCAGCTCCCGCAGCACTCCCCCGGCCGCGACCTGCTCGGCGTCCGGCATCGCGGCGCGGAACCGCAGCGCCATCACCGCCCACATCCGGTCGGCCACGCCCACCGTGCGCACGTCCCGGGGCAGGCGCCCGGCGACCAGCGCGTACGGGTCGGCGGTCTCGTCCCACGGCACCAGCTCGACGCCGAGCGCCCCGGCCGGCGACTCCTGCGCGGCGGGCAGCTCCAGCCGCGGGACGACCAGGAACGCCTCCCCTCCGGACGGGACCACCAGGCAGGTGAGCCGCTCCAGCTCCTTGGCGTCGTACCCGGTGACGTAGCGCAGGTCCGGGCCGGGCGTCAGCAGCACCGCCCCGAGGCCCGCCTTGGCCGCCGCGTCCCGCACCAGGCCGAGCCGCTCACGCGGATACAACTCCGTTGTCACACCCGTCTCCGTTCTGTGGTTCTGTCCAATGGCCGGTACCAGGATCGCAGAGGCGCGTCCCCGCGCCTCTGTCCGTGTCGCATGGGAGCATGTGGCGCATGAGCGGGCTGATGCTGCTGGACACGCCGTCGTTGTACTTCCGCGCCTTCTTCGGGGTGCCCGAGTCGGTGACCGCGCCCGACGGCACGCCGGTGAACGCCGTGCGCGGGCTCATCGACATGATCGCGCGGCTCGTCCAGGACCGTTCCCCGGACCGTCTCGTGTGCTGCATGGACGCCGACTGGCGGCCCGCGTTCCGGGTCGAGGCGCTGCCGTCCTACAAGGCGCACCGGGTGGCCGAGGGCGGCGGCGACCAGACGCCCGGCGCGCTGGAGGCGCAGCTGCCCGTCATCGACGCCGTGCTGGACGCGTTCGGGCTGGCGCGCGCCGGCGTCCCCGGGTACGAGGCCGACGACGTCATCGGGACCCTGGCGGTGCGGGGCGCGGCGGACGGCCCCGTCGACATCGTGACCGGCGACCGCGACCTGTTCCAGCTCGTCGACGACCGCGCCCCCGTCGCCGTCCTGTACACCGCGCGCGGCATCAGGAACCTGCAGGTGATGGGCGAGAAGGAGATCGCGGCCAAGTACGGCATCCCGGGCCGCGGCTACGGCGACTACGCGACGCTGCGCGGCGACCCCAGCGACGGCCTGCCCGGCGTCCCGGGCGTCGGCGACAAGACCGCCGCCGCGCTGGTCACCCGGTTCGGCTCGGTCGAGGGCATCCTCGCCGCGCTGGACTCCGGCAGCGACGAAGGGTTCCCGGCGGGCGCGCGGCGCCGGATGGAGGCCGCGCGCGACTACCTGGCCGCCGCCGAGACGGTCGTGCGGGTCGTCACCGACATCGACGCGCCCGAGCTGGCGGCGCTGGACGACCGGCTCCCCGCCGGGGCGCGCGACCCCGAGGCGCTCGTCGCGCTGGCGGACCGCTGGAACCTCGGCAGCCCCGTCAACCGCCTGCTGAACGCCCTCGCCCGCTGACTCCGGCCCGGGGCCGCCGATCATCGCTGCAAATTTCGCCAAAAGTGTCAGATGACGCAGACAGCGCGTTCTCGCGCGTGCAGCATCCACAACGGTGATGGGTTCTCATGGGCACATGAGCGACCGGTACCCGCGGCACTGGGCCTCACCGCCCCACTCCCCCCAACTGCCGTGGGTACCGGTTCACCCGCCCGCCGGAACCGGAGACGCACGACCGTGAGCGAGCACCTGCTGACACGGAGGACCACGCCGCACGGCGGCCCCGCAGCCGCGTTCTGGGACACGCTGGACGACGCGGAGCGCGCGGCGCTGCGCGGCGTCTCGCGGCCGCGCCGGTACCACCCGAAGATGCCGCTGTGCTATCAGGGCGACGATTCCGATCACCTCATCGTCATCGAGTCGGGCTGGGCCAAGGTGACGTCCTCCAGCGAGGACGGCCGGGAGGTGGTGCTCGCCGTCCGCGGGCCGGGCGACCTGGTCTGCGAGAGCGCGGTGCTCGGCCGCCGGGAGCGGTCGGCGACCGTGACCGCGCTCGGCCCGCTGCGGGCGCTGGTCGTGCCCGCCTCCCGGTTCACCGGCTTCCTGGACGCCCATCCCGGCGTGTGGCTGCTGGTCAGCGGCACGTTCGTGGGGCGGCTCGACGACGCCGACCGCCGGCTGCAGGCGCACGTGTCCGCGCAGGGCGCGCGGCGGCTGGCGATCCTGCTGTCGGACCTGGCGGAACGGTCGGCGAGCCAGGCCCCGCCGGAGGTCTCCGGCGGCGTCGTGATCGGCCCGCCGCTGTCCCAGGAGGAACTCGGCAGCTGGATGGACTCCTCGCGCGAGACGGTCGCGCGGGCGCTCGGCACCCTGCGCGCCGAGGGGCTGGTGCGCACCGGCCGGCGGAGGATCACCGTGGTGGATCCGCCGGGGCTGCGGGCGTTCGCACGGCGGCCCGGGTGACCGTGCCGCCGTGCGCCTTTACATTGTAGATTTTTAGCGGAGGTGCGGGATCCGTCCCGTACCCTCGATGCTGTGCCGCGCCGACCGCCGCGACTGCTCACCGCCCTATCGCCCGCGAGGCGGGCGTCAGCCTCCCCCTGCCCGAGCAGGAGGTCGCGCACGCCAACGGCGGCTGGGCGCTGAAGCTGCGCGGCGACCTCGCGACCGAGGCGTGGAACGCGCAGATCTCGCTGCTGACCGGCCGGGCGGCCGCGCGGATGATGCTGGACGGCGGCGCCGGCTACACCGCGTTCGACGGGGCACCGCCCGGCCAGGCGGCGCACGCCGCGGACGTCGACCACGCCTGCGTCGACCTCGTCGAGGCGCTGCTGCTGCGCGACCGGGTCGGGGAGGTCTTCGACGCGGTGGTGGTTACCGTGAGCGCCGACCGTTCCGGCGGGCGCGTCCATCTGGTGACGCCGCCGGTGTTCGGCCGCTGCGACGGGGACGGGCTGCCGCTCGGCGAGCAGGTCAGGGTGCGGCTGGAGGAGGCGGACCCGGCGCGCCGCCACGTCCGTTTCTCCCGGGTGGCGTGATCCTCGAAGGCGCGTGCTCGTCGGAGGCGCGCGGCCGGTCAGCGGCGGCGGGTGCGGGTGCCGCCGCGCGGGCGCCAGTTGGTGTTCGTCCCGACACCGGCGAAGTGCAGCGCGATCAGCAGCAGGCCGAGCAGGGTGAGTGTCCCGTTGTTGATGGCGTCCGAGGTGATGTCGGCCAGGTCGAACAGCAGGGCGAGGGCGAAGACGGCCGCGGCGGCGATCGCGAGCATGGGGGGCCTTCCAATGGGTTGGGGCATCTTTTCCCACCAGATGTCCGCATGCCCGCCACGCAAACCGCGTTAGCCTTTTCGGTCGGACCGATTCCCGGTGGACGGTGGTTCGCCCGCGTCAGGCGGCGGAGGGGCTCAGGCTCTCGCCGAGTTCCTCGGTGACGGCGGCGTTGAGCCGGTAGGCGGCCTTGACCTCGTCGATGACGCGGTCCTGCTCGGCGGCGTCCCAGGGCGCGGCGTCCAGGAGGCCGCGGTAGCGGTCCTTGTACGCCTTGGGCTTGCCGGGGAAGCGGTAGAAGCGGACGCCGTCGTCTCCGGCGGACAGGTCGAGGGTCTTGCGGACCTGGACGCCGATGTACTGCCCGCCGGACAGGTCGCCCATGTAGCGGGTGTAGTGGTGGGCGACGAAGCCGCCCGGCCAGCCGAAGCACACCTCGCTGAGCCGGTCGCAGTAGCGTCCCGTGGTCGCGTTGGGCTCGATCCGGGCGCGCCAGCGGGGGCCGTAGAAGAAGGCCAGGTCCGCCTCCAGGGCATCGCGGCGGCGCAGTCCGGGAAGGTCGAACCGGCCGGCGACCGGGTCGGGCGCCATCCGGTCGGCGGCGGCCTCCAGCAGCTCGTACACGGGGTGCAGCTGCGCCACCAGGACCGCGTACTCGTCGCGGGTGAGGCGGCCCTCGACGAGCGCGCTCATGTAGGCCGAGGTCTCGTTGTCGCCGTGGTCGCTCCATGTGGCGGCCCTCAGCCGCGCCGAGAACGGCTCGCCCGCCGCGGCGGTCCCGTTCCCGGCACTGTGGTTCCCGGCACTGTGGTTCCCGGCACCCTCGTTCGCGGCGCCGTCGGCACGGGCATCGTCGTTTCGAGCACTGTCCATCCGGCCCCTCCTTCATCCAAGATTTAGGCTAGCCTTACCTAAATCACCTGGGAAGGTGTTGCGGTGACGTTTTCCGACGTGACGTCGGCTACTTTACCGACGGGCCGTCGGGAACGTCCAGTACGTACTCAGCGCGGCCCTCCGGGTGCCGCCGCGCGGGCCTCCTCGGTCATCCGGACGACCTCGCGGCGGACCTGGGGGCGTTCGGTGAGGCGCTCGCTGAACGGGATCCGGACGGGATGCTCGGCGCCGCCGTCGGCGACGGCGAAGTCGATGCCGTCGGCGTCCATCCCGGTCATCCGGGCCGCGGTCGCGCCGGGCCGGCCGGCCAGCGCCCGGCAGATCGTCAGGCAGTCGGCCGCGTGGTCCTCGTTCATGTGCCGCATGATCTGCCGCACGACGTCGCCGGTGAAGGGGCCCGCGTCGGTCATGGGATCGTCCTTTCCTGCAGCGGACGTCCGCCGAACATGAACGCCTCCCGTGTCGGGGCCGGATGCGGTCGGGCTCGGAGCCTACCCGCAACGGTTCAGGCGACGTCCGCGGACTCCTGCTCGTCCAGCCAGGCCACGATGCCCTCCAGCGCGCCGCGGCAGCCTCCGCAGCCGGTGCCCGCCCTCGTCTCGCGGGCGACGTCGCCGGCCGTGCGGGCGCCGGCCTGCCAGCACGCGCGGATCTCCCCCTTGCTGACGTTGTTGCAGTGGCAGACCGTCGCCGCGTCGGGCATGCGGACGGGTGATCCGGCCTCGGCCGCGCCGCCGAAGCCGGGGAACAGGAGGCCGAGCCGCTCGGCGGGCAGCGGCGAGGCGCGGTCGTAGAGCTGGGTCAGCGTTCCGGCCGCGGACGTCTCGCCGAGCAGGATCGCGCCGATCAGCCTGCCGTCCCGGATGATCGCCTTCTTGTAGGTGCCGCGCGCCGCGTCGGTGAACCGGACGACCTCGACGCCCGCGTCGTCGTCGCCGAAGTGCGTCTCGCCCATCGAGGCCAGCTCGATCCCGGCGGCCTTGAGCCGGGTGATCTGCCGGGCGCCGGTGAACCGCGCCGCGGGATCGGTGCCGGCGAGCAGCCCGGCGAGCACGCCGGCCTGCTCCCACGCGGGCGCGACCAGGCCGTACACCTCGTCGCGGTGCTCGGAGCACTCGCCGATGGCGCGGACGGACGGGTCGGTGACCGAGCGCAGCTCGTCGTCGACGATCACGGCGCGGCCGATCGCGAGGCCCGCGTCGCGGGCGAGGGCCACCTCGGGGCGGACGCCGCACGACAGGATGACCAGGTCGGTGTCGATGACCTCCGTCCCGCCGCCGGGCAGGGCCAGCTCGACGCCGGTGACCGCGCCGCCGGCGGTGCGCAGCGCGGCGACGTCGGCCTGCATTCTGGTGCCGATGCCGAGGCTCGCCAGCGTCCGGGCCAGGACCTTCCCGGCGGCGGGGTCGAGCTGGCGTTCCATGAGGTGACCGGCCAGGTGCAGGACGGTCACGTCCAGGCCGCGGCCCATCAGCCCGCGGGCGGCCTCGATGCCGAGGAGCCCGCCGCCGACGACGACCGCGCGGCGCGCCGCGTCGGCCAGCTCGGAGATGCGGCGGCAGTCGTCCAGGGTGCGGAACACCAGCGCGCCTTCGGGCAGCCCGTCCCGCAGACCGGGCATCGGCGGGATGAACGCGGTGCTGCCGGTCGCCAGGACGAGGGTCTCGTACGGGGTGACGGTCCCGTCCGCGGCGTGGACGGTCTTCGCCGCGCGGTCGACGCGGGTGACCTCGACGCCGAGGCGGGCGTCCACGCCGTGGGAGGCGTACCAGGCGGCGTCCACGAGGCTGATGTGGTCGGGCCGCGTCACCCCGGCGAGGACGTTCGACAGCAGCACCCGGTTGTAGGGGCGCTGGGGCTCCGCGCCGAACACCGTCACGGGCGTGCGGCGGTCGCGGGCGCGCAGCTCGCCCACGAACCGCGCCCCGGCCATGCCGTTGCCGACGACGACGATGCCCGCCCGATCTCCCGTGCCCGCCCGATCTCCCACGCCCGCCCCGTCTCTCGTACCCGCCCCGTCTCCCGTGCCCGTTCCTCCTGCGGCGCTCATCGCTTCACCTCCAGCGGGATCGGCTTGATCTGGTCGCGCTCGACCTCGAACTCGATGCTCGGGTCGGGGGTCTTCGGGGCGTTGACGAACGAGACGAACCGGCGGAGCCGGCCGGGGTCGTCGAGGGTGTCGCGCCATTCGTCGGAGTAGCCGCCGACGTGCCGCTCCATGGCGGCGTCGAGGTCGGCGCAGATGCCGAGCCGGTCGTCCACGATGACCTCCCGGAGATAGTCCAGGCCGCCGTCGAGGGACTCCAGCCACGTCGCGGTGCGCTGCAGCCGGTCGGCGGTGCGGATGTAGAACATCAGGAACCGGTCGATGTAGGTGATGAGCTGCTTGTCGGTGAGGTCGGTGGCGAACAGGTCGGCGTGCCGGGGGCGCATGCCGCCGTTCCCGGCGAGGTAGAGGTTCCAGCCGTTCTCGGTGGCGATGACGCCGAAGTCCTTGCTCTGCGCCTCGGCGCATTCGCGGGCGCACCCGGACACGGCCGACTTCAGCTTGTGCGGGGCGCGCAGCCCCCGGTAGCGCAGTTCGAGGCGGATCGCCATGGCGGTGGAGTCCTGCACGCCGTAGCGGCACCAGGTGGACCCGACGCACGACTTCACCGTCCGCAGCGCCTTGCCGTAGGCGTGCCCGGACTCGAACCCGGCGTCGACGAGCCGCCGCCAGATCTCGGGGAGCTGCTCGACGCGGGCGCCGAACAGGTCGATCCGCTGCCCGCCGGTGATCTTGGTGTAGAGGCCGAAGTCGCGGGCGACCTCGCCGATCACGATGAGCTTCTCGGGGGTGATCTCCCCGCCGGGGACGCGCGGCACCACCGAGTACGTGCCGTTCTTCTGCAGGTTGGCGAGGAAGTGGTCGTTGGTGTCCTGCAGCGCCGCCTGCTCGCCCTCCAGGATGTGGCCGTTGCCGAGGCTGGCCAGGATGGAGGCGACGGCGGGGCGGCAGATGTCGCAGCCGCGGCCCGTCCCGTGCTCCTGGACGAGCTGGGTGAAGCTGGTGACCCGCCCGCCGCGGACGATGTCGAACAGCTCGGCGCGGCTGTAGTCGAAGTGCTCGCAGATGGCCTTGCTGACCTCGATCCCGGCGGCGGTCAACTCGGCGTCCAGGATCCGCTTGACCAGTGGGACGCAGCTTCCGCAGCTCGTTCCGGCCCTGGTGCAGTCCTTGACGCCGGGCACGTCGGTGAGGGAGTGCTCGGAGATCGCACAGCGGATGCCCTCGGCGGTGACGTTGTTGCAGGAGCAGATGACGGTCGCGCCCGGCAGGTCGCCGCCCGCCGTCTCCGTTCCGCCGAACAGCATCTGCTCGGGGGCGCCCGGCAGGGTCCCGCCGACGTAGGCGCGCAGCGTCCCGTACGACTCGGCGTCGCCGACGAGGACGCCGCCGAGGAGGGTCTGCGCGTCGTCGCTGAAGACGAGTCTCTTGTAGACGCCGGCGACGGGGTCGGTATAGGTGACGCCGAGCGCGTCCCCGGGGCAGGCGAACGGGTCGCCGAAGCTGGCGACGTCCACGCCCATCAGCTTCAGCTTCGTCGACATGTCGGCGCCCTCGAACACGGCGGTGCCGGTGTCGGACAGCAGCCTGTCGGCGACGACCTCGGCCATGGAGAAGCACGGCCCGACCAGCCCGTACACGGCGCCGCCGACGAGGGCGCACTCGCCGATCGCCCAGACGGCCGGGTCCTCGGTGCGGCACGAGGCGTCCACGACGATCCCGCCGCGCTCCCCCACCGGCAGGCCGCAGCCGCGGGCCAGCTCGTCGCGCGGCCGGATGCCGGCGGAGAACACGACGACCTCGGCGTCGATGACCGCGCCGTCGGCGAGGACGACCCGGCGGACCGCGCCGTCCTCCCCCGCCTCCAGGGCGCGCATGGGGACGCCCGCGTGGACGGCCATGCCGAGTCCCTCGATGTGGCGGCGCAGCATCGCGCCGCCGCCCTCGTCGAGCTGGCGCGGCATCAGCCACGGCGCCACCTCCACGACGCCGCTGCGCAGCCCCAGGCCCTGGATCGCGCGGGCCGCCTCCAGGCCGAGCAGTCCGCCGCCGACGACCGCGCCGGTCGTCCTCCCCCGTGCGTACTCGCGGATGGCGTCCAGGTCGTCGATGGTGCGGTACACGAACACGCCCGGCAGGTCGCGGCCCTCGACCGGCGGGACGAACGGCGCCGACCCGGTGGCCAGGACCAGCGCGTCGTAGCCGGCGACGCGTCCCGCGGACGTGGTGACGGTCCGGGCGTCGCGGTCGATCGCGGTGACCCGCTCCCCGGTGACGACCGTGACCTCGCCGCCGTGCGCGGGGTAGGCGAGGTCGGCGCCCTCCAGGTGCGTCGTCAGCGCGACGCGGTCGTAGGCCGTGCGCGTCTCCTCGCCGATGACGGTGATCGTCCACGTTCCGGCCGTGTCGCGTTCGCGCAGGGCCTCCACCAGGCGGTGCGAGGCCGGGCCGTGGCCGGCCACGACCAGCCGCTTGTCCGGTTTGCTGTCGGCTCCCATGGGCCCGATCCTCGGCGGCCCGTATTTCCCGTAGGGATCCCGGACGTCACTCGCACGTTAACTGCGCCTCACGCCCGTCTCCGTGCCGGGGACTGGGCGACCGCACAGACTTCACGGTTCGTGGCCGTAACCCGTTCCTTTCTCGAAGGTGACACGAGAGGATCCAGAAGGTGAAAAAGTATCCAAAATCATAGAACGAACGACATATCCGGAGGCGGCAGTGCGAAGGATCATCGGCGTTGTGCTCACCGGGCTCGGCGTGTTCCTGCTGGCCACCGGCCTGCTGGTGCGCTTCTACGTCGGTCCCACGCTGATCGGTGCGCCCACCGACGTCTACCAGGTGACGCGGCTGAAGGCCGACAACGCCACCTACCTCGACGCCTCGTCGGTCACGCTGCGTACCGGCGCCACGGTGGTGGCGACCAACACCACCCGCGCCGACGTGAAGGCGTCGGGTGACGACGTCGCCGTCTGGGACAGCGGCACGATCATCCAGGACACGGTGCGCGGCAACACGATCGAGATCCAGAAGGCGCGGTACGCCTTCGACCGCAAGACCGGGCAGCTGAAGGACTGCTGCGGCGCGGCGATTCAGGGCGACACGAACGTCCGCATGGACGGCGTCGCGCTGTTCTGGCCGCTGGAGGTCCGCAAGAAGGGCCTGGAGGTGTTCGACACCGGCACCCTCCGCGCCTGGCCGGTCACCTTCGACGGTGAGGAGCGCGTCGACGGCAAGCGCACCTACCGGTTCGTCCAGCACGTCCCGGAGACCAAGGTCACCGGCAAGGTGCCCGCCCTGCCCGCCGAGATGTTCGGGCGTCCCGAGGGCGATCCCGCCGTCGAGACGGACCGCTACACCAAGCTGGACGCCACGTACTGGGTCGACCCGAGGACCGGCGCCCCGATCGACCAGCAGCGGCACGTGGTGACGACGCTGCGGCCCAAGCAGGGGCCGGGCAGCCTCGTGGTGGCGGACCTGAACCTGCGGATGACGCCGGAGTCGCGCGAGGCCCTGAGCGCCAAGTCCGATGAGGGCGCCGAGCAGATGCGGCTGCTGGAGACCGTCGTCCCCCTGGCCGGCATCGGGGCGGGCCTGCCGATCATGGTGGCCGGGCTGATCCTGGTCTTCGGCGGACGCGGTCCCGGCCGGCGCGGGACCCGCCGCGGCGAGTCCCCGGCGGCGCGCCGTTAGCGGCCGGACGGGCGCGTAGGAGGGCCCGGGAACCCGGACCATCGGGGCCGCGGGGTGCGTGACGGGCGAGTCACGCACCCCGTCGGCTCACGCCGGGGTGGGGACATGCCCGGTCACGCCTTTGTTTCGTCCGCCACTCGTCCCGGTCGTGCACGATGGAGGGGTGACGAGCGTTGCGGAGAGCCGCCCGGCGGGCGGCGAGGGGACCCGGCTGCGGATGCTGGCCGATCTCGTCTCGGACGGCGAGGTGGTGGTGCTGAGCGGCGCGGGCCTGTCGACCGAGTCGGGCATCCCGGACTACCGGGGTGAGACGGGGCGCCTGCGGCGGGCCGAGCCGATGACCTACCAGGAGTTCACCGCGTCGGCCGCGGCGCGCCGCCGGTACTGGGCGCGCAGCCATCTGGGCTGGCGGCACATCGCCGCGGCCCGTCCGAACGCCGGGCACCGCGCGGTGGCGGAGCTGCAGGGGCGGGGGCTGGTCGCGGGGATCATCACCCAGAACGTCGACGGTCTGCAGCAGGCCGCCGGAGCGGACGGCGTCGTCGAGCTGCACGGCGCGCTGGACCGGGTGCTGTGCCTGTCGTGCGGCCAGAGGACGCCGCGCGGACGGCTGGACGCGCGGCTGCGGGCCGCGAACCCGGGCTGGGACGCGCGGGCGGCGGGCACCCGGGTCAACCCCGACGGCGACGCCGCCCTCGGCGATGAGGCGGTCGAGGCGTTCCGGGTGGTGGACTGCGAGCGGTGCGGCGGCGCCCTCAAACCCGATGTGATCTTCTTCGGGGAGAACGTGCCGCCGGCCCGCGTCCGGGACTGCTATGCGCTGACCGAGCGCGCGGGCGCGCTGCTGGTGCTCGGGTCGTCGCTGACGGTGCTGTCGGGGTACCGGTTCGTCCGGCACGCGGCCCGGCACGGCGTTCCCGTCGCGATCGTCAACCGGGGCACGACCAGGGGCGACGAGCACGCCCTGATCACGATGGACGCGCCCCTCGGCGCGACGCTGGAGGCGCTGCTCGCCGAACTCGGCCCGTAGGGGCCGCGGCGCGGTCAGCCGCCCCGGAGCACGGAGGTCGCGGCGGGCGCGGGAGACCGCCGCCCGTTCGGGCTGCCGGGCGCGGGCGCGCCGGTGACGACGGGCGGTTCGGGCAGGGTGTCGACGGTGACGAACCCGGTGTTCTCCAGCCGCTTCAGCTGCCCGTTGAGGAAGGCCTGGACCTGCTGGGCGTACGTGCGCATCACGGTGTTGCGGGTGCTGGCGCGGACCGCGGCGGCCCGCGTGTACAGCTCGCCCTGCGCCGTCCGCATCCGCGCCACGGCGGTCTTGTCGTAGTCGGTGCCGGACTTCCCGGTGATCTCCGACATCCAGCTGGTCTGCTCCGCGGTCGGCCTGTCGGGCAGCGGAACGTTCAGCTTGGCGGCCATCTGGCGGTTGACCTCGTCGAACCGGATGTGCCGGGTCGCGATCTGGCCGAGGTTCTTGCGGGTGGCCTCCTGGGATCCGCGTTTCGCGGCGGCCCGGCCGACCGGGATCTCCCACAGCGCCGCCTGCCTGAGCTGGACGAGGAGGAGGCGGTCGGCGGCGGCGAGCAGCCCCCCGCCGGCCTCGGCGGCTCCCCGGTCCGCACCGCCCGCCTCACCGCCGCCGGCCGCGGCGGGCCCGGCCGGGCGGACGCCCCCGTCGGTCGTCTGGCGGCCCACCGGGGTGCAGCCGCCCACCAGCAGCACCGCCGCCAGCCCGCACGCCGCCGCGGCGGCGGCCGGTCGGGGTCCTCGCATGCGCCGCCGTCCTTTCGGTCGAGAGGGCAACCCGGTCGGGAAGGGAGACCTCACCCGGGCGGTACGCACGCCGCGGCGGCGGGGTTCATCCCGGCGGCGGGGTGCGGGTCAGGTCCAGCCGAGCTGGACCAGGGTGGGGACGGGGGGTTCGCCGCCGGCCTCGGTGAAGGCGCGCAGCGCGTCCACCAGGGCGTGCCGCTGGCCGGGCGGCATGCGGGAGACGACCTCGGCGATGCCGGCGCGGCGGCGGGCGGTGACGTCGTCGACGATGGCCCGGCCGGCGCCGGTGAGCTGGATGCTGACCTCGCGCCCGCTGTGCGGGCTGGCCTGCCGGTCCACCAGGCCGGCCGCGGCCAGCCGGTCCACCATCCGCATCGCGGTGGAGGGGTTGACCTCCAGCAGCCCGGCCAGCGTGACGAGCTTGGACGTGCCCTGCGAGGACAGCACGACGAGCAGCCGGAACTGCGGCAGCGTCACGGTGTCCTCGACGGCGGCCAGGGAGCGCACGGAGATCGCCACCAGGAGCCGGGACGCCGTCAGCACCGCCGAGGTGACCTCGTCGGCGCCGTCGCCGGCATGTTCGCTCATGACGACTTTCTACAGTGCCGCGGACGCGGCGCGCCACGTGCCCGGGTGGTCACCGGCGCTCCCCGGGCAGCAGGCCGGCGAGGAGTTCGGCGAGGGTCCTGGTCTGGTCGCGGAGCCGCTTGACGTCGTCCTCGACGTCGTCGCCCTCCATCAGCTCGGGCGCGGCGGGCGGCCTTTCGTCCATGCCCTCCAGGGCGGGCGGCTCCGACGGCAGGGCGCGCGGCACGGTGCTCCGACCGTCCGCGGCACCACCACCCCGATGGGCGGCTGCTGGTAGTCGGACGCGTCGTGGGCGTAGGCGGCGCGGGTGCCGGGGTCGAACCGGATCTCGCCGTCCACGCGGCCGGCGAGGGCGCGCCGGAACGCGTCCCCGCCGCGGGCCGCGGCGCCCGCCTCCGTCCGCTCGCCGTGCCTGGTGCCTTCCGCCGAAACAGCCATGCCGGGACGCTTACCCCTGCCGGGCCCTTCAATCGCGCCGCCGTGCGTCAGCCGGCCCTTTCCCGGACGAGCGTGCCGAGGTCCATGCGGGCCAGGCCCCGCAGGCCGGGTCGCTGCGCCAGGTGGGCGACCACGATCACGGCGAGCGCCGACCAGGCGAACGTGGCAGGCCGGATCTCGGTGTGCAGGGACATCAGGTCGCTGTTGAACGCGCCCAGGAACGCGCCGGTG
Organism: Spirillospora sp. NPDC048824; assembly: GCF_043198455.1. Taxonomy (NCBI): domain Bacteria; kingdom Bacillati; phylum Actinomycetota; class Actinomycetes; order Streptosporangiales; family Thermomonosporaceae; genus Spirillospora; species Spirillospora sp. NPDC048824. The sequence goes on along the minus strand of NZ_JBICUS010000027.1, from coordinate 26,588 downwards.
GCGATCCTCCCGATGATCAGCCCGGGGACGGCGCCCGCCGCCACGACGAGGAGGTTCTCGGCGGTGACCAGGCGGGCCAGCCGCCGCCGGCCGACACCGGCGGCGCGCAGTGTGGCCAGTTCGGTGCCGCGTTCGGAGAGGTTCACCGACAGCGTCGCGAACAGGACGGTGAAGGCCAGCAGCCCGCCGAACGCGAGCATGACCGCGATGAACACGTAGAACAGGTTCATGTACTCGTCCATGGTCTTCTTGAGGGCCTGGGAGTCGGTGTAGGCGACGACGCCGGGCTGGGCCGACAGGGCGCGCTCGGCCGCGGCGCGGTCGGCGTCCGGCCCGAACCGGACGAGCACGGATGTGGGCCGCGCGGACGGCGCCCAGGCGGCGACCTGGTCCAGCGTCGCGTAGGCGTAGGTGCCGAGCGGCTCGTCCACGAACCCGGCGACGGTCGTGGTGACGGTCCGGCCGCCGGCGAGGCGCAGCCCGACGCGGTCGCCGGCGTTCACGCCGAGCTCGTCGCGCAGCGCCGCGCCGAGCAGCGCGCCGCCGGCGGGCAGGGACCGCTCGCCGCCGCCGGGGGTGAGGAACCGGTGCATCCGGGTGGCGGCGGGCAGCCCGACGACGGTGGTGGTGTAGCCCCGGTCGCCGGCGGTGATCGTGGCGGGCAGGTGCGCGGACGGTTCGGCGGCCCGCACACCCTCGGTCCCCGAGATCGCGGCCAGGGCGGCGGCGTCGGGGGGACGGCCGAGGGTGAGTTCGGCGTCCTGCCGCTGGACCTGGTCGAACTGCCGGGACACGGTCGCCTGCGACGAGTCGAGCATCCCCCACGACACGAGGATGAGCACGAGCGCGAGGACGACGCCGGTCATGGTGTAGAGGGTGCGGCGGAACTGGCGGGTGGGGCCGCGCAGCACCAGCCACGCCCCGGCGGGCAGCCGCCCGGCGGCGGGCACGGACCGCTCCAGGCGGGCGATCAGGCCCGCTCCCCCGGTGGACGGGACGGTCCCGCGCATCGCCTCGGCGGGCGGGACGCGGGCCGCCGACACCGCGGGCGCCAGCGCCGCGAGGCCGCCCGCGGCCAGCCCGAACGCCAGCCCGGACAGCATGGTGGTGGCGCGGACGGTCACCGTCGTCTCGGGCAGGCCGATCGCGTCGCCGTACAGGCGGGTGACCGACCCGGCCAGCGCGAGCCCGGCGGCGACGCCGGGAAGCGCCCCGGCGAGCCCGGCCGCGACGCCGGTGGCCAGGTAGTGCGCCACGACCGTGCGGCGGCGGAACCCGCCGGCGCGCAACGTCCCGATGATGACGCGGTCGCGTGCCACACGGCGGGTCAGCACGACGTAGACGGCGACGCCGGCGGCGGCGAGGAACAGCAGCGGGAACATCACGGCCAGCTGGGAGAACCCCTTGATGTCCTGCGCGAGGGTCGCGTTGCTGGGTTGCTCGGCGCGGGTGACCGCGGCGACCGCGCCGTGTTCCCGGGCGGCCGCGGTGAGGGAGGCGCCGAGCCGCGCGGCGTGGTCGCGTCCGGCGGCGGTGTAGTGGACGGCCACCTCGTTGGGCGTGTCCGTGCCGGCGATCCGGCGGGCGAGCGGCTCGGGAACGTACAGGACGCCGAACGATCCGGGCGCGGGCAGGATGTCCTGCCGGCTGGGTGCGGGCCAGAGGTATTCGGGCGAGGACGCGGTTCCGCGCACGCCGAGCCTCCGCCACGCCCGCCCGTCCCACACCGACACGTTCGCGCCCGGTTCCAGGCCGGCGTCCTCGGCGAGGTGCTTGTCGGCGAGGACGCCGGACGGCGCGGCGGGGTCCAGGTACCGGCCCTTGAGCACCTTGACCCGGTTGACGTCCGGCTGCGATCCGGCGGGGAACCCGGCGACGCGGCCGACGAAGGTGTTCCCGTCCGGTGTCCGCATCGGCACGTCGGCGACGGTGCGGGCGACGGCGGCCCGCACGCCGGGCCGCGACCGGGCCTCCCGCGCGATCGCGGCGGTGTCGCCGCCCGACAGCGTCAGGTCCGCGAACCGGTACTCGGCGAAAAGGTCCTGGTATCCGGAGTCCAGGTTCTTGTAGGCGTCGTAGGACGCGCCGAACAGCGCGACGCCGAGCATGACCAGCACGACCACCGACACCAGCTGGGCGGGGCGGCGGCGCAGGTCGCGCCGCAGCTTGACGTTGAGCGTGCTCACCGGGACACCTCGCTCACCAGGACACCTCGTCGGCGGTGGCGGGCTCCGCGGTGGTCGTCACCTCGGCGACGCGGCCGGAGCGCATCCGCACGACACGGTGCGCGATGGCGGCGATCGCGGCGTTGTGGGTGACGACCAGGACCGTGCGGCCCCGCCGGTTGAGGTCCTGCAGGACGTGCAGGACGCCGCGTCCGGTCTCCAGGTCCAGCGCGCCGGTCGGCTCGTCGCACAGCAGCAGTTCGGGGTCCTTGGCGATCGCGCGGGCGATCGCGACGCGCTGCTGCTCGCCGCCCGACAGCCGAGCGGGGAAGTGGCCGCCGCGGCCCGCGAGCCCGACGGCCTCCAGCGCGGCGGCGGAGCGCTCCCGCCCGCCGCGTCCGGTGAGCTCGGCGACGAGCCGGACGTTCTCCAGGGCGGTCAGCGACGGGACGAGGTTGAAGAACTGGAACACGAAGCCGACGGTGTCGCGGCGGTAGGCGGTGCGGGCGTCCTCGTCCAGGCCGGAGATGTCGCGGCCGCCCGCGACGACGACGCCGGCGGTGGCGGGCTCGATCCCGCCGATGAGGTTGAGCAGGGTCGTCTTGCCGGACCCGGACGGGCCGAGCAGGACGACGAACTCGCCGCGCCGCACCTCCAGGTCCACCTCGCGCAGCGCGCGCACCTCGGCGTGGCCGGCGCCGTAGGTCTTGCCGGCCCCGCGCAGCAGCACGGCGGGGGCACCGGCGGGGGCCGGGCCGTCCTCCCGGACCGCCGGCCGCCCGCGGTCACGACGCCTCATGGTCGTCTCCTTCGCCTGCGTCGCCTGCTTTGTCTGCTTCGCCGCCGTGGGCGCCGTGGTCGCCGTGGGCGCCGGCCGGGCGCAGCAGGGCGAGCAGCCCGGCCATCGGGCCGCCGACGTCGGTCCCGGCGTCGATCAGCACATGCAGCAGCAGCCCGTCGATCAGCGCGGCGAGCACCACGGCGAGGCCTTCGGGATCGGCGTCGGCGCGCAGCAGGCCCGCCGCCCGGTTCTCGGCGAGCCGGGCCGACAGCAGGTCCCGGAACATCCGGATCTGCCGCTCGCTCTCCTCGCGCAGTTCGCCGTCGCGGAGACCGTGCATCAGCGCCTCGACGAGCACGCGCTGCCCGGAGGAGCCGGGACCGCGGTCGATGAGGGCCCGGACGGCGTCGGCGACGCCGTCCAGCACGTCCTCGTTCCGGAGGATCGCCTCGACGGGGCCGGCCAGCTCCAGCTCCACGGCGTGCGTCACCGCGGCCCGCCGGAGCGCGTCCACCGACCCGAAGTAGTAGTGCACGAGCGCGTTGTTGGCCCGCGCCCGCTCCGCCACCCCACGCGAGGTCACCCCGGACCAGCCGCTCTCGGCCATCACCGCGACGGCCGCGTCCAGCAGCCGGATCCGCGTCGGAACCTCGTCGCCGGCCATGCTCTCCCCCACCTCTTGGTCGCTTGCTTTAAGCGACTGCTTAATTGGAGCGTACGCCGGACTCTTGCACCATGCAACGGTCGGATGCGGGACGGGCCCTGAGAATGCGGAACGTCCCCGCGCCTGGCCGGTTCGGCGGCGCGGGGACGTCCGGGTGGTGCGGGTTACGCGTCGCGGCGTTTGAGGAGGAACGCTGCCAGCGCGAGGAGCGCGAACGTCCAGAGCGCGAACACGCCGTACCCCTGCCAGGGCGTCAGCAGGTCGTCCTCGCCCTGCTGCGCCTTGGTGATCAGGTAGCCCGCCTCCGAGGGCAGGTAGGAGTAGATGTAGTCGCCGATCTTGCCGGGCAGCAGCATGGCGAGGGGCGCCAGCACGAGCACGAACCCGATCACGCCGGTGATGGCGCCGGCGGTGTGCCGCACGATCGCGCCGATGGCCAGGGCGAACAGCCCGAGCATCGCCAGGTAGAGGCCGCCGCCGACGACGGCGCGCAGCACGCCCTCGTCCCCGAGCGACACCTGCATCTTGTCGCCGATGAGCGCCGAGCCGATGAAGAACGACGTGAACGACACCGCGAGACCGACGGCGAGGACGATCAGAGCGAACACCAGGGCCTTGGCCCACAGCATCGGCAGCCGCCGCGGCACCGCCAGCAGGCTGGCGCGGATCATGCCGGTGGAGTACTCCGAGGCGATCACCAGGACGCCGAGCACGCAGACGGTCAGCTGGCCGAGGAAGAACCCGCTGCCGAGGATGAAGCTGACCGGGTCCGCGGAGACCGACGCCCGGTCGGCGGCGGTCATGTCGTCCCACTGCGCCATGGTCAGGCCCACCAGCAGGGTGGTGAACCCGAGGCTGACGATGACGAGCAGGATCAGCGTCCACAGGGTGGAGCGGACCGTGCGGATCTTCGTCCATTCGGCGAGCAGGAGCCGTGTGAAGCCGGGCCGCGGGTGCGCGGCGGGGTCGCCGGCGGGCTGCGCGGCGGGCTCGGTGGTGGCGGCGGTCATCGGGTCTCCCCCTTCTCGGCGGGACCCGCATCGAGATCGGTGCCGGGCGGGATCGCGCCGGGGGCGGGCCCACCGGCCGCGCCGTACTCGACGCTCTCGCGGGTCAGTTCCATGAACGCGGCCTCCAGCGAGCCGCGCATCGGGGTGAGCTCGTGCAGGACGGCTCCCTCGGCGGCGGCGAGTTCCCCGACGCGGGGCGCCTCCATCTGTGTGACGGTGAGCAGGGAGTCGCCGTCGGCCCGCACCTTGGCGCCCTCGGCGGTGAGGACGTCGGCGAGCCGGCCGGCGTCGGGGCTGCGGACGGTCACCATCTTCTCGGTGCTGCGCTCGACGAAGTCCTCGGTGGAGCAGTCGGCGATGAGCCTGCCGCGCCCGATGACGATGAGGTGCTCGGCGGTGACGGCCATCTCGTTCATGAGGTGGCTGGAGACGAACACGGTCCGCCCCTCGGACGCGAGCCGCTGCATCAGGGTGCGGATCCAGACGATGCCCTCCGGGTCGAGGCCGTTGACGGGCTCGTCCAGGATCAGCACCGACGGGTCGCCGAGGAGCGCGGCGGCGATGCCGAGCCGCTGCCCCATGCCGAGGGAGAAGCCCCCGGCGCGCTTGCGGGCGACGCCGGTGAGGCCGACGAGTTCGACGACCTCGTCGACGCGCTTCTTGCCGATGCCCTGCGTCTGGGCGAGTGCCAGCAGGTGGCTGTGGGCGCTGCGGCCGGTGTGGACGGCCTTGGCCTCCAGCAGCGCGCCGACGGAGCGCAGCGGGGCGGGCAGGTCGCGGTAGTGGACGCCGTGGATGCGGGCGTCGCCGCGGTCCGGCCGGTCCAGGCCGAGCAGCAGCCGCATGGTGGTGGACTTCCCGGCGCCGTTCGGGCCGAGGAAGCCGGTCACCCGCCCGGGGGCGACGGTGAAGGAAAGATCGTCCACGGCGACCTTGCCGCCATAGCGTTTGGTGAGGTTCTCCGCCTCGATCATGCACACATCCTGGATGTTTCACTGACGAAAACCGTGATCGGGATCACGGTAGCGTCCCGGACACCGGGCGCGGTTCATCCCTGGGGTGGATCCGCCTCCGACCTTCGCAGGGGGAAGTGGTCCCGGCGGACAGGGGTTCCCACATCAGGACGGGGGAACCATGCCCGCGGACCCCGGTAGGGTCGGGATCATGTCGCTTCCCGTTTCCGCACCGGCGCACGCGTCCGGCGAGTTCACCGTCGCAGGCCGGTCCGTCCACCGCCTCGGGTACGGCGCGATGCGCCTGACCGGCCCGGGGGTGTGGGGGCCGCCGCGCGACCGCGCGGAGGCGGTGCGGGTGCTGCGCCGCGCCGTCGACCTGGGCGTGGACTTCATCGACACCGCCGACTCCTACGGCCCGTTCCACAGCGAGGAGATCATCCGGGAGGCGCTGCACCCCTACCCGGACGGCCTGCTGGTCGCGACCAAGGCGGGTTTCGTGCGGACGGGTCCGAACCGGTGGCACACGCTGGGCCGTCCCGCCTACCTGCGCCAGCAGGTGGAGATGAGCCTCCGGCGCCTGGGCGTGGAGCGGATCGGGCTGTTCCAGCTGCACCGGATCGACCCGGAGGTGCCGCTCGCCGACCAGGTCGGCGAGCTGGCGGCGCTGCGCGATGAGGGCAAGATCGCCTCGATCGGTCTGTCGGAGGTGAGCGTGCGGGAGATCGAGGACGCCCGCCGCACGGCGGAGATCGTCACGGTACAGAACCGCTACAACCTCACCGACCGCGGGTCCGAGGACGTCCTGGAGCACTGCGAGGCGCAGGGCATCGGGTTCATCCCGTGGTTCCCGATCGCGGCGGGCAAGCTGGCCGAGCCGGGCGGGCCGGTGGACGAGATCGCCCGCGCCACCGGCGCCACCCCGGCGCAGGTCAGCCTGGCGTGGCTGCTGGCGCGCTCCCCGGTGATGCTGCCGATCCCCGGGACGTCCACCGTGGCGCATCTGGAGGAGAACGTCGCCGCCGCGGGCGTCGCCCTCGGCGCCGAGCAGGTCGCCGCGCTGAACGCCCGGACGTCCTGACACACCGCACCTCCCTGAGGCGCCGCACCCTCCTGAGACGCGCAGGCGCCCTCCCGCCGCGGCGGGAGGGCGCGCCGTCCGGCGGTGCCGTCAGGCGGCGACGCCGTCGGAGGCGTTGACGTCCTTGTGGAAGCGCTTGTGGACGTACAGGCGCTCGCCGAGCGTCTCGCAGCGCCACCACAGGCCGCTCGGCGGGCCGATGCGGGTGTTGCGCGGCAGTTCGCGCAGGACCTCGTTGACCGGCGTCATGCGCATGCGCCCGGAACGGCACACCAGGATGCGCCGGTCGGTGACGACGACGACCCGGTAGGCGTTGCTGAAGATGATGATCCAGTAGGACAGCAAGGCGAAGTACTGGCTGGTGGTCTGGGCGCCGAACACCGCCTGGACGTTCTCGCCTTCCTGGAGGACGTGGGCCGCGTTGGCGCGCATCTTGTCGCGGATGGCCACGGTCGGGACCTTTCTCGTGAAACACGTGGGCACCACCGTGCTCGCTGGTCCCACGGCCCTCCCTAGTGATCGGGCGCACCGATTGTGGCACCAATCACCACCGGTTGTGACGATTTCCCGACTTTGGGACATCTTCGCCCGTCCTGGGGCACTTATTGACCGTTTGCCAATAACTGGGCGAGGATGGCCGCCAGGATCCGAACCCGCCGGGAGGCCCCGTGCCCGCCACACCGCAGATGCCCGCGCCGGAACGCCTCGCCGACCGGCTCGCCGACCGGGACGTGCTGCGCGCTCTCGCCGCCGAGCCGCTCATCGGCCTCGGCGCCGGCCGTGCCCTGCTGATGCAGCTCGCGCACCCGCGGGTGGCCCGCGGCGTCGCCGAGCACAGCGACTTCGCCGACCGTCCCCTGGCGCGGCTGTTCGGCACCCTCGACTTCCTGCTGATCGTCACCTACGGGACGCCGGAGGAGGTCGCGCGGATCGCCGCGAAGGTCCGCGGCATCCACGCGACCGTCCGCGGCGACGGCTACTCCGGCAACGACGCCGACCTTCAGCTGTGGGTGAACGCGACCCTCATCGACTCGGCCCTGCACATCTACGAGCACGTCATGCGGCCCGGCGACGACGAGCCGGACCTGGCCGAGGAGTACTACCGCCAGTCCCGCATCGTGGCCGAGGTGCTCGGCTGCCCGCTGGAGTCGCAGCCCGCCGACCTGGCCGCGTTCCGCGCCTACATGGCCGAGACGCTCGCCGGGCTGGAGGTGACCGACACCGCCCGCGAGGTCGCCGCCGCCGTCCTGTGGCCCCGCAAGCTGCGCCCCCTGGCCCCGGCCATGGCCGTGTTCCGCCTGCTCACCGCGGCGCTGCTGCCCGAGACGCTGCGCGCGCATTACGGGCTGCCGTGGACGCACAACCGCCGCCGCACCGCGGACCTGCTGCTGCGGACGGCCACCGACCTGCACCACCTGACGCCCGGCCCGCTGCGGCGCCCGCCCCAGCCGCTCCTGGTCAAGCTGGCGAGCCACCGCGTCGACCGGACGCTGTCTGCCCGCCGCTCCCGCCGCCGCGCCCACGCCTGACACACCCCCGGGAGGTTCGCCGATGCTGGGCGTCTTCGCCGACCTGCCCTGGTCGTACGCGGCCGGGGCGGGCATCGCGCTGGCCGCGGCGCACCAGCTGGGCGGCGCCGGTCCCGAACCGCGCCCCGCCCGGGGTGTGACGGGCCGGTACTTCATGCTCGCGATGACCTACAGCGTCGTCGTGTTCGTCCCGGCGAGCCTGCTGGTGGCGCACGCCTATCCGCGGTGGGCGACGCTGCACCACCGCGACGGCGTCCCTCTGGCCGCGCTGGCGGCGGCGGAGATCGCGCTCACCGCCGCGGGTTTCCTGGCGACCCGGTTCCTGCTGGCCGCGGGACGGTCCCGGTGGGCGGCCTGCCAGGTGCTCTTCGGGTGCCTGGCGATGTGCCTGGCCGTCGTCCACGGACCCGGCGGCGACGGGTGGAAGCGGTTCGTGTCGGCCGACCCCGCCGCGTTCGCGGACTTCCCGGAGTTCGTGCGCGCCGCCGACGCGGCGGCCGTCGCCGGGCACGTGGCCGTCTTCCTCACCTCCGGCCTCGCCGTCACCCTCTACGCCACCGGCGCGGTCACCCTCGGCGCACTCGCGCTGATCATGTGCGTGCTGCACCAGTTCGGGCTGACCGACGCCGCCGCCGACGGCCCCGGCCCGCTGCGCGCCGGGCTCGCCGCCGCCGTCACCGCCGCCGGCATCGCCGCCGTCGCCGCGCTGATCTCACTGCTGGTGCACGGCATCGGATGGGTCGCGCTCGCGGCCGTCGCCCCCGTCCTGTGGGCGGCGGTCGCCGCCCGCGGCGCCTTCGCCGCCCAGATGATCACCGACCTGGCGCTGCCCGCCGATCACCCCACCGACGAGTAGGCCACGACGCCGCGGCGCATGGCGTCCATGGCGCGGCGGGCGGTCTTGCGGATGTGGCTGTTCGGCGGGGCGGCGTCGGCGACCTGGCCGAGCAGGTCCAGGAGCTGCTTCACGGCGCGGACGAAGTCGCCCGCGGTCAGGTCGCTTTCGAGGAGGACCTCATCGAGGTCGTCGCCCTTGGCCCACCGGTATGCCGTCCACGCGAACCCCAGGTCGGGCTCGCGGAGGAACGACACCCGGTTGTCGTGCTCGACGGCCTCTAGCACGCCCCACAGCCGCACCATCGCCGCGAGGGCGTCCTGCGCGGGACCCGCGGGCGTGCGGGGCGGTGCGGCGTCGTCGGGCTGCCGCGACTCGTACACCAGCGCGGACACGCACGCCGCCAGCTCGGCGTGGCCGAGCTTCTCCCACAGGCCCTCGCGGAGGCTCTCGGCGGTCAGCAGGTCCAGCTCGTTGTAGATGCGGCCGAGGCGGCGGCCCTCCTCGGTGACCGAGTCGCCCTCCAGGTACCCGAGCTGCTGCAGGACGGCGCAGACCCGGTCGAACGTCCGCGCGATGACCTGGGAGCGGCCCTCGACGCGGCGGCGCAGCTGCTCGGTCTCGCGGTCGAGGCGGTGGTACCGCTCCGCCCACCGTGCGTGCTCCTCCCGCTGGTCGCAGCCGTGCACAGGGTGGCGGCGCAGGTCCGCGCGCAGCCGGGTGATCTCCGCGTCGTCGTCGGCGGCGGCGGAGTCGGCCCGGGACCGCTTGCGGGCCCGCACGTCGTCGGGGACCTTGTTTCGCAGCGTGGACGCCAGGTCGCGGCGGTCCTGCGGGTTGCGTGGGCTGAACGACTTGGGGATCCGGACCCGGTCGACGGGTTCGACGGCGCGGGGGAAGTCCTGGATCGACAGGCGCTGCACCGACCGGTTCACCGTCAGCACGAGCGGCGCGGGCCCGTCGGAGCGGCGCCCGACGCCGGGGTCCAGGACGACGGCGAGGCCGGAGCGGCGCCCCGACGGCACGATGATGACGTCCCCGGGCCGCAGGTGCTCCAGGGACTTCGCGGCCTCGGCGCGGCGGGCGCCGGCCCGCTCCCGCGACAGCTCCGCCTCGCGGTCCGACAGCCGCCGCCGCATCGCCGCGTACTCCATGAAGTCCCCGAGATGGCACTCGGCGGCCTTGGCGTACCCGTCGAGGGCCTCCTCGTTCTTGTGCACCTGCCGGGCCAGGCCGACGACGGCGCGGTCGGCCTGGAACTGCGCGAACGACTCCTCCAGCAGCGTGCGGGCGCGTTCGATGCCGACGGCGCCGACGAGGTTGACGGCCATGTTGTACGACGGCCGGAAGCTGGAGTTCAGCGGGTAGGTGCGGGTGCCGGCCAGGCCCGCGACCGACGCCGGCTCCACACTCGGCCCCCACACCACGACGGCGTGCCCCTCGACGTCGATGCCGCGGCGCCCGGCGCGGCCCGTCAGCTGCGTGTACTCGCCGGGCGTGAGGTCGACGTGCGCCTCGCCGTTCCACTTGTCGAGCTTCTCGATCACGACGGTGCGGGCGGGCATGTTGATGCCGAGCGCGAGCGTCTCCGTCGCGAACACCGCCTTGATCACCCCGCGGGTGAACAGCTCCTCGACGATCTCCTTGAACGTCGGCAGCATCCCGGCGTGGTGGGCGGCGACGCCGCGTTCGAGGGCGGCGAGGAAGTCGCCGTACCCGAGGATCCGCAGGTCCTCCGCGGCGATGTCGGCGGTGCGCAGCTCGGCGTGCGCGCGGATCTCCTCGGCCTCCTCCTTGGAGGTGAGCCGGATCCCGGCGTGCAGGCACTGCAGGACGGCGGCGTCGCAGCCGGCGCGGCTGAAGATGAACGTGATCGCCGGGAGCAGCCCGGCGCGTTCCAGCCGCTCGATCACGTCGGCCCGCGGCGGGGGCCGGAACCGCTGCGGGCGGGCCGTGCGGCGGCGCCCGGTGCGGCGCCCCTGGTTGACCTTGGCGCGGCGGACCTCCTCCACCGCCATCCGGGTGAGCTGCGGGTTCAGCCGGGCCTGCCGGTCCCCGCCCTTGCCGGTGTCGACGAAGAGGTCGTACAGGCGGGCGCCGACCAGCATGTGCTGGAACAGCGGGACGGGACGGTGCTCATCGACGATCACCGACGTGTCGCCGCGGACCTCCTGGAGCCACTCGCCGAACTCCTCGGCGTTGCTGACCGTCGCCGACAGCGCCACGATCCGCACCGACTCGGGAACGTGGATGATCACCTCTTCCCAGACGGCGCCGCGGAACCGGTCGGCGAGGTAGTGCACCTCGTCCATCACCACGAACGCCAGCCCGCCGAGGGTGTGCGACCCCGCGTACAGCATGTTGCGCAGCACCTCGGTCGTCATCACGACGATCGGCGCCTCGCCGTTGACGCTGTTGTCGCCGGTGAGCAGCCCCACCTTCTCGGGCCCGTAGCGGCGGACGAGGTCGGCGTACTTCTGGTTCGACAGCGCCTTGATCGGCGTGGTGTAGAAGCATTTGGTGCCGCCGGTGAGGGCGAGGTGCACGGCGAACTCCCCCACCACCGTCTTTCCCGATCCGGTGGGCGCGGCGACCAGGACGCCGCTGCCGCCCTCCAGCGCCTGGCACGCCTCGATCTGGAACGGGTCCAGGTCGAAGTCGTACAGGGTGCGGAAGTCCAGCAGGGCCGGGCCGCTGCCCTCGGTGCGCTCACGGTAGGCGGCGTACCGCTGGGCCGGGGTCTGCCCGGCCGACGTCGTGTCGGGGGAGGTCATGCCTTCGAGCCTACGGTTCCGACCGGCCCGATTCCCAATCAGTTCCCGAGCCGGGCCGGACGGCGCGGAACGTCAGCCGGTCCGGCCGCCCTTCTCCAGCTCCGCGTCGATCTTCTCCAGGTCCAGCGGGGACACCTCGTCGTCGGCCAGGCCCTCGTACGGGTCGGGCTCGCGGGCCCGGCGGCGGTCGTGCAGGAACGCGATCAGCTCGGCGACCTCGAACAGCACGATCGTCGGGAGCGCCAGCGCCAGCATCGTGAACGGGTCCTGGCTGGGGGTGGCGATCGCGGCGAACACGAACACGCCGAAGACCAGCATCCGCCGCGACTTGCGGATCCGCTCGTGGGTGAGAACGCCGGCGAGGTTCAGCATCACCACGAACAGCGGCAGCTCGAACGTCAGCCCGAAGATGAACAGCATCGCCTGCGCGTAGCCGAGATAGTCCTGGACGCCGACCAGGACGGTCGTGTCGCCCGGCGCGAGCCCGATGAAGATCTCCAGGCCCTTGTCCATCGTCACGTACGCCAGCGCCGCGCCGAGGCAGAACAGCGGAACCGCCGCCGCCAGGAACACATACGTCCAGCGGCGCTCCTTGTTGTACAGGCCCGGCGCGACGAACGCCCAGAGCTGGTACAGCCACACCGGCGACGACAGCACCGCCCCGACCATCAGCGAGACCTTCAGCCGGACGAAGAACCCGTCGAAGATCCCGTGCACGACCAGGTCGCACTTGCCCTCCAGGCAGTGCTCGGCCGGGATCCGCGTGTACGGCTGCTTGAGGAAGTCCCAGATCGGCTCGAAAAGGATCCACCCGACGATCGCACCGAGCACCAGGCCCAGGATCGCCTTGATCAGCCGGTTGCGCAGCTCACGGAGATGCTCCAAGAGAGGCATGCGACCTTCGGGGGCGGTGTCGCTCCTGCTCAGCTTCATCGTCGGCATTCAGGTCGGGGGCGGGCGGCGGTCGCGTGCGGCGGTCAGCCGCCCTTGTGGGCCCTGCCGGGGTCCGAGACCGGCACGCCCTGGATCGGCTCGCCGGCGCCGAGCGCGCCGCGGGCACGCTGGGCGTCGCCGGCCGCCTCGTCCCGCGGGGCCTGCCCCTCCTGCGCGGACCCGGCGGCCTTGGCCGTCCTGCCGTCCGCGTCGCCGTCGTCGTCGTCGTGCAGGCCCTTGGTCTCCGCCTTCAGGATCCGCGCCGACTTGCCCAGCGACCGCGCGAGCGTCGGGAGCTTCGCCGATCCGAACAGCAGCAGAACGACTGCCAGGATGATCAGAATCTCGGTCGTGCCAAGTCCAGCCATGACATTCCTCTTCAGCAGGGGCGCTCAGGACGATCGTACGCCGTCTTCGGGTGATTGTGACGCACGCGTTTCCTCCATCCGGGGGACTTCATCGCGCAGCACCGACAGTTTCGGTTCCAGCCGCCGCCTCGTCCGCTCCAGTTCACGCCCGAAACGCCGCACGCCCAGCCACACCTTGAACGCGCACCAGGCGAGCACGGCCAGGCCGAGGAAGCCCAGCGACACCGACACCGCAACCCACGCCACACCGCCACGGTAGCCGATCCGCTCAGGCCATGCCGTAGCGGGCCAGCGCCCGCACCGCGTCCTCGCGGATCCCCGACGCCAGCCGCGCGGGCGACACGACCCGCCCCTGGTCGCCGAGCCGCAGCGCCAGGCCCCGCACCCACCGGGTGTCGGGCGTGCGCAGCACCACCTGCAGCCGCCCCTCCCCCAGCTCCTCGACGCTCTCGCACGGGTAGTAGTCGGCCACCCACCGGCCCCGCGGCGTCAGCTCCAGCGTCACCGCCTCGTCCTGCGGCGACGGGCGGAACAGGCCCGCGTCCACGTCGATCGGCTCGGCGTCGTCCGGCACGCTCGCCGGCACGTCCAGCACCGCCAGATCGGCGATCCGGTCGAGCTTGAACAGCCGCACCGCCTCCGCCCGGCGGCACCAGCCCTCCAGGTAGGTGTTGCCCTCCACGACCAGCAGCCGCATCGGGTCCACATCGCGTTCGGTGTTCTCGTCCCGCGCCGGGACGTAGTACGTCAGGTGCACGCGGCGGCCCCGGGCGATCGCGTCCCGCAGCGTGCCGAGACCGCTGCGCCCCGGGTCGTCCGACCCGCCGTACGCGTCCACCTCCACCGCGACCTGGCTGGACACCGCCGCCGCCGCGCCCGCCGCGTTCTCCAGCTTGGCGATCACCCTGCTGAGCGCGTCCCGGTCGTCCAGGCCGGGGATGCCCGCGAGCATCCGCAGCGCCACCAGAAGCGCCGACGCCTCGTCCACCTTCAGCCGCAGCGGCCGCGCGATCGACTCCGCCTCCGCCACCGTGATCTCCCCGCCCTCGTAGGACAGGTCGATCGGGCAGTACGGATCCGGCGCCCGCAGCTCCACGCACCACAGCAGGTTCAGGTCGTCGATCAGCTGCTTCTCCGTCACCCCGAACGCGGCGGCCGCCTCCTCCAGCGCCACCGAGTCGCGGTTCACCACGTACGGGACGAGCGCCAGCAGCCGCCCCAGCCGGTCCGTCGACGTCGTCGCCGGCCCCTTCGCGGCGCTCCTCCCGGTCGCCTTCGCGGTCGCCTTCGCGGTCACCGGCCGTTCACCGTCCCGTCCGTCCCGTCCATCCCGGCCGCCCCCTGCTGCCCGGCCAGCACCGACTTCAGATGCTGGATCACCGCTTCCCGCAGGTCCGGCGGATCCAGCACCACCACGTCGTCGGCGAACCGCGCCAGATACGGCGCGAACCGGTCCGCGTCACGGAACGTGAGGGTCGCCTCGTCCCATTCCCCGTCGGCGGGCCCGTCCTGCGCGGGCCGCACGTCCCTGGCCCACCGCCGCGGCCCCTGCGCCGCACCCGCCCGCAGCAGCACCGCCGCCGGGCGCGGCTCGCTCACCGGATCGCCCCAGTCGAACGCGATGCGCCGCACGTCCACCCCGTCGGGGACGGTCACCGACCCGGCCGGCCCGTCCGCCGCCACGTCCCCGGCGATCCGGCTCAGCCGGAACACCCGCTGCTCGTCACGGTCCCGGTCGAACCCCACCACGTACCAGCGGCCCCGCCGGCTCACCACGCCCCACGGCTCCAGATGCCGCCGCACGACCGACGTCCGCCCGATCCCCTGGTAGTCGAACGCGACCGGCCGCCCGTCCCGCACCGCCTCCCACAGCGCCGGGAACGCCGGATCCTGCGTGTCGACCCGCGGCTCGATGCCCACCGCCGCCGGCGCGTCGGTCTCCACTCCCGCCGCCCGCAGCTTCAGCAGCGCCCCGGACGCCGCCTCCGCCATGCTGGCCCGCTGCCACACCCGCGCCGCCAGCCCCAGCACCGCCGCCTCGTCCGGCGACAGATGGATGTCGGGAAGCTCGTAGGCCTGCGGCGGGATCCGGTACCCGATCTCCTCACCGCCGCCGCCCTGCTGGTCGCTGCCCACCTCCAGCGGCACGCCCAGCTCCCGCAGCTCCTCCTTGTCCCGCTCGAACATCCGCTTGAACGCCTCGTCGGAGTCCGGGTAGCCGGGCACCGCGCGGCGGATCTGCTCGGCCGTCAGATAGCGCCGGGTGGCGAGCAGGCAGACCACCAGATTGAGCAGCCGCTCGGTCTTGCGCCGCGACACCTCGTCACCACCTCATCGCTCCATCGACCCCTGAACCGCGCTCGGCGGGTCCGGCCGTCCACGGCCGCGCCCCGCCGTTCAGGACGCTACCGTTTCCCGGTGTGATCCGATGGCGCAAAGGCACAGTTGAGGACATCCGCCGCGAATGGCCCGGGGCGGTCGAGCTGAACGTCTCGATCGGGGGCGACGGCACGCACCGCGCCCTGGCCTATCCCGCCCTCGTGGGACGTCCCGAACCCGGCGACACCGTCCTGCTCAACACTACGGCCTTGGCGATGGGCCTCGGCACCGGCGGCTACGCCATGGTCGTCGCCATCCCCGACCGGCTCCCGCCCGACCCGGCCGGCCCCGGCCACCTCGTCAAGGCCCGCTACACGCCCCTGCAGGCCACCGTCCTCGGCGCCGACGAGCAGGACTCCCCCCACCACGACGTCCTCCGCGACGCCGACTCACTCGGCGGCATGCCCGTCGTCATCGCCGACCTGCACTCCGCGCTCCCGCCGATCCTCGCCGCGCTCCTGGCCGAGCGGCCGTCCGCCCGCGTCGTGTACGTCATGCCGGACGGCGGGGCGCTGCCGTCCTGGTTCTCCATGTCCATCGCCCGCCTCAAGGACGCCGGCGTCCTCGCCGGCACCGTCACCGCCGGGCAGGCCTTCGGCGGCGACCTCGAAGCCGTCACCGTCCACACCGGCCTCCTCGCCGCACGCCTCATCCTGGGCGCCGACGCCGCCGTCCTCGCACAAGGCCCCGGGAACCTCGGGACGGGCACCCGCTGGGGCTTCTCGGGCGTCACGGCCGGGGAGGCCGTCAACGCCGCGTCCGTCCTCGGCGGCCGCCCCGTCGGGTCCCTGCGCGTCAGCGAAGGCGACAAGCGCGAACGCCACATCGGCGTCTCCCACCACTCCCTCACCGCCTACGGCCGCGTCGCCCTCGCCGCCGCCGACATCCCCGTCCCCGAACTCGGCGGCCCCTTCGGCGCCCGCGTCGCCGCCGCCGCCGCGCCCCTGGGCGACCGCCACCGCCTCGTCCCCGTCCCCGTCGACGGCCTCCGCGAGACCCTCGGCGCCGCCGAGGAGGACTGGGGCGTCCGGCTGTCCACCATGGGCCGCCGCCTCGACGAGGACCTCCCCTACTTCCTCGCCGCCGCCGCCGCGGGCCGCCACACCGCCGCCCTCCTCGCCTGACGCCTCAGACGGCCGCGGGCTCCCCGCTGCCCGCGGCCTCCCCGGCCGTGTAGGCCGAGGCGAAGGTGAAGGCGCCCGGGGACGGGCCCTCCTCGCGGAGCCGGGCCAGGCGCTCCAGGCCCTCCTCGACGGTCGGGATGTACCCGGCGGGGACCCACCACATGACGGCGTGCGCGTCCACATGCCGCCGGAACCACTCCCGGCGGCGCCGCATCGTCTCCAAATGCGCGCTGCGGTAGACGAAGTCCCACAGCGACTCGGCCGACTCCCACACCGAGAAGTTGACGATCACGTCCTCACCGGCGGGGCGCATCCCGGTGGCGTCGGGCCGGCCCTCCTCCGTCAGCCGCCACACGAACCCGGGGGCCGCGTCGGCGAGCGCGTTGAGGGGTTCGAGCATCGCGACGAAGTCCGCCGTCCGCGGATCGTCCAGCGGGAAGCTGAGCGTGGCGACGTTGAACTGGGCGAGGTGGTGCGCGCGGGCGCGCTCGTGTCCGGTCATGGGCTTCACCCCACCACGGCGCCCGCTTCTATGTCAACGCTCATTGTTTTTAGAAGGTTCGGCCACCACACAACACCAGCCCGGCCGCGGATCCATCCGCACACGCACCTGCGAAGACCCCTCCACAAGCCCCTCCAGCAACGCGAGATTCATCCCGCACACCAACGGCGGGAACGCCTCAGCCACCACATGGAACGGGCAATTGCGCATCCGCAGAACCGCGCCGCCCTCATCCCGAACGGGGTCATAGCCACGAGCGGACAACACGCCCGCCAACTCGTCCAGATCCCCGCACGCCCCGCCCGGCCCACGCAGCGCCCGGCCACGCCGCCGCGCCGCCTCCCGCACCTCCACGTCCAGCCCGGCAGCCTCCGCCGCCTCCGCCAGCAACCCCGCGGCCGTCCGGTAATCACGCGCCGGCACCGACACGCCCCGCTCCCCCGCCGACCGCCGGTACACCTTCGCGGGACGCCCGGCACCCGGCCCCGAACGCCCCGTCAGCCGCCGGCTCCCCGCCTCCAGCAACCCCGCGTCCACCAGTTTGTCCAGATGAAACGCCGCCAGCGTCCGCGCCACACCCGCAGCCTCGGCCGCCTCGTTCCGCCCCACCTCACGGCCCCGCCCCGCCACGAACTCGTACAGCCGCCGCCGCACCGGATCCTGCAGCAACGCGATCGCGTCGATGTCCTCCACCCCGCCATTCTAAGAACAACGAGGACTCCGCTTAGAACGGAGCGGCCACCACCGTCAATGCGCGCCCAGCAGGTCCACCACGAACACCAGCGTGTCGCTCCCCTTGATCCCGAACTGCGCCAGGCCCTTCTCCCCGTACCCCAGCGACGGCGGCACCACCAGCAGCAACCGGCTCCCCACCCGCTGCCCCACCAGACCCTGATCCCAGCCCTTCATCACCTGACCGGTCCCGATCGTCACCGCCGCCGGATGCCCCTCGGACCACGACGAGTTGAACACCTTCCCGTCACGCCAGAAATACCCCGCATACTGCAACGCCAGCAGCTGCCCCTTCCGCACCGCCGGGCCATCCCCCCGCACCAGCGCCCGCACCTGCAGCTTCCTCGGCGCCGCACCCTTCGGCATCGCCACCGCCGGCGCCTGCCCCGCCGCCGCGTCCCCCACCTTCGGCAGCCCCGGATCACTCAGCGGCGCCTGCTTCTCCCCGCGCGGACCCGCCGTCCGCGAATACACCGCCCGCACGTCCAGCACGTACACCAGCGTGTCGTCCTTGCCCACCTGATGCTTCGGGTCGCCCTTCTCACCGAAACCCTCATTCGGCGGAATCCGCGCCACCACACGCGACCCCGGACGCGCCCCCTCCAGCGCCTTCGTCAACCCCGGCACCAGCTGACCCGTCGGGAACGCACCCGGCCGCCCCTTCGGATAACTGCTCGCCAGCAGCTTCCGCTCAGACTCACTCCACCGGTAACCCACATAATCGGCCACCACCAGATCACCCTTGCGCGCCGCCGCGCCGTCCCCCTCCTTGAGGGTCTCCACAGCCAGAGACTCACCCGGCGCGCCCTCCGGGAACTCCACGTCCGGCAGCTTCCCGAAATCACCGCGCACCGTGACGTCCAAACCGCCACCCGAACACGCGGACAACACCAACGGCGCGGTCAACACGGCGACCACGGGCAACAACCGGACACGACGACGCATACGGGGGTCCTTCGAGGGGTGGGCGAGCGCTACTGCGCGCTCACCCTACCGCCCAAGTGACCGGCCGGTAGCCCCCGGCGCCCGCGTGTCGCACCCACCCCTACATACCGGCGATCAGCTTGTCCACCCGCTCATCCACCGACCGGAACGGGTCCTTGCACAACACCGTCCGCTGCGCCTGATCGTTCAGCTTCAGATGCACCCAGTCCACCGTGAAATCACGCCGCTTCTCCTGCGCCTTCCGGATGAACTCACCCCGCAGCCGCGCCCGCGTCGTCTGCGGCGGAACCGACTTCGCCTCGAAGATGTCCAGATCCCGCGTCACCCGATCCACCGCCCCCCGCTTCTCCAGCAGGTAATACAACCCCCGCTCACGATGCACATCGTGATACGTCAGATCCAGCTGCGCCACCCGCGGCGACGACAACGGCAGATCATACTTCCGCCGATACCGCTCGATCAGCTGATACTTCGCCACCCAGTCGATCTCCCGCGCCACCAGATCCAGCTCGCCCGTCTCCACCGCACGCAGCGTCCGCTCCCACAGCTCCAGCACCCGCTTCGCCGTCGCGTCCCCGCCACGCGCATCCACGAAATCGCGCGCCTTCCCGTAATACTCCTTCTGGATCTCCAGCGAACTCGCCTCCCGGCCGTTCGCCAGCCGCACCTTCCGCCGCCCCGTCATGTCATGACTGACCTCACGGATCGCCCGGATCGGATTCTCCAGCGTCAGATCGCGCATCACCACGCCCGCCTCGATCATCCGCAGCACCAGATCCGTCGCGCCCACCTTCAGCAGCATCGTCGTCTCACTCATGTTCGAGTCACCGACGATCACATGCAGCCGCCGGAACCGCTCCGCATCCGCATGCGGCTCATCCCGCGTATTGATGATCGGACGCGACCGCGTCGTCGCCGACGACACACCCTCCCAGATGTGCTCCGCCCGCTGCGAAACGCAGTACACCGCCCCACGCGGCGTCTGCAGCACCTTCCCCGCACCACAGATGATCTGCCGCGTCACCAGATACGGAATCAGCACATCCGCCAGCCGGCCGAACTCCCCATGCCGCCCCACCAGATAATTCTCATGGCAGCCGTACGAGTTCCCCGCCGAATCCGTGTTGTTCTTGAACAGATAGATGTCACCGGCGATGCCCTCCTCACGGAGCCGCCGCTCGGCGTCCACCAGCAGACCCTCCAGGATCCGCTCACCCGCCTTGTCATGCGTCACCAGATCAACGACACTGTCGCACTCCGGGGTCGCATACTCCGGGTGACTCCCCACGTCCAGGTAGAGCCGCGCCCCATTACGCAGGAACACGTTGCTGCTACGACCCCACGACACCACCCTCCGGAACAGATAGCGCGCCACCTCGTCCGGTGACAACCGCCGCTGCCCCCGGAAGGTACAGGTGACGCCGTACTCGTTCTCAAGCCCGAAGATGCGCCTGTCCACATCACGACCCTATGCGGCCGAGCCCCGACTTGGCAGTCTCTCCAGCCCACCGTTTCCCCCGAACCGACCCCCGCCGCACACACGACAGGCCCGCCACGGCAAGGGCGGCCACCACCACCCCGCCACGACGGGCCCGCACCCGGCCGGAACCCCGCCACCAGGCGACGCCCCGACCAGCCGATCAGTCCCCGACCAGCCGATCAGCCCTCGTCCAGCCGATCAGTCTTCGTCCTCCCCGGCGCCCTTCGCCGGCCGCGCCGGACCCGAACCGGTGTCCGCACCCGGCCCGGCGTCCACCTCCGCGTCCTCCCCGCCCGAAGACCCCCCGGACGCCCCCTCGTCCGCCGCCGACAGCAGATCACCGATCCGCGCCGCCGCCAGCCGCTTGAACAGCCGGTGCTCACGATTGCGGTCCAGCACCGCGACCTCCAGCGACGTCGCCTCCAGATGCCGGTCCGTATCCTGCGCCTCCAGCGCCCGCACCGCCGTCCGCAACGCCTCCGCCAGCGACGAACCCTCCCGGTAGCCGTCCTTCAACGACTCCGCGACCGCGTCCGCCTGCCCGCCCATCGCCACATAACCGTGCTCGTCCGCCACCGAACCATCGAACGTCAGCCGGTAGATCTGATCCGTCTCCGCGCCATCGCCCACCTCCGCGACGACCAGCTCCACCTCGTACGGCTTGTTCGTCTCCGTGAAGATCGTCCCCAGCGACTGCGCGTACACGTTCGCCAGACCCCGCGCCGTCACATCCCGGCGGTCGTACTGATACCCGTTGATGTCCGCGTACCGCACCCCGCCCAGCCGCAGATTCTCGAACTCGTTGTACTTCCCCACCGCCGCGAACGCGATCCGGTCGTAAATCTCACTGATCTTGTGCAGCGCCCGCGACGGATTGTCCGCCACGAACAGGATGCCGTCGTCATACTGCAGCACCACGACACTGCGGCCACGCGCGATCCCTTTACGCGCATAGTCCGCCTTGTCCTTCATCTGCTGTTCGGGCGAAACGTAGAACGGCATGGACACCGGTCTGGATCCCTTCTATCGCAGCGGGGCGGTCGGCCCGCCCGGCGAGTCGTAACGTCCATCGACGACGGTCTGCGCCAACGCGCCCACCTCGTCCTCGCCCAGCCGGCGATACCCCTCCGACGTCACCGACGCCACCACCGGAAAAATCCGGCGCGTCAGATCGGGCCCACCCGTCGCCGAATCATCATCGGCCGCGTCGTACAACGCCTGCACGCACACCAGCGCCGCGTCCTCCGCCGACAATTCCGGCCGGTACAGCTTCTTCAGCGCACCCCGCGCGAACACCGACCCCGAGCCGACCGAGTGGAAATCCCGCTCCTCATACCGGCCCCCCGCCGGGTCGTAGGAGAAGATCCGCCCCTCGTCGCGCTCCTCGTCATAGCCCGCGAACAACGGCACCACCGCCAGCCCCTGCATCGCCATCGCCAGGTTCTGCCGCACCATCGTCGCCAGCCGGTTCGCCTTGCCCTCCACCGACAGCGTCCGGCCCTCACGCTTCTCGTAATGCTCCAGCTCCACCTGGAACAACCGCACCATCTCGATGCCGATCCCCGCCGTCCCCGCGATCGCGATCGCCGAGAACTCATCCGCCCGGAACACCTTCTCGATGTCCCGCTGCGCGATCACATTCCCCGCGGTCGCCCGCCGGTCCCCCGCCATCACCACCCCGCCGGGGAAACTCACCGTCACGATCGTCGTCCCGTGCGGGATCTCATCCCCCACCCGCGACGCCGGCGGCGTCCGCCTGCCGGGCAGCGACTCCGGCGAGTACGCCCCCAGGAACTCCGTGAACGACGACATGTCCGGGCTCGCGAACAACCCCGGCAGACGCCCGGTGTGCGATTCGTGGGACGCCACGCGACTCCCTTCCCTTCGACCAAGGCACCGGCTCCTCACAACCCCACCGGCGCGGACGACTATGACCCTACTGTTCAAGGTCGCCCACGCGCATGCCGCATGATCCCCCGCCGAGTCCGCCCACGGCGAACCCTGACCACATCCCCCGCCGTCACTCCACCCAGACAGGCCCCACACGCAGGATCCCGAGCTTCGGATTCTCCTTGCGATGCCGCCCGTCCGCCTCCCAATGCACCGTCCAGCCCCCGGCGGCACCTCCGCAGGATCCATGTCCGGGACGGTGAACGACAGGCGCGTCCCGCCGCCGGGAGCCGGAACGTACTCGACCAGGCCGCCCATCAGATAGTCCGCGGCGCGGCGGAGGGCGACCGGATCGTCGCCGAACTGGCCCATGCCGGTGTTGCAGCCATGGCAGGCGATGCCGCGCACGGCGCCGGTCTCATGGTCATGGTCGACGTGCTTCGCCGGGAAGTCGAAACAGACGGCGCACAGGCCGACCTGCATCTTGAGCAGCCAGTCGGCGTCCGCGGCATTGATCCCGTACTTCTGGCGCAAGTGGTAATGCCTCGCCGAACCCGGCGAATCCGACCTCGTCCGCCAGCCCGGGTCCGAACGCACCCGATCCGGCCCGCCGAAGACCCGGGAGCCGGTCTCGCGCTCCAGCCACCGCGCCTGCGAGCCCTCCAGCTCCAGGTACTCCGCCGCGAGCCGCAGGCGCTCCGGGTCGTCCTCGAACTGCCCGAGACCGCCGTTGCACCTGAAGCACAGCACCCGGCGGACGAGCCCCGTCATGTGGTCGTGGTCGACGTGCTTCGGCTCGGCGCGGAGGCAGATGACGCAGATGCCGCCCTGCTCGGCGATCATTCGCCGGACCTGCTCCTCGGTGACGCCGTACCGCAACTTCAGGAGGTAGTTGCGCTCGCTACCGTGGTTGCGCTCCCGGTTCTCCCTTTTGATCACGTTGTAGCAGGTTCGACAGTAGCCGGTGATCCCGGACTCTTCGGAGCGGTTACGACCGAACTCGGCGACCGGCTTCACCGTCTCGCACCTTGGGCAGTATTTCTTTCCCTCCGGAACCTGACGTCGCCTCTCATAGGCTTTGGTCTTCTTGCCCAACTCGGCTTGCTTTTTCCGATATGAGCGGCTATTGCGCAGTCCGAAGCAGGCCTTGCAGTAGTACGCCAGGCCGTCCTTGGACGCCTTGAGCTTCCAGAACTCTACAGCCGGCTTCGTCTCTCCGCAGTCCGGGCATCTTTTCGAAAACATGAGCGAGACCTTATCGGCCTCGCTCATGTTCGTCAGCCTATTCGATTATCGAGTGGGCCGGATAAACTGCCCAACTCCTTATATTGCGCAGATGTCCGTTTTAATCACTGGCCGCCCTTTTGTACAAACCCGCGTACGAAGTCCTCTGCGTTCTCTTCGAGAACTTCGTCGATTTCGTCCAGAATTGAGTCCACGTCGTCGGTGAGCTTTTCCTGGCGCTCCTGCACGTCCTCGGTGGTCGTGGCCTCGGTCTCCTCGACCTCTTCCGTGCGCCGGGGGGTCTGCTTCTGACCGCCGGTGTCCTTCGTGGCCATCCCGTACCTCCGCTCTGCCGGTCCTTCCGACCCTATCTCCGATCTTCGACGGCCAGCGGATCTTGGAACCCGTTTCGCCGTCTCCACCCGGGGGCCGGGGGACTTGCTCGGGTTATCGCCCGTCGGCCGCTCCCTGAAACGGGCATACCGGTCACGAAACCGAGATGTCGCCTGTCGGTGCAGGTCAGCGAAGCGACAGTGGTATCGATAGTTCAACTATCCAATGGGCGCGCGAATGAGCCCGGACGGCGCTCGTGCGTCGTCCGGGCTCAGACCGCTTGGATCAGCTCTGGCCGGTCAGGGTGGCCACCAGGTCGGCCGCCGTCCGGCAGCGGTCCAGCAGGGGCCCTACGTGCTGCTTGGTGCCGCGCAGGGGCTCCAGGGTGGGAACGCGCTGCAGGGACTCGCGTCCGGGGACGTCGAAGATGACGGAGTCCCAGGAGGCCGCCGCGACGGAGTCGGCGTACTGGCGCAGGCAGCGGCCCCGGAAGTAGGCGCGGGTGTCCTCCGGGGGGTCGTCGACGGCGGCGTCCACGACGGATTCGGTGACGAGGCGGTCGATGCGGCCGCGGTCCACGAGCCGGTTGTAGAGGCCCTTGTCGGGCCGGATGTCGGCGTACTGCAGGTCGATGAGCTGCAGCCGGGAGTGGGACCAGTCGAGGCTGTCGCGGGTGCGGTAGCCCTCCAGGAGGGCGAGTTTGGCGACCCAGTCGAGTTCGCGGGAAAGCTGCATCGGGTCGTCGCCGAGGCGGTGGAGGACCGATTCCCAGCGGTCGAGGACGTCGGTGGTCATCTCGTCGACGTCCGAGCCGAAGCGGTCCTCGACGTACTTGCGGGACTGCTCGAGGTACTCCATCTGGAGCTGGACGGCGGTCATCTTGCGGCCGTCCCGGAGGGTGAGCAGATGCTTGCAGGACGGGTCGTGGGAGACGGCGCGGAGTGCGGCGACGGGCATGTCGACGGACAGGTCGACGGTGAGGAAGCCGTCTTCGATCATGGCGAGGACGAGTGAGGTGGTCCCGAGCTTGAGGTAGGTGGACAGCTCGGCCATGTTGGCGTCGCCGATGATGACGTGGAGGCGGCGGTACTTCTCGGGGTCGGCGTGGGGTTCGTCGCGGGTGTTGATGATGGGGCGTTTGAGGGTGGTCTCGAGGCCTACCTCGACTTCGAAGAAGTCGGCGCGCTGGCTGATCTGGAAGCCGTCGCCGCGGCCGTCGACGCCGATGCCGACGCGGCCGGCGCCGCAGACGACCTGGCGGGAGACGAAGAAGGGGGTGAGGTGGCGGACGATGTCGGCGAAGGGGGTCTCGCGGCGCATGAGGTAGTTCTCATGGCAGCCGTAGGAGGCGCCCTTGTTGTCGGTGTTGTTCTTGTAGAGCTGGATGGGGTGGGTGCCGGGGACCATGGCGGCGCGCTGTGCGGCGTCGGCCATGACGCGTTCTCCGGCCTTGTCCCAGATGACGGCGTCGCGGGGGTTGGTGCATTCGGGTGCGGAGTATTCGGGGTGGGCGTGGTCGACGTAGAGGCGTGCACCGTTGGTGAGGATGACGTTGGCGAGGCCGAGGTCTTCGTCGGTGAGCTGGGTGGGGTCGGCGACTTCGCGGGCGAGGTCGAATCCCCGGGCGTCGCGGAGGGGGTTCTCCTCTTCGAAGTCCCAGCGGGCTCTGCGGGCCCGTGCCGCCGACGCCGCGAGGTAGGCGTTGACGACCTGTGAGGAGGTCACCATCGCGTTGGCCCCTGGCTGCCCGGGTACGGAGATGCCGTACTCGGTCTCGATGCCCATCACCCGCCGAACACTCATATCGTCGAGCCTATCGGGGTGTGGGGGGTGGAGCCATGGGACCCGGTGTTCGCGGGGGGTGTGCCGGGGCATGCGGGCGCGGGGGGCGCCCCCCGGGGGGGGCGCCGCTTCGGGTTCACTTATATCCGACGAATGACGCTCCTACCCTTGATCTGAATCACTTCGGCGGGAATGCGTTTCGAGCGGTGCTTCGGTTGACAGGCGCGCCGGAAAATGGCCCCGGGCCGGCGGGTTGTGCCGGGCCCGACGCGATCGTGCGCGTCACGGCCGGTCGCTCGGGGCGAGGTTCAGCAGTACGACGAACGAGATGATGCTCAGGATCAGCGTGACGATCGAGTATCTGAAAACCCGCTCGTCGAACAGCATCCCGTGAATGATGCCGGCCAGCGATGCGAGCGCGATGAACACGCTGAGCGTCGCGAGCGCGATGCGGTATTGCCTGCGGTTCATGACGGTCTCCTGCGGCGTGGCTGTCGTGCGGATGCGAAACGCGCGGGTCGGCGCGGGTTTCGCGGTGTCTGGCGTCATGATCGCGTGGCGCTTTGCCGCACGGTTGATCTGTATCAACGGACGAATCCGGCATTCGCGCACCGGCGGCCACGGCCGCCGGCACGCCGTTGATTGATCCTCGTCAACCCGCCGGCGCCGGCGTGCGCGATGCTGAATCCGGTGCGGCCCGATCGCCGATCGCGAATGTCACGACCGGTGCGGCCCAACGGGAGACGGAAATGAAGTCCGATGCAGCACTCAAGCAGGACGTCGAGCAGGCGCTGTTCTGGAATCCGGCGATCGACGCGCGGCGGATCGACGTCGACGTACGCGACCGGATCGTCACGTTGCGCGGCTCGGTCGACAGCTGGGCCCAGAAGCTCGAGGCGCAGAAAACGGCGCTGCACGTCGAGGATGCGCGTGCGCTCGTGCTCGAACTGAACGTCACACCGCCGGAAAACGCGTGCGCGGATCAGGAGCTGGCAATCGCCATCACGTTCGCGCTCGGCTGGCAGGAGGCGCTGCGCGATCACAAGATTCGCGTCGAGGTCGACCACGGTTGCGTGACGCTCGACGGCGAAGTCGATCATGCAT
>NZ_JBICUS010000026.1:0-78950 GCF_043198455.1 Spirillospora sp. NPDC048824 | reverse complement strand
GAAGCGTAGAGAACTCCCATCATCCCAGGTTGCAGGGCACCTCTCCTCATATCGCGGCTTTCATCGCATTACCAACCCCGTGGATCCAGGCTCAGCATCACGGGTTTCCTCTTCAACCCGATGGACGTGAGGGCCTGCGTGACCGGCTCCGGCTCGACGCCGGTCTAGAAAGCGATGGCCATGGCAGTGCGGCTTGAAGATCAGGCGGATGTCCGGGGAGCGAGATGCTGGAGAAAGAACTCGGTCATGAGGGCGAGCGTGTTCTTGAACTCCTGGTTATAGACGACGAAATGGCCGCCGGGCAGGGTGACGAGTTGCTTGGGGTGAAGGGCCCGTTCGTAGGCGGCGAAGGCCAGGTCGCTGTGAGTGAGGATGTCGTGCTGGGCGACGACGAGCATGAGCGGTGTGGGGGAGATGCGGGCGATATGGTCGCCCGGCTCGTAGCCGGCGATCGCCTCCACCGACCGGAGCGTGACCTCGTTGCGCCACGTCGCCAGGCGCTCCGGCTCGATCGTCTGGTACCACTCGTAGGTTTCCCGGTCGGCCATCGCGGCGGGCTCCCCGGGGGTCGCGGTGATGAGGGGGATCGTCGCCGGCGCCTCGCCGTTGAACCGGGCGAGCCGGTCGGCGTCGAAGCTCCTGCGTACTTCGGCGAGGGCCTCGCTGGGGATGAACCGCGACAGGGTCGTCCCGCCGCTGATGACCGGCACCTGCGAGTACACGGCCTTGACCCGCCGGTCGACGGCCCCGACGACGAGCACGTGCCCGCCTGAGAAGCTCGACCCGAACACCCCGATGCGCTCGGCGTCCACCTCGGGACGTGTGCACAGGAAGGTGATGGCGTCCCGGTATCCCTGGATCTGTGTCCAAGGATCGACCTCCTGGCGCGGCTCGCCGTCGCTCGCGCCGAACGAGGCGTGGTCGTAGAGGACGACCGCCAGCCCGGCTGCGGCGAGTGCTTCGGCGATGTCGTCGGTGTACTGCTCCTTGACCGCCCCGAGTCCATGGGTGACGACCACGGCCGGGTGCGGGCCAGAGGTGCCGTCGGGCGTGTAAAGCCATCCGCGGAGGGTCGTCCCGGCCGAGACGAACTCGATGTCCTGGCGCATTTGCAAGTCCTTTCGCTGGTGTCGGCAGGTGTACGCCGCGGCCTATGGAGGGCCGGGGGAGCCACCCGGAGTGAAGGCGCCGCTGAGGGCGGCGGCGTGCGCGGCCGCGGCGGCGACCTCGGCGACCTCGTCGTCCACCGGCCCGCGGGCGACGAGCAGGCGATAGTAGAGGGGGGCTCCGACGGCGCTGATGATCGCTATGTCGTCGGTTCCCGGCGGTAGCTCGCCGCGTTCTACGGCCCGTTCGACGATCCGGGACGCGAGGCGGTTGCGCTCGGCGATCACCGTCGCCCAGGCGGTGGACGCCTCGGGGGACCGGACGGCGGCGGCCACGACGCCCTCGACGAGCGCCCGCGCTCTGGGCTGCTGATACAGGCCGGCGATCTCCAGCGCGAGCGCCTGAAGGTCGCCCCTGAACGAGCCGGTGTCCGGTATCGGGATCTCGCTCCTGCCCAGTTCGCCCAGCAGGTCGACGACGAGTCCCTCGACCGTCCGCCAGCGCCGGTACAGCGTGGCCAGATGCACGCCCGAACGCTCGGCCACCTTCTCCATGGTGAGTCCGGCGTACCCGGTGGCCTCCAGTTCCTCCTGCGCCGCGGCCAACACCGCCGCACGGGTGCGCGCCGTCCGGCCGCCGGGCCGCACGGCCCCCGTGGCGCGCGGCTCCACGTCCATGCGGCACCCCTCTCTATGCGACACGGATAGAGTAACGCGAAGTTCTTCGCATTAACATCCCTTCGGTGGCATCTGGTTGAGGGCCAGGAGTCCTGCGGTGATGTGGTCGGCGGCGGCCTCACCGGTCCCGCCCGCAGCGCCTCGATCAGCAGCAGCCCGCACGCCTGGGAGGCAATCCCCCGCACCGTCCCCAGACACCACGATCGTGGGTCGGCGGTTCTTCGTCCTTGGCGGAAGATGGCTCCGTCGGACAGAGCCGCCGTGACCGGGTGGCCGTGTGGCTCAGTCCGCACCGTAACCACCGCCGCCCGGCGTCTCGACGACGAAGACGTCTCCGGTGTCCACGGGCAGCGAGTCACAGCCCTTCATCGGCGTCGCGGAGCCGTCGGCGTGCTCCACCCACTGCCGCCCCAGCGCGCCGGGCTCGCCGCCCGCCATACCGTACGGCGGGACGCGCCGGTGACTGCTCAGCGTGGTCACCGTCATCGGTTCGAGGAAGCGGATGCGGCGCCGGGCGCCGTCGCCTCCGCGCCAGCGTCCCGCTCCACCGCTGCCGCGGCGGATCTCGTGGCCTTCCAGCAGCACGGGATAGCGCCACTCCAGCACCTCGGGGTCGGTGAGCCGGGAGTTGGTCATGTGGGTCTGGACGACATCGGCGCCGTCGAAGCCGTTCCCGGCGCCGGAGCCGCTGGCCACCGTCTCGTAGTACTGGTGGTTCTCGTTGCCGAACGTGACGTTGTTCATCGTGCCGGAGCCTTCCGCCATCACTCCCAGCGCGGCGTACAGGGCGCCGGTCACGGCCTGCGAGGTCTCGACGTTGCCCGCCGCCACGGCCGCCGGATACTCCGGCGAGAGCATCGTGCCCGGCGGGATCGTGATGTGGATCGGCGTGAGGCAGCCGGCGTTCAGCGGGATGTCCTCGGCCACCAGTGTGCGGAACACGTACAGCACCGCCGCCACCGCCACCGACGACGGCGCGTTGAAGTTGCCGGCCAGGCCGGGAGAGGTGCCGGTGAAGTCGATCTCCGCCGTCCGGGCCTGGCGGTCGACGCGGATCGCGACCCTGATCAGCGCCCCGCTGTCGAGCTCGTAGGCGTACGAGCCGTCGCGCAGTGCGGTGATCACCTGACGGACCGCCTCCTCGGCGTTGTCCTGGACGTGACGCATGTAGGCGTGGACGACGTCCAGGCCGAAATGCCGGACCATGCCGTGCAGCTCCTGCACGCCCTTCTCGTTGGCGGCGATCTGGGCGCGCAGGTCGGCGACGTTGTCGAGCGGGTTGCGGGACGGATGGACGGCCGAACGCAGCAGCTCGACCGTCTCGGCCTCACGCATCCTGCCGCCCTCGACGAGGAGCCAGTTGTCGATCAGGACGCCTTCCTCCTCCACCCTCGTGCTGAAGGCCGGCATGGAACCTGGCGTGATGCCGCCGATCTCGGCGTGGTGGCCTCGGGACGCGACGAAGAAGGAGATCTCGTCGTCGCCCCCTGCGGACGCGGACTCCACGTCCTTGACGAAGACCGGCGTGACGACGGTCACATCGGGCAGGTGGGTGCCGCCGTGGTAGGGGTCGTTGAGCGCGTAGACCTGGCCCGGCCGCATTCCCCCGGTGGCCCGCCGCCGCCTGATCAGCTCCCCGATGGACGCCCCCATCGAGCCGAGGTGCACGGGGATGTGCGGCGCGTTGGCGATGAGGCTGCCGTCCGCGTCGAAGATCGCGCAGGAGAAGTCGAGGCGTTCCTTGATGTTGACCGAGTGCGCCGTGCTCCGCAGCCGGACTCCCATCTGTTCGGCGATGGACATGAACAGGTTGTTGAAGATCTCCAGCATGACGGGGTCGGCGCCGGTGCCGACCCCGTGTCCGCCGGGCCGCGGCGCCACCCGGGTGAGCAGCAGGTGGCCGAGCTCGTTCACCGTCGCGTGCCAGCCCGCGTCGACGACGGTCGTCGCGTTGGCCTCCGCGATGATCGCCGGGCCCGCCACGGTGTCCCCGGGCCGCAGCTCCTCCCGCCGGTAGAGGTCGACCTCGCGCCAGGCGCCGCCGCCGTACATCCGGACGCCCACCGGCTCGGCGGGGCCTCCGCGGCCGGACCGGACCGGTACCTCGGCGGCCCGGTCGAGGTCGCCGACGGCCTCGACCGACACGGCCTCCACGACGATCTGCTTGTCCCGCATCAGGAAGGAGAACCGGCGCCGGTAGACCTCCTCGAACTCGGCGACCATCGCCTGCACGGCGCCGACACGGACCGGCAGGGCGGTGTCCGTGCCCGCGTAACGCAGGTGAGCGCGGCGCAGGACACCCTTCACGCCCATCCCCTCGTCCCGCAGTTCATCGCCCGCGTCCCGCTCCAGCCTCCCCAGGATCGCGCTCAGCTCGGGCGGCAGATCCTCGCTCAGCGGAGCCTCCACCGCCGCCTACCGCATGGCGGTGACATCGGCCAGTCCCATGCCGTACGCCGACAGCACCCCGGCCAGCGGATGGATGAGCACCTGCCGCATGCCGAGGGCGTCGGCGACCGCGCAGGCGTGCTGGCCGCCGGCGCCGCCGAAGGTGGCCAGCGCGTATCGGGTGACGTCGTAGCCGCGCTGGACGGAGATCTTCTTGATCGCGTTGGCCATGTTCGTCACCGCGATCTCCAGGAATCCGGCCGCGACCTCCTCGGGCGGGCGGCCGTCGCCGATCTCGGCCGCCAGCGCGGCGAAGCGGTCCCGGACGACGCCGGCGTCGATGGCCTGACCGCCCGCGGGGCCGAAGACGTGCGGGAAGTGCTCGGGCCGGATGCGCCCCAGCATCACGTTCGCGTCGGTGACGGTGAGCGGACCGCCTCGGCGGTAGCAGGCGGGACCGGGATCGGCGCCCGCGGAGTCGGGTCCGACCCGGTACCGGCCGCCGTCGAAGTGCAGCACCGACCCGCCGCCGGCCGCGACCGTGTGGATGCTCAGCATCGGCGCCCGCATCCGCACCCCCGCCACCTGCGTCTCGTACTGGCGCTCGAACTCGCCCGCGTAGTGCGAGACGTCGGTGGAGGTGCCGCCCATGTCGAAACCGATGACCCGCCGGAAGCCCGCGGCGGCCGACGTGCGCGCCATTCCCACGATGCCGCCCGCCGGCCCGGACAGGATCGAGTCCTTGCCGCGGAAACCGTGGGCGTCGGTGAGCCCGCCGCTGGACTGCATGAACATCAACGGCACGCCGTCCAGCTCCTCGGACACCTGGGCGACGTACCGGTCGAGGATCGGCGAGAGGTAGGCGTCGACGACGGTGGTGTCGCCACGCGAGACCAGTCTCATCAGCGGGCTCGTCGCATGTGACTCGGAGACCTGGGTGAAGCCGGTCCGGCGCGCGATCCTCCCGATGGCGATCTCGTGCAGGGCGTGGCGATAGCCGTGCATGCACACGATCGCGACCGAACGGAAACCCTCGTCATGAGCCGCGCGGAGGTCGCGTTCGACCGCGCCCTCGTCCAGGGGGACGATCACCCGCCCGTGCGCGTCGACGCGCTCTCTCGCCTCGATCACCCGCGTGTACAGCAGCTCGGGCAGCACGATCTCCCGGGCGAAGATGCGCGGGCGATTCTGATACGCGATCCGCAGCGCGTCGCGGTAGCCCTCGGTGATGACCAGCACCGTCGGTTCACCCCGGCGTTCGAGCAGGGCGTTCGTCGCCACCGTCGTCCCGAGCCGCACGCCCGCGATCCGCTCCGTCGGGATCGGCTCGCCGGGCGCCACTCCGAGGAGATGCCTGATTCCGGCGATGGCCGCGTCCTGGTAGCGCTCCCTGTCCTGCGAGAGGAGCTTGTGGGTGAGGAGCGCGCCGTCCGGCCGCCTGCCGACCACGTCGGTGAACGTGCCACCACGATCGATCCAGAACTCCCAGCCGGAGTGGGCCGGCGGGCCGAGCGCTTCGTCACGCGCCATAGTCCACGTCTATCACCCCGCCGGGCCGCTCGAGGAGGCCGTCCCGCCGCCCGCGCACCGGCCGGGCGGGCTGCCGGCCGTTGGATGCGCGCTCTACCCCTGGGGGCCGAGAGGGATCCCCGGGATCAGGTTGGACGGGGTGGTGTCGCGCATTTCGACGAGGATGCCGTAGGTGCGGCCCAACGACTGCATGATGATGTTCTCCTCCACGGCGGTCGGCGAGTACACCGCGGTGATGGAGCGGACCCGGCGCGGAGTTCGACCGCGGTGAAGTGGTACCGCTTGGCGGCGGCGAGTCGCAGGAGCGTGGTGCAACCGGTGCGCACGTTGTACAGCCGCTGCCCGCCGCCACCGGTGACGACGTAGGAGACCCGCCTGCTGGAGAGGAACCTCTGGTAGTTGTGGTCGTGGCCGTTGCACCAGTGCCGCCCGGTGGTCGGCGCGGCTTGATCGGCTCGGTCTTGTACAGCCCGATCGCCGATTCCATCAAGGACATGCTCGCCACGTACCCCGCAGCCCGGGTGGCCGGATCGGGAGAAGCCCGCGCGCTGCATCGAGGAGTGCTTTGCCTACCTAGAGGCGAGAAGTTCGCCGGCGGGGTTCTCGCCGAAGCCGCGTGGGCCACTGGCAATGCAAAGCTGACCCCGAGATGGATGGTTGTATGCTCAAACCATCTGGTTGTAGTGTCGAACCATGTCACCCGATGCCAGCGATCTGCAGGAGGCTGTCGCCAGGTTCGTCCGGGCCTTCGGATTGCATCGTCCTGATCGGACTCCGTGCGGGCAGCCAGTGCCGGTCTCAGAAGCACACGCCCTCGGGGAGTTGGCGCGACATGGAGAACTGCGGCAGTCCGAACTTGCGCGCCGCCTGAGCCTGGAGAAGAGCACCACCAGCAGGCTTGTGGGCCAGCTTGTCGAGCGGGGCTGGTTGAAACGACTGCCCGCGCCCGAGGACGGGCGGGGCGTACTGCTCCGGCTCACCTCCGCCGGCGAGGGGGCGGCGGCCCGCCTGGCCGAAGCGCGGCGGAAGCGATTCCAAGCCGCACTGGACCGGGTTCCGCCCGAGGAGCACGACGCCGTGCTGCGTGCGCTGACCCTGCTGACGGGAGCAGTCGATGAAGAGTGATTCCTCCTTCTGCCGAACCCTCGCCACGGCGGGCACAGCCATCGCCCTTGCCATTGGGACGGTGTCGTGCGGTGCGTCTGGGGAGCCGGACCGCAGGACGCAGGTGGCGGAGAAGGGGCGTTCGGTAATGCCCTTCGACCTTGAACGGACGACGCACCGTTTCACCAAATCTTCAAATGGCGGCGTGCAGACTGTAGTGGCCGACGATCCCGGTGACCAGGAGCAGATCCGACTGATCCGGGAGCACCTCACCAAGGAGTTCGCCGCATTCCAGCGCGGTGACTTCGCTGACCCCGCGTCCATCCACGGGGCGGAAATGCCGGGTCTTTCGACGCTCGCGCAGGGGTACAAGCGGATCCAAATGAGCTTTGAGACTGTGCAGAATGGGGCGCGGATCTTGTTCACCACCGACGATGCCGGCCTGGTGGACGCTCTGCACGCATGGTTCGACGCCCAGGTCAGCGACCACGGTCGACACGCGGAGCACGGTCAGCCGCGGCACGGCCGAGGTCACTGAATCCAAGGCGTCATCGTGAATCACTGCCGCCGGCGAAAGCCCGGGTCGCCCCGGTGGCAACGGTGATGAGGTTCGCTGGCAGCTCCGGCAGGACACTGCCGTCAGCTGAGAGCTGAGTGAGCCGGTTCTGATGGACGGAGTGACGGCAGGGCTGGGCTATACCCCCCGGCGTTAGGTAGAGGAGTGTCGTGACGACGCTGCACAACGTCACGCCGACATGTGGTTACAGCGCCACGAAGGATCAGCTGCAGAACCGCCTGCCCCGCGTCGAAGGACAGGTGCGCGGCGTGCAGGCGATGGTCGACCAGGACCGTTACCGCATCGACGTACTCACTCAAATCTGCGATCCAGGCAGCGCTCGACCTACGGCATCGCGGCGTTCTCCGTGGTCGCACCCCTGCAGCTGCGGGTGATGCAGAAGGCGGGCGATGCCCCCGACATCGCCTCGGCCGCCAACATCTCCGCCTTCACCCTCGGTTCCGCCCTCGGGATCTGGCTCGGCGGCGCGGCCATCGACGGCGGCCTGGGCGTCACCTCCGTCAACTGGGTCGGCGGCATCATCGCAGGCACGGGCTTCGCCCTGGCTCTCGCCTCGATTTGGATGGACAAAGTCCTCGCCGCAGCCGGTCGAGGAACGTCCCGTCCAGCTGACCCACCACCACTGAGAACAGCCCGCCAGCGGGCGTCCGGGAGACCGGGCGCCCGCTGGCTGCGCGAAGGACGCCGCCCGGCAACGACGTGCTCTTACCGACCCGGCGGCCGGCCCCAGCCCGCCGGGACATGCACAGTTCCTACTGCTTGAGCAGGTTCTGCATCTTGGTGATCTCGGCGGACTGCGAGGCCGTGATGTCCGCAGCCATCTTCTTGGCCCCGGGGAAACTCCCGGAGGTCTGCTCGGTCTTGGCCATCGCCACGGCGCCCTCGTGATGCTCGATCATCATCTCCAGGAACGCCTTGTCGAAGGACGCGCCCTCGGCCCCTTTGAGTTCCTTCATCTCCTCGTCGGTCATCATGCCGTCCATGCCGCCGTGCTCCATGTGCCCCATGCCGCCCGCACCGGGTGAGGGCACCGACGCTCCCCAGGTGGTCAGCCATGCGGACAGTTGCTTGATCTCCGGGTCCTGCGCGTTCTTGATCTCCGCGGCGAGCTGCTTCACCTCGGGGGACGCGGCGCGGGTGGCGGCGAGATCGGCCATCTCGATCGCCTGGCGGTGGTGCGGGATCATCATCTGCGCGAACATGACGTCCTGGTCGTTGTGCTGAGCCTGCGAGCCGCCGTTGGACGGCGATGCGCTCGCCGACATCGAGTGACCGGACATCGGAACCTTGGCATCGCCGGAGTCGTTGTCGCCGCAGGCGGCCAGGCTGATCGCCAGGGCGGGGACGGCGACGAATGTGAGTGCGCGTTTCATGCTGGTGAACCTTCCGTGTCGAGTTCTGTGACGTCAGGGAGCCCGGCGCCGCAAAGGCGCCGGTGACGTCCTACAGCCTCAACACGCTCAACCGGTGGAGGGACGGCCTCGGCGGAGGCCGGCCGACCAGCAGGATCCGCACCCGGATCAGCAGCCGTCTGGCCACGAACACCGGCTCGCGCACTGTGAGGGCGGCGAGGGCCCAGAGGAAGGAGATCGCCGTCAGCATCGCCAGGCAGACCTGACCACCCGGGTGGTCGTGGTGCTGGTCGCCAGGGAGATCCTCGCCGGGGGAATGCCGGATGACGACCGACGCTGATGGCGGGGAATGCTGGCCGCTCATCGTTGTCAGCGGGACGCCGGTCACCTGGCTCGGGCTGGGCGACGCTTGGAAGCCGTGCATCGCCAGCACGCCGAGCAGCAGGAATAGTCCGACCGGCAGTTCCATGCGTCGCCGGTACCGTTCAGGTGACCGATTCAGCTGCCCCACCCGCCGTTCCGCAAAGGCGCCGATCCAGCACCCCGATGGCCGCCGGCCACCCCTCCGGCATGGACATTTCCTGCTCCGACCATGGTAGCGAGGGATGGCCGGTGGTCGGCCAAAGGCGCCTCCCTGAGAGGACATACGCATCCCGGCGCGGGCCGGCTCAATCGGTTTTGACTCGGCCGAGGGTCATGACTCGTTCATGGCAAAGAATGGCCGACTGCCGCGCGGCCAGTGGCATTCGAGCGGATCGGTGGGAGGTCGGCATGGAGAGCGTCCCAGAACGCGAGGTCCTCATCGTCCTCGAGGGGCGAGACCCGGCTCCAGAACTCGCGGTCCTCCGCCTCGGCCGGAACCCGGGCGGCCATCGACTTGCCCGCCGCCAGCGCGACCGCGCCGCAGACCGCGATGGACAGCAGCCCTCCCAGCAACGCGTCGGGCTCGACCAGCGGCTGCCCGTCAGCAGCCTTCGTGCTCGTCTGCTGAGACGTGACCGCGTTTCCGGGTCGCGTCGCCTCCGCGGCCATGGTCCCGGACTCGGCGGCCACGTGCTTGGGGACGTGGTTCTTCTCCCCTTCTGAACCCGGCAGCGCCTTGCCCGCCACCTCGACCTTGCCGGGATAGCCGTAACCGACGACGTCACCGACGTCGCGCGTCCTCCGTTTGAGGTGGACGCCGTCGGTGTTCGCCTCGATGGTGCGGAGGGTCGAGCCCTTGACGCTTTCCACCAGGCCGACATGGCTGATGGCGTCGATGTCCTTGGAGCCGGACCATGCGAAGAACACCAGCGCGCCCGGCTCGGGCTCGGTTCCCCACGCGTCCTTCTCCTTGAACCCTTGGCGTGCTGGATGGTGGCGGCGAACTCGCCCGCCCAGTCCTCCACGCCGGTCTTCTTGGCTGCCCAGGCGAGGAACATGTCGCACCACGGGGCGGTGGCGTAGTAGTCGTCACCGCCCTCGCAGGTCTTGCCGTACCAGTCGCCGTACTTCGTGTAGCCGCCGTCCTTCTCGCGGTATCCGAGCTCTTCCTTGGCTACTTCGAGCAGCGGAGTCAGTCAACGATCAACCTGCAATCGCGCACCGTCTCGCCACTATCGACCACAAGGACGCTGTTCGCAGGGCTAGACCTCGACAGTCCATGCGTCCCGGCAGGGCGGCACAAGATCAGCGGGCGTCGTAGAGGACGTCGAAGGTCTGGCCGCCGTCACGGGATTCGTACACGCCACCGTCCTCGGCGGCCACGAGAAGGTGCCGATCGTCGACGGCGGTGAACGCGGTGGCGCGTCCGCCGGGAATGCGGCCGAGGCTTCGCCAGCCTTCACCGCCCGTCTTGACCTGGACCCGCCCGTTCGGGTCGACCCCGACGAGCGTCATATCGTCCAGCGCCTCCACATGTGCCAGGACGGGAGCATCGCGGGCGATCCTGAAGGCGCCACCGGAGTCGTCGCTCACCTGCAGCCCGTCCGGGGTGGCCGCATAGACCTCGTCAGCGCGGTCCTCGTGCGCGGCGAGGTCGTTCACGGTGAGGCGTGCGCCCGGCGTCCACGTACGTCCGCCGTCGCTGCTGTGCCGCACCCTCTGAGTCTGGCTGTCGTAGGCATAGAGGATCCGCCCGGCCAGTTGGAGCGAATGGAAATCGGCGTGGCCCGCCTCGGAGAGCGTGGTCCAGGTTCGCCCGGCGTCCGTGGAACGGATCAGGCCCAGGTGCGGCGGAGCGCCGCGCTGCGCGTCGGCCGCGGCCGGGTGACCGCTGGCGAGGAACGTGCGGGGCCCGACGATGGTGAAACCCATCGTGTCCTGACGGTTCGTACCCGCCCGGCTCATCCGGTCAGGTGATTCGATCTTGAATACGCCGAAGTGGGCCGCCACATAGACCGACCGGTCGGCCGGGTCCATGGCGACGCCATGAATGTGCCCGATCCCGGTCTCGGGCGAGGGGACCGGGGCATCGGCGTTGTCGGTCCCGGTCCCGGTGCCGCAAGCCGCCAGGACGACCGAGCAGGCGAACAGGGCGAGCGCATGGAGCGGGCGTGCAGCGGGGGTGCGCCAGAAGTGCGGACTCATGTCGGCTCTCCAATCAGGACCGTCGGGCAGGTGACCGACGGATCAAGAACATCCCGGCTCCGTGGCCGCCCGCGTGAGAGGCTGCTTGGCCTTGGCCTTATGGATCCCGCCAGGAGACGCTCCGTGAGCGTGGGTCTCCGGTGTGGTCGCCTGATGCAGCGCCGACCGTCCGCGAAGGCGCGCCCCCGGTGGAACATCAGGAAGGAGGATAGTAGATGGGTGAGGCCACACATGGCTCAAGACCACCGGGCACCGGCAGCCGTTGCCGGGAGTCGGGCCGGTGTGGGAACCGCCGGTCCGAGTCGGCCTCTCACCTCCACCGAGACGTGTTTACTATCGACTGTAGTATGCCGCGACAAGGTGGCAGGTGGGGCGGCGGAAGGGTGGATCATGGCCGGGCAGCGCTTCGGTGACCTGGAGGCCGCGATCATGGACAGGATGTGGTCTTACGGCCGTCCGGCCAATGTCCGTGAGGTCCTGGAGGACCTCCAGCAGGAGCGGTCGATCGCCTACACCACGGTGATGACGGTGATGGACAACCTGCACAAGAAGGGATGGCTGCGCAGGAAGCGGGTCGGGCGCGCCTACGAGTACGAGGCGGTCGCCTCGCGGGAGGGTTACACGGCCAAGCTGATGCGCGAGGCACTGTCGACCAGTAGCAACCAGGCCGCCGCGCTCGTGCACTTCCTGTCGGATCTCTCGCCGGAGGAGAGTGAGGCCCTGCAAGCGGCCCTCAAGGTCGTGCCACCGCGGGACACCAAATGAGCGCGGTCGCCCAGTTTGATCAGCCGCCCGCCTACAGCCCGTCAGGCTGTGACTGAGGGGCACCGTGTCGGAGGTGTTCCGGGTGACGCCCCCGTCACCCCAGGGGGTGGATGACGGGGGCGTGGACCATCTTCCCGTTGCCGATGTACAGGCCCATGTGGTGCAGGTCGCTGTAGAAGAAGACCAGGTCACCGGGCTTGAGTTGGCTTTGGGAGACGCGGGTGCCGGCGGTGTACTGGCTGCCGGTGTAGTGGGGCAGGCTGATGCCGACCTGGGCGTAGGCGTACATCGTCAATCCCGAGCAGTCGAACCCCTTGATGTTGGCGCCCTGTGCGGTGCCGTAGGTCGGGCCGGATGCGCTGCCCCCACCCCAGGAGTACGGGACGCCGCGCTGGCTCAAAGCCGCTCTGACCGCGCCCATGGCCTTGGCGGAGGCGCCTCCGGGGTCCACATTGGGAGCGGGTCCCGCGTTGGTGCGAGCGCCCGAGCCGGTACCCAGCTTGGCCTCGACCTTCGTCAGCTTGGCCTGGAGTTCCGTGCGCTTCTTCTTCGCCTCGGCGGTGAGTTCGTGGACCTGTTTCGCATGCGTTTCGGCCGATTTGCGGGCACGTTCCGCCGTCTGCATCGTCTGCAGCAGCTGAGTGACGCGAGCGCTTTCCTGGCTGGCGAAGTAGTTGAGTGTGGCCGACCGGTCAAGGACGGCCTGCGGGTCCCCGGACGAGGCGAAGGCGACCGCCGGGTCCCGCGGGCCGTTCTTGTAGCTGTCCGCGGCGAGCTTGACGATCCTGGCCCGCGTCTCCTCCAGCGCCTTCTTCTGGCGTGCGGCGTTCCCGTCGGCCACCTTGGCGGCGCGTTGGGCCTGCCGCAGTCGCACCCGCAGCCCGTTGTACTGCTCGCTGAGCTTCTCCGCCTCATCGGCGAGCTTCTTCTGCTGCGCGGTCAGCTCCCTGCGGGACGGGTCGGGCTCCGACCAGGCGGGTGCGGGGGCCACGAGCGTCGCGGAAAGAGCGATCGACGCCGTCCATGCCGTCCTGGTGATGATCCGGCGGCGGGCCGTTCTGTCTCCGGCAGCTCGTCGCTGCATGCGGTGTCCTCTCCTGTGCCGCCTACCGGGTGAGCTGCCGGGTTCGGGCCGGAGTCGCCCTACCGCTCGCGCAGAGCGGATTCACCCCAGTGGAGAATGGTTCCCCGGCTCCCTCGGACGGCGTGGTCCGCTGGATTCGGCGTGGCCATCGCTGTCCCCGGCGGGGACGCCTCGCCATGGCTCCTACGGAGCGTAGGAGATAGCGGCCTCATTCGCCACTCAAGTGGCCGATTGCGACAAACCGCCTCAACGGTCTCAGCAGATGTAGGACAGCTCCATGATGGTCGCGGCGGCGACCATCAGGGGAGTGGCGACGGCGGCGGCCACGAAGGCGGAGGCCGCCATCCGGACCGCCCGGCGCGGCTTCGTCGCCTCGGCGGACTCGAGCCGCCGGACCCGCTCCGCCAGCGCACCGGTCGAAGACCCGGCGGCGCCGAGGGCGCCCGCCACGCCCGGCGTCGCCGCGAGCCGGTGCAGGGCGTCGACGAGCGTTCGCCTTCCACATGCGCGGGCCGCCGCATCGTCGGCGGCCATCTCCAGCAGCAGCGGGAAGTTCTTCTTCGCCCGGCGGACCGTGGGCAGCCGGGGCAGCAGGGCGTGGGCCAGGTCGAGCATGAGCAGCAGTGCGTGATGCCGCTGACGCAGGTGGGCTCGCTCATGGACCAGAACCGCGCCGAACTCGTCGGGAGTGAGAGCGTCCTGTGTGCCGGTGCTGACGACGATCGCGCGATGCCTGGCCGGCAGCGAGTACGCGACCGGGACGGGATGGTCGAGCACGAGGACGTCCCCATGCTGACCGTGCTCCTTCGCGACGAGCCGCAGCATCTCCCGGTGCCGGCGGCGGTGACGTACCGCACGGACGAGCCGGGGCAGGCTGCGGGCGAGCCGCGAACAGCAGGCCGTGAGCACCACCAGGCTGGCGGCCGCCGCGATGATGATCGCCGAATCCCCGTGATGGGGCAGGCAGTCGCGCAGCCACTCCAGGAAGCCGTGGCCGGGCGCCGGGGGCGACAGCAACGCCGCCGCGATGATCCCGATGCCGGCGATGAATGTGCCGGTGAGGGCCGCGGCCCAGCAGGCGATGGCGATCCCCGGGTGCGCGGCGGGACGCCGAAGCCGATCGAGGGCGGGCCCCGCCAGACAGCCCAGCAGGACCGCCGTGCAGATCAGGCCGACCACCAGGTAGATCACGCCGTCACGCCTCTTGGCCGTCGGACGTCCGCCGGCGCAGCGCGTCCAGCAGGTGGCGGACGTCTTCCGGAGGGACGCTTTCGGCGAATCTCGCGAGGATGCCCCCGTGGTCGGGAGACTCGGTGAGAGCGTCGAGCATCAACTCGACCGCATACTCTTCCCGCGCACGGGTGGGGGCGTAGCGGAAGGCCGGCCCGTCCTGCGTGCGCTGCAGCAGCCCCTTCTGCGCCAGCCGCTCGGCGACCGTCTGGACGGTGTTGTAGGCCAGCGCCTTGTCGGCGTCCTCGTTCAGCTTCGCCAGAAGCTCACGAACGCGTAGCGGGCTGGGGGCCTCCCAGAGCACGTCCATGATGGAACGCTCGAGCGATCCGCTCAATCCGGCCACACGGCACCTCCGTCCTGCCCACATTCTGCCGGAGAGTCGGCCGTGGGCGGGAACGGGGACATCTTGAGCCTTCGGCGCCCCGGCTGGGGACGGCTTCCAACCGACGCCGGCGGCCCCCCGACGGCGCGCATCGGCGGTGATCGTTAACGGCATGTGATGCGTGGCTCGGCGGCATAGGTCGTATGGAACTTCTGGCGGCGCACGACCTTTCCGTCCTGCTTGAAGATCCGCCAGACGTCGATCTGGAATCCCTCCGCCCCGGGCATCGGAATGCACTTCGGCCCCGAGTCGGTCTTGTTCTCGAAGCCCTTGATCGCGTACGGCTCGGAACTCTTCGACGCGATGTCGTAGCGCTCGGTGCTCCAGAAGTTCACGGTGAGGGACGTGTCGGTGTAGGCGGTGTCGACGAGCACGCCGTGCGGGGAGTCGTTGCGCCAGCGGAAATCCGGCTGGGGGAAGGACACCGTCGACTCGCGTCCCGCGGGATAGCGCGAGATGTAATACGAGTGGGGCATGTGCTGGACATCCTCCAGGCCCCCGAAGAAGACGGCGTTGAACATCGTCGTCGCGAACTGGGAGATCCCGCCTCCGACGCTGTCCACGTACCGCCCGTTGAGGATCATCGGCGCAGGGATGAAGCCCCGTGCCTTGTCGCGTTCGCCGACGATCCCGTTGAGGGAGAAGGTCTCCCCGGGCTTGACGATGTAGCCGTCCAGGATGTCGGCGATGGTGTGGATGTTGGTGACCCGCGGGGCGCAGCAGGAGTGGCGCGTGGTGAAGGAACTGATCTTTTCGCGGATGCCCAGCTTGCGGGCCTCATCGGTGGTGACCCGAGGTTTGTCGCGGGTCATCGGGACGTTCACCTCACGCCCCTGCGTCCGCAGGACGGCCCCGGTGACGGCTTCGCCGAGCGCTCGCCCATCGACCTCTCTGCCCGCCTCGGAGGGCACCAGGCGAAGCTTGCCGGACTTGACCTTGTACGTCGCATCCCGCGCGGGACGCTCGACCGTACCCAACCGCGACGAGAGTGCGTTCGCCAGTTTCGAACCGTCGACTCGCGGCCGCACCTTGCCCGCGTCATCCGGTGCGAAGGTCAGGTACGGGGCGAAATCCTGCGGCTCCACCGTTATCCGCTTGCCTTCGGCGGCGAGCGCGATCGGCTTCGACACGGCGACCCGCGCCGGTCCCGCTGCGGCCTGCCGGATCGCGTTGGCATCGGCCTTCGGGCGCAAGGGGCCCGTCTGCAACTCCGGATTCCGCGGCTCGCCCTCCAGCGCGGACAGGAAGGCGGCTCGGATCGGCGCTGCGGCGCTCCGTGCGTCCAGCCCGACACCGGCTCGCGGAAGAACGGGCTCGGGTACGGTGCCGCGGAACTTCACCAAGCCCTCACGCGCCGGCGTGCCGACCTGCTTGTTGACCTTGCCCAGGGCGGCGTTGAACCGAGACTCGTCCATACGGATCCGGGGAGTGATCTTCCGTTCGCCGAAGACGGCGGAGAGGACGGATGTGAGCCCGAACCGGCCTTGCATTGCCGAGTCGACGGTCGCGCGCGCATCCAGGGACAGCCCGGCCTCCGCAGGATCGAGCGCCACCCCCCGACCCCGCACTCGAATGTGGAGCGGCTGCGAGGCACGCGGGCCGAGTTTCCGGTGGAGTCGCTCCATGGCGGAACTCTCGCTGAGTCCGCCGATGTCGACTCCCAGGATCTGCGTGCCCCGCGGCACCTCTCTTCCGACATATGCTGCGGCAGCGCCATAGCCGAGGGTCATGGCCATGACCGCGGCGACCAGCGCGAGGACCAGTGCTCGCCGGGGTCGGCTCCGGACGGCCAAGACGATCCGGGAACCGGGCGCCTTCCCCGGGCCCGTGGAGGGCGGTCGGGTGGTCTGCACTGTCACCTCTTCCGGGTGCGACTCACGCGGAGACTCGAATACTAGGCACCATAGTAGAAAAGTGTCGGTACCGTGCCTGGTCAGGCGGGGTGGCCCCAGTGGGAGTACAGGTGATCGCCTCGCTCATCCGCGTCGTAGCTCTACGTATGGGGATCCGTCGAGGTTCACGACCCGCACTCACGGGAGAAGTATCTACTATGCATTTGTAGTACTATGGAGTTGTAGTAGATGTGCTCGAAGGGGGAATGATGGTCGCAGCATCTTCCGGGTCGCCCGGTATGGAGAATGAGAACGGCTGGGATGGCACGGCCGGGCGGCACTGGGTCCAGCACGAGGATCGGCACGACCGGATGCTGGCGGCATTGACCTCCCGGCTCGTGGACGCGGCCGGGATCTCCTCGACGGACAAGATCCTCGACGTCGGCTGCGGCTGCGGCGAGACAAGCCGGATCGCCGCGCGCCAGGCTCCGCAGGGCGAGGTTCTGGGCATCGACATCTCGGCCCCGATGCTCGCCCGGGCCCGCACGCGAGCCGAAGAGGAAGGCGTCACCAACCTTCGCTTTCATGAGGCCGACGCCGGAGGCACGCCCCTTGCGGACGGTCATTACGACGTCGTGCTGAGCCGCTTCGGCGTGATGTTCTTCGATGGCCCCCAAGCGGCCTTCGAGAACATCTCGCGATCGCTCCGTCCCGGCGGCCGACTGGCCTTCCTCTGCTGGCAGGAGGTCACGCAGAACGAGCACATCATCGTCCCGTTCAGCGTTCTCGCCTCCTATGTCCCCGTGCCGGACATCGGCGGTCCGGACGCCCCCGGGCCGTTCTCGCTCGCCGACCCCGCCCGGATCCGCGGCCTGCTCACCAAGGCCGGTTGCACCGGCATCGAGATCCAGCCGGTGCGCGAATCACTTCGGCTCGGCTCGGACGTGCCCGACGTCGTGCGCTACTTCCGCGACCACCCGGCGGCTTCGTCCAGCATCGCCGCCATGGACGAAGCCACGCTCGCGAAGGTGCTCGACGAACTGAGTGAGGCCGTCAAGCCGTTCCAGGCACCGGACGGAGTGTTCTTCGGCTCCGCCGCCTGGCTGGTCACAGCCCGGCGCTAACCGATTGCATCCCATTCCCGCGACCGGGTGTCAGGGAGCGTCGGCTCACTCCGATGGTGCGTGCGTGCGCTTCGCGGCTGCGCGCATCCGCGGGGTCGTCGAGCAGTGCGTCTGTCACGGCGCGTACGCGTTCGTCCGTGGGACGCGGCACGTCGACGGGGGTGGACGGCAGAGGATGCAGCAGGAGAACGCGGGCCTCGGCTCGGCCATCTTCAGCTCCGTGCAGCAGGTGGGCGGCGCTGTCGGGGTGGCGGTGCTGGTCACCGTGGCGGCACGTCGCAGCGACGCCCTGACCGACTCGCTCGGGCCGCTGCGCGCCGCGACGGAAGGCTTCTCTCTCGCGCTCACCGTCGCCGCCGCACTCCTGGTGCTCGGTGCCGTCCTCATCGCCGGGCTACTCGGACGCGACCGCTCAGAATCCGCAGTTCAACGACCGTGACACCCCCACGCATATCC
Source organism: Spirillospora sp. NPDC048824 (assembly GCF_043198455.1). Classification (NCBI taxonomy): domain Bacteria; kingdom Bacillati; phylum Actinomycetota; class Actinomycetes; order Streptosporangiales; family Thermomonosporaceae; genus Spirillospora; species Spirillospora sp. NPDC048824. Next base: position 60,771 of record NZ_JBICUS010000026.1, on the reverse strand, counting down.
GCGGATTGGTCAGCCGACGGTGAGCGCGACGCCGCTTCCGACGCCGAGGACGAGAGATCCGGCGGCCGCCAGGTAGGCCGCCCATTGGGCTGTGCGGTCCAGGCGTCCGACAGGTTCGGTGTCCCTCGCGAATGCCGGCGTGATCCAGCGCAGGTAGTAGAAGACGCTGGCGACGGTGTTGACGGCGGCGACCACCGCCAGCCACGTGTAGTCGCCGTCCAGCGCCGCGCCGAACATCAACACCTTCCCGACGAACACGGCGGTGGGCGGGGTGCCGACCAGGCCGAGCAGGCAGATGACGAGGGAGACGGCCAGGAGCCGGGAGCGCCGCATCAGTGCTCTGTAGGCGGTCAGCTCGTCGCGGCCGACGGCGATGACCACGGCGAAGGCGCCGATGTTGGTGACGGCGTACGCGGCCAGGTAGAACAGCAGGGCGGGCTCGGCCAGGTCGGTGCGCCCGGCCACCGCGATCGGGACCAGCAGGTACCCGGCCTGGCTGACGGTGGAGTAGGCGAGCAGCCGCCGGACATTGTCCTGCGCGAACGCGGCGAGGTTGCCCAGCGTCATGGTGGCGGCGGCGATGACCGCGACGAGGAGCGGCCAGTCGCCGGTGGCAGGCGGCAGTGCTTCGGTGGCGAAGCGGTAGAGGGCGGCGAAGGCTCCGATCTTCGGAACGGTGGTGACGAATGTCGCTACCACCGGGGGAGCGCCCTCGGTGACATCCGGTACCCAGAAGTGCGCCGGTGCGGCGCCCGCCTTGAACAGCAGACCGGCGAGCAGGAGCACCACGCCGACCATGACCGCACCGGCCGGTGCCGTCGCGAGTTCCGCGCGGAGCGTCTCGTAGGACGTGCCGCGGCCGAGCCCGTACAGCAGAGTGATGCCGGTCAACATGAGGATGCCCAGGAAGGCGCCCATGAGGAAGTACTTGAGCGCCGCCTCGGTGCCCGGGGCGTCCTTCCCGAAGCCCGCGAGAGCGTACCCGGGGATGCTGGCCAGCAGGTACGCGGCCATCAGCACCAGAAGGTCGGACGCGGCGCCGAGCGCGATGGTGCCGAGCGCGGCCAGCAGGAGGAGGACGTAGAACTCGCTCTCCCGGCGGTGACCGCGCATCGGGCCGATGGAGAGCAGTACGACCAGCAGCGTCGCCGCCAGGACGACGATCCGCGTCACGTGGGTGACGGGGTCGAGCATGAACGCGTCGAAGGTCATCAGGTCCGCCCGGCGGGCGGCGAACGCCGCGGCGACAAGGCCGGCCACCAGCCCGCTCGCGCACAGGGCGACGACGATCCACTGCCGGGAGCGCGGCAGGAACGACCCGATCAGCAGCCCGATCACGGCCGCGCCGAGCACGCACAGCTCCGGCAGGAGGTCCGCCGGGTTCTCGCTCATCATCGCGCCACCAGCGACACGAGGGCGGCCGAGAACGGCTCGATGACGTCCAGCAGGAACCGCGGCGCGACACCGATGATCAGCGACAGCGCCAGCAACGGGACCACCGCGCCGATTTCGCTGCGGTGCGTGTCGGTGACCTGTGCGGTGAGCTCGCCCGGCGGGCCGAGGACGGTGCGGTGAAGGAGACGCAGGAACAGCGCGGCGGTGATGAGGATTCCAAGGATCGCCAGCGCTCCGACGACGGCGATTCCGGTGCCTCCGCTGCCGATCACCCCGGTGAAGATCTGGAACTCGGCGATGAAACCCGAGAGGCCGGGCAGCCCGAGGGAGGCGAACGCGCCGACGGCGACGAGGCCGGAGAAGACGGGGGCGACCCCGGCGAGGCCGCCGAAGCGTCCCATGTCATAGGTGCCGGCCCGGGCGTAGAGCACCCCGGCCAGCAGGAACAGGGCACCGGTGATCAGGCCGTGGCTCACCATCTGGGTGACGGCGCCGGTCACCGCGAGCCGCCGCGCGGCCTGGTCGCCGACGGCGCCGGCGGCGCCGAGCGCCACGATGATGTACCCCATGTGGTTGACGGAGGTGTAGGCGATCAGCCGCTTGAGGTCCTCCTGGGCGAACGCGACCAGCGCCCCGTACAGGACGCTGATCAGTCCCACGATGATGATCACCCAGGCGTAGCGGCGCCAGGCGTCGGGCAGCATCGGCATGGCGATGCGGATGAAGCCGTAGGTGCCCATCTTCAGCAGGATCCCGGCCAGGATCGCCGAACCGGCGGCGGGCGCGTCGGTGTGCGCGGGCGGCAACCAGGTATGGAAGGGGACGGTCGGCGTCTTGATGGCCAGGCCGATGCCGATGGCCAGCAGCACCAGTCCGCCGAGGCCCGCCGACCCGGCCAGCGGCGGCGTCCGGGTGAGTTCGACCATGTCGAAGGTGTGCGGTTCGGCCCCGAGGTAGAGCCCGATGAAGCCGAGCAGCAGGACGAGCGAGCCGAGGAAGGTGTAGAGGAAGAACTGCAGCGCCGACCGCATCCTGTCGCCGTGCCCCCACCCGGCGATGACGAAGTACATGCCGACGATGGACAGGTCGAAGAACACGAAGAACAGCAGCAGGTCCAGGGCCGCGAACAGGCCGAGGGACACCGTCTGCAGGAACAGGAAGAGGGCGGCGAAGGCCCGCACCTGCCGTTCCTGGCGCAGCGAGTAGATCGCACAGGCCAGGAACAGCAGCGAGGTGAGCGCCAGCAGCGGCAGCGACAGCCCGTCGACGCCGATGTGATAGCCGGCGCGGACGGACGGGATCCAGCGCACGTCGGCCTCGTAGGAGATCCCGTCGCCGGTGCCGTGCCCGATCCACATGGCGACGACCAGAGCGAAGTCGACGGCGCACGCGACGATCCACGTCCAGGCCACCACACGGTCGCTGAGCCTGGGCGCCGCGTAGAGCCCGGCCGCGACGGCGAGCGGAAGGAAGATCACTATGGAGAGCACGGTCACCTGACCAGGAGGACGATGAGGATGAGCACGGCGAACAGGACCGCGGCCTGCGCGTAGTAGGTGTGCACCTGGCCGGTCTGCGGACGACGCGCCAGATCGGCCAGCCGGCGGGCTCCCCGGCCGACCGCGTCGACGAGCCCGTCCACCCTGATCTCGACCCCGCGCCCGGCGAGCGCCGCGGCGGAGCGTCCTGTGGCGGCGGTCACCCGCACCCCGCCGTCGATGACGCGATCATCGAACCGGGCGAGGGCCTTGGCCAGCGCGAACACCGGCCGGGCGACGAGCAGCTCGGCGAGCCGTTCGAGGTAGAACCAGTGCAGGGCGGGGGCGGCCCATGCCGCGCCGACCCGACGACCATGGCGCATAAGGGTCCAGGTCACGGCAAGGACCACAAGCGCCAGAGCGCCGGAGGTCGCCAGTTCGGCCAGTCCCGGGCTCGGTTCCGGGCCGGTGGCGAGGAGGTCGTTCCAGGCCTCGTACACCGGCATCAGGGCGAAGACCCCGAGCGCCGCGGAGCCCAGGGCGAGTGCGGGCAACGGCAGCCGTTCCAGCAGGCTGATATGCCGTGTCCCGGTCTGCTCGGTGTCCACTCGCGTCGCCGCGTCCGCCGGACGGGTCACCGCGATGAGTGCTCGCGCCGCATAACCCGCGGACAGCAGAGCTGCCGCGAGCCCCACGGCGTACAACGCGGGGGACTCCTCTAGAGCGGCGCTGAGGACGTGGTCCTTGGTGGCCCAGAGCGAGAGCGGCGGCACCCCGGCAAGGGCGAGCATCCCTACGCCGAAGGTGACTCCGACCAGCCGGTACCTGCGGGCCGCACCGTGCAGTTCGGTGAGGTCCTTGGTTCCGAGGGCCGCCAGCCAGGCACCCGCTCCGAGGAACAGCAGGCTCTTCACCGCGGCGTGGGCGACGAGCTGTGCGGTCCCTCCGGCCACCGCGCCCGCTCCGGCGCCCAGCACCATGAACCCGATCTGCGCGCACGTCGACGCGGCCAGGAGCTGCTTCACGTCGCGCTGGGCCAGTGCGACGGCTCCCAGCAGCAGTGCGGTCAGCGCGCCGAGCCACGCCACCAGCACCGCCGCCCACCCCGTCGAGGCCAGCAGCGGTTCCAAGCGCAGCAGCAGGTACGCCCCCGCGGCCACCATGGTCGCCGAGTGCAGCAGGGCGGAGACCGGGCTCGGACCGTCCATCGCCCGGGACAGCCAGAACGAGAACGGCAACTGCGCCGACTTGCCCAGCGCGGCCAGGACGACACCGGCCGCGATGAGGTCCTTCCAGGGCCCCTCCGCGGCTGCCAGCCCGTCGAGGTCGAGCGAGCCCGTCCCGGCCAGGGCCGCACCGGCTGCGAAGTACAGCCCCAGGTCACCGGTGCGGGTGGTGATGAAGGAGACGTCCGCGGAGCCGATCCGCCTGGGGTCGCGCCACCAGAAGCCGATGAGCGCGTACGACATCGCGCCCATGACCTCCCAGCCCATCAGCAGGACGGCCAGGTCGGTCGCGGTGACCGTCACCAGCATCGCCCCGGTGAACACCAGCATCAGCCCGAAAAAGCGCGTCCGCGACTCGTCCGCTGCGAACTCTCCGGCGGAGAACACCAGGACGGCGAGGCTCACCGACGTGACCGTCAGGGCGAGCGCGGCCGACAGGCCGTCCACCGCCAAGCCGGCGGGCAGCCGATCGAAGAGCGGGAAGCTCACCGCCGGGCGAGCCGCAGCGGCCGCCATCGCGAGGCACAGCGCGGCGAACGCGGCCGCCACCGCTATGGCGGGCGCGGCCCGGTCCGCGCGGCGGCCGAGTGTGAAGCGTCCGGTGAGCAGCAGCACGCCGGTCGCGATCGGGACCGCAGGCAGAAGCCAGGCGAGGGCGCTCATCCTTTGAGATCTCCGGCGTCGTCGGTCAGATCCACGTCCCGTGTCCGGAACAGGGCTGTGATGACGGCGAATCCCACCGCCATTTCCAGAGCCATCACGGTCACGGCGACGAGCACCAGCACCTGCCCGTCCGGCATCCCGGGCGAGACGTAGAACCAGAACGCGGCGCCCGCGACGAGCAGCGCGTTGACCATGAGCTCAAGGCCCATCATCAGCATCACGATCGACTGCTGGGACAGCGCGCCGTACAGGCCCACCGAGAACAGCGCCGCGGCGAGAAGGAGGAACACCTCGAGGTTCACTTCGCACCGCCCTCGCGGTGGGACGGCCGGTCGTAGCGGCCCCGGTCGGTGGCCAGCACCACCGAGGCGATCATCGTGGCGAGGATGGCGATGCCGATCACCATCATCACCAGCATCTTCGGTCCCATGATCGCCTGGCCCACCGAGAAGGTGGGATCGGCCGGCACGGTCCCACGCCGCGGCGGCCATGGAGTGAGGAAGATCCCGGCCGTCAGCGCCGCGAAGACCCCGATGGAGATGGCCAGCGCACCCCGGTTGTTGTGCACCATCGTCATCGGCATCAGCCCGCCGGGATTCATCATGTACATGATCATGAAGACGGCCATGATGAGCATCTCCATGATCATCATCAGGATCACCAGGACGCCGAGGTAGTCGAGGTCGAGCAGCAGCAGCTCGACTCCGACGCACAGGAACGAGGCCAGCAGGGCGAACGTCGCCCGCGCCATCGAGTCCACGACGAACACGGCGACACCGAAACCCACGGCGGCCACTGCCAGGACCCAGAACGCGACGGTCTCCATCACACCTCCTCAGCTCACGACCACGATCCCGACGACCAGGGCCTGCAGCAGCGTGGCCGGGATCAGGACCATCCAGGCCACGTCCATGAAGCGATCCATCCTGATCACCGGAAACCGTCCCCGGACCCAGACCAGCAGGGCCAGCACCGCGTACGTCTTGACCAGCGACCACGCCCATCCCGGCAGCCACGGTCCCGCGCCGCCTCCGAGGAACAGCGGCACGGCGGCCGCCGCGGCCACGGTCAGCAGGGCGAACCGCCCGGCGAAGAACAGCAGCCGGTCCGGACCGGACAGTTCCGCCGCGACTCCGCCCGCGAGGTCGCCCGCCACCGGGTGCTCCAGCGGGCCCCAGAAGGTCATCCCCAGCGCCGACAGCAGGTAGACGGCGAACGCGACCGGCATCCAGACCACGAACCACAGCCCGTCCTGCGCGGCCGCCACCTCACCGAAGTCGAGGGAACCGGCCGCGAGACCCGCGGTGATGAGCGCGAACATGTGCGGCAACTCGTACGCCAGCCCCTGCGCCAGGAACCGGTAGCCGCCGGCCAGCGGGAAGGCCGAATTGACGCCCCAGCCCGTCAGCCAGAGCGAAGCCCAGGCCACGACCTCCATCGCGTTGAACCAGACCACGCCCACCGACAGATCCCACACCCCTCTGCCATCGAGGGGGATCACCATCGCCGCCAGCAGAGCCGCGGCGGGAAGGCTGATCACGCCGATCCGGACGAGCAGCAAATCGGGCGTATACGTCCGCCGCCGCTGCTGGACGATGAGCCGGGCGCACTTCCGGAGCGGAGCGACGAGACCGTCGCCGGTGCGGAACGCCGCGTCCATCGCCGCGGCGGAGTAGGTCAGCGCGGCCAGTACGAGGGGAAGCGCCACAACGGCCCAGACGGGCGTCGCCTCACTCACCGGCCACCCCCGCGGGCACGGCCAACTGCTCCAGATCCGGGTCCAGGCTGGCGACGGTCAGCCTCGCCTCCGACAGTTCCGCTCCCTCCAGGAGCTCAGGCAGGAGCGCTAGGACGGTCGCGCTCGGCCACCGGCCCATCGTTTCGCGCGGGCCGTCGGCTCCGTCGAGCGGCGCCGGATCGTCCACCCGTGCGAGGGCCCGGCCGATCTCGTCCAGCCAGCCCGTCAGGCGTGCGGAGGCGTCGCCGAGATCACGGGCCGCCGGTCCGCTCAGGCCATGTCGGTCCGCCATCGCCCGGTCGATGACGCCCACGCGGCCGAGCATCCAGCGCAGCGTTCTCGACCTTCCCGTCCGCCGAGCGAACCTGGCGAACCGGGGCGCCAGCTCGTCCTCGGCCACGCCGGCGAGGACCTGATCGCGCAGGGCACGCGCCTGGTCGGCGGCGCTCTCCCAGCCCGCGACGGCCAGCAACCGGCCCACGCTGTCGAGATGGCACGCCGCCCGGCGACGTTCCGCCTCCCCGGTCGATACCTGCTCGCCCGAGGCGGCCCGCAGCCACGGCTCATCCCAGAAGGACGATCCGCCCGCCGTTTCCTCCACCGCGGCGACGTCCGCGCCCTGGACGACATCGCCCTGCAGCGTCAGATGAATGACGAGACCAGCGGGCCAGTCTTGAAGAGCCGGGCCGAGCGGGACGTGCAGCACATCGAGCTTCAAGCCGTCCCGGTCCTCTCCCCGCTCGGCCATGGGCAGATCCATCGGGGCTCCCCTGTGGTGTTCATGGCCGCCGCCTCCATGGCCCGAATGCCCGCTGTGCTCGTCCTCGCCGTCAGGGGAGTCCTCACGGTGGTCGCCGTGATCAGCGTGGTCGGCATGCCCGTTGTCCTGCTCGTGGCCGTGGTGTCCTTCCTCTTCGGCGTCTTCATCCTGCTCGTCTCCGTGTTCGTGCAGCATCGAGCCGTGGTCGTCGCTGCCGTCCGATTCTGACGACGCGGTGTCATCGTCCTCATGACCGGCCGGGTGATCGCCGTGCCGCTCGGCCGCCTCAGCGTTCTCGTGACCGCCGGGAGCCCAAGGTCCGCTCTCCTGCCGGGCCGTTGCATCCGCCCGTTGCGCCGCCACATCGGCCAGTGCCCGATCCGCGTGCTCCAGCGCGGCCGCGACCTCGTCGCCTGACGCCGCCTCGCCGAGCCGGACGAGTGACCTGGGCCCCGGCATGTCGTCCCAGATCGTGTTCACGGCCGCCGCCAGTTCGGCACCGGGATGTCCGCAGACGATGAGGATCATCGCCACCGCGGGCGCCGTCGCCGGACGCCCGCCCCGGCGACGCAACTCGGCTTCAACAAGCAGCCGTGTCCGGGTCCCGCCTGGCGCCGTGATGACGAAGGGACGCGGACGCGCGGCGGCGAAACGAAAGAGCCGTGCTCTCAAGTCCATCGGAACGCCCCCTCCCGCCACGCATAGATGACGCCGACCATGAGGAGGGCCAAGAACGCGAACATTTCGACGACGGCCTTGGTCCCGATCGAGGCGACCACCACCGCCCACGGGTACATGAAGATCATTTCCATGTCGAAGGCCAGGAAGACCATCGTCACGACGTACCAGCGCACGTGGTAACGCGACAGGGCGTGCTCGGAAGGCCGCGAACCCGACAGGTACGGGCCGGTGCCGAGGGTGCCCGGTGGCGCGACTGCGAAGGAAAGGGCGTAGACGGCCGCGATCACCGCCGCCAGCAACCCCAGAAGAGCGAGTACCGCCACGTACGGCTGCATTCAAGTGTCCCCGGTCGAGTTCCTCCTACGCCTGGTAGGAGATCATGCCTCACCGTGGTGCTCATTGCTAACACCCACTTGCCCGGTGGCCGCATCCCCTGCTTACTATTGTGGGTAGTAGATGGCCCGACGTGTGGTACCGGCCTTCGGCCGGGAGCCAGGGGATCGCTGATGCGCCGATGGAGACCGCTCCAGATCACCGTGGGCAGGCAGGACGGTCACAGGGCGCTTGCCCCGTCTTCTTCGGGCTCGTCCCTGCGGCCGTCTACCTGGTCCTGCGGCGGCATCCGGGCGCAAGGGCATCGCGTCAACGCCACGGGTGAGCCGTCTCGCCGGGCTAGAACATGCAGCCCGGCGTCGACTGGCCGACGGCCTGCGCCGACCACACGCATGCGGCCACCAAGGCCGTCACCCATATGGCGGCTCCCGCGCGGGCCAGGCGGCCGGGACGTCGCAGCGACGGCTCGGTGCCGGTCTCAAGCTGGGTGATGCGCGCCGCGAGCAGTTCATCACTGGCCAACGCCGTGGCCGGGACCGCCTTGGTCCACGCGGGCCCCTCGGACACTTGGAGCAGTGAGCCGGCAAGGGCCGTGGTGCCGTGCAGAGCAGCGGCGCGCCGGTCCGCGGCCAGTTCGCGTCCCATGGTGAAGCGGCGCCGCAACCGAGCCACCCCCGGCAGGTAGAAATGCCGGGCCAGGATCACCCGGGTGCAGAGGTTCTTCAGCGGGTCGCGGCTTCGCAGGTGAGCGCGCTCATGCACGAGGACGGCGGCCAGTTCCTCCTCGTTGAGGACGTCCAGCAGCCCGGTGCTCACCAGGACATGTGGCCGGCGAGGCCCATACGTGAGGGCGAAAGGGCAGGACGTGGCGATCACGCGGATTCGTGCTCCGAGTCCCAGCCGATCGGCGAGCGCCCGTAGTGCCGGTGGGACAGGCCTGTGGTACCGCCGGACCGTGTACGCGAACGAACGGAGGTGCCAGAACGACTGTCCCAGTGCCCAGGTCCCTTTCAGTGTGCCCGCGCTGGTCAGGGCAAGAATCAACACGCCGGGGATCAGGTCTGGACGGGACGTCCACAACGCATTGGCACCGCCGTCCTCCATGACCCTCCAGGCCATCATCGCCAGGCAGCAAACTCCGTAGGCGAGCAGAATGCGTAGAGCTGCTGACGCCCCGACAAGCGTCCAAAACGCCCGATTACCGGTGTCCATGCGCGGGGCGTCACGAGTCCTTCTCGAGCAGTGCTTGCAGCCGCTCTCGAAGCGCCGGGTCGGTGGCCGCCTGATCGAGGAAGCGACTGACCGCCGCATCGCCGTAGGTACGCAAAACCCCCTGAACGGCCAGCGCCGCTTCGTCGGCGGCGGCCGGTGCGTAGGCATGGCCGCGTCCCCGGGTGGTCCGCGTCAAGGCGCCTTTCTCAGCCAGCCGGCTCATCACGGTGAGCACCGTCGTGTAGGCGAGCGGCGGAATACGGTCGACGTTGAGCCCCTCCAGCGTCTCCCGGACGGTCAGCGGTTCTCGCGCGGCCCAGAGGACGTCCATGATCTCGGACTCGAGACTGCCGAGCGCCATCGGACTCCCTTTTCAGACCTACTACGCACCTGTCGTATTCGACGATAACGCCGCAGCTCGGCAAGCTTCTACTACCTCCGGTAGTCTCCGCTGCCACGGCTGCACGGGTGCGTGTGATCATCACCGCGGAACGGTGTGGCCCTGGACCCACCCCTGCATCAGGGTGATGAGACGTGCCCAGGCATGGTGGCCGGGATCGGGCGTCGTAGTATCCCGAGCGGGAGACGCCCAGATGCCTTGCGACGAAACTCGGTCACGCCCAACGTGACCATGGCCGTTCCCACCCGCTCGGCTAGGACGTCGCGATCGTCGACGACCACCCAGGCATTCGTTCCGACCTGCCAGAGGTGCTCCTCGCCGATCACCTCATCCGCCGCCCGCCCGAAGAACACCCCGAACCACCCCAGCGCCTCGGCGCTGTCGCTCACCGGCATGGCGCTGTACAAGTCCACTCAGACCACTCCCTTCGTTCGCTTCAGACGTTCTGACCACACTCGCGCCCGGAACGCACCGGAAGCACGCCGCCCGGCCTTCTGAGGGGTAAGAGCCGGCTGTCACACAGGCCACGGATACACGCCCATGCCGCAGACCGGTCGGGCGCCCCATGAAGATCCTGTTTCGCCGTTCGGATATATCGGTCAGTGTTCCGTCCACGGTCGACGACGTGGTGCAACGGAACGGTTCTCCGTTTCGACCGCGCAAGCCTGCGCGCTTTCTCGACACCGCGCTTCTCGATGCGTTCCTAGCCGTAGCCCCATTTTTGGGGGGCGAAGCCAGATAGGTGCTCCTGGACCCGCGCTTCCCGCACCACCAGCACGAGTCCGGAGATCACCACCATCCCAAGCCCTGATGCCGTCCAGGGTCTCGGGCCGTCAGTGACTCTGCCAGTCGAATCTAGCCCGGTCGAAACGGTGTGCCTTGAGGTCTTCGTACCTGATCATCCAGTAGAGCAGGCCGCCGTCGCCCCACTCCATGCCCGCTTCCTTGTCGCCCGCGATCTGCGCCAGCAGGATCCAGCGGTCCGCCTCGCTCCACAACCGGTCCTCGCTGCGGGTCCTGAGGATGGTCTCGGCGATGCCCAGGGCGACGGGATGCTGGATGTGCTGGGGCTCGCCGCCCACCTGATGGCCCTTCTCCTCCGCCTCGAAGAGCACGTACTCGAAGTGCGCGATGCGGTCGAGGTCGTCCTCGGTCAGCCCCAGGGGCTCCCACACCTCCTCGTCCGTGATGCGGACCGAGTCCATCGCCGCCTCGGCGCGCAACGGCACCGGGCCGTACGGCGATAGCGGTTCCGGCGTGCGGCGCGGTTCAGCCTCCGTGCCGTCCGGAACGTACAGGACCCGCGCGCCCGCAAAGGTCTCCGGATCGCTCGCGTTCACGTACGAGGCGAAGTCGTCGGCCCGCCCGTCGAAATAGAAGAAGAGCAGCTTCCCGTCCTGGGGGAACCCGACACCGGGCAATGCGGCGCACTCCAGCGAAGCGATGAAGGAGAGCGGGCCATGCCCTTCCCAGTAGGGCCACTCGACACCGTCCGGCAGCGAAGGCTCACCGCCGAGCACACCGACGGCCACCTCGCCCGCGCTCGCCGCGAACAGGCGATACCCGTCAGGCTCGGCACGACCGATCCAGCGCTCGGCGACATTCTTCGGAAGCCCGGCACGAACGAGTTCGGCGAAACGCGCCATCGTCAACATGGCGGACATGCTGCCAGAACCCGGAGACAAACCCCGAACATCGACATGCGGCAGGAGGGCTGTCGGGCCTGGCGAAAGGGGGATACTCAGCCTCGATCCACCGATGGTGAATCGAGGTCGATCTCTCGGTCTTTTCGGGAGGACGGTCGAGTTGTCGGCCGCCCGGGGGCAGGGGGGATCGGCTGGTTTGCCCAGCTTTTCCACGTGTTCGGTTCCGGTCGGGCCCGCTCGGGCGGTGGATAACGGCAGGTCAGCGGCTGTCGGGTGGGGCGTGGACGGTGTCGAACAGGTGCGTCCACGCCTGGGACCAAGGCCAGTCGCGGGGCAGATGAAGGATTAGGCGGCGGGCCGAGCGCGCCAGCCGGGCCGGGACGTTGACCAGGTGGGCGCGGATGGTGGCGGTGGTCGCACGGGCGTGGAAGGCCAAGGCCAGCGCGCCGGCATGAGGAGCATCGCGATCCGCATGTGGTGGCGGGCTTCCGGAGCGCGCCGGAGTTGGAACCGGGTGTGCGGGCGGATGGGAGCCGGGATTTTCGGCGTTTGGACGCGCTGCTCACGCAGCCGTTGGCGCTGCTGGGGGAGCGGAACTATCGGCAGCCGGTGTGGCATCTTCCGTTGCGGGCGGCGCCCGAGGACCCGGTCATGCCCGATCAGCAGGGCGAACGTTGCCTGATGCGGAACTAGGAAGGCAGCACGCGCGATCAACAACGACGCCGCAGCCTCAAGTCACGGATGCGAACCCGTAGGCCGTCCGGACATCCTCTTCTGCCGCAGGTCGAGTTGCACTTGATTTCGACTCTGCCTGTTGCGGTTGGGGCGCGAGCCCGCCGCCGGTCCGTCCGATGGGTCGTAGGCGATACAGCTACGCTGCGGCCATGTCGACAAGCGAGGAGCAGGTGTTCGATGCGGTGGTCCGGCGGATCGCTGCAGGCGGCTATATCGACGAGGTACCGGCTGACCAGTTGGCGCCGCTGCGACCGGCGCTGCCCGTGGCCGTCGCGGAGGCTGAGGAACTGGCCGGCCGGTCACTGCCAGCGCTTCTGCGCCGGTTCTACCTGGAGGTCGGCAACGGCGGTTTCGGTCCAGGTTACGGTCTCCTCGGTCTCAGGGACGGGCACCGAGCCGGCGGACTGGACGCGCTGACGGGGCTTAAGGGCGGTGTCCTCACCCTGTGCGACTGGGGTTGCGGAATCAGCAGCACGCTCGACCTCACCGACAACCAGGTATGGGGCTGCGACCCGAACCCGGCGCCGGACAGCGTGTCCTGCACGTTCCCGCAGCATATGACCATCGTTGACTGGTTCTCCAAGTGGGTGGAGGGCACGCTCTATCAGCCGTGGCTGGTCCAGGACCCGACGACCGGCGAGTGGCGCGGCGCGACCGACGCCGAGCACGCAGAGGCGTTCGAGGAAGCGTTCGGTCCCAGCGGTTCTCCGGACTGACATCCGCTGAGCCTGAGAGCTGCGGGTGGCGGCGTTCCGCCATTTTCCTGGCTCCGCGAATCCGTCGGCCGGTTGCCCCAATGCACCCGCACATGCTCCGTCACACCTTCGTGACCATCATGCTCGACGCCGGTGTCGATCTCTGCGATGTGCAGATCGCTGCACGCCATGCAGAACGCGGACCACCCTGCGCTACGACCGAGCCTGCAACGATCTCGCCCGCTACGTTACGCCTCGTCACTTCACCATCGCCGGCCGCGGAGCCCATTCCAACCTGAGTGTGCAGGTCACGGGTTCGTCGCGGGCGACGGATGTGGGCTGTGTATGAGTGAACGTGCTCCAGCGCGACCGGGGCAGCAGCCGCGACAACGCGGCCAGCAGGACCCGATCGGCCGGTTGGAGAGCGGGACGGTTCACCTGCCGCCGCAGCACCGCAAGCTGGTGACGTAACACCAGGATCTCGATGTCCTTGGGCGTATCCCCGCGGAGCCGAAGCAGCATCACGCCCAGCGAGTTGCGCGTCAGGTCGTACAACAGCGACCACGCCATGGCGACCCAGCCTGCCCGGCCACAGCATGATCCCGCTCGGGAAACCAGCAGGTCAGGCCCCGAACCGGGATAATGAAGCCCCACAGGCGGAACACGGCTTCGACTTCTGAGACAGTACCTCGGTGCTGAACGCGTCAGAGAGCGCTTGGGCGAGGGCCGCGACGAGTGACCATCCGGTACTTCGACCTCCGCCGACCAGTCGGTGCTCGCGGACCTCACCGCGTTCACGACGTGGGCCGAGGCGGGCTCAGGGCCAGGTGCCGCGCGGGCCTTGAAATGGCCATGCCCAATCGTCGGGGTCGCCGAGTCCGCTGTGGGTTAGGCCCAGACCGTTACCGGTGAGTTCTCCCACCAGGAGTTCGGTAAGGGCCGGGGAGGTTCCCTTGTCGCCGACGACCGGCCAGCGGTCGGGGTCGGGGCTGCGGGTGTCCCAGCAGAGGGTGGCCCGGCCTTCGGTATCGCCGCAGAACACCAGGCCGCCGGGCTCAGGGTGGACCGTGTACACGTGCTCCGGATCGGTGCCGTCAGGCGTGTCCCAATCCTCCGACCAGTCCGGAAGGTACTCGGCGAAGGTCTGGTGCATCGAGGTGAGCTCGTGCGGGCCCGCGACGAATATGCCGTTGAGCGCCACCTTCGAGCCGTACTCCTCATGCAGGCGCTTGTAGTCGGAGGGAAGTCCCGGCACACCCAGTTCTTCGGCGATCGCGTCCCAGTCGAATTCCTGCGGTCCGGTGCCCGAACCGATGAGCGTCCGTAGTTGAGCTAATGAGTCGCGGGGCGCGGTCGGCAGGTCGAGGGCCGGGACGGGAGTGCCTGCCGGCGTCAGCGTCCGCTCCAGTGGGACCGGTGGCAGCGACAACACGGGGAGATCGAGCCGTCCGTCCAGCCATGCGTCCAGGAACTCGGTCGTCGTGATGTTGAGCTGCTGCACCCCGTTTCCGCAGAGCACGACGAACCACTCGGCGGGATCATCGGCCAAGGGCAGCCACCAGCAGGTCTCTCCGCTGGAAAACACCCCCCATAGCAGAGGGTCCGGGAGGTCCTCTTCCTCCAGCGACTTCGGGTCCGGGACGTCGTGGCGCTTCTGCTCGTCCTTTATGTCGAAGCCGTCGCCGCCCTTGGGCGCAAGCAACCGGAGCGTGCCCGCGAGCGTCCCGGGGCCGACGCGCGCGATCAGAGCCGCCCAGTCCCCGGGGCAGGGCCCGTCGGGAAGTCGCGCCTCCCACCGCACGTCGCCACCGACCATGGGGAGGGACGCCGCGAAGTCCTCGCCCGCTCGTTGTAGGTCGGACGGCCGAGAGCCGAAACCGGTCACGTTCACACCTTCCCGCCCAGACTCCGAGCCGGGTCCTCCACGCCAGCCTGGCACTGAGGGCTCACCATATAACGGCGTAGTACGGCAGTCCGAGATCGTGATCTGAGCCGGTAGCGGCCGGTTCGTAACGCAGGACAGCCGCCCGATGATCTTCGAGTTGTGACGCAAGAAGAATCGTGGGCGGCTGCCGCTGTCATGGGTAGAGGCCGAGGCCGTCCGCGGCCATCTCGACGAGTTGATGAGCTTGATGGCCGGATGTTTCCGCAGGTGGGAGCCTCGCCTTCAGGTCGGCAAGTACGTGCGCGCGTTGATGAGCGACCTGCCGCGCAAGAACTGCTGGAGCATCGCCGAGCATGCCCGGTGATGCCACGCCCGGCAGGATGCAGCACCTGCTGAACGCGGCCAAGTGGGACATCATGGGCGCAATGACCGCCGTCCGGACGCTGGTGTGTGAGCGGCTGGACGACGGCGACGCGGTCGCGATCCTGGACGAGTCCGGGCAGGAGGAGAAGGGCACCTGCACCGTCGGCGTCAAACGCCAGTACGTCGGCTGCGCCGACCGGGTCTCCAACGCCATCAACGTCGTGTACTGCAGTTTCGCCACTGCCGCCGGACACGCCTTGGTCGGCGCCCGCCCCTATCTGCCCCGCGAGCAGGCCGCCGACCCCGACCGCCGCGAACGCGACCGGGTGCCCGAACACGTGGTGTTCGCGACCCCCTGGATTTTCTGGGCGCCGAACTGGCGTTGGCCCGGGGGCTCGTCCAGGATGATGTTCAGTGTTTTTAGGCGTCTGTTCGCCGCATCAACGTTTTCGATTGTCAGGACGGGGCGGAGCGCCAGCAGGCCTATTACTTGCTCCGCCACGGCGGAGCAAGTAATAGGCAACGTTCATTTGTGGGGCTGGACCGGGCGTGGTCCAGCCACGGGCAGAGGGGATCGGGCGCGATCCCGGAGGGGGTGAGGCATACGGTCGAGAGCGGCGGGTCGGTGTCGGGTTCGGGGGTGCCGCGGAGGCGGCGTTCGGTTCGGTCGCAGCAGCGGAGTCGGTCGGTGAGGATCGCGCTGTCAGCTGCGCCACCTTCAGGGACGTCACGCCCAGGCCGACGCCGCTCGAACGGCCGCCGCCCATACGCGACAAGCACGACCAGCAGGCCATGCCCCCGCACCCCCGCCGCCCGGCCCGAACGCACAAGCGCGCCTGGCCATGGCCGCCTTCCCGAATGCGTGGGCTCCGCTGCCGCAGGATGCACTGAGCAGAACAGCGCCGTCGGCGCCTACGGGCCCAGTCCGCCCCGGTCGACGACGGCCGTGATCGAACGGGTCTACATCGCGACGCCTGCCAGCCTCACCTCAGGGAGGGGATGCTTCTCGCCGGTCGCTCATCCGGGCTCTCGGAGCTGGAGGATGGCGCGCTCGCAGGCTTCTGGGTCGGCGGTGTGGAGCAGGTCCAGAAATCCGTCCAGGTCGGACGCCGAGATCAGGATGCGCCCCGTCGCCCTCCAGATCCCTTCTCGATCCAGCGTGATCGACCATTCCGGGATGAGGTACTGCAGTAGCAGCAACGTGACTCGCATCGTCTCCTCACCGGAGCGTGGTCCCAGCGCTTTGTGCCTTCTATCTCGCATGGTCAGGGCAGCTTGGCCCAGACGACCTTGCGGCCTCCGGCGAGATGTTTGACTCCCCACTCGTGCACGAGCTCCGCCATGAGCTGCAGGCCACGGCCGGAGGTGGCGGCGTCGTTCTGGGGCTGGACGGTGGGATGGCCCGTGCCGGTGTCCGATACCTCGATCACTGGTTGCTCATCGTTCGGGTCGAGGAAGAGCCGGACGACGATCGGGCCTGCGCCGTGTTTGTAGGCGTTCGTGGTCAGCTCGCAGACCACGAGGCGGCCTGTGTAGTCGTCGGTGATGCCCCAGCCGGCGAACTGTTCGGCGAGGAACCGGCGCGCGAGGCGTGGTGCCTGATCGGTGGAATCGAGGACGAGCGTCGGGACTTCAGGAGTTTGCGGTGCTGCGGACATCGGCACGACCTTCGCTGCCAGGACGGTTTTCGGTAACTCACCGCACAGACTGAACTCCGCCGCGTAGCGTTACCACCGAAGCGCCCCAGCACACACGTGGCGCTGACGATCGCTGGTAGGTGGGTTCCCCTCGCTCACGTGGAGGCGAAGCAGTGGCCGCACGCAAACCGACATCGAAGACCGTCTCCTTCGGCGCAGAGGTCACGCGCCTCCGAGAAGAAGCAGGGCTCAATCGGACGGAACTCGCAGCACGGGCAGCAGTCACCCGGAGCTACATCTCGCAGGTCGAGTCCGGGCGCACCAAGTGCCGCAAGGACTTCGCCGAACGACTGGACAAGGCGCTGGACTCGGGCACCGCCCTGGTCGATGCATGGGACGAAGTCCTGCGTTCCAGCAGCTACCCGAAGTTCTTTGCAGAATTCCCCGAGCCGAGGCGTCCGCTGACTCGCTGCGCGCGTTCGAGACCAGGATTGTCTACGGGCTCCTCCAGACCGAGCCGTACGCGAGAGTGATCCTCGGCAACGATGAAGCCGTCCTCGACCGGCTGCGGCGTCAAAGCATCCTCACCAAGCCGAATGCCCCCACCGTGTTCGTCGTGCTGGATGAGTCCGTCCTTCTCCGCGAGGTCGGGTCGCCAGAGATCATGCGCGAGCAGTTGGAGCATCTGATCGAGATGTCGGAGCGTGAGAACGTCACGATTCAGATCGCTCCGATTGGCTACCAGCGGGATGCCCGGGCCGCCTTCACCATCGCCACGCAACCCGACCGCAGCGAGGTGGCGTACATCGAGAGCAGTATCGGCGGCGAGACGACTGTGGAGCCGAAAGACCTCACGATCGTCAGCGAGATCTTCAGTGCCCAAAAAGCATTCATCTCGCCTCCTTCGTGATCAGTCGAATCCATGAGAACATGCAGGTCAGAGGCCTAAAGTGCGTGACGTGCAGTCATCCTGGATCCCGGCCCGTGGGGCAGAGTCCACTAACGAGCGACTAACAAACGATCATTCGGGGGAGTGACGTTGGGGTACGCGTTCAAGCGGCTCGACCGCCACGGCAAGCCGCGCTACACCGCCTGCTACGAAGACCTCAAAGGCAAGATCACATCGGCGGGGACGTTCTCCTCCAAGAAGGAGGCCGACAGGGCCTGGCAGCGCGCCGAGGCCGAGGTCGGCAAGGGCAGGGACCTCAACCTCAAGCGGGGACGGCAGACCTTCAAGAAGTACGTCGAGGAGACCTGGCTGCCCAACCACGAGGTCGAGCCGACCACCATGCAGAGCTACCACTACTCGATCTACAAGCACGTCATGCCCGAGTTCGGCGCGATGCGGATGATGGACATCCTGCCCGAGCACGTCCGCGCCTGGATCAGGCAGATGAAGAAGAACGGCGTCTCTGCCGCCACCATCCGCTACAACAAGGTCGTCCTCAGCGCCATCTTCACCACCGCCCTGAACGACCAGGTCACCTACATCCACCCCTGCAAAGGAGTCCGCACCCCCACCGTCCCCGAGAAACCGCTGGAAATCATCAGCCCCGAGCAGTTCGACGACCTCTACCACGCCCTCCCGGACGCCGACTCAAAACTCCTGGTCGAAACCGCCATCGAAACCGGCCTCCGCTGGGGCGAACTCACCGAACTCCGCGGCCGCGACCTGAAAACCCGCTCCCGCCTCCTGACGGTCAGCCGCGTCGTAGTGGAGCTCAACCCGAAGTTCCACCCCGAGGGCAGACGCTTCCTGGTCAAGGACTACCCCAAAGACAAAGAGTGGCGACGCTTCAAGCTCAGCGACCAGATCGTCGCCAAACTCGAAGACCACATCATCGAAGAGAAACTCGGCACCGACGGCCTCTTGTTCGTCTACCAGCCGGAAACCACGGCCGAGGAACGACTCGCCCCTCTCGACCCCGAGACACTCGGCTGGACCGAAGAGAACGCCAAAGGACGCCGCTACCGCCACGGCACGCTGAGCGCCTACAACGCCGCCAAATGCCGCTGCGACCACTGCAGACGAGCCTTCGCCGAATACCGGGCCCGCCGCCGCGCCGACGGCAAGGACACCCCCCGCGAACCCCGCCGCCGCGAGACCGACGGCCACGTCCCCGCCAACTGGTTCCGCAACCAGATCTGGAAGCCCGCCCTCAAGAAGGCCGACCTGGACCTCAAGGTCCGCATCCACGACCTCCGCCACGCCCACGCATCCTGGCTCCTGGCCGGCGGCGCCGACCTCCAAGTCGTCAAGGAACGCCTCGGGCATGGATCGATCTCCACCACCGAGCGCTACCTGCACACCCTCGACGACGCCGACGACACCGCCCTCGCCGCCTTCGACAAGATCCGCAGCCGCCGCCGCACCGAGTGACCAACTGGCTCTGCTATCCGAAGTGGGCCGGACAGAACTCGACGGAGGCATCTTCAGGCCCGTTCGGGTACGTCCGGCACCTCTGGGGGCGATGGTTCACCGGGGCGCCGGACAGCCGGTGCCTGGGCCGGTCTGACACCGGTTGCGCGCGGCCTGGCTGGATCTCGTCCAGTAACGGGCCTGCCGCCGTGCCCGTCCTGACCGTCCAGCTGGCCGGGCCTACGAACCCGACAGTCAGCACCTCACCGACGGCCGGCCCTCTACCCGGCGCTCGGCGAGGCGGTGAACGGGCGTGGCGTCTATTTCGGTGCCGGGTGTTCATGGTGTGAGGCCGAGTTGGTGGGCGTGGTGGGTGAGTTTGCGGAGTCCGCGGTGGGCGGCGGTGCGGATGGCGCCGGGTTGTTTGCCGAGTATGTGGGCGGCTTCGGTGGCGGTGTATCCCATGACGCTGCGCAGCAGGACGGCTTCGGCTTCGCTCCTCGGGAGGCTTGTGATGAGCAGGAGTGCGGTTTGCCAGGCGAGGCGGCTGAGGACGTCGGTTTCGGTGTCGTTGCGGTTGGAGCGTTCCTGTAGTTGTTCGAGTGGGATGTGGGTGTGGGGGCGTCGTTGTTGGTGGCGGATGTGGTCGAGGGCGCGGTTGCGGGCGATGGTGATGGCCCAGGAGCGCCATTTGTGCCAGGAGCCGTGGAAGGTGGGCAGGTCGCGTCCGATTTGCAGCCAGGTTTCGGAGGCGACGTCTTCGGCGTCGGTTCGGACGAGTGCGCGCAGGTAGTGCAGGAGCCGGGGGTGCAGGTCGTTGTAGAGCACTGTGAAGGCGTGCTGGTCTCCTTGCCGGGCGGATGCGAGCGCCCAGGTGAGATCCGGTCGGTCTGGTGACTCGTCTGCTTCGTCCTGGGCGGTGTGGTCGTCCATGGCGTATGGGTGGGCGGTGGTGCGTGTCGTTGCTGAGAAGCCGGGGCTGAGGTAGGGCGGATTGTGGCTGTCAACAGGCATGGGGAGCTGTGGCCTTGCTGCGGGGGGAGGGGCGGGCGCTCGGATCTCGTGATGGAGCGGTGCGTGGTTCAGGGGGCGAGTGTTCGACCGGCGTGGGATGTGGTGCCGAGGCCGAGGGCGCTGCCGAGGTAGGCGGTGCCTGCCGTGGCGGGTGGCATGGCGGAGGCGCCGAGAAGGTGGCTGAAGCCGCCGTCTGCGGCGTTTTCTCCTTCGACGCCGGTGGCGGGGTCGGCGTGGCC
Organism: Spirillospora sp. NPDC048824; assembly: GCF_043198455.1. Taxonomy (NCBI): domain Bacteria; kingdom Bacillati; phylum Actinomycetota; class Actinomycetes; order Streptosporangiales; family Thermomonosporaceae; genus Spirillospora; species Spirillospora sp. NPDC048824. The sequence goes on along the minus strand of NZ_JBICUS010000026.1, from coordinate 40,312 downwards.
GTCGTTGTTGGTGTCGGTGAGCGCGACGGCGGACCCGAACTGGTCGCCGGTTTCGGCGGCTCCGGGAACCTGTCCGAGGTCTTGGTGGATTAGTACGGAGCCGACCCCGGTCAGTCCGCCCGCCTCGCCGTAGAACAGGACGGTGGTTCCGGCGTCGGTTTGGGCGGCGGTGTTGGTGATGTCCTTGTGCGGGATTCCGGTGTAGACGTCGTCGTATCCGTCGCCGTTGACGTCTGCGGAGGCGACGTCCGCGCCCATGTCGTCTCCGCTGGCGCCGGTGCCGGGGACGTTGGGGGTGTCCTGGGTGATGGTGGTGCGGCGGCTGGTGGTGGTGATGCCGGACGGGCCGCCGTAGTAGGCGGTGATGGCGCCGCCGACGATGCCGGTGGCGTTGTCGGAGGCGACGGGTTGGCCGGCGATGATGTCGGTGTAGCCGTCGTTGTCGAGGTCCCCGGCGGTCAGGGCGCGGCCTCCGCCGGGGATGGCGGTGAGTGCGCCGTAGTCGAGTCCTGCGGTGGATCCGGGGATGGTGACCAGGTGGGTGCGGCCGCTTGTGTCGAGATAGGTGATGGCCAGGTCGGTGTAACCGTCGCCGTTGATGTCGGCGGCGGCCGAGCGGGTGACGGCGCCGCTGGTAGAGCGGGCTGTCGGTGATGGTGGGGAGGGCGTGCGGTAGCGGCCCCGGGTGCCTGGGGCCAGCGTTGTGCCGCTTCGGGTGCGGGCTGCGGAGGTGACGGTGGTGTCGCCGTCGTAGTAGGGCTGGACGATGCCGCTGGCGGTAAGGGCGGCCAGGTCGTTGGTGCCGTTGCCGTTGAAGTCGCCGATGGACATCGCTTCGCTGAACCGGTCTCCGGGGCCGCGTACGTCGGCGGGTAGGCCGAGCCAGGCGGTGGTGGTGAAGCCGGTGGCGTCGCCGTAGAACAGGATGGCGGCGCCTGCGTCGGGGGTGGTGTCGAGGTCTTCGCCGGGTTCGCCGATCACCAGGTCGTCGTGGCCGTCGCCGTTGAGGTCACCGGTGGTCATGGCGGCGCCGAAGGCGTCGCCGGGTTCGGAGGCCCCGGCCACGTTCGGGCTTTCCTGGTTCAGGACGAGGGCGCCGGTGGTGGTGATGCCGCCTGCGGCGCCGCGGACGACGGTGACCGCACCGGCTTCGGCCTGCCCGCCTGCGGTGCCGGCCGGGGCGCCGATGACGAGGTCTTGGTAGCCGTCGTTGTCGAAGTCGCTGGTGGGTGCGGGGGCCGCCTGGGCGTGTGCGGCTGGAGCGGTAATCGCCGCGGTGATGGTCAGTGTGGCTGTGAATGCGGCGGTCATGGCCGCGATCAGCGGACGAGCCCTCACCTTTTCTCCTTCTCGAGAAAACGGGTAACGGGCTGTCGCTGGATGTTGCACTTTCTGTGTATCGAAAGTGTTGGCCGTTTTCTGCCCGTTAGAATCTCGTTTTAACACGGAGTCCATCGGATGGTCATGTGCAGATTGGAACGATTGTCCGACCGGATTTCCCCTCAAAAGATGGACCAAGTGATACGGGTCACATTACGTTTGCGGGCTGGTGTCGACGGCTGACTCTGTTTGGCCACGTCAGGGCGATCTTCAAAAAAATTCGCGGGTTCGATGTGACGTTCGCGTACGAGGTGGCGCTTACCTGTGTTGACGACCGCACGATCGTGGTGGCCGATGTCGGCAGCTGCTGGTGGCAGGGGTTGACGGAGATCATCTGGTCGTGCACTGTCCAAGTCGGAACGGCGCCTCCCTCTGCGGGGGGCGTTGTTGCGGCGCCATTTCGATGTGCCCGGGGGAGCGCATCTCGCGTTGCTTGATTGGAGGTTCGATGCGTCCCCCGGCGGTCACTGAGCCTGGTTAGCCACAGCCCGCTGTCCTCTGCTCGTAAACGCGCTGTTGTCCGCGCAGCGGCGTCACCGTGTCTGACTCAAGGTCTTTGCGTGCGTATTTGTGCTGCCCGGAGATCTGCCTTGGTGTGCGTTTATCCGTGTGCCGGCCGTCGAACATATTGGGTTTGGGTGGCCGGGCGAGAAGGGACCTCGTGGTGAGCAGGTTTCGCAGGCTCCTGGCAGGAATGCTGGTCGTGGTTCTGGCGCTGGCGCTCGCGCCGCCGGCCAGGGCGCAGCAGCCCCGCGCCGGCGCGGAGGCGTCCGATCCTGGTGACGGGTGGAAGCCGGAGAGCAAACGCAACGCCTGGGACCGTTTCAAGGGCCTGTTCGGTGATGACGACCCCGAGCCGCGCAAGCTCGCGGCGGGCGGGGTGCCGCGCAACGACCCCAAGCCGCGAGGGAAGAAAGCGGCCCCGGCCAAGCGCGTGAAGGAGCTGGCGGGCCGCCGGTCGGCGAACGCCAAGGTGTACCAGTTGGCGGACGGGCGGCTGCAGAAGGAACTGTCGGCCGTTCCGCTGCACTACCGCGGCAAGGACGGCGACTGGCACGACATCGACCCGCGCATCAAGCCGACCGACCGTAAGGGTTTCGCCTACGGCAACCAGACCAACGCCTTTGAGAGCTTCTTCGGCACCCGCCCCGGTGAGCTGGTCACCTTCAAGGCCGATGGGGCGAGCCTGACACTCGGGGTTCCGCAGGCCAAGCCCGGCAAGCCGAAGACCGAGGGCAACGCCGTCACCTACCACAACCTGCTCGGCGACGGCGCGGATGTCTCCTATGAGGTCGCCCGGGACGCGCTGAAGGAGAAGATCGTCCTGGATGCGCCGCCCAAGGACGGCGTCTGGCGTTTCACGGTGAAGGCCGACGGGGTGCGGGCCTGGCAGCGCCCCGACGGATCGATCGCGTTCTACAGGGGCGACTTCGACGGCCGCCCGGTGTTCGTGATGCCCAAGCCGTTCATGTACGACTCCAAAACCGACGCCTCGTCCCCGTTCGGAAAGGCATGGTCGCCGAAGGTCACCCAGTCGATGCGCTGGGACGCCAAGGCCGGGCTGCTGCACATCACCGTCCAGGCCGACAAGACCTGGCTGAACGACGCCGAGCGCGCCTACCCGGTGGTGATCGACCCGACCATCAAGATCGCGCCGACGCCGACCCAGTCGCAGGACACCATGATCTCCTCCGACGGCCCGGCGACCAACTACGACGACAGCTGGCGGCTGTCGGTCGGCACCACCAACTCCGGCAAGTCTCGCGCGCTGCTGAAGTTCCCCTTGGACGAGATCCCGTCCGGGACCCGGATCGACTCGGCGCAGCTGCAGCTGTTCTACGACCAGAACCACACCAGCAGCGCCAACCCGGTCACCCTGGAAGCCCGCCGCGCCACCGCGGAGTGGGACGAGACCACCGCAACGTGGAACAACGCCTCGGGCATCGCGGGTGAGCTGTCCGGCAACACCGAACAGGTCGACGACGGCGACCCCGGCAAGACCTCCGTCAACGGCACTTGGTCCCGGCTGCACACCTTCGACGGCAGCGCCGTCGGCAACGACCTGTACACCTCCAAGAACACCACCACCGGGGACTCCTACACCTGGGTACCGCGCGTCACCGAGTCCGGCACCTACCAGGTGCAGGCGCACTACAAGCAGTACGACGACGCCGCCGCCGACGCCCCCTACACCGTCACGTACAACGGCGGGTCCAAGGTCTACTCCGTCGACCAGTCCGCCGGCACCGCGCACGCGGGCGTGTGGAAGACCCTCGGCTCACACCCCTTCGCCGCCGGGACGCAAGGCTCGGTGAAGCTCGGCGACGTCTCCGACTCCTCCAAGCGCGTCGTCGCCGACGCCGTCCGGCTGTTCAAGCCGGGCACCGCTGTGCGCCCGGCCGGTGACGGCGCGTCCCGGTGGCATTCGTTCTCGGTCCGCGACACCGTGCAGCACTGGCTGGATGGCTCCCACCCCAACCACGGGTTCGTGGTCAAGGCGGCTGACGAGAATACCCTCGGCCAGGGCGGGCCACGGTATGAGGGCAGCCTGTTCTTCTACAACGGCGAGACCGCGACCTACCCCAAACTGACGGTCACCTACGGCCGCCCCGGCGTCCAGGTCGACCCGCCGACCACCATCCACGCCACCGGCGCCGAGGTGACCTGGCCCGCCTACACCGACCCGTCCGGCTCGGACGACGACGACATCGTCGAGTACCAGGTGCACCGGTCGGTGTGGCAGTCCTTCACCCCGTCTGCGGCCACCCTGATCGCGCCTGTCGCCAAGGACGTCCGCTCCTATACCGACACCACCGCTCAGCCGACCCCGGCCGACAGCACCGACCCGTTCGGCAACTCCTACTACTACATGGTCGCCGTCAAAACCCGCGACGGAACCGTCACGCCCGGGCCGACCCAGCTCGCCCGCCTCCCCAAGGCCGGACGCGTCACCCGGATCTACCAGACCGGCGTCACCGACACCACCCTCACCGCCTCCCGCCCGGACGAGAACCAGGACGTACTGGCCGGAGAACCGTGGCTGATGGCCGGCAACAACAGCGGCACCTACGGCACCTCCCGCGCAGCGCTGCGCTTCCCCGACCTGACCGACATTCCCGCCTCGGCACGCGTGCTGGACGCCCAGGTCAAACTCTGGACCGCTGGCGTCGATCCCGGCGGCGCCGGCACCTACGAGCTACGCGGCCTGACCCGCGACTTCGACGAAACGACCGCGACCTGGAACAACGCCACCACCGGCACGGCCTGGACCACACCGGGCGGCGACATGACCGCCACCGCCTCCGGCACCGGCGGGAACTGGAGCAACGACCCGCAGCAACGCAACCTCACCGCGACGTCCCTGGTCCAGCAGTGGGTCGCCGACCCCGCCGCCAACCACGGCGCCATCGTCAAACTCGCCGACGAGACCACCCCCACCGAGCGCGCCATCTTCGTCTCCAGCGAAGGCCGCGAGCCCCAGCTGCGGCCCCAACTGGTCGTCACCTACCTGGAGACCACGCCGGAGAACACCTACTACGTCCCGGCCACCCCCGCCAGCGTCACCTCCGACTCCACCCAGACCCTGGACGTCACCCTCACCAACACCACCACCTCGACCTGGATGAAGGCCGACTACGTCCTGTCCTACCGGTGGAGCCGCCCCGACGGCACCCCCGTCACCGTCCAGCAACTGCACACCGCGCTGCCCCGCGACCTGGTCCCCGGCGACACCGTAACCGTCCAAGCCCAAGTCAAAGCCCCACCGCCCTCCACCGAAGGCAACAAACGCGTCGACCACGCCCTCGAGTGGGACATGTGGAACACCACCACCAGCACCTGGCTGTCCCAGGAACCCGCAGGCGTCCGCGCCACCGCGGTCAACCGCGTCGGCGCGCTGAAGCAGAGCCTGGCCGTGGAGGAGTCCACCTCCGACCAGGTCGGCCTGGAGAAGTTCTACGCCTACGCCGGCAAGAACACCGGCGCCGGCTCGACGGTGATGAACAACCTGCACGCCGGCAACGCGGCCTGGCAGTACAACGCCTTCACCAACCCCTCCCGCGGATTGGCCACCTTCCTGCGGCTGGCCTACAACTCCAAGGACACCTCCGACACCGTCGCCGGCTACGGCTGGTCCATCCAGGCGTCCTCCCTGATGCGGCTCGGCACCCCCATCGACCCCCACCCCAACACTCACGGGCGTACCGTCTCCCTCACCGACGGCGACGGCACCACCCACACCTTCACCCTCGACGACAAAGACACCCAAGACCCCGCCGACGACGAATACACCGCACCCGCTGGCGTGCACTACTACCTGCAGCGCCTGGCCGAATGCCGGCCCAAGGACGAGATAGCGCGCGCCTGGCAGATGACCCGCCCTGACCGTACGCAGTTCTTCTTCGACTGCGACGGCTACCTGTCGGCCATCGAGGACAACAACGGCAACCGGATGGACTTCACCTACGAAGTCCGCAAATCCCAGAACAAGCCGACCAAGTTCCTGCGCTACATCACCGACCCCGCCGGGCGGCAGACCCTCACCATCGACTACTGGGCCAAGGGTGACGACTACTCCTACATCGATGACGACACCTGGGAGAAGGAGACCGGCACCGGCCTGACCAACCCGCACATCATCGACCACATCAAGTCGATCAGCGACATCTCCGGCCGGACGCTGACCTTCACCTACTCGGCCAAGGGCCTGCTCGGAGAACTCGTCGACGGCGCCGGGTCGTCCCAGCCCAAGACGTTCGCCTTCCAGTACGACGCCACCCAGGGCAACAAGAACGTCAAACTCGTCAAGGTCACCGACCCCCGCGGCCACGCCACAGACCTGGCCTACTACGACACCCCCCAAGACGACCCCAAATTCAAGTGGTCGCTCAAGACCATCACCGACCGCCTCGGCCACCCCACCACCTTCGCCTACACCGACCCCGACGGCACGGCCGGCCAGCAGATCCGGACCGTCGTCACCGACGCCGAGAACCACGCCACGACCTACTTGATGGACGGCAAGGGCCGCCCCATCGAGACGACCAACGCCAAACAGCAGACCACCAAGCTCGGCTGGGACGACGACAACAACGTCACCCGCCTCGAAGAACCACCCGCCACCACCGGTGCCACCCCGGCCATCTCCACCTGGGCTTACGACCCCAAAACCGGCTACCCCACCGAGATCAAGGACGCCGAAGCGGTCAAGAACGGCTGGGACGGCACCCGTCTGACCTACCAGACCGGCCTGAACGGCCACATCGCCGACCTGATCTCCAAACAGAGCCCCGAAGGCCGCACCCACACCTTCACCTATACGCCCGAGGGCGACCTGTCCTCGGTCACCGACCCCCTCGGCACCGCCACGTCTACCGAGGGCGACTACACCACCCGCTACACCTATGACACGTGGGGCCAGCTCAAGACCGCCACTGACGCCAACGGCAACACCACGACCAACAGCGAATTCGGGCCACACGGCTACCCGAAAACCATCACCGACCCGCTGCAGAAGTCGACCACATTCGTCTATGACGAACGCGGCCAGGTCACCAAGGTCACCAACGCCCTCAGCCACGACACCACCCAGGCCTACGACACCTACGGCCGCCCTCTGGAAAGCAGCGTCCCCAAGGACCAGTCCGCCGGCGACATCATCACAACGCCTGCGCCCGAGTACGACGCGAACGACAACGCTGTGAAGGTGTACGCCCCGAACGGGGCGGTCGCCACCGCCGTCTACGACGATGCCGATCAGATCGTCGCCTCGTATGCGCCCCGGGACGAGCCGGGCGACCCCGAGCGCAAGACGACTTTCACCTATGACAAGGTCGGCAACCTCACCTCGCAGACCGACCCCAAGGGAAATCTGACGGCCACCGCGGGTGACTTCACGGTGACCAGTGTCTTTGACGAGCTCAATCGGGTAACCGAGGTCGTCAATTCCAGAGGCGAGAAGATCACCAGCACCTACGACAACGTGGGAAACCTGGTCAAGGTCGTCGATCCGCGCAAGAACGCCACCGCCGACACCGGTGACTACACCACCAAGTACACCTACGACCTGAACCATAGGCCCAAGTCGGTCATCGACGCGACCGGCGAGTCCACCTCGACGAACTACGACCGGGACGGTCTGCCGATCGAGACGATCGACCAGGAGAACAACAAGACCATCGTCTCCTTCGACGCCCGCGGCAAGCCCTACCAGGTGAAAGTGCCGCACAAGGACGACGGCGGAATCGTCCACAACACCACCCGGTACGAGTACGACCAGGTCGGCAACCAGACCAAGACGATCACCCCCCGCGGGGTGGCGACGGCCGCGGCCGACGACTTCACTTACCAGACCGTCTATGACGAGCTGAACCGGGTCAAGGAGCAGCTGACCGCCTACGACCCGGCCGATGCCCGCTACAACCAACCCGATCGCACGCTGTTCGATTACGACCCGGTGGGTCGGATGTCCAAGGTGTCGGCGCCTCCGTCGCAGGGGCAGATGGTCCGCAATGAGACTCGCTACACTTACTTCGACAACGGCTGGACCCGCACCTCCAGCGACCCTTGGGACATCTCGACCGAGTACGACTACAACCTGCTCGGTCAGCAGACCTCCAGCACCCTCACCTCCGCCGGCGGGTCGTCGTCGCGGACGCTGGGATGGGAGTTCTACCCCTCGGGCAACCTCAAGGCCCGCACCGACAGCGGCATCCCGGTCGGCAGCCAGGTCGTGCTGGTCGACAACTCCGACTACAACAACACCGCCGAGAACCCGTCCGGCGCCTGGACGGCCGGCACCGCCGACCGGCAGCACGGCTACAACGTCCACACCCGCCCAGCCGGCGACGGCACCGGCCTGTTCGTGTGGCAGCTCACCGTCCCCCAGGACGGCACCTACGAGGTCTTCGCCCGTCACTCCGACACCACCGGGGCGGCTCCCGACGCCCGGATGACCGTCACCCACGCCGCCGGTGAAACGACCAAGACCGTCGACCAGACCAGCGGGGCGGGCGAGTGGCAGAGTCTCGGATCCTACGGGTTCACCGAGAACAGCCCACACAAGATCACCCTGACGGACCAGGCCACCGCCGGCACCACCGTGGTCGCCGACGCGGTGATGCTGGTGCGCGACAATTCCGGCGACACCGACAACGAGAACAAGGCCTTCACCTACCGCTACGACCCCAACGGCAACCTGATCGAGGTCGGCGACAACTCACCCGGCGCGGCAATCGACGCCTACGCCACCACCTACGACGACCTCAACCGCGTCGCCAAGGTGGAGGAGAAGACCGGCACCGGCGTCGTCAACACCACCGCCTACACCTACGACGCCAACGGCAACCCCCTCACCCGCGCCCACGACTCGACCTGGTCGAAGTTCGACTACAACACCCGCGACCTGATCGAGAAGATCACCAACGCCCCAACCGCGACCTCCACCGACAAGCGGGTCTCCACCTTCACCTACACCCCCCGCGGGCAGTTGGACACCCAGACCAAACCCAACGGCAACACCGTCACCTTCACCTACACCCTCGACGGCCTCATCACTCACCAGGCCGAGAAGAAGTCCGGCGGTGGCCTGGTCGCCGAACACAACCTCGACTACACGCCCAACGGCCACATCGCCACCGACGCCGCCCGGCTGATGAACGCCGACAACCCCGGCGCCCTGCTGGACACCACCTACGCCTTCACCTACGACCCCCAAGACCGGATCGCCAAGGTCACCAAGACCGGGAACGCCGCCGGCACCGAAACCTACGCCTACGACGGCAACAACAACGTCGTCACCCAAACCGTCGCCGGCACCACCACCACACACAACTACGACCGCAACCGGCTGCTGACCTCCACGGCCAACGGAATCACCTCCACCTACAACTACGACCCCCTCGGCCGCCTCGACACCGTCTCCACCGGCGGACAGATCAACCAGAAGTACCGCTACGACGGCTTCGACCGCATCGCCTCCCAAACCGCCGGCACCGGCTCTGCGGCGAAGACCACCACCTATACCTACGACCCCTTCGACCGCACCACCTCCAAAACCGAGGGCTCCAAGCGCACCGACTTCACCTACCTCGCAACGGGCAGCGAAGTCCTCACCGAAGAGGTCGCGGGCAAGGTCACCAAGTCCTATGAGTACTCGGCCTGGGGAAGCAAGCTCACCCAGCTCAAACACACCGACCCCGGTCAGGAGATCTCCCAGTACATCTACCATCCCCGGGGTGACGTGGAGGCGATCACCAAGCCCAACGGCGACACCCGCGCCACCTACGGGTACACCGCCTACGGCGAAAACGACGCCCCCTCCTTCACTGGCGTCGACAAGCCCGACCCCCAAAACCCCGGCGCCGAGCCCTACAACGCCTACCGCTTCAACGCCCACCGCTGGGACCAGGGCTCAGGCACCTACGACATGGGGTTCCGCAACTACGACCCAGGACTGAACCGCTTCCTCACCCGCGACATGTACGGCGGTGCCCTGTCCGACATGGCCCTGGCCACCGACCCGTTCACCATGAACCGCTACGCCTTCGGCGGCGGCAACCCCATCAGCAACATCGAGTACAACGGCCACTTCGGCTGGAAAGACCTCGGAAACGGCCTCGCCGGCGCCGCCACCTCCGCAATCGGCACCCTCGCCCTCGCCAACCCCTTCACCGCGCCGATCGAAATGGCCGGCTGGGCAGGAATCGGCCCCGGCGTCTCCGGCGACTTCCAAAACCACCTAGAACAGGCCGGCGTCGACCCCGGCTCCGGCTCATTCAAAACCGGGTTCTGGGCCACCGAGATCGCCTCGATCGCCCTCGACGGCGCCGGCGCCTACAAAACCGGAGGAAAGGCCGCTGTCCGCGGCGGCGCACGCCTCATCCGTCACCTACTGGCGCAGGGCGGAGACAAAGCGGCCACCGCCATCAGCCGTCTCGGTGGCGACGCAGCCGCAGCCGCCAAGGCCTCATCCTCCGCCGCCGACTCCATCCCCGCCAAGGGCGGAACCACCGCCAAAGCAGCACGCCCCAGAACCGGTCCGGCCCCTGCCGCCCAAGCACCCAAGTGCAGCTTCCTGGCAGGAACCAGCATCCTGATGGCCGACGGGTCGCAGAAGAACATCGAACAGATCCAGGCCGGTGACCAGGTCACCGCCACCGACCCCGAAACCAGTGAGACCCGCCCCCGCGCGGTGGTCGAGCCCTTGACAGAGAAGGGCAAGAAGACCCTCGTCACCATCACCATCGACCTCGACGGAAATCAGGGCTCCCAGACTGCCGAAATCGCCGCGACCGACAACCATCCCTTCTGGCTTCCCGACTACGGCCGCTGGGCCAACGCCGGTGATCTCAAAGCTGGAATGTGGCTGCGCACCAGCGCCGGCACTTGGGTCCAGATCAAGGCCATCGCGCGGGAGAGCGTCCGCGACCAGCGGGTCCATAACCTCCTCGTAGCCGGAACGCATTCCTACTACGTGCTGGTGGACGGCACTCCAGTATTGGTCCACAACTGCGGCGGAAAGATCAAATATGGAACCGGCATCAGTCGGCTTGCAGTCGACGCCAGGAAAGCGAACAATTGGCTTACGGGCGGCCGAAATGTAGCGGCGATCGTATTCAGTGACCGGAGTGGCGGCACGCGCACCGCTGTCGCGCGCAGCTGGGGCAGGCATGCGGAGAAACGGGCCTGGGACAAGGCTCAGAAAATGGGTGCGACCGTTGACGACGTCGACCACATCTACACTGAACTCGCTCCCTGCGATTACGCAGGTTGTGACGTGTGGCTCGCCACCACCTTCAGGGAGGCGAACGTGTGGTGGAGCTTCAACTACACCCACGGTCGGGGCCTTGCGGGCTACTACGGTCGGCGGGCTGGCATGAATGCTCTTAAGAAGGCGATAGCAGGCATCCGCCGGGGAGATTTTGGGTGATGAGTTGAGGAGAGTAATAGTGGCTGATAGTATCCCCGAAGTCACCTGATGCCGGGAGAAGTCAACATGTCCTACACGCCGAAATGGCTCTCAATAGAATCATGGCAAGAGGTCGGAAAGGTGGACCTTTCGCCCGCGGCGATCGAATCCGCAGGCGTGCCGACCGACGCGGCTCTCGCCCTCAAGGAATTCGGGCTCCCCCGGGAGATCGAGGGTATGTTCTATCCGTGCGAGAATCACCATCCGTTGGAGCCGCTCAACCTGCCCGATGGAAGGCAGGCCTTCGTGCTCGGGCAGAATGAAACCGGTGTTCCGGGTCTGTACTGCGTAGATGTCGCAGGGACGGTCGTGCATTGCCTCGAGGGGGACGTTCGAATCGTCAATACCTCGCTGCCGGCATTTCTCGATGCGTTGGCGGCGTGGAAGGCCTTCCTCGAAGCATTCCCGGAAGAAGACGAAGGTGAGGACGAAGACTACGAGAAGAGCAGGACCTCGTACGGTAAGAAGTTGGCCAAAAGCGTAAAAAAGGCTGACAGCGAAGCTTATCGTCAGCGTGGCTCTTGGTGGTCGAGAGTCTACGAAGACGTCAAGCGAGGCATTCTCTAAGCCTCGATCCACCGATGGTGCATCGAGGTCGATCTCTCGTCCTTTCGGGAGGACGGCTGAGTTATGGGCCGCCCGCGGGTAGGGGTGATCGGCTGGTTTACCCAGCTTCTCCACGTCTTGGGGTTCCGGTCGGGCCCGGTCGGGCGGTGGATAACGGCAGGTCAGATGCTGTCGGGTGGGGCATGGACAGTGTCGAACAACTGCTGCCAGGCGCCGGCCCAGGGCCAGTTGCGGGGCAGGTGCAGGATCAGCCGGTGTGCTGAGCGGGCCAGCCGAGCTGGGACGCCGATCAGGTGAGCGCGGAATGGTGGCGGTGGTCGCGCGGGCGTGGAAGGCGCGCGGGAGTGTCAAGTTAACGGTGTAACTCGATCTTGTGGGTTCTAGTGGTGGTTGGCTGACAGGCGGCCTTCGAAGGCGATGTCGAAGGCGTTGAGTGCGGGCTTCCAGCGGCTGATCCAGCGTTTCTGGCCTTTGCCGGTGGGGTCCAGGCTCATGACGGCGAGGTAGACGCACTTGAGGGCGGCGTGCTCGTTGGGGAAGTGCCCGCGGGCTTTGACCGCGCGGCGGATCCGGGCGTTGACGCTCTCGATGGCGTTGGTGGACCGACACCATCACCAGCCAAGGCGACAAGCACCTGGTGACCCTCACCATCGACATCGACGGCAACCATGGTGCCAAGACCGCCAAGATCGTCGCCACCGACGAGCACCCGTTCTGGCTCCCCGACTACGGCCGCTGGGCCAAGGCCGAAGACCTCAAGCCCGGCATGTGGCTACGAGCCAGTACCGGCACTTGGACCCAGATCACCGCCATCACACACAGGACGATCCAGAATCAACGCGTCCACAACCTCACCGTCCTCGGCGACCACACCTACTATGCTGCTGCGGGCGGAACGCCGATTCTGGTTCACAACTGTGGAAATGCGTTTGACGGTGTCGCAGACGACCTTGCTGGCCAGAAACTAACAACGGGCCAGGTTGTTGATGGCGCTGGCAGAAGGATCGGCAATCCCGTGTCGAGCGGTGAGCACGGATCCTTCCCTGCCGTTAGCGACGCCATAAAGGCGTCTGGCCTTCCTCACGATCCAACCGGCAAATTTGATGCTGCCAGTCACGTGGAGACCAAGATTGCTCTAGCAATGCGCAACAAGGGTGTTACGAGTGCGACGGCGATTATAAACAACCCGAAGGGAGTCTGCGCTGGTCCCTATTCTTGCTCGACGGCAGTGCCGTCAATTCTTCCTAGCGGGTCTAACCTGACCATCTGGTGGAGAAACAGTGATGGATGGAATGGGTTGACCCTTCTCGGAAGAGGTTGATCGTTAGATCGCTTCGACCGGCCTCTCGCTGGGGTAGTATCTCTGGCGGGAGGCCAGTCCGTCTGTTCGGCGAGTTGAAAGGGAGTATCATGCTGGTACTGCACGCATTCTTTCGGGGGCAAGTACTGTATTCCTTGACAGGCACCAGACTGGACCGCCTGATAGGCGATATACTCGGCACGGCTAGCCGAAGCGACTTTCTTTCAGGTGTTGAAAGTGATATTTTCGCAACTTTTGTTCTTGCCGCTCCACATCGAAACCCGGCCAAGGTCGACCGGGAGTTCGATAGCTATCTCCAGGTCATGGTAAATCGTCATAAAACGCATGGAGCGCTAAAGTGGCTTCTTCCTGTTGGTTCTGTAGTTTCCGTGGAAGAATATTTGGCAAATAACATTTGGCTTTCCGACAACCCAGAGCCGCCCAGTGCTGATCCTCTAATTGTTGCGGATATGGATAACGGTCGGACTCTGGATCCTCGTTGTGCCTTGCCAATATCCACGGTGCGTATAGTTGTGGAAGAATTTTGTAGGCTGAGGACGGGAAAGCGTCCTGAATCTATTAGCTGGGTTCCAGGTGAATTTAGCGGGCGCCGACTCGACGGCGAGCAAGCCATAACTGGCCCAAGGTACTGTGAAGATCCTTGGTGTCAAGTTTCTGACTTGCCGCATATTTTCCATTAGTGATCTGACTGGCGGGGGGGGGACGTGTGGCCCCCGCCCGCCCTGTTGAAGCCCCAGAAATAGGGCAGGGCAGCAGCCACTCGGGGTAGTACGACCCCGACCGCAGCCTGGGCACCGCGAGTCGATCGTCCCGGCCTGAGTGTCCCTGGACCGCCCCGGCGATGTTGGAGGCTCAGATCGTTGGTTCTCAGCCGGCCTGGGTCGCTGAGCCGCGTGACCGGTGGAACGCTTCCTCGTACTCGCGCGGGGGAATGTTCCCGCAGTAGGAATGTATCCTTTCGGTGTTGTACCATGCCACCCATTCCATCGTGGCAGGCGTCACGTCCATGACATTCTCCCAGCCGCCATGGAAGTCGATGAGTTCCTTCTTGTAGAGGCTGTTGAGCGACTCGGCGGCGGCGTTGTCGAAGGAGTCGCCCTTGCTGCCGACCGAACGGGCCGCGCCGATCTGGTCCAGCCGTTCGGCGTACCGGATCGCCGTATATTGCACGCCCCTGTCGCTGTGATGGACCAGGCCGTCGTCGATGCCGCCACGTGACCAGATCGCCATTTCCAGCGCGTCCAAGGCCAGTTCGGCGCCCAGGTGATCGGCGACCTGCCACTCCACGATGGCCCGGGAGAACAGGTCCTGCACGAACGCGGCGTACACCCACCCGGCGGCGGTGTCGACATAGGTGATGTCCGCTACCCACCGCCTGTTGGGGGCATCCGCGGTGAAGTCGCGTTCCAGCAGGTCACCCGGCCGCTCCACGCCCGCCATCGTGGTGCGGGGCCGCTCGCGGGACGCGCACACTCCGGCGATGCCCACCTCGCGCATCAGCCGCTCCACCGTGCACCGGGCGACCTTGATACCTTCACGATTCAGGTGCGTCCACACCTTCCGCGCCCCGTACACCCGCCGGCCCGGACCTTCCCACACCCGCACGATCTCCTTCTTCAACTGTTCGTCACGCACCGCACGAGCCGACGGTTCGGCCTCGCGTTTCTTCGCCGCCCAATACGTCGACGGCGCACACTCCAGCACAGCGCAGATCGGGTCAACTCCGAACTGCTCCCGGTGGGAATCGATGAACTCGACTAGCGCGGCAGTTTCGGGTCGAGTTCCCGGGCGAAATACGCGGACGCGGCCTTCAGGATCTCGTTCGCCCGCCGCAGCTCCCGGTTCTCGCGCTCCAGCTCGGCGATCCTTTGCGCGTCGCTGGTCGTGGTCCCCCGACGCTGCCCGCCATCGACCTCGGCCTGCCGGATCCAGGTCCGCAACGCCTCCCGATGCACCCCGAGCTGGTCGGCGACCCGGGCGATCGTCCCGGTCCTCTCACCTGTCTGCTCACGTAGTTCAAAGACCATCCGGACCGCGCGTTCACGCAGCTCAGCGGAGTACTTCCTCGGGGGTGCCATAGCCCCTCACCCTTCCAGGTATCAGGGCCTCCACCCAACTCGGGGCGCTCCAGTAAGCGACACCATGTCGTCCGGATCATCACCGTCATCCCGCTCACGCTGCGATTGTCCCTGCCGCTGAGGCCACCTGTGTGGCGAGTTCATCGCGTTCCTCGCCGTGGTCGTGGTGGTGGCCGTGCAGTTCGAGCGGCGCGCTGGGTGTCGGGTCGGCGGCCAGGAACGCCAGATAGGCGTGGACGACCACGGCCAGGGTGATGTGCCAGTACCAGGCTATGTGCCCGCGGACCTGGTAATGGTCCAGCCCGAACTCGTTCTTGGTTGCCTGGAACACCTCCTCGACGCTCCAGCGGGACCCGGCCACCCGCACCAGTTCGGGCACCCCCGACCGGGCGGGTCGCCCAGCAGCGGTAGTAGGCCACCTTGGACGGGGCGCAGATCGAGCGGCGGGCCAGCAGCCATTCACCGTCCAGGCCGATCTATGCCCAGTCGTAGTACCGCCCGCTCTTGGCGCCGGGCCCGGCCGAGTACCTGCCACGCCCCGGCGTCCAGCGCGGCGAACGCGTGATCGACCCGAGTCCTGGTCACGCTCAGCACCAACGGATGGTCGCAGGACACGGCGAACACGTGGTTCAGGCCCCGGGCCCGGCAGCGGGCGCGCAGGGCGATGTCGTCACCGTAGGCCTGTCGCCGGTGACCCACCCGAACACCATCGGCGGGTCGTCGGTGGCGCGTTCGATCATCCGCCACGCCAGTTCGGGCTTGGTGGCGAACACCGTGGCGTCTGAGACGCCGGCGGCCAGCCGCTCCGGGTCGGTGAACCAGGAGCCAGGCACATACAGCTCACGGTCGATCGGCACCCGCGCACGGTCGGGGTTCACATAGGAGCAGAACACCCCATCGGGGGACCCCGCAGGGTTCTGCGGTCTCGCCTGTGCTGGCCAACCTGTTCACGAGTTTGGACAGAACGTCAGCTCCGATGCAAGCGTGAGAGCTGATTCCGCGGTCGATCAGCACAACAATTCGGTCGCGCGAAAATGGACCAGTGATCATCCGAGCCGATTCAACCGTCCGGATCCGCGGGCTTATCTGCGAGCAGTCGGCTTCGGGTTGCTCGGCAGAGGCGAACTGCAGGTCACCGAGTGACCGTGAAAGAAGGGGGCGTCGATGGTTGTCAGACCTGACTGCGGACGTGGTGATGTGTGGCATGATGGCCGAGGTCGCGGGCACGTTTCGAACGGTCGAGAGGAAGTCCCGTGAATCGTTTGATGGTGAGTGTGGTGGTGGGGGTTGCCGTCGTCCTGGCCGTACCGATTGCCGCAGTGATCGGGTTTTCCTCCTGGGAGGAGGGCAAGTGCAAGGAGGGGGTGAGGGAGTTGAGACGCATTCGGGGAGCGGTCGCGGCCGAACTGGCGGTGCTGAACAGCCCCCCTCTTAGGACTGTGGCCGTTTGTGATTCGGGTGATTCTCCTTACCTGGCCACTCGGCTCGATCCCTCGATCCCGCCCCAGCAAGTGACGCGACATCTGGAAAGTAGAGGATGGCGTATCGCCGATACGTATCGTCGGCCAGATGGCGAAATCTGGTCCTGGGAGATGCAGAAAATGTATCAGACCAAGTCCGCGCATCTTTCGATTATTCACCAGAGCGTTACCGGTCCGGTGAGCATCAGCGTCTCTCTCCTCTAAAGGTCGAGGCGGCGCCCAGGGGTGAACGCTTTTCGTGCGCCCAGCAGAACGGGAGGTGATGCCGCATGAGCGGCTGATCTTGTTCGTAAGCTCGTCGTCGCTTGCCGGTGTAAGTGGTCCGGTAGCTGCCAGGAGGCCCCGTAGCAGGCTGGCGGTTTCGTCTGGAAACGGGCGGGGTCGAAGCCCAGCGTCGAAGGCCCTGAGAGGGGGAGCGACGATGCGGTGCGCGATCTGCTGCGGTAACCGCTTAGCCTCGATCCACCGATGGTGGTTCGAGGTTGCTCTCTCGGTCGTTTCGGTGAGGTTTGTCGAGTTGGCGGCGGATTGCGGGCAGGGCTGATCGGCTGGTCTGCCTTGTTTTTTTTACGTGTTGGGGTTCCGGTCGGGCCCGTCGGGCGGTGGATAATGGCAGGTCAGACGCTCTCGGGTGGGGCGTGGACGGTGCTGAACAGGTGCATCCACGCCGGTGAAGGCGGTGTAGGCGGGTATCTCGGCGACCTGGGCGTCATAGATCAGTTCGCCGGTGTCGGGATCGAGTACACCGGTCGGGGAGCGGATCTGCGTCCACGCGTCCTCGCCGATGGCGGAGATGGCCCGCTTGATGGACGGGTTCATGCCGCAGGTGATCGAAAAGCGGGCGTCGGCGCGGCGGCAGGCGGCCACCACATCGGCGTTGTAGAACTGCGAATCGGCACGCAGTACGCGGATGCCGGTGGCTCCGACCTGCGGTGCGGTGGCCAGCGCCTCGGTGACCAGGCGCATCGCTCCCCGGCTGTCGGCCGAGCGGCCTTGGCGCAGCCGCGCCGCGGCCACGATCGGGCCGGCGGTCGGGGTGCTGATCGTGGCCAGCAGTGGATGCAGGGTGCGTACGCCTTTGATCCGTCCGATCTGCGCGCCCTGCTTGGCGCGGCCGAACACCCGCTTATGGGTGGAGTCGACGTCGATGAAGGCGACCTGGTCGGCGCCGGGCAGCAGCGGCGCCGGCCTGACCAGCTCGCCCAGGAACCGGCGGTGCACCGCGTGCAGATGCAGGGCATGCCCGTGGGTGAACGACCGCAGGAGCGTGCCCAGTGTGGAGAGCGCCCGAACCCCGGTGAAGGCCACCGCACCGCGCCGTGCCGCAGCCGGTCGGCGTCATCGATGCTGTCGGCGCCGGCGCACATCGCCGCCACCAGCGACATCACCTTCGCCGCCGGGTTCGCACCACCGTCGTTACCCGAACCGTTGATTCGTACCGCGGTTTCGACCATCCCGGCCAGACCGGCCCGCTCCGCAAGCCGGACCACCGGCACCAGGCCCGCATCGGCGATCAGGTTGTCCTCGTCGAACACCGAAGAGACCGCCTCGGCGGCATAAGAGGATTGCACTTACGGGATGCCTCGCTGATCCTGCGTGATGAAGCCTTCGACAAGCCCATCATCCCAGGCCACGGGGCATCCCTTTTGCCGTTCCCGACACCTGGACGATCATTCACCGGTGGATCGGGCTAAGCTCTACCTATGGCCTACATGCTCGAATTGGACGTAGATGAGTACGGGATGCTTGATGGGGGAGAAGAAATCTTCCCTGTCAAGGTAAGTGATCACGATCGGCGGAGGGCTTACCCACCACTAGGCCAACCCGTAGAATTCACATGGGAACAGGGCGACTCGGAGGTTCGTCCAAATGTATTCTATTATCCATACATAGATAATTTCGTGTGCGATGTGTCGGCCTATGAGATATTGTCGACGTCGCCTGGATGCATCCACACCATAGCCACGGGTGAGCTGGAAAGGAAGAATCTATTTCTGGTTCAGGTGACCACAATTATCGACTGCATCGTTGATTTGCAAGGGTCCGTGATCCAAAGCTATCCCAGCTACGAAATTCTTGCTTTCCCTGCGTTTCGTGCCAGCAAGAGGCATGCTATGGCACGGCGCATTTTTAGGGTTCCTGAGAACTTGTCGCTGATCTTCGTGGGCGTAGAGTTGAAGCGGAGTTTGGATGAAGCGGGGATCCGCGGTTTCCGATACCTTCCGGTCGATTGGGTGAATTGACGGCCAGCCCATGTCAAGGTTCTGGCCACAGAGGACCGATCTCTCCTATGCACCGGCTTGCTCAGAGTCGAAGACATTCCTCTCCTGAGCGGAACAGGTTCCAGGCTTGGATTCCCGACCTACCCGGTCGGTCGACCTTCCTGCTGTCCAGGCATCGACTGGTTTGCCGGAGACGACGTCATTATGCGGGTCACCCGTCACCCAGGCACAAGCGAGGCCAGTGGCTGGGCCACCCTGGAGGTTCGTGGCCGGACGGCCGAGGCGGCCGAAGCGGCGGCGACCGGGCTGCCGTCGAAGCGGTCCACTCCGTAGTGAGGCGATCTCAGCGACATCCGGCAGGGGAAGCCGTGGATGTGTATCGCTGAGGCTCGTGACGCTCTGGTCTTGTGCTCGCACTCGTCGGCGGCGATCTGGAGACCTCCCTTGGCCAGGTGCGCCACGCCGAGCGCCATGCTGGCGTTGGCTCGGGGGCTCGTCCAGGATGACGTTCAGTGTTTTTAGGCGTCTGTTCGCCGCATCAACGTTTTTGATTGTCGGGACGGGTCGGGGCGTCGGCAGGTATCGGGGGGCTTCACTGGCGCGGAGCAAGTAATAGGCAACGTTCATTTGTGTGGCTGGGCCGGGCGCGGTCCAGCCAGGGCAGAGGGATCGGGCGCGATCCCCGAGGGGGTGAGGCATACGTTCGAGATCGGCGAGTCGGTGTCGGGGTCCGGGGTGCCGCGGAGGCGTCGTTCGGTTCGGGCGCAGCAGCGGAGTCGGTCGGTGAGGATCGCGCTGTCGGAGCAGGAGTATGCGGTTTTGGCGGCTGCGGCGGCGAACGAGGGGTTGGCGCTGGGGGCGTTCGCCGCGCAGGCGAGTCTGGCGGCGGCGCAGGGACGAGTGGTTGCGGAGTACGCCGTGCTGCGAGAGGCGTTGGCGGCGGTGTTGTTCGCCGCCGGGCAGGTGCAGCGGGTCGGCGTGAATCTCAATCAGGCCGTTGCGGCGTTGAACTCCGGGGAACTGGTCGAGCAGCTTCGCTGGTACGCGCAGGCGGCGGCGCGCAGCATTGACCGACTCGATGAGCTGGCTCAGGAGTTGCGGCATCGGCTCCCGTGACCGGTCGGCCGGGGGCCGTGGTTGATCGGGAAGATCCGTCGTGGAGAGCGTGTCCAGGGGCTGCTGCGCTACCTGTACGGTCCTGGCCGGCATGAGGAGCATCGCGATCCGCATGTGGTGGCGGGTTTCCGGAGCGCGCCGGAGTTGGAGCCTGGGGTGGGGGCGGATGGGAGCCGGGATTTTCGGCGTTTGGACGCGCTGCTCACGCAGCCGTTGGCGCTGCTGGGGGAGCGGAACTATCGGCAGCCGGTGTGGCATCTTCCGTTGCGGGCGGCGCCCGAGGACCCGGTCATGTCCGATCGGCAATGGGAGCGGATCGCTCATGAGGTGATGGACCGGGTCGGGCTCGCTCCGGACGGGGACTTCGGCGCAGTCCGGTGGGTGGCCGTCCGGCATGCCGCCGACCATGTCCACATCGTGGCGACCTTGGCGCGCCAGGACGGCGGTCGGCCCGATGTGTGGAACGACGGCTACCGCGTCCGGGACGCTTGCCGCGCGGTCGAGCAGCGGTACGGGTTGCGGCGGACGGCTCCGGCGGACCGGACGGCGGCGCGGCGCCCGAGCCGGGGCGAGATCGAGAAAGCCGCCCGCCACGGTCGGCCGCTACCGTCCCGCACGCTTCTGCGACGCACAGTCCAGACGGCGGCGGCCGGAGCGAGCAGCGAAGCGGAGTTCTTCCGGCGGCTGCGTGACGAGGGGGTCCTGATCCGCCGGCGTTTCAGCGAGCGGGCGGCCGACGAGGTGACCGGCTACACCGTCGCCCTCCCCGACGATCTGAACGGCGATGGACGTCCCGTTTGGTACGGCGGCGGGAAGCTCGCTGCCGATCTCACTCTGCCCAAGCTTCGCCGCCGGTGGACGGGCGCGGACGGGTCCGTCCGCGCGTCGTCCCCGTTCCGCCCGCTGGACGGACGACATCTGTCCGAGCGGACAAGACGGGCCGTGCTGCGGACGGCCGTCCGCCGCGCGGCAGACGAGTCGGCGACGACCAGCGAGTTCCTCGACCGGCTCCGGGGCGAGGAACTTCTGGTCAAGCTGCGCTACAGCCAGATCGTTCACGGGCAGATCACCGGCTACGCCATCGCTTTCGCCCCTGACCACGATGGCGAAGAGCCCACGTGGTATCCCGGCAGCCGTCTCGCCGATGACCTATCACTATTCCGTCTCCGCCAGCGCTGGGCCACGCCTGCCGCGCACCGCGAGCCGGCCGCCGACCACGATGAGCTGACGCCGGAGGAGCGCCAGGCGTTCTACGACGACGCATCCCGCGCCGCCGCCTTCGCCACCGCCGAGATCCGACGGCACCTTGTCACCAACCCGCATGCCGCACAGGACGCCTGCTGGGCGGCCTCTGACGCCCTCCACGTCGCAGCCCGAGCCACCGGCAACCGTCACCTCCACCGCGCCGCCGATGCCTACGACCGCGCGGCCCGCGCCCCCCACGGCCGCATTCCCATGCCGACTCCGGCGGGCAACGCGCTGCGCACCACAGCCCGCCTGCTCGCGCTCACCGGCACAGCGAAGGACCGAACGGTGGTGTCGATGATGCTGCTCATCGCCAACTTCATCACCCTGCTCGACACCATCGCTCAGCTGCGACACCTTCAGGGGCGTCACGCCCAGGCCGACGCCGCTCGAAGGGCCGCCGCGCACACGCGACAAGCACGACCAGCAGGCCATGCCCCCGCACCCCCGCCGGCCGGCCCGAACGCACAAGCGCGCCTGGCCATGGCCGCCTTCCCGAATGCGTGGGCTCCGCTGCCGCAGAATGCACAGAGCAGAACAACGCCGTCGGCGCCCACGGGCCTAGTCCGCCCCAGTCGACGACGGCCGTGATCGAACGGCTCTCCATCGCGACGCTCGCCAGCCTCACCTCAAGGAGGGGCTGCTTCTCGCCGGTCGCTCATCCGGCCTCTCGGAGCTGGAGGATTGCGCGCTCGCAGGCTTCCGGGTCGGCGGTGTGGAGCAGGTCCAGAAATCCGTCCAGGTCGGACGCAGAGATCAGGACGCGCCCCGTCGCCCTCCACATCCCGTCTCGATCCAGCGTGATCGACCATTCCGGGAAGAGGTACTGCAGTAGCAGCAACGTGACTCGCATCGTCTCCTCACCGGAGCGTGGTCCCAGCGCTCTTTGCCTTCCATCTCGCATGGTCAGGGCAGCTTGGCCCAGACGACCTTGCGGCCACCGGCGAGGCGTTTGACTCCCCACTCGTGCACGAGCTCCGCCATGAGCTGCAGGCCACGGCCGGAGGTGGCGGCGTAGTTCTGGGGCTGGACGGTGGGATGTCCCGTGCCGGTATCCGATACCTCGATCACCGGTTGCCCATCGTCCGGGTCGAGGAAGAGCCGGATGACGATCGGGCCTTCGCCGTGCTTGCAGGCGTTCGTGGTCAGCTCGCAGACCACGAGGCGGCCTGTGTAGTCGTCGGTGATGCTCCAGCCGGCGAACTGTTCGGCGAGGAACCGGCGCGCGAGGCGCGGTGCCTGATCGGTGGAATCGAGGACGAGCGTCGGGACTTCAGGAGCTTGCGGTGCTGCGGACATCGGCACGACCTTCGCTGCCAGAACGGTTTTTGGTAACTCACCGCACAGACTGAACTCCTCCGCGTAGCGTTACCACCGAAGCGCCCCAGCACACACGTGGCGCTGACGATCGCTGGTAGGTGGGTTCCCCTCACTCACGTGGAGGCGAAGCAGTGGCCGCACGCAAACCGACATCGAAGACCGTCTCCTTCGGCGCAGAGGTCACGCGCCTCCGAGAAGAAGCAGGGCTCAACCGGACGGAACTCGCAGCACGGGCGGCAGTCACCCGCAGCTACATCTCGCAGGTCGAGTCCGGGCGCACCAAGTGCCGCAAAGACTTCGCCGAACGACTGGACAAGGTGCTGGACTCGGGTCCCGCACTGGTCGATGCATGGGACGAACTCCTGCGTTCCAGCAGCTACCCGAGGTTCTTTGCAGACTTCCCCCGGGCCGAGGCGTCCGCTGATGCGCTGCGTGCGTTCGAGATCAGGTTGGTCTATGGGCTTCTGCAGACTGAGGCGTACGCACGTGTGCTCCTGTGCGACGACGAAGCCGTCCGCGAGCGGATGCAGCGACAGAAGATCCTCACCAAACCGAACGCTCCGACCGTGTTCGTTGTGCTGGACGAGTCCGTCCTCCTCCGTGAAGTCGGCTCCCGGGAGATCATGCGCGAACAGTTGGAGCATCTGATCGAGATGTCGGAGCGTGACAACATCACGATCCAGATCGCCCCGATCGGCTACTACCGCGACGCCCGAGCACCGTTCGTGATCGCGACTCAACCCGATCGCAGCGAGATCGTGTACCTGGAGCACAACATCGGGGGCGAGACGAGCGCTGAGCCGAAGGACCTCGCGCTCGTCAGCGAGGCTTTCAGTAGGCTCCAGGCGGCGGCGCTTTCACCCAAGGCGTCGGTCGAACTGATGCGGAAGGTTGTGGAAGAGCGATGGACGTGACCTGGCGCAAGTCGTCGCGTAGCAGCGAGGCCGGAGACAACTGCGTCGAACTGGCCGACCTCGGCGAGGCCGTGGGTATCCGCGATAGCAAAGACCCGGCCGGCGCCAAGTTCACCCTGCGCCGCGACGAGTTCGCGAGCCTCCTGGCGATTCTGAAGCGCTAAACGCCCGGACATGACACCGAAGAAGCCCCGGCCCGCGAGGGACCGGGGCTTCTGTTGTCGCCTCTGTCGGTACACGCCGTAAGCAGGCCGCGGAGACAGGGCGCCGCGAGGCTTCATTGTTGATCAACGCGTAATCGGGCGGATCGGCGCGAGGGCAGGGCCGGAAGTAGCCCAGGGGAGGCGGCCGGGTTCCATGAAGGACCCGACCGCCGTGAGATGACCTCGCGGTGCCGACCCGCGGGGCCGCCCGTGCGGGTGATCGAGAGGACTCGGGATCGATCGCGGGTCGTCGAGGGACAGACGGACAGGCGGCGGGACGTGTGAACATCCGGTGGGGCGGAGCGGGCGGATGCCGGTCTTCCTGGTCCCGTGTGAACCGGGCGAGTGCCGCGAGGGGCGGCCGAGTTCACTAACGAATGGCTAACAAACGATCAAGAGGCCGGTCCTCCGAGTGGAGGAAACGGCCTCTGAGCTGGTGTTTCTGTGTCGGGACGGCGGGATTTGAACCCACGACCCCTTGACCCCCAGTCAAGTGCGCTGCCAAACTGCGCCACGTCCCGGTGCCCGCTGCAGCGGGCTTGATTACTGTAGCGCAGTCTGCCGGGTCGTGCGTACCGGGATATGGGACCGCGGATCTCTGGTAGGCGGGCCTGATGGTGTCTGTGCGGGCAGGGCCGGCGGGGCTTGTCTGCCTGGGGCTGGTGTGCGGGTGCGGGGCCGGGGGAGGGGCTCGGACGGTGAGCGGGAGTCCGGGGGCCGGAAGGTCGGCGCCGAAGTCTTCTCGGGGCGTTGTGCGGGTGCCCGAGGGGGTTCGGGCGTCGTTTGTGGTGTTCGATCTGGTGGCCGGGCGCGTGGTGGTGGAGCGGCGGCCGCGGCAGACGTTCCGGTCGGCCTCGCTGGTGAAGATCCTTGTGGCGCTGGACTACATGCGGGAGCACCGGGTCTCGGCGGATGACCGGGCGTTGATGCGGGACATGCTGAGGTCGAGCGACGACCGGGCGGCGACCGAGTTGTGGCGGCGGGGCGGGCAGAAGGAGATCATCGAGCGGATGGTGCCGCGGGTGGGGTTGCGGGAGACGGCGCCGCCGCCCGCGGACAGGCCCGGGTTCTGGGGGTACACGGCGCTCAGTGCGCGGGACGTGGTCCGGACGTACCGGTATCTGCTGGAGGAGGCGCCGGAGGCGCACCGGGAGTTCGTGCTGGAGCAGTTGCGGGAGTCGACGCCCTGCGGGACGGACGGGTTCGACCAGACGTTCGGGATTCCGCGGGCGGTGGGGAGGCCGTGGGCCGTGAAGCAGGGGTGGTCGGGGTTCGGGGACGCTCCTGCGGGGAGGTTCCGTGGTGCGCAGCCGGCGGCGTGGCAGCCGGATCTCGGGCTGGGGCGGCCGGTGCTGCACACGACCGGGCTGGTGGGGGAGCGGAAGATCGTGGTGGTCCTGACGCTGCATCCGGCGGGGACGTCGTTCCGGCGGGCGGCGGAGCGGATCACGGCGTTGACGGAGCAGGTTCACCGGGCGGGGTGACCTGAGTCACAGGGTGGGGAACGGTTGCCTCCGTGAAGGGTCACCGGAAGTCGTGCGGGACCTGGGTCAACGGAAAACCCAGGCAAAGATGTGGACTGTTTAGTCGGTTCTGGGCGAATAGTCCTTCGCTGACGTATGTAGCTTTTTTCTCCCAGGGCATGTGACGCCGAACGGGGGTCAGGGTTGGCGGAAGCAGAGGGCGCCTTCGGGCAGTCCGGGGTACACGTTGCGGACGTGGACGATCTGCGGGGCGCCGCGCACGACCGCGCGGTGCTGTCCGAGGCGCGGGTCGTGCTGGCCCGGCGGCTCGGTGTTCCGACGGGGGAGGCCCTGCAGCATCTGATCTGGCTGGCCCGGGACCTGGACATGGAGCTGTCCGAGGCGGCGTCCCTGCTGGTGAAGGACGGCGGTGCCGGGCCGGTGGGGGCCGTGATCGCCGGGCGCCGCGCGCCCCGCGCCGAGGGCGGCGCGGTGGAGCGTCAGGCGGTGGTGTCGGAGGCGGACGACGTCCTGCGACGGGTGACGGCCGAGGACACCGCGGGAGACGCGCAGATCCTCGGCGCGGTGCCGGACGATCCGGTGGCGCGGGCGGTGCTGGACGCGGCGCTCGACCCGTCGGCCCATTTGATCCCGGTCAGGGGGGCGGACGGGAACGTGGTGGACTTCCTGTTCGCGGATCTCAACGGTGTCGCGCGGGACATGTTCGGGCGCGGCCGGGAGGAGTTGATGGGCCGGCGGCTGCTGCAGATGGAGCCGGGTGCGGTGATGAGCGGGCTCTTCGACGACTACGTGGAGGTTCTGGAGTCCGGCAATAGTTTGGAACGTTCCTCGTTCCTGTACTCCACCGCTCAGGGCGGCCTGACCCGCTCGTCCCGGGTGAGCGTGCGGTGTGTCCCGGTGCCGACGGGCGTCTGCTCGACGTGGCGGTACCACGCCGCCGAGGATCGGACGGTGCGGCGGCTGGAGCGGGTCGAGCGGCTCGCGCTCATGGGGTTCGGCGAGTGGGATCTGGCGACCGGGGAGGCGGAGTGGACGCCGCAGATGCTCGCCAACTACGGGCTCCGCCCCGACGAGGTGCCGCCGATGCCGCACGATCTTCCGAAGGTCGTGGCGGAGGACGATCTCCCCCTGGTCGAGGAGGCCGTGCAGACGATGTTCTCGCGGCGGGAGCCGGTGGAGGCCGAGCACCGCGTGATCGGCCAGGACGGGGCGCCGCGGCATCTGTGGATCTTCGCCGAGCCGGTGCTGGACGAGTCGGGTCTGCCGGTCTCGATCAACATCGTCTCGCAGGACATCACGCGGCGGCGCGGGGTGGAGCGGGCGCTGGCCGAGACCCGGCGGCAGATGCTGAAGCAGCAGGAGCGGATGGCGCAGGAGCGGCGGGTGGCGGTGACGCTGCGCCGCGCGATCCTGCCGGACGACGACGAGGCGGAGCGGCTGCCCGGCCTGGTCACCTCGATCCGGAGCCTGGCTGCGGAGAGCACCGCCCGCATCGGCGGGGACTGGTACGCGACCCGCGTGCTGCCGGACGGGCGGGCGTTGTACGCCATCGGAGACGCGGCCGGGCACGGGCTGCCCGCGGCAGCGGCGATGGCGCGCAGCCGCAACGGGCTGCTGGGCCTCGCGTGCACGGGGGAGCCGGCGGGACGGCTGGTGGGGTGGCTGAACGAGCTGGTCGGCACCATGGATCCGCCGGCGACGGGGACGGCCGTCGTCGGCCATTTCGACCCGGCGCGCCGCGTCGTGGAGTGGACGTGCGCGGGACATCCGCCGCCGATCCTGATCCGGGACGGGTGGGCGGCGCCGCTGGAGGTCGTCCGTGACCCGATGCTCGGCGCGATGCCAGGCTGGGAGTACACGACGATGACCACCCGCCTCGAGCGCGGCGACATGCTCTTCCTCTACACCGACGGCCTCGTGGAGCGCAGGGACGCGGATCTGGACGAGCGGATCGCCCGCCTCACCGCCATTCTGCGGGACACCTCGACGCGGCCGGGGCTGGTGCTGGACGAGGTCCTGGCGCGGATGGAGCATGACCGGGCGGCGGACGACACCACGCTCTTCGCGTTGCGCGTGGAGTGACGAGAACCATGTTTGACCTGCGAAGAGCTCACCGTGTGACTTAGAACTCACCTGAGCGGGGGGCAGACGGCCGGCACAGGGCGGAACGCCGTGTGCCGGCCGTCGCCGTACGCGGGTTCTTTACCTTGTGCCCGGTGGGCCGGAGCCCCGTGGGGAAAGGGCCTGAGGGCCGGTCGCCGAGTGATCGGGAAGACATCCGGCGCTGACGCTGTTGGTGGTGTCTTGGAAGGCCTTTGAGCAGGCAAGACGGAGTTTTGTCGGTGATTTGCTTTCCTTGAGAAGGTTGATACCTTCTATCCGAATCCCGCAGCGCGTCCCATGCGTTGCCACCGGCCGCCCCATGCGCGGCCGAGGATCGCGGAGCGGAACCCGCACGCGATGCGCGCCACAGATGCGCGCCACCTCATCGAGATCCAATCGCTGAGATCAATCCGAAAATCCAGCACCGCATCCCGCTGTGCGAGGCCGAGTCCGTCCCGGTCCACTCGACCGGAACGGAGCCGGGGACCCAGGTTCCAGGGGTGAATCGGCGCGCCGCAGAGTCGCGCCGTAGGGCTACTTCCATGCCCGAATCCGTCAGCTAACCCGGTAGGCGTCATGGGAGACAAGGAGATTCCCCGCATGACCGGTCGCTTCGATCGACTTTCCCTGAACAACATCACCGCCACCCTGAACAGCTTCACGGCCGAGGACAAGGCCGTCAGCGTCGCCGTCAGCGCGGTGCTCGCGGGAGCCGTCGGGCTCGCGATGTTCAACCCCCTCACCGGCGACGCCGTCGCCGAGACTCCGGCCCAGGCGGCCGCCGAGAAGGGCACGGTCTCGTCGAGCGAGTCCGCTGAGCGCTCCGCCGCCGACTACCTCGAGGCGGGCTACAAGGTGCCGCCGCGCGCGGTCAAGGCCTCCGAGGTGCTCGAGCTGGCCGAGGAGCAGGTCGGCATCAGCGAAGGCCAGGGCGGCCAGACCAAGTTCCACGACTGGTACGTGTCGACCCCGCACGCCAAGGCCACCGCCCAGCGCGACGGCGGCTTCTCCGTCGACGCCTACAACGGCGCGCAGTGGTGCAACATGTTCGTCTCGTGGCTCGGAGCCCAGACCGGCGTCAAGAACATGGGCTGGGACGCCTACACCGTCCAGCACGCCTCCTGGTTCGAGGACACCGGCCGCTGGGGCAAGAAGGCCAAGCCCGGCTCGGTCGTGTTCTTCGACTGGGACAAGAGCTCCAGCATCGGTGCCATCGACCACGTCGGCATCGTCGTCAAGGACAACGGCGACGGCACCGTCAGCACCATCGAGGGCAACACCGAGAACGCGGTGCAGAAGAAGGTCCGCGACAAGTCCACGGTCGTCGGGTACGGCTACCCCGACTACGCGGCCTGATCCATCCCGCGATCCACGATCGGCGCGCTCGCGCCTCCGTGATCAGAAGGCGCCCGGCATCCCCGCCGGGCGCCTTCTGGCGTTCCCGGGTGATCTGCCCTCATGTCTGCGTCGAAGGCGGGTAATACCAACCGTTGACAGGCTTTGATCGCCCTTGGACCTTGGCGCGGTGTTCTTGGAAAGGAACCCTGCACGCGTCCGATCGGCGCATGGAAGGGAGCACCTGAGCAGAAGGCCGGATCGGACGCCACTGCCGGAGGCCTGGGGGGCGTCTCCCGGAACTCCAAGCCGTGGAGGGGGAAGCCCATGCGCCCGGATGTGAGTGTAGTGGTGATCGCCTACAACGACGCGCGGAGGCTGCCGCGTGCGGCCGCCTCGTCGCTGGGGCAGTCGCTGGGGTCGGTCGAGACGGTCATCGTCGACGACGCGAGCACCGACGGCACCGCGGAGGTCGCCGACCGGTTCGCCGCCGCGCAGCCGGGGCGGGTCAGGTCCGTCCACCTGCCGTCGAACTCCGGGGGGTGCGGCCGCCCGCGCAACGCCGGCATCGAGGCCTCCACAGGCCGGTACGTGATGTTCCTCGACAGCGACGACCTCCTGGACCGGCACGCCTGCCTCAACCTGCTGGGCGCGGCCGAGGACACCGGCGCCGACATCGTGTCCGGCCGGTGCGACCGGGTCTTCCTGGACCGGCCGCAGGACGCGAAGGCACGCGTCCGCCCCTGGTACCCCTGGCTTTACGAGCGACGCGCGGTGTACGGGTCGCTGAGCGAGAACCCCGATCTCCTCTACGACACGCTGTCGACCAACAAGGCGTACCGCCGGGGCTTCCTGGACGAGCAGGGACTGCGGTTCGTCGAGGAGCTGTACTACGAGGACCTGCTGTTCACCGCCGAGGCGTACCTGGCCGCCGGCCGTACCGCGCTGATCCCGCACCGGGTCTACAACTGGCTGGTCCGGGAGCCGGCGGCGGCGCCGTCCATCTCCAACAGGCGCGCCGAGCTGGCCAACTTCGCCGACCGGCTGGAGATCCACCGGCGCATCGACATGCTGTTCGCGCTGCGCGGCGCCCACGACCTGCGGCGTGCCAAGGACGTCAAGTTCATCAACCACGACCTGCTGCTCTACATGCGGGAGCTGCGCGGTCGTGACCCGGACCACCAGGCGCGGTTCCTGGACCTGGCGGCCGGCTATGTGGCCGAGCTGGACCCCCGGGCGTTCGAGGAGGCCAATCCGCTGCCCGCGATCGCCGCGTACCTGGCGCGTGAGGGAGACCACGCGGGGGCGCTCGCCGCCGCCGAGTACGTCCCCGGCAGCCGGCCGGAGCTGCGCGCGCGGCTCGTCGAGCGGGACGGGCGGGTCTTCTGGGCCGCCGGCCGCCCGGACAGGACCCTCGGCCGCCGCATCCTGGACGTCACCGGCCTCGGCTTCCATCAGCGGCCGCTGAAGGAGCTGTGCCCGGGCAACACGGTGACGCGGCTGGAGACGCGCGCCGGCCGCGTCCGTATGGCCGGGGACGTGCTCAACCCGCTGAACCGGATCCCCGCGGACGCCGAACTGTCCGGCACGCTGGAGTTCGGCGACCGGCGCCGCCCGGCCCGCAAGGCGCGGGTCCGGGCCTCCGTGCGACACGAGGGCGACCGGCTCGCCTGGTGGGCCGAGTTCGACCCGGCGGCCCGGATCCGGCCGATCGGGTTCATCGACCCGGTGTGGGACGTGCGGCTGCGCCTGCGGGTGGACGGCGAGGACGTGGTCACCCGGCCCGGCGCGGGCCGGGGGTCGCCTCCGCTGGACGGCGTCGTCCTGCCCGTCCGGCCGCGGCTGACGCGGCTCGCCGCCGACCGGCTCCGTTCGCGCGTCACCGCGCGCGGGCAGCTGGCGTTCGTCCTGGAGGCGGGCAGCCCTTGGGCGCGGCTCGCCGGCGGGGTCGTGCGCCGCGCCGCCGCGACCCCGGCCGGGCGTGCGGGCCGGCGGCGTGCGGGGGGCCTGGCCCGGCGTGTCCGCCGGACGCTGACCTCGCAACGGACCAAGATCGCCGTGTTCAACCGGGTGCTGACCCGGCTGCCGGTCCGGACGGGGCTGGTGGTCTTCGAAAGCCACATGGGCAAGCAGTACTCGGACAACCCGAAGTACATCCACCGGGAGCTGCGGAGGTCGGGCCGGCCGGTGCGGGCGGTGTGGTCGTACGCCTCGTCCCCGAAGGGGTTCCCCGACGACGCCGGGCTGGTCCGGCGCGGCTCGTGGGCCTATTTCCTGGCGCTCGCGCGCGCCGAGTTCTGGGTGGACAACCAGGGCTATCCGGACGGTCTTCGCAAGCGGCGCGAGACCACCTACATCCAGACCTGGCACGGGTCGGCGTTCAAGCTGATGGGTCTCGACCAGCCGCGGCTCAAGAGCGGCCCGGCGGCCGAGCAGGCCCGGCTGCGGCGGATGGTGGAGCGTTTCGACTGCTTCCTCGTCCGGTCCGGGCATGACGTGGAGACCCTGTGCGGGGGTCTCGGCGTCCGCTCCGAGCTGCTCCCGGCCGGCTATCCCCGCAACGACCCCTTGGTCAACGGCGTGGACGGCGATCCCGAGCTGGCCGCCGAGGTCGCCGCCCTGCGGGACGCGCTCGGGCTGCACGACGGGCGCCGGGCCGTCCTTTACGCGCCCACCTTCGCCACCGGCCCGGACGGGCGTCCGGCCGGCGTGCTGGAGCCGCCGATCGACCCGGAGGTGTTCGCGCGGGAGCTGGGGAAGGACTTCGTGCTGCTCGTCCGGCCGCACTACCTGTGCCGGGCCGACCTCCCGCCCGGCGCCCGCACGGTCATGCGGGACGCCGGCGCCGCGCCCGACGTCACCCTGCTGCTGCTGCTCGCGGACGCGCTGATCACCGATCACTCCTCGATCATGTTCGACTTCGCGCTGCTCGACCGGCCGATCGTCCTGCACCTCCCGGACGGCAAGGACCTCACCACCGGCTACTTCGACCTGGAGCGCCACGCACCCGGTCCGGTCACCCGCACCGGGGAAGAACTCGTCGCCGCGCTCGCGGGCCTGGACGAGGCGGAACCCCTGCACGCCCCCCGGCGCCGCGCGTTCGCCGCGCGTTTCGGCGAATACGACCGAGGCACCGCCGCCCGGACGGTGGCGGACCGCTACTTCCCGCCCGCACGACCGCAACGCCAAGAGGGGAACAGGAATGGCCGCACCGCGTGACGTCTTCATCGTGTGCAACAACACCGACGGCATGGGCGGCCTGCAACGCTGGGCGCACCACATGGCGCGGCTGATGGCGGGACGCGGCGACCGCGTCACGCTCGTCGGGATCACCCGCGGGCCGGAGTCGTACCACCACGGCCGCGACGGCTCCTACGCCGTCGAGGTCCTGCACGAGGACTGGCGTCCGCCCGCGATGGCGTGGCGCCCGAAGAGGCTCCGCCAGCGGATGGACGTGCGGGCACGCGGGCGGGACCTGAGGCGGACGAGGGCCCAGCGGCGCGGCGCCGCCCGCCTGTCGGAGCTCTTCGCCGCGGCCAGGCCGGGCTCGGTCGTCATCGTGGGGCAGGTGTGGGCGATGGAGTGGGTGAGGCTGGCGGACACGTCCGGGCTGCGCGTGGTGGGCATGAGCCACGAGTCGTTCGCGGCCACCCGTGCGTCCTCGCGGTACCGGCGGGTCAAGGAGTGCTACGCGGACGTGGACCGGATGCTGGTGCTCACCGAGGAGGACGCCGACGCCTGGGCCAGGGACGGGATGACCAACGTGGACTACATCCCGAACGCGCTGCACGTCACCCCGGGCGTCCATCCCACGCTCGAACTCCCCGTCGTCGCCTGCGTCGGCCGCCTATCGTACGAAAAGGGCGTGGACATGATGCTGGAGGCGTGGGAGCGGGTCGCCGCGCGCCGTCCCGGCTGGCGGCTGCACGTCTACGGAGGCGGGCCGGACGAGGGCGGACTGCGCGAACGGGTGGACGCCGCGGGGCTGTCCGGCTCGGTGGAGTTCCGCGGCGTGGTCGCCGATGTCGAGGAGGCGCTCGTCGAGGCGTCGGTCTTCGCGCTGCCGTCGCGGGCCGAGGGCTTCCCGATGTCGGTGCTGGAG
Organism: Spirillospora sp. NPDC048824; assembly: GCF_043198455.1. Taxonomy (NCBI): domain Bacteria; kingdom Bacillati; phylum Actinomycetota; class Actinomycetes; order Streptosporangiales; family Thermomonosporaceae; genus Spirillospora; species Spirillospora sp. NPDC048824. The sequence continues at coordinate 7,474 of NZ_JBICUS010000026.1, read as the reverse complement.
GCGATGGCGTACGGGCTGCCCACGGTCGCGTTCGACTGCGCGCCGGGCGTCCGTGCCCTGATCGGGGACGGCCGCGGCGGCGTGCTCGTCGAGCCGGGCGACATCGCCGCGTTCGCCCGGGAGCTGGAGCGCCTGATGGGGGACCCGGAGCTGCGCCGCGCCGTGGGCGCCGAGGCCCGGGCGTCGGTGCTGCGGTTCCGGCCGGACGAGGTGCTCGCCCGCTGGGACAGGCTCTTCGATCTCCTTCACCGCCCCGTGCCGCACGCCGCCGGGGAACCGGCGAGGGACATCGACAGCCCGAAGAAGTCCGCGGAGGCGACCTCGGAGGCCACCGCGGATGGCGGGACCGGGCCGACGACGGCGCGGATCCCAGGGCCGGCGGAGGGGCCCGCGGCGGAGCGGGCGGCGGAGCCCGCACCCCGCGGGTGATTCTTTCTAACAACTGTTTGGTAGAGTTCGCGGCGTGAACGAGAACGAGTCCCCGGCGGACCGGGCGTTCCGCGCCGAGGTCCGCGACTGGCTCGAGGCCAACCTGTCCGGCGGTTTCGCGCACGCCCGCGGGCTCGGCGGGCCCGGACGCGAGCACGAGGCGTTCGAGGAGCGGCTGGCCTGGGAGCGGCACATGGCCGCCGCCGGCTGGACGTGCGTCGGCTGGCCCGAGGAGTACGGCGGACGCGGCGCGACCGTCGAGCAGCAGGTGATCTTCCACGAGGAGTACGCGCTGGCCGACGGGCCCGCCCGGGTCAACCACATCGGCGAGAACCTCCTCGGCCCCACGATCATCGCGTTCGGCACCGACGAGCAGCGCGCCCGCTTCCTCCCGCCGATCGTGGCCGTCGAGGAACTGTGGTGCCAGGGGTACTCCGAGCCCAACGCCGGCTCCGACCTCGCCAACGTGCAGACCCGCGCCGAACCGGCCGGCGACCACTGGCTGATCAACGGCCAGAAGGTCTGGACGTCCCTGGCCCTCGAATCGGACTGGTGCTTCCTCGTCTGCCGGACCGAGCCGGGATCGTCCCGCCACCGCGGCCTGTCGTACCTGCTCGTCCCGATGAAGCAGGACGGCGTGGACATCCGCCCGATCGTCCAGCTGACCGGGACCTCCGAGTTCAACGAGGTCTTCTTCGACGCCGCCCGCACCGAGGCGGGCAACATCGTGGGCGCGCCGGGCGAGGGCTGGAAGATCGCGATGGCCACGCTCGGGTTCGAGCGGGGCGTCGCGACGCTCGGCCAGCAGGTCGGGTTCCGCCGCGAGTTCGAGGGCGTCGCCGAGCTGGCCCGCCGCACCGGCGCCATCGGCGACCCGCTGCTGCGCGACCGTCTGACCAGGTCGTACATGGGCCTGGAGATCATGCGGCTGAACGCCGTGCGGACCATGGCGGGCGTCGCCGCCGGGGCGCCCGGGCCGGAGTCGTCCATCTCCAAGCTCGTCTGGGGCACCTGGCACCGCGAACTCGGCGAGCTGGCCATGGACGTCCTCGGCGCCGCCGGGATGGTCGCCGACGGGAGGCGGGGGCGGGCCTCCGGCGGGGGGACGGAGGAAACACAGCCGTACGATCTGAACGACTGGCAGCGGCTGTTCCTGTTCTCCCGCTCCGACACGATCTACGCCGGGTCCAACGAGATCCAGCGCAACATCATCGCCGAACGGGTGCTCGGGCTCCCCCGGGAACCGGCCGCAAGCAGGGAGACACGCGGATGACCCCGCCCTACGTACCCGGACACGGGCTCCTCAAGGACCGCGCCGTCGTGATCACCGCGGCGGCCGGGGCCGGGATCGGCGGCGCCACCGCCCGCCGCTGCCTGGAGGAGGGCGCCCGCGTGCTGATCTCCGACGCCCACGAGCGGCGCCTCACCGCGTCCGCGCAGGAGCTGGAGAAGGAGTTCGGCGCCGGCCGGGTCGCCTCACTGGCCTGCGACGTGACCTCGGAGGAGCAGGTCCAGGCCCTGTACGACCTGGCCGTGGAGCGCTTCGGGCACATCGACGTCGCCGTCAACAACGCGGGCCTCGGCGGGACGGCCGACCTGGTCGACATGACCGACGACCAGTGGGGCCGCGTCCTCGACATCACCCTCAACGGCACGATGCGCTGCACCCGCGCCGCCCTGCGGATCATGCGCGACCGGGGCTCGGGCGTCATCGTCAACAACGCGTCGGTGATCGGCTGGCGGGCGCAGAAGGGGCAGTCCCACTACGCCGCCGCCAAGGCCGGCGTCATGGCCCTCACCCGCTGCAGCGCGCTGGAGGCCGCCGACTTCGGCGTCCGCGTCAACGCGGTCTCGCCGTCCCTCGCGATGCATCCGCACCTGGTGAAGGTGACCTCGGAGGAGCTGCTGGACGAGCTGACGCGCCGCGAGGCGTTCGGCCGCTACGCGGAACCGTGGGAGGTGGCCAACGTCATCGTCTTCCTGGCCAGCGACTACTCGTCGTACATGACGGGCGAGGTCGTCTCCGTCTCCTCACAGCACGCATAAGGAGAACGATGAGTCCACGAAGGCGCGACGCCGAGGGCACCGCCGCCGCCCGCGCGGGACGGCGGGCCGAGCTGCTCGCCACGGCGGCGGAGGTGTTCGCCTCCCAGGGGTACTCCGCCACCACCGTCCGGAAGGTGGCCGACGCGGCAGGCATCCTCGGCGGCAGCCTCTACTACCACTTCGACTCCAAGGAGGCGATGGCCGACGAGATCCTGTCGACCTTCCTGGACGAGATGTGGGCCTCCTACGACCGCGTCCTGGGGGCCGGGCTCAGCGCGCGCGACACCCTGGAGGGGATCGTCGTCGAGTCGTTCCGGTCGATCGACCTGCACCGGCCCGCCGTCGTCCTCTACCAGAACGAGTCCAAGCACCTCGCGACCAGCGAGCGGTTCCACTACCTGCACGAGTCGCGGCGCAGGTTCGAGGAGATGTGGCTCTCCCTGCTGGAGAGGGGCGTCGCCGAGGGCGCGTTCCGCGACGACCTCGACCCGAGCCTCGTCTACCGGTTCATCCGCGACACCGTCTGGGTCGCCGCCAACTGGTACCAGCCCGGCGGGCGGCTGTCCGCCGACGACATCGCCAAGCAGTACCTCGCCATGTTCCTCGAAGGGATCCAGGCGAGCTAGGCCCCACTGAGCTAACCCCCGCTAAGGAGAACCCCATGGCCGAGGCATACATCGTCGACGCGGTCCGCGCTCCTGTCGGGCGGCGCGGCGGCGGCCTGTCCGGCGCGCACCCCGCCGACCTCGGTGCGCACGTGCTGACGGCGCTGATGGACCGCACGAAGGCCGACCCGGCCGCGGTCGAGGACGTCGTGTTCGGCTGCGTCGACACCCTCGGGCCGCAGGCCGGCGACATCGCCCGCACCTGCTGGCTCGCCGCCGGGCTGCCCGAGGAGGTCCCCGGCGTCACCGTCGACCGGCAGTGCGGCTCGTCCCAGCAGGCCGTGCACTTCGCCGCGCAGGCCGTCCTGTCGGGGACGTCCGACCTGGTCGTGGCGGGCGGCGTGCAGAACATGTCGCAGATCCCGATCGGTTCCGCGATGACCGCCGCCGCGGCGCTCGGCTTCACCGAGGGGCCGTTCGCCGGATCCAAGGGCTGGACGCGCCGCTACGGCGACACCGAGGTGTCGCAGTTCCACGGCGCCGAGATGATCGCCCGCGACTGGGACCTCTCCCGCGAGGAGATGGAGGCGTTCGCCTACGAGTCGCACCAGCGCGCCATCCGCGCCATCGACGGGGGACGCTTCGAGCGCGAGATCGCCCCCTACGAGGGCGTCACCACCGACGAGGGGCCGCGCCGCGACACCACCAGGGAGAAGATGGCGGGCCTGAAGACCCTCGTGGACGGCGGGCGCCTCACCGCGGCCGTCTCGTCCCAGATCTCCGACGGCGCCGCCGCGCTCCTCATCGCGTCCGAGCAGGCCGTCAAGGACCACGGCCTCACCCCGCGCGCCCGGATCCACCACATCTCCGCCCGCGGCGAGGACCCGATCCGGATGCTGTCCGCGCCGATCCCCGCCACCGCGTACGCGCTGAAGAAGACCGGGATGACGATCGGCGACATCGACGCCGTCGAGATCAACGAGGCGTTCGCGTCCGTCGTGCTCGCCTGGCTGAAGGAGACCGGCGCCGACCCGGCGACGACCAACCCCAACGGCGGCGCCATCGCCCTCGGCCACCCGCTCGGCGCCACCGGCGCCCGCCTGATGACCACCCTCCTGCACGAGCTGGAGCGCACCGGCGGCCGCTACGGCCTCCAGACCATGTGCGAGGGCGGCGGCCAGGCCAACGTCACCATCATCGAGCGTCTCTGACCATGGACGTCTTCGAACCGGCCCGGCTGGGGCCGCTCACCCTGCGCAACCGCGTGATCAAGGCCGCCACGTTCGAGGGGATGACGCCCGACGCGCTGGTGACCGACGACCTGATCGAGTACCACCGCCGCCCCGCCGCCGGGGGAGTGGGCATGACGACCGTCGCCTACTGCGCGGTCGCCCCGGAGGGACGCACGGAGCGGCGGCAGATCTGGATGCGGCCCGACGCCGTCCCCGGCCTGCGGCGGCTCACCGACGCCGTCCACGCCGAGGGCGCCGCCGCGTCCGCGCAGATCGGCCACGCCGGGCCGGTCGCCGACGCGAGCTCCAACAGGCTGCCCGCCGTCTCGGCCGGGCGGTTCTTCAACCCGCTCGGCATGCGCTTCACCAAGGTGGCCACCGCCGGGGACATCGAGCGGATCACCCGCGCGCACGCCGAGGCCGCCCGCCTGGCGATCGAGTCGGGGTTCGACGCCGTCGAGATCCACTTCGGGCACAACTATCTGGCCAGCTCGTTCCTCAGCCCCCGCCTCAACCGGCGCAAGGACGCCTACGGCGGGCCGATCGAGAACCGCGCCAAGGTCGCGCTCGGTATCGCCCGCGCCGTCCGCGACGAGGTCGGCGACCGCATCGCCGTCACCGCCAAGCTCAACATGCGCGACGGCGTCCGCGGCGGCCTGGAGATCGACGACAGCGTGTACGTCGCCCGCCGCCTCCAGGAGGAGGGCACGGTCGACGCGCTGGAGTTGACCGCCGGCAGCTCACTGCTCAACCCGATGTACCTGTTCCGCGGCGAGATGCCGATCCCGGAGTTCGCCGCGAGCTACAAGCCGGCGATGCGCGTCGGCATCCGGATGTTCGGCAAGAGGTTCCTGCGGGCCTATCCCTACCAGGACGCCTACCTGCTCGAACACGCACGCAGGTTCCGCGCCGAACTCGACCTGCCGCTGATCCTGCTGGGCGGCATCACCGACCGCGCGACCATGGACACGGCCATGGGGGAGGGCTTCCAGTTCGTCGCCATGGCCCGGGCCCTGCTCCGCGAACCCGACCTGGTGAACCGCATCGCCGCCGACCCGTCCACCCCGTCCCTGTGCATCCACTGCAACCGCTGCGTCCCCACCGTCTACAAGGGCACGCACTGTCCCGTCATCCCGGCTTGAGCCGGCTCGAATCCCACGATGACCGCCGCGTCAGGCGGCGGGGACGGGTGTTTCCGGGACGGCGGGCCCGCCGCGGCGTTCCGCCGCGATCTGCAGCACGTACCGTTTGATCTCGTCGGCGATCTCCTCGCGGCCCCAGCCGAGCCGGGGCGCGAGGAGTTCGGCGACATGGGACGCCGCCGCGACGCCGCCGTCCCACTCCTCGATCGATATGCGCAGGCGCCGGGCCAGGACGTCCTCCAGGTGCAGCGCGCCCTCGTGCGTCACCGCGTAGACCGCCTCGGCGCACAGGTAGTCCTCGGCGCCGGGGACGGGCAGTCCCAGCATCGGGTCGTCCGCGACCAGGTCCAGGACCTCGCGGGCGCACGACCCGTACCGGTGCAGCAGGTGCTCGATCCGCGCGACGTGCAGGCCGGACCCGGCGGCGAGGCGGCGCCGCTCGTTCCACAGCACCTCGAACCCGACCGCGCCGAGGATCGGCAGCCGGCCGGTGACCGACGGGGGGACGGCGTCGTCCAGGCCCTCGGCGACCACGTCGACCGCGTCCCGCGCCATCACCCGGTAGGTGGTGAACTTGCCGCCGGTGACCACGACCATGCCCGGAACCGGTTCGGCGACGGCGTGCTCGCGCGACAGCCGGGTCGTGTCGTCCATGTCCCCGGACAGCAGCGGCCGCAGGCCCGCGTACACGCCCTCGATGTCGTCGTGCGTCAGCGGAGTGCGCAGCACGGCGTTCGCCTGGTCGAGCAGGTAGCCGATGTCGGTGTGGGCGGCGACGGGCTCCTTCAGGCAGTTCCGGGGGGTGTGGGGGGTCGTCCCCCCACAATGATCCGGGCCGTCCTCGTGGGGGGTGTCGGTGGTGCCGACGAGCCAGTGCCGCCCCCACGGGATGATGAACAGCACGCTCTTGGACGTGCGCGTGATCAGGCCGGTGCCCATCGGGATCCGGTCGCGCGGCACCATCAAATGGACGCCCTTGGACGCCTGCACGGCGAACGAGGCCCGTGACCCGGTCATCGCCTGCGCGCCGTCCGTCCACACCCCGGTCGCGCACACCACGCGCCGGGCCCGCACGGCGATCTCCCGCCCGCCCTCCAGATCCAGGACGTGGGCGCCGGTCACCCGCTCGCCTTCGCGCAGGAACCCGGTCATCTCGGCACGGGTGGCGACCTTCGCGCCGTACTGCGCGGCGGTCCGGGCGACCATCATCGTGTAGCGGGCGTCGTCGACCTGCGCGTCGTAGTACTGGATCGCGCCGACCAGCGCGTCCGGCCGGAGCGCCGGCGCCTCCCGCAGGGCGCCGCGCCGTGTCAGCTGCCGGTGGCGGGGGAGCGCGCGGGCACCGCCCATCGTGTCGTACAGGGTGACGCCCGCGCTCACGTAGGCCCGCTCCCACACCCGGTTGCGCAGCGGGTAGAGGAAACGGACGGGACGCACCAGATGCGGGGCGAGGCGGTGCAGGAGAAGGGTCCGCTCCCGCAGCGCCTCCCGGACGAGCCCGAAGTCGCGCTGTTCGAGATAGCGGAGCCCGCCGTGGATCAGCTTGCTGGAGCGGCTGGACGTCCCGGCCGCCCAGTCCCGCGCCTCCACGAGGGCGACGGACAGGCCCCGCGAGATCGCGTCGAGGGCCGCGCCGGAGCCGACGATGCCGCCGCCGACGACCAGGACGTCGAACTCGGTCTCGGCGAGATCGCGCAGGATGTCCTGGCGGTACTGCGGTCCAAGGGCTACGGATGTCACTGCTTGCTCCCGGAGAGAGGTTGGTCGAGTGTCCCGCCGCCGGGTTACGGCGAGCCGTCGTCCAGGGGTCGCGCAGGACGACGGCTCGCCGCGGCCCGGTTGACCGGGCGTCAGTCGAGCTCCACCCAGTCGAGGGTGCGTTCGACGGCCTTCTTCCAGCCGGCGTAGCCGGTTCGGCGTTGCTGGTCGGTCCAGGTGGGGTTCCAGCGGCGGTCTTCGTTCCAGTTCTGGCGGAGTTCGTCGGTGGTGTTCCAGAAGCCGGTGGCCAGGCCGGCGGCGT
>NZ_JBICUS010000025.1:0-79404 GCF_043198455.1 Spirillospora sp. NPDC048824 | reverse complement strand
AGCCGAATAACGACCGAACCGATAAAGGCACTGGCTTTTAACACGCTGTTGAGTTCTCAAGAAACGGACACCCACCGCGCCGAACCCGCTTCCGCGGGCCCCAGCTCCGGGGCAACCCTTCTAACTTACCCGGTTCGCCGCCGCTGTCAAGCCGATCAACCAAGATCTTTTCGACGGACGGAGACTCCCCAAGTTCCCCACGCAACGACACAACAACAGACCAGAAGACCCGTCAAGATCGTTTCGTAGAGGATGCCCTGCGGGCCGGCCACCTCGCGGCGTCCTGCATCCCGTCTGGGCTTGCCATGCAAGAGTACCTCGGCCCGCAGCATGCTGCGAACCGTTTCCCTCTGCTGGCGTCCCCCGGGGCCGTCCGCCTTCCGGCGTCCCGCATCCCCTTGGGGCACGACAGAGATTAGGCAGCCTTGGACGGTCCGTCAAATCAAGAAGTCCGACCGCGGACACCTACGGTGAACTCGCAGGTCACGCCGCGTTCAATCATTCACTACAGCACTGCGTCAGTGCGGTGTCAGCCGCGCCCGGCCGAGGTAGGCGACATGTCAGCGCGGTCGCCCACGGTGGAGAACGTCACATCCACGACATGTGAAGGACAGCTCGATGGATGAAGTGATCCGTGCCGAAGGACCGCCCAGCCGCCGCCTCGGTCTCCATGTCGCGCAGCATCCAGAACCACACCAGGGCCGCGACGAGCCGCAACCCCGTCCGGGCGTGGCCGGTCTCGATCACATGCCGGAACGCGACCGTGATGTTGCCGCGCTCGGCGGCGACCCGCTCGGCCCAGCGCAGCTGGTCGCGGCGCCGCCGCTCCGGCTCAGAGCGTTCGGCGAGTTCGACCAGGTGGGCGGCGTGGGTGTCCCGGACACGCCGGGTCTCGCCCGCCTGCTCCTGCCGCTCCCCCACATAGGCGTGGACCGCATCCAGCAGGCGGTACCGGACGTCGATGCGCGCAGGACGCAGGACGCAGGGCGCGCAGGGGGCGCGGCCGCCGGCCCGCGGCCTCGCCGGGGCGGGCGGCGGCGTGCCGAACGTCGAGGGGGCCAGGATGCTGGCGCGCACAAGTCCCCTTTCCGGCGCCATTGTTTTGATGTGTGGAACGGGTGTGTCGGGTAAACGTCCGGTATGCCTAGATCACAGATCAAGGACGAGAAGACGTACCAGAAGCTCCGCGATCGGGGCGAAAGCAAGGAGAAGGCAGCGCGGATCGCGAACGCGTCGGCGGGCCAGGGGATGAAGAAGGTCGGCCGCAAGGGCGGCAAGAACCCCCCTTACAGCGACTGGACGAAGGACGAGCTCATGAAGCGGGCCCGCGAGATCGGCATCGAGGGACGGTCCTCGATGAACAAGTCGCAACTGGTGGACGCGCTGCGCAACCACTGAACCGGACCCGTCCTCGTCCGGGCCCGCTCCGATCCCGAGCGGCTCGCGGGCTCTGGTTCGCGGGCCGCTCGTGACGACGGCCGGGCGGTTCCGGTCCTCGCCGGTCCCGAGGGCGGCGAGTTGCACCTGCTCGTCCCGCCGGAAATGGAGAAGACATGAGTACGGTCGTCGACACCGCGCGCAGGCAGAAGGACGAGTACGCCGGCGATGCGGATCGTCCGCTCGGTTCGTACCTCGGCACTCTCGCCGTCTACGGGCTGACCACGGCGGCGATGGTGCTGGCGGGCCGCCGGTTGCGCGACCAGACCCCGTCCATAGGGCTCTCCGACCTGGCACTGATGACCGTCACGACGCACAAGCTGTCCCGGCTGATCGCGAAGGATCCGGTGACGAGCCCGTTGCGCGCCCCGTTCACCCGCTACTCCGGGACGTCCGGGCCGGCCGAGGTGGCGGAGGATGTGCGCGGGCGGGGCATCAGGCACGCCGTCGGGGAGCTGATCACCTGCCCGTTCTGCACGGCCCAGTGGGTCGCGACGGCCTACACGGCGGGCCTCGTGTTCGCCCCGCACGCCACGCGGCTCGCCGGCGCCACGATGACGGCGGTCGCGGGTTCGGACTGGCTGCAGCACGCCTACGCGCGGCTCCAGCAGTCCGCCAAGGGCTGATCACAGACGTCACATCCTTTACGTTTGTCCCAGATAGGACGGGTACGGCCAACCTCATGGATCTGTCATTCCTCAAGTCGCTGTACCAACATCCGGGGCCCTACGCGTCCGTCTACGCGGACCTCACCCGGACCACCGAGGACGCGCCCAAGGCCGTGGAACTGCGGTGGCGGGCGCTGCGCGCGGACCTGGAGGCCCAGAACGCCCCGCAGGACATGCTCCGCGCGATCGAGCAGACCATCGACGAGGAGATGCTGGACCGCCGCTCCGGGACCATGGTGATCTTCGCGGCGAACGGCGAGGTGGTGCACAGCGAGCGGTTCCCCGGCGCGCCCCGGACGCCCCGCGCGACCCTCGCCCCACTCCCGGACGTCCTGCCCTACCTGGCCGAACGCGGCGAGAGGTTCCCGCACATGGTGGCCGTCGTCGACCGCCGCGGCGGCGCGATCGACTGCGTCACCGCGGACGGGAAGCACCGGCACATCGACGTCGAGGGCGATGAGGACTACCCCATCCGCAAGACGAAGGCGGGCGACTGGAACCAGTCCCGGTTCCAGCGCTCGTCCGAGAACGTCTGGATGATCAACGCCAAGAAGGTCGCCCACGAGATCGACCGCGTCGCCGACAGCTGCGGCGCGGAGGCCATCGTGATCGCCGGTGACACCCGTGCCCGCACCTTTGTGCTGGAGGAGGTCTCCGAGCACGTCTTGGAGCACACCGTCGAGTCCGACAAGAACACCACCGTCGACGACCCTGACCTGGACGCCGAGCTTCGCCGCATCCTGAAGCTGAAGACGACCGAGCGCATCATGACCGTCGCCGAACGTTTCGACCGTGAACTCGCCAACGGCCAGCGTGCCGTCGCGGGCCTGCCCGCCACCGCCGAGGCCGCAAGGCAGGGCCGCGTCGAGACGCTCCTCCTGGACGAGGACCCGGATTCCACCGCCCGCCTCTGGGTCGGCCCGGACCCCGCACAGATCGCCACCACCGCCGACGAGCTCCGCGACGAGTTCGGCGTGGCCGACCCCCGCGAGGAGCGGGCGGACGCCGCCCTGGTCAGAGCGGTGGCGGCGACCGACGGTGAACTGGTCGTCCTGCCGTCCGACGGCCCCGCACCGAACCTTCACGTGGGTGCCGTGCTCCGCTACACGGCCTGACGAGCCCCGGGCGGCGAAGGAAGTGGGGGCGGTGCGTCCCGAACCTCAAGGGCATCGATCGGCGTCCGCCGGTCGGTAGGCTTCCGGTATGTCCATCGAGAGCGAGCACCGCGGTTCGGACTCGCCCTACGTGGCACGTGTGTGGCGCGGGCGCACCTCGGGCGCCGGGATCATGACCTCGGTCGCGACGTCGACCTGGGAGCTGGTCTTCTGGGAGGACGGAGGCGTCGTCCACGCGGCGGTCCGCGGGCCGGAGACGACCGTGTCCAGCGCGGAGATCACCGGTGACTCGGAGTCGTTCGGGATCACGTTCGCGCACGGCACGTCGATGCCGCACCTGCCGATGGCGGGGCTCGTCGACGGCGGCATCGAAAGCCCGCACGTGACTGAACGCACGTTCGTCCTGCGCGGCGAGGAGTGGGAGATCCCCCGCATGGACGACGCGGAGCAGTTCGTCCAGAAGCTCGTGCACGCCGGGGTGCTCACCCGTGATCCGCTCGTGGACGAGGTCGTGTGGGGCGGAATCGCCAAGGTGGGAACACGGTCGGTCCAGCGGCGGGTGTCGTCCGCGACCGGGCTCACGCAGGGCGCGATACGGCAGATCGAACGCGCCAGGGAAGCCGCGATGCTGCTCGGTGAGGGAATCGCGCCGCTCGAGGTGGTGCACCGGCTCGGCTACTACGACCAGCCGCACCTCGCGAAGGCGCTGCAACGGTTCATCGGCCGCACCGCGACGCAGCTGCGGCGGCGCGACGAGGCCGGCGACCCGATGTCGCTCCTGTACAAGACCGAGGATCCGGAGCCTTCCTAACGTGGTCTCACGCGGTGATCGACACCGCGTGAGACCGACCAGGAAGGCCCTCACGTGACCAGCGGACTTGTCACATCGGCCGACGGCACCACCATCGCCTACACGGCGTGGGGCGGCGGCGACCCGATCATCATCATCGACGGCGCGACCGCGTACCGCGCCACCACTCCCGAGAACTCGCAGACGGCCGAGCTGCTCGCCGGCGAGTTCCTCGTGATCAACTACGACCGCCGCGGGCGGGGCGAGAGCGGCGACACCCGGCCCTACGCGGTCGAGCGCGAGTTCGAGGACCTCACCGCGATCATCGAGCAGGCCGGCGGCGGCCGTCCGGCGACGGTGTTCGGCTGGTCCTCCGGCGGGCTGCTCGCACTCAACGCCGCGCAGGCCGGCGTCCCGGTCGCGCGCCTCGCGCTGTTCGAACCGCCCGTCATCGTCGACGACTCCCGTCCGCCACTGCCGGCCGACTACGTCGAGCGGCTCGACGCCGCCGTCGCCGACGGCCGCCCCGGCGACGCCGTCGCCCTGTTCATGACCGCCACCGTCGGCCTGCCGGAGGAGCTCGTCGACGGCATGCGCGAGGACGCCGACATGTGGTCCGGGCTCGAGGCGATCGCCCCCACGATCGCCTACGACGGCCGGAACGTCGGCGACACCATGTCCGGCAAGCCATTGCGCGCCGACCTCTGGAACCGGATCGACGTTCCCATCCTCGCCATGCACGGCAACGACACCTGGCCGTTCATCGCCACGGGCACGCGGGCCCTCGCCGAGCACCTGCCGACGGCGACCCTCAAGCCCGTGCCGGGCGAGAACCACAGCACCACACCCGACGTGCTCGCCGCCGCGCTGCGCGAGTTCATCAAGGAGTCCTGACATGGGAAAGATCGTGCTGACCGAGTTCATCTCCCTCGACGGCGTCGTGGAGGCGCCCGGCGGAGAGGATTTCAAGTACCCGAACTGGAGCTTCGACTTCGACCGCGGACCCGACGCCGAGAAGTTCAAGGAGGACGAATCGCTCGCGGCCGACGCGCTGCTGCTCGGACGCAAGACCTACGAGGGATTCGCCGAAGCCTGGCCGCAGTACGAGGGCGAACTCGCCGACAAGTACAACAGCATGCCGAAGTACGTCCTCTCCAGCACGCTGACCGAACCGAAGTGGAACAACACGACCGTGCTCTCCGGTGACCTGGCCGACGAGGTGTCCCGGCTCAAACGCCGGGTCGACGGCGAGATATCCGTGGCCGGGAGCATCCAGCTCGCCCAGGGGCTGCTCGCACACGACCTGGTGGACGAGATCCACCTCATGTCGTTCCCCGTCATCCTCGGCCACGGCCAGACGCTGTGGACCAAGACCTCCGACAAGACCGTGTGGAAACTGACCGAGGCCACGACGTACGGCGATGGCGTACTCGTCACCATCTACCAGCGCTCTGGGTGACGACCGGGCCGGGCCGGAACGAGAACCGCCCCGCCGCTCAGGCGAGGCACGTTCGACTTCTCAACTCAGGTGGAGCTATGGGGATTCGAACCCCAGACCTCCTCCATGCCATGGAGGCGCGCTACCAACTGCGCCATAGCCCCTCGGTCGAGGAAAAGCTTAGTGCACGCCGGGAGCGTTTCGGACACGGGCCGCGGAGGGGCGTTCCTCCGCGGCCCGTGAGAACGCGTCAGCCCTGTGTCGCTGTATAGGAGTGCCACTGGTCGTTGACCGTCGGCACATGGACCGTGAGGCTTTTGGGCCACTCGACCGGGATGCCGAGGAGCTTGTTCTCCTTGACGGTCTGGCCGGTGTCGGTGGTGTAGGTGCTGCTGAGCTCGTCCGTGGTCTGCTCCTGCGCCGCGTCCTCCTGCTGCGCCGCGTCATCCTGCGCCTGGTCCTGCTGCATCGCGTCCTGCGGCGTCTCCTCCTGCTTCTCGGCGTTCATCGAGCAGAGGGCTCGCCCGATGTCGGGCTGGTCCGGGAGCAGTTTGAAGTACGACAGGACCTTGAGCGCCTCGGCGCATTCCCCTTCGCTGTAGGTCTCTTCGGCCGGTGGCGGCGCCTCCTGGGCCGTCGCGGGCGCGGCGATCGCGGTGACGGTCGCCGCGGCCAGCGCGGCGGGCAGCAGCCGTCCGGAAATCCGGCTTCTCATCAGTCAGCCCTCATCTCGATCATGCATCGCCACAGGTGGCTGTTCCCGCATGATCGACATTCCGAAGCGCGGCCGGACGAAAGGTAGCCGCGACCATGGCCAACCTTTTAGAGCCAACATGAAGAAGGAGTGGCGTGCCCGCGTTCTCCGCGGCCACGCCACTCCCGACTCGTCTGTGGAGCTATGGGGATTCGAACCCCAGACCTCCTCCATGCCATGGAGGCGCGCTACCAACTGCGCCATAGCCCCGCCGCTGCGTGGACGTTCATCCCGCAGCGCCCCGCCAGTGTATCGGACGGGGGAGGCTGGTCTCGAATCGTTTCCGGCTCAGGTTCCGGCGTCGGGGCGGTCGTCGCTGAGGACGGGCTCGGGGAGGGTGCCGGCGTTGTGTTCGGCGAGGCGCCAGCCGCCGTCGCGCATTTCGGTGATGACGGACCAGCAGCAGTTGGACAGGCCCCCGAGGCGTTCCCATGTCTCTTCGGGGAGGCGCAGGAGGTGGGACATGCCGAGGCGCAGCGCGGCGCCGTGGGAGGCGACGACGAGCTGGCCGGTGGGCGGCAGGTCGTCCAGCGCGCGTTCCAGGGCGGCGCCGACGCGTTTGGCCACCTGGGCGCTGGTCTCACCGCCGGGGGGCTGCCAGGCGGCGTGTTCCGCCGGGTAGCGTTCCCGGATCTCGCGGGCGGTGAGGCCCTCCCAGGCGCCGCCGTCGCGTTCGATGAGGTCCCTGTCGTGGCGGACGGGGAGCCCGGTGATGTCGGCGAGGGCCTGGGCGGTGTCGGCGGCCCGGCGGAGGGGGGACGCGAGCAGGGCGGTGGGGCGGAGCCCGGCGAGGAGCCGGGCGGCGCGCCGGGCCTGCTGTACACCGGTCTCGTCGAGCGGGATGTCGGTCTTGCCCTGGAAGCGGCGTTCGACGTTCCAGGCGGTCTGGCCGTGCCGCCAGAGCACGAGCCGCCGCCTGCCGGGTTCCCGGCTGGGGCGTGCGTCACTCACTCGGGCTCCCGACGGCGCGGGTCCGGTGGTTCTGGTGGGCGGTGACGCTTTCGGGCAGGTCGAGGAGGGGGCAGTCTTTCCAGAGCCGTTCGAGGGCGTAGAACATGCGGTCTTCTTCGTGCTGGATGTGCACGATGATGTCCGCGTAGTCCAGCAGCACCCAGCGGCCTTCGCGCTCGCCTTCGCGGCGGACGGGCTTGGCGTCGCCCTCTTCGCGGAGGCGCCGCTCGACTTCGTCGACGATGGCGCGGACCTGGCGGTCGCTGGGGGCCGAGCAGAGCACGAACGCGTCGGTGATGACGAGCTGCTCGCTCACGTCGTAGGCAAGAATGTCGTCGGCCAGCTTGTCGCCCGCCGCCTCGGCGGCGATCCGGACGAGCTGCGCCGCCCTCTCGGATGCGGTCACGATGCGCTCGCGATCCTCCCTGTAGGGGTCGTCTCCGCTAACACCTTCTCATGCGCGGCGGTTCACTGACCTCTTTGTCGCTGTTCGACCGCGATGCTGATGCGGCCCTGCCCTTTCCAGGGTATGCGGCGGGTCATTCCCCCGGGGCGACGCGGTAGAGGTCGCGCTTGTTGATGTACTGGACGATCCCGTCCGGGACCAGGTACCAGATGGGTTCGCCGGAGCGGACGCGGTCGCGGCATTCGGTGGACGAGATCGAAAGCGCGGGGACCTCCATGAGGGACACCCCGCCGTTCGGGAGGCCGGGGTCGGCGAGCCGGTGGCCGGGGCGGGTGACGCCGACGAAGTGCGCCAGTTCGAACAGTTCGTCGGTGTCGTGCCAGGTCAGCATCTTCTCCAGCGCGTCGGCGCCGGTGATGAAGAACAGGTCGGCGTCCGGGCCCTGGATCTCGCGCATGTCGCGGAGCGTGTCGACGGTGTAGGTGGGGCCGGGGCGGTCGATGTCGACGCGGCTGACGGAGAAGCGGGGGTTGGACGCGGTCGCGATCACGGCCATGAGGTACCGGTCCTCCGCGGCGGTGATCCTGCGGTCCTCCTTGTGGGAGGACAGGCCGGTGGGCACGAAGACGACCTCGTCGAGCGAGTAGAAGTGCGCCACCTCGCTCGCGGCCACGAGGTGGCCGTGGTGGATCGGGTCGAACGTGCCGCCCATGATCCCCAGCCGCCGCTTTTGCGTCATGACGACGAGAATAGCCAGCGGGGCCGTGGCCCGTAACGTCCGGGCGGGAGTCGGGCCAGGCCGGAGCCGGGGCCAGGCGGGAGGCGGGCCGGGCAGGCGCGGTCAGGCCAGGCCGGGCAGCGGCGGCCGGCCGTCCTCCCAGGAGACGACGCGGACGGCCTTGCCGACCTCGACCCGCGGCACGGTGCCCTCCGGCAGGACGAACACCTCGGCGGTCAGCCCGAGCGACTGGTGGAGGCCGCGGATGAGCTCGTCCCTCGGGTCGCCCGACAGCGCCTCGCAGGCGACGAGGAGGCGGACGGCCGGCGCGCGGCGGTCGACGACGAGCTGGTAGTGCGGCCGGACGAGCCCCGATCCGAGCAGGACGCGCTCGACCTCGCTCGGATACACGTTGACGCCCCGCACGACGATCATGTCGTCGGCGCGGCCGAGGACCTTGCTCATCCGGACCAGGGTCCGCCCGCAGTTGCATTCGCCGCGGTCCAGGGACGCGATGTCGCCCGTCCGGTAGCGCAGCAGGGGCAGCGCCTGCTTGGTCGGCGTCGTGAACACCAGTTCGCCGGGTGTGCCGTCCTCGACCGGGTCGCCCGTCTCGGGGTCGACGGCCTCGACGATGAAGTGGTCCTCGTTGACGTGCAGTCCGTTCTGCTCCAGGCATTCGGTGGCGACGCCGGGCCCGATGACCTCCGAGAGCCCGTAGATGTCCATCGCCTTGATCGGCAGGACCTGTTCGATGGCGGTGCGCAGTTCCTCCGACCACGGCTCGGCCCCGAACAGCCCGGCCTTCAGCGCGTGCGGTTCGGCGCCCGCCTCGGCGAGGGCCTCCCCGAGACGGAGTGCGTAGGCGGGTGTGCAGGTCAGGACGTCCGCCCGGAGGTCGGTGAGCATCCGGACCTGCCGGTCGGTCATCCCTCCCGACATCGGCACGACGGTCGCGCCGAGCGCCACGGCCCCCTGGTGGATCCCGATCCCGCCGGTGAACAGCCCGTAGCCGTAGGCGTTGTGGACGATGCTGCCCGGCGAGGCGCCCGCGCACGACAGTGAACGCGCGCACATCGCCGCCCACAGGTCGAGGTCGGCCTTGGTGTAGGCGACCAGCGTCGGGCGTCCCCGTGTGCCGCTGGAGCCGTGCACGGCGGCGACCTGGTCGCGCGGGACGGCGAGCATCCCGAACGGGTAGTTGTCCCACAGGTCCTGCTTGGTGGTGAACGGGAGGTCCCGGAGCCCGGCGAGCGTCACGTCGGAGCCGCCGGCGACACCGGCGTCCTTGAGCCGCCGCCCCTGCACGCCGCCCGCCGCGAGCAGCCGGTCGACCAGCCCCCACAGGCGGTGCCGCTGCAGCGCGGCGCGCTCGTCCGGGGACATCGCCTCGGCTTTCGGGTCGAACATGGGTCGCCTCCCGGGCGGGGCCAGAGCCGGACGGGGGTCCCCCGGCGGGGAACCCTGTGGCGCGGTGGTTCGTCGGAACTACCATGCCAGACATGACGGAGAACACACCGGATCGAGCACGTACGCGGTTCCCGGGGATCAGTTCCCGGGCTTACGAACACCCGGCTGACCGATCGGCGCTGGTGGCGCTGCGCTCGCTGTCCGGTTTCGATGTCGTGCTGCGCAAGATGTCGGGACTCATCAACGAGCGGTCGCTGAGGCTGATGTTCCTCGGCGGGACGGTGCGCGTGGGCGAGGACCAGTTCCGCCACATCTACGACATGGTGCGGGACGCGTCCTACGTCCTCGACATGCCGGAGGTACCGGAGCTGTACGTCCGGCAGGACCCGACGCCGAACGCGATGGCGCTCGGCTCCGACCACCCTTTCATCGTGCTGAACACCGGGCTGATCGACCTGCTGGACGACGAGGAGCTGCGCTTCGTCGTCGGGCACGAGGTCGGGCACATCCTGTCCGGGCACGTCGTGTACCAGACGATGATGCAGATCCTGCTGCAGCTCGGGTCGCGGCTCGCGTGGCTGCCGCTCGGCAACATCGGCATCGCGGCGATCATCATCGGGCTGCGGGAGTGGTTCCGGAAGGCGGAGCTGTCGTCGGACCGGGCGGGCCTGCTGGTCGGCCAGGACCTGGACGCGGCGAAGCGGGTGAACATGAAGCTCGCCGGAGGCGTCAAGCTCAGCGAGATGAGCACCGAGGCGTTCCTGCAGCAGGCCCGCGAGTACGACGCGGCCGGCGATGTGCGGGACGGCATCCTGAAGTTCCTGAACCTGCTCGGGCAGTCGCATCCGTTCGCGGTGATCCGGTTCGCCGAGATCGACCGGTGGGCGCACAGCGGCGAGTACGAGCGGATCCTCGCCGGGGACTACCTGCGCCGCGACGGCGACGGAGACGCGTCGGTCAGCGACGGGGTCAAGGAGGCCGCCAGGTCCTATCGGGAGTCGTGGGAGCGGACGGCGGACCCGTTCGTGGGCAAGGTCCGCGACATGGCGGACGCGGCGGCGGGCGCGGCCGGCGGGCTGTTCGACCGCTTCGCCCGCCGGGACAACGGGCCGACGGACCGCGGCTGAGACCGTTCGGCCGAGGGCCGTCGCGACACGGACGCGGCGGCCCTTCCGCGTCCCCGGCCGGCCGGACGTGGCGGACCGTCCCTAGAACGGTGCGGGGACGAGGAGCTCGACGTTGCGGTCGGCGGCCTCGCCGCGGCGGTTCGAGTCGCGGTCCTGCCAGTCGTTGCCCGCCAGCTCGCGGGACAGCGACGCGAGCCGGACCGGGTCGGTGAGGCGGCCGCCGTAGGACGCCGGGCCCGCCGAGTCCAGGATCGTCGCGAAGATCGACAGTGTGCCGTCGCCGTTGTCGGCGAGTTCGACGATGCGGCTCTGCTGCGGGAAGTCGATGTGCGCGGCCGTGTTCACCTCCCAGAAACCCCCGCCGCCCTGGCGGGCGTGCGGGATGACCTCGTTGCGGTGCGTGTGGCCGTTCACCCACAGGATCACGTTCGGGTGGCGCAGCAGGAGCGCCTTGACCTCGTCGCCGAGGACGCGGTCGCCGCCGAGGCCGTTCTCCATGGAACTGATGGGGTGGTGGCTGAACAGGACGAACAGGCGATCCTTCGCGGCGTGCCTGACGACCGAGCCGTCCGCGGCGAAGTAGCGGCTGCTGCCCGCCTTCAGTTGCGACTCCAGCCACGCGAACTGCGCCTTGTCGAGCGAACCCTCGGAGTAGCCGTTCTGGTTGACGGTGTCGAGGACGAGGCCGCGCACGATGCCCTTGTCGAACGCGTAGTAGGCCGTCCCGTCGCGGAGGTTGGCCCACGTGAAGCCGTGCCCGCGCAGCGGCTTGCTCGTCTTGAAGTGCTCGGCGACGACCTCGCCGCGCGACAGCATCCGCCGGTTCCAGTCGGGCGTGACGGGACGGAACAGGCCGCCGGCGGCGCCCTGCTCGCGGCTGAGGCGGACGAGTTCGGCGGCGTCGCCCTCGCTGACCATGCGGGCGAGGCGCTCGGCCTGGCCGCTGTCCGCCGGGGCACCGATCTTGATGCCGCCGGTGGCGAGGCCCGAGATGAGCGGGTTGACCGGCAGGTTGCCCTGGATGAGGCCGTCGTGGTTGCCGAACACGGCGTACCACGGCGAGTTCAGCCCGGTCGCCTGGAACGGCCTGCGAGCGGCGTCGATCAGGCCCTTCACGCGGGGGAAGCCGTACTTGGCGATCGCGACGTCGGTCTCGGCGCCGGGCGGCGGCCCCTCGGGATGCCAGTACGCGCGGTCGTAGGACGCCCAGTCCATGACGCCCTCGTACCGGTTCGGGTCGCCGGAGTCGGGGCTGACGCGCTCGCCGTCCAGCAGGTCGATGATCCAGCGGACCTCGTTGTACTGGGCGTTGTCGGTGGTGTCGCCGGTGTTGATGGTGAACGCCAGGTTCAGGCCGGTCGCCGGTCCGCGCCCGACCCTGTTCACCGCCTGCACCATCGCCTCGCCGACGTGGGTCGACAGGATCTCCTGCGGACGGTACCCGCCCTCGGGGAACCCGCTGATGACGTCCCTGAAGCGGTCGATGAACTCGACGCGGGCCGGGGACTGCGCGTCGAGAACGTGCACGTCGGTGAGATGCCCGAAGGCCAGGACGCCGCGGCGGGTGGCGGCGCGCCGCGCGGCGGCGGTGCCGCCGAGGTCGCGGCGCAGCAGGTGCGGCTCGCCCGGCCCGGTGATCACGGGACGGTACCCGCCCGCGCCCGCGGCGCCGAGCACGTACGTCCGGTCGATGGTGGTTCCGGCGGCGGGGCCGCGCAGCGCGGGGGCGGCCGCGGCGGCGGGACGCGCCGGGAACGCGGTCAGTCCGGTGGTGGCGATCCCGGCGCCGAGGGCGGCGCCCTTCAGGACACGGCGGCGGCTGTACTCACGAGTCACAATCGTGAATCAGACCACACCCCACAACGTGACATCAATGGCAAAAATGTCACAACTTGCTCCGCGTCGTGTCGGGCAAGGTGTCAGCCGCGCAGATGGCCCTCACCGGTCACCACGTACTTGGTGGACGTCAGCTCCGGAAGCCCCATCGGGCCGCGGGCGTGCAGCTTCTGCGTCGAGATGCCGATCTCCGCGCCGAAACCGAACTCCTCGCCGTCGGTGAAACGCGTCGAGGCGTTCACCATCACGGCCGCCGAGTCGACCAGGGCGACGAAACGCTTCGCGGCGGGCTGGGACGTCGTGACGATCGACTCGGTGTGGCCCGAGCCGTACCGGCGGATGTGGGCGACGGCGTCCTCAAGGGAGTCCACGACGCGTCCGGCGATGTCGAGCGAGAGGTACTCGGCGCGCCAGTCGTCCTCGGTCGCCTCCACCACGTCCTGGCCGTACGACCGCATGCGGTCATCACCGTGCACCGTGACCCCGGCGTCCTTCAGCGCCTCAAGCGCGCGCGGGACGAACGTGTCGGCGATGTCGGCGTGCACCAGGAAGGTCTCTGCGGCGTTGCACACCGACGGACGCTGCGTCTTGGAGTTCAGCAGCACGTCCACGGCCATGTCGACGTCGGCGGCGGCGTCCACGTACACCGCGCAGTTCCCCACGCCCGTCTCGATCACCGGGACGGTCGACTCCTCCACCACCGAGTTGATCAGTGATGCGCCGCCGCGCGGGATCAGCACGTCCACCAGGCCGCGCGCCCGCATCAGGTGCTTCACCGACTCGCGGGACGTGCCCGGCACGAGCTGGACCGCGTCCGGCGGAACCTCGGTCCCGGCCAGCGCGCCCTGCATCACCGCGACCAGCGCCGTGTTCGAGTCGTACGCCGACGACGACCCCCGCAGCAGCGCCGCGTTCCCGCTCTTCAGGCACAACGCGGCGGCGTCCACGGTCACGTTCGGCCGGCCCTCGTAGATCATCCCGACGACGCCGAGCGGCACCCGCACCTGCCGCAGCTCCAGCCCGTTCGGCAGCACGCTCCCGCGCAGCGACTCCCCCACCGGGTCCGGCAGCGCGGCGACCTGCCGGACGGCCTCGGCGATCGCGGCGATCCGCTCCCCCGACAGGCTCAGCCGGTCGATCATGTACTCGGAGGTGCCGTTCTCACGGGCCCGCGCGACATCGCCCTCGTTCGCCTTGACGATCTCCGGCGCGGCGGTGACCAGCGCGTCCGCGATCCGGTGCAGCGCCGCGTCCTTCACCGCACGCGGCAGCGGCGCCAGCACGGCCGCGGCCTCCCTGCCGCGCCCCGCCACCCGCAGGAACTCCTCGCGCTCCGCCTCGCTCATCGCACGTCCCTCTCTCGTCCACTTACGGCGTGTCGTCGTCATGCGTGCGCGTGGAACGGCGGCACGCCGCGACTCAACGTTCGTCGGTCAGGACCACCAGGTGGTCTCTGTGGATTATTTCGCGTTCGTACCCGGCGCCCAGTTCCCTCGCCAGCCAGCGCGTCGAGCGTCCCATCAGCTCGGGGATCTCGGACGCGTCGTAGTTCACCAGGCCGCGCGCGACGACGTGACCGGCGGTGTCGCACAGGTCGACGGGGTCGCCCGCGGCGAAGTCGCCGTCCACGCCCGTGACACCGGCGGGGAGCAGCGACGTGCGGCGCCGCACGACCGCCTCGACCGCGCCGGGGTCCAGCATGACGCGCCCCTGGCCGGTGGTGGCATGAGCGAGCCACAGGTTCCGCGTCGACATGCGGCGTCCCTCGGCCGGGTGGAACAGGGTCCCGACCTGATCGCCGGCGAGCGCCTGCGCGGCCGACGCGGCGTTCGTCAGCACCACCGGGATGCCCGCGATCCGGGCCGCCTCGACCTTGGTGACCATTCCGCCGGTGCCGACGCGTCCCGAACGGCCGAGCTCGACGTCCTTCAGGTCGTCCGGCCCGCGGACGTCGCCGACGCGGCGGGCGCCGGGCCGGCGCGGGTCGCCGGTGTAGAGGGCGTCCACGTCCGACAGGAGGATCAGCGCGTCCGCGCGGGTCAGGTGCGCGACGAGCGCGGCGAGGCGGTCGTTGTCGCCGAACCGGATCTCGTCGGTGGCGACGGTGTCGTTCTCGTTCACGATCGGCAGGATGCCGAGGGCAAGGAGCTGCGCGAGCGTGCGCTGCGCGTTGCGGTGATGCGAGCGGCGCATCATGTCGTCGGCGGTCAGCAGCACCTGCCCGACCGTCAGCGCGTACCGGGTGAACGACGCGGTGTAGCGGGCGAACAGCAGGCCCTGCCCGACGCTCGCCGCCGCCTGCTGGGTCGCGAGGTCCCGGGGGCGGCGGGTCAGCCCCAGCGGCCCGAGCCCGGCGGCGATCGCGCCGGACGAGACGAAGACGATCTCGGTGCCGTCCGCGCGGCGGGCGGCCAGCACGTCCACCAGCGCGTCGATGCGGCCCGCGTCGATCGCGCCCTCCGGCGTGGTGAGCGACGACGACCCCGCCTTCACCACGATCCGCCGGGCCTTCGCGACCGCCTCGCGCTCGCTCATGGACCTCTCTCCTCCAGTGGGTCTAGCGATGTCCGCCGAGGCGCCGGTCCGTGCCACGGGGGCCGGGGACGCCGTCGCCGGCCGGGACCTCGGGCTCCCAGTCGAAGACGATCGAGTCGTCGACCGTGCCGATCAGGACCGTGGCGCCGGGCGACGCGCCGGCGTTCGCGAGCGCGTCCTCCACGCCGAGCCTCGCGAGACGGTCGCCGAGATAGCCGACGGCCTCCTCGTTGGCGAAGTCCGTCTGCCGCAGCCACCGCACCGGCTTCGAACCGGTGATCAGGTACGTGTTGTCACCGAGGTCCTTCACCTCGAACTCGGTGCCGCCGCCGACCGGCTCGGGGCGGATGACGATGCGGGTCGGCTCCGCGGGCGGCAGCGAGGCGCGGTATTCGCTCACCATCGCCGCCATCGCGAACGACAGTTCCCGCAGCCCCTCGTGCGTCGCCGCCGACACCTCGAAGACCTTCAGCCCGCGCGCCTCGAACTCGGGCCTGACCATGTCGGCGAGGTCGCGGCCGTCCGGCACGTCCACCTTGTTCAGCACGACGATGCGGGGACGGTCCGACAACGGCCGGTCGCCGAGGACCCGGTCGTAGGCCTGGAGTTCGCGTTCGATGACCTCGAAGTCGCTGACGGGGTCGCGTCCCGGTTCCATCGTGGCGCAGTCGAGCACGTGCGCGAGGGTGGACGAGCGCTCGATGTGGCGGAGGAAATCCAGGCCGAGGCCCCGGCCCTCGCTGGCGCCCTCGATCAGGCCCGGCACGTCCGCGACCGTGAACGTCGTGTCGCCCGCGCTCACCACGCCGAGGTTGGGGATCAGCGTCGTGAACGGGTAGGCGGCGATCTTCGGCTTGGCGGCCGACAGCGCGGCGATCAGCGAGGACTTGCCCGCGCTGGGGAAGCCGACGAGCGCGACGTCGGCGACGCTCTTGAGTTCCAGGACGACGTCCCGCGCGTCCCCCTGCTCACCGAGCAGCGCGAACCCGGGGGCCTTGCGCTTGGCGGACGCCAGCGCCGCGTTCCCGAGCCCGCCGCTGCCGCCCCGCGCCACCACGAAGCGGGTCCCTTCGCCGACCAGGTCGGCCAGGACCTCCTCACCCGCCTTCACGACGGTGCCGTCCGGGACGGGCAGGACCACGTCGCCGCCGTCCGCGCCCGTCCGGTGGCCGCCCTGCCCCGGGCGGCCGTTGCCCGCCTTGCGGTGCGGGCGCCGGTGGTACTCCAGGAGGCTCGCGGCGTTCGAGTCGACGACGAGGACGACGTCGCCGCCCCGGCCGCCGTTCGCGCCGTCCGGGCCGCCGAGCGGCTTGAACTTCTCCCGGTGGACCGAGGCGCAGCCGTTCCCGCCGTTGCCCGCGGCGACGTGCAGTACCACCCGGTCGACGAACTGCGCGCCCGATCCCGCTCCAGCGGCCACGGTGACTCTCCTCGGTGAAATGGCAAAGGGGCGGACCGAGAACGGTCCGCCCCTTTGAAAACGTTCTGGCCCCAGGCGGACTATTCCGCCGGAGGAACGATGCTCACTGCGTTGCGGCCACGGTAACGGCGGAACTGCACCGCACCCGCGACCAGCGCGAACAGGGTGTCGTCGCCGCCGCGGCCCACACCGGGGCCGGGGTGGAAGTGGGTGCCGCGCTGCCGGACGATGATCTCGCCGGCGTTGACGACCTGGCCGCCGAACCGCTTCACGCCGAGGCGCTGGGCGTTGGAGTCGCGACCGTTACGGCTGGACGATGCGCCCTTCTTGTGTGCCATCTGACCGCTCCCTTACTTCCCGGCCTTGATACCGGTGATCTTGACCTCGGTGTAGGGCTGACGGTGACCCATCCGCCGCTTGTATCCGGTCTTGTTCCGGTAGTGCATGATCTTGATCTTCGGGCCCTTGACCGCGCCGAGGATCTCGGCGGTCACCTCGTAGCGCGCGAGGTCGGCCGACTTGCTGACGACGTCGTCGCCGTCCACGACCAGCACGGCCGGGAACGTGACGGTCGAGCCGATCTCGCCGGCCAGCTTGTCGACGGTCAGCACGTCGTCGACGGCGACCTTCTCTTGCCTGCCGCCTGCGCGGACAATCGCGTACACCGCGGAAACCCTTCGTCTGCGCGCGCTTCCGGACTGAACCGGTCCCGCGCGTGGCTTACCAGCCCCCGTGTGGGGGCCTACCCCCGGCACCGGGCCGAGGGCGGCACACCAGGGAGACCCCGGCGCTCTCTGCTTGGCCCCACCGGATGGGTGAGGTGAACACCGAACGCCCCCCGGACGGGGGTCGCGGTGCAGGTTCGGATGACGCGCCCACGACGCGCCGAAGGCCAAGGATACCGGATGCCCCGAGCGGAACGCGAATGGAGTCTTCATCGCGGCGCCCTTGGCGGCGGGCCCCGGCCCCGGCAGGGATTGACACCTGCCGGGGCCGACACCCTCTTCGGCTATTCCGCTTCGGCTTCGGCGGGCTGGGCGGTGGCGCCGCGGTGAGCGGCCGGCTCCCCCTCGGTGTCCGGCTGGGACGTGGAGCCGTTGGGCTCGGTCGCCTCGGTCGCCTCGGTGCCGTTCAGGCCAGGGGTCCCCGGCTCCGTGCCGTTCGGGTCCGTTCCGTTCAGGTCGGTGCCGGACAGGTCGGTGCCGTTCGCGGCGGCCGTGACCGGCTCCGTGGAATCCAGGGACTCCAGCACGCCCGGGGGCGCCTCGTCGGCCTCGTCGGCGGCCTCGGCCGCCTCCAGCGCGGCCTGCGCCGGGGACTCGTCTGTGTCGATCTCGGGCGGCGGGCCCGCCGGACGCTTGGCCGGCCCCGACCTTCTCGGCCGCGTACGCACGGGCTCCGGCAAGGCCTCCGGCATGGTCTCCGCGGGCTCGGCGGCGGGCGCCGCGGCGACCGGGACGACCGGCGCCTCGGGCTCCTCGGGCTCGGCCGGCCAGGCGGGCTCGACCGGCTTGGCGGGCTCGGCGCGCGTGGTCTCGTGCCGGGACAGCTTCTCCTCGACGGCCTTCTCGACCTCGCCCTTGCGCTTGCGGCGGCGGCCGTTGTCCTTGGCGGCCGCCTTGTCCGCCTTCGGCTCGACGGGGCTCAGGTGGACGTGGATACCGCGGCCGTTGCAGGACTCGCAGGTCTCCGAGAACGCGTCCAGCAGCCCCTGGCCGACGCGCTTGCGGGTCATCTGCACCAGGCCCAGCGAGGTGACCTCGGCGACCTGGTGCTTGGTGCGGTCCCGCGACAGGCACTCCACGAGGCGGCGCAGCACCAGGTCCCGGTTGTTCTCCAGCACCATGTCGATGAAGTCGATCACGACGATGCCGCCGATGTCGCGGAGCCGGAGCTGGCGGACGATCTCCTCGGCCGCCTCCAGGTTGTTGCGGGTGACGGTCTCCTCCAGGTTGCCGCCCTGCCCGGTGAACTTGCCGGTGTTGACGTCGACGACCGTCATCGCCTCGGTGCGGTCGATCACCAGCGAACCGCCCGACGGCAGCCACACCTTGCGGTCCAGCGCCTTGGCGATCTGCTCGTCGATGCGGAACGCCGACAGCGCGTCCTGGCCGCCGGTCCAGCGCTCGACGCGGTCGGCGAGATGCGGCGCGACATACTCGACGTACTCGGAGATCGTGTCCCAGGCTTCGGAGCCGGACACGACGAGCTTGGTGAAGTCCTCGTTGAAGATGTCGCGGACGACCCGGATCGTCAGATCGGGCTCACCGTAGAGAAGGGAGGGCGCGGAGGCCGTCTTCACCTTCTTCTGGATGCTGTCCCACTGGGCGGCGAGGCGCGACACGTCCCGCGAGAGCTCCTCCTCGGTGGCGCCCTCCGCGGCGGTCCGCACGATCACGCCCGCGTTCTCCGGCATGACCCTCTTCAGGATCGACTTGAGGCGGCTGCGCTCCTTGTCGGGGAGCTTGCGGCTGATACCCGTCATCGAGCCGTCCGGCACGTACACGAGATAGCGGCCGGGCAGCGAGACCTGGCTGGTGAGGCGGGCGCCCTTGTGGCCGAGGGGGTCCTTGGTGACCTGGACGAGCACCGACTGGCCCGACTTCAGCGCCGACTCGATGCGGCGCGGCTGGCCCTCCAGTCCGGACGCGTCCCAGTTGACCTCGCCCGCGTACAGGACGGCGTTGCGGCCCTTGCCGATGTCGACGAACGCCGCCTCCATCGACGGGAGCACGTTCTGGACCTTGCCGAGGTAGACGTTGCCCACGTACGACTGGTGGGTGGCGCGGTTGACGTAGTGCTCGACGAGCACGCCGTCCTCCAGAACGGCGATCTGGGTGCGCTCGCCCTCCTGCCGGACCACCATGACCCGCTCGACGGACTCGCGGCGCGCCAGGAACTCCGCCTCGGTGATCACCGGCGGGCGGCGGCGGCCCTGCTCGCGGCCCTCCCGGCGGCGCTGCTTCTTGGCCTCCAGCCGGGTCGAACCGCGGACGGACTGGACCTCGTCCTCGACCGGGCGGGCCTCGGCGGCACGGGTGGAGCGGACGTGCACGACGGTGTTCGGCGGGTCGTCCGTGCCGTTCCCGCCGTCGCCGTCGGTCCCGGACCGGCGCCTGCGGCGGCGACGGCGGCGGCTCGTGCCGGACTCGTCGTCGCCCTCGTCGCCGGAGCCGCCCTCCTGCTCGGCCTCCTCGGCCTTGGGCTCCTTGTCCTTCTCCTTGTCCTTCTCCTTGCTCTTGGCGACCCGTTCCTTCTTGGGCCGGTCCTTCTTGGCGGGCTGCTCGTCCTTGGGCTCCTCGGCCTCCTCGGCCGGCAGCTCGTCCTCGGCGCCGTCCTTGCCGGCCCTGCCCCGGCCGCGTCCGCCCCGGCGGCGGCGCCGGCGGGACGGCCGGTCATCGGAGTCGTCCTCGTCGGACGGCGGCTCGCCGGACTCCTCGTCGACGTCGTCGACGTCGGCGGGCTCGGCGGGGCGCTTCGGCTCGTCCTTGGGACGGGCCGGCGGCTCGGCCTTCGGCTGCGGCGGCTGGAACACGACCATCGGCGGCTGGAACGTCACGCCGGGGACGCCGACACCGCTGGCGGGCTCGATCTCCGACACCTGGTCGGCGGGCGTCCCAGCCCCGGCGGCCGGAACGGAGGGAACCTCCGGAACGGACGGGACCGACGGGACGGACGGGACGGCGGGCACGGCCGGCGCTTCCGCCGCGGCCGCGGAACGCCGGCGGGTCCGGGTGCGGGGCGCCCGGGGCTCGTCGGCGGGCTGGTCCGCCTCGGCGGCGGGCGCGGGCTCGTCCCCGGTGCCGGGAGAGGTCTCGGTGCCGGGAGAGGTCTCGGCGCCGGTCATCGGGACGGGCTCGGACGTCTCGGCGGCCTTCCCGCTCCGGGTGCGGGTACGGGCCCGGGTGGTCTTCTTCGGCGGCTCGGCATCGTCGGCGGGCGCGGCCTCGGCGGGGGCCTCGGCGGGCGCCGGCGGCTGCGCCTCCGCGGCGGCGGGGGTGTCGGCGGGGGGCTGGGCGGGGGTGTCGTCCACGTCGGGCGGCGGGCCCGCCGGACGGCTCGCGCGGCGCGGGCGCGAACTCACCGCGTCCGCGTTCCCGGTGCCGGTCTCCTCCGTTTCGGCGTTCTCGTAGTCGGCGTTCTCGTTCTCGGTGCCTTCGGCCGTGGCCGAATCGGCTTCGTTCTCACGCATGCGGGCAATCTCCCGTCAGGCTCCCGGGCGCGTCCGCTTCGCTCCGCCGGTGGCGGATCGGTGCGGTGCGCCGCACGAGAGCTCTCGTCAGTCGGTGCCGTCCTGGCCGGACGGTGTCCGGTCATGACGACGAAGTCGTCGGGGGTGCGCCGGCCGTACCCTGCGGGACCGGTTCCGTGCTGCCACGGCTTCGGTCCCACGGTCAGGCGCTGACGGCATCCGCGCTCGCGGCGTCCCCGGGCTGCGGCCGCTGCGGGCCGCCGGCCGTCTCGGCATCGTCGCCGGACGGCAGGCCGGTCACCCGGTCGGGATCCAGGGGATCCGCGAGGCCACCGGTGTCCGCGTCGAGGGGCCCCTGCGCCAGCCTGGTCACCAGTGGGGGTGACGGCGGCGCTAGGTCGGCGACCTGGCGCAGTCCGGTGAGGATGTCGTCGGGTCGTACGGCCGGTGTGGAATGCCGAACAACCATTCGAAGTATGGCACAAGGGGCATCCGCCGCCTGCGCGGCGCGCCGGTCCAGCTCACAGGAGGACACGGCAGCGCGCACGTCGAAACGGCGTCGCCCCTTCTTCGTGAGGCGCTCGACCTCGATGCTCCCGGCGGCCATGAAGGCGGCCACGGCGGCGGCGGCATCGTCGGATGACACGCCGTCCAGCCTGATCCGCCATTCGGACGCCTGGAGCCGATCGGCGAACGCGCTCGGTCTCGGCTGCGCGTCGCCGCCGCTTCCCGCCCTTACCGGCACGACATCGACGATGTCGAGCCCGGGGGGCAGGGCCGCGTCGAGATCGGCCCGCACCCGCGCAGGGTCGCAGGTGTCGGTGAGCCCGATTTCGAGGTACTCGGCCTCACTGGCCACCCCTGTCGCCGCCGCACCCGCGTACGAGATCTTCGGGTGGGGGGTGAATCCGCCGCTGAACGCGACAGGGATCCCGGCACGCCTGACGGCGCGTTCCACGGCCCGGGAAATGTCGCGATGGCTCGTGAACCGCAGCCTGCCCCGCTTGGCGTAGCGGACGCGCAGTCGCTGGGTCACGGGGGCCGGCGCCGGACCCTCCGGCATGGGTGCCAGGGTTCTGGTCCTTCCTACTCGTGGCGAGTCGAAATAAAGGTCTCCCTACAGAGTACGGGTCGCCGGGCATCGTTTGTCCCCCGGCCGCCCCTTCACGGCTCTGACCCCCGCAGCTCAGGGGGTCCGCGCGACCGATTCCGGGCATCCGGGCACCCGGGCGGGGCGCGAACCGCCCGGAAGGGGCCGCCGGGACGGTCAGACGACCGACAGCGGCAGCAGCTTCTTCCCGGTGGGGCCTATCTGGATCTCGGTGCCCATCGTGGGGCAGACGCCGCAGTCGTAGCAGGGCGTCCAGCGGCAGTCCTCGACCTCGGTCTCGTCGACGGCGTCCTGCCAGTCCTGCCAGAGCCACTCGCGGTCGAGCCCGGCGTCGAGGTGGTCCCACGGCAGGACCTCGACCTCGTCGCGCTCGCGGACGGTGTACCAGGCGAGGTCGACGGGCCCGTCGGCGAGGACCCTCTCGGCGCAGGCCGTCCAGCGCTCGTAGGAGAAGTGCTCGCTCCAGCCGTCGAAGCGGCCGCCGTCCTCCCACACGGCGCGGATGATCTCGCCGACGCGGCGGTCGCCGCGCGACAGCAGGCCCTCGATGATCGACGGCTGCCCGTCGTGGTAGCGCAGGCCGATGGCGCGGCCGTACTCCTTGTCGCCGCGCAGGGCGTCCTTGAGGGCGTGCAGGCGGCGGTCGACGGTCTCGTGGTCGCACTGCGCGGCCCACTGGAACGGGGTGTGCGGCTTGGGCACGAACCCGCCGATGGACACGGTGCAGCGGATGTCCTTGCGGCCGGTGGCCTCGCGCCCGGCCCGGATGACCCGCTTGGCCATATCGGCGATCGCGAGGACGTCCTCGTCCTCCTCGGTGGGCAGCCCGCACATGAAGTACAGCTTGACCTGCCGCCACCCGTTCTCGTAGGCGGTGGTGACGGTGCGGATCAGGTCGTCCTCGGTGACCATCTTGTTGATCACCTTGCGCATCCGCTCGGAGCCGCCCTCCGGCGCGAACGTCAGCCCGGAGCGCCGCCCGCCCCGGGAGAACTCGTTGGCGAGCGTGATGTTGAAGGCGTCCACGCGGGTCGACGGCAGCGACAGCGAGGTGTTGGTGCCCTCGTACCGGTCGGCGAGGCCCTTGGCGACGTCGCCGATCTCGCTGTGGTCGGCGCTGGACAGGCTGAGCAGCCCGACCTCCTCGAAGCCGGACTCCTTCAGGCCCTCCTCGACCATGTTCCCGATCGTGGTGATCGACCGCTCCCGGACCGGGCGGGTGATCATCCCGGCCTGGCAGAACCGGCAGCCGCGGGTGCAGCCGCGGAAGATCTCCACGCTGTAGCGCTCGTGGACGGTCTCGGCGAGCGGGACCAGCGGCTTCTTCGGGTAGGGCCACTGGTCGAGGTCCATGACGGTGTGCTTCTCGATCCGCCACGGGACGCCGGGACGGTTCGGCGCGACCCGCTGGATACGGCCGTCCGGCAGGTAGGTGACGTCGTAGAAGCGCGGGACGTACACGCCGCCGGACGCGGCGAGGCGCAGCAGCAGCTCGTCGCGGCCGCCGGGCCCGCCCTCGGCCTTCCACTCGCGGACGACCTCGGTGATGCCGAGCGCGATCTCCTCGCCGTCGCCGAGGACGGCGGCGTCGACGAAGCCGGCGATCGGCTCGGGGTTGAACGCGGCGTGCCCGCCCGCGATGACGATCGGATGGTCGTCGGTGCGGTCGGCGGCGTCCAGCGGGATGCCCGCGAGGTCGAGCGCCGTCAGCAGGTTCGTGTAGCCGAGTTCGGTGGAGAACGACACGCCGAACACGTCGAACGCGGCGACCGGGCGATGGGCGTCCACGGTGAACTGCGGGATGCCGTTGTCGCGCATGACGGCCTCCATGTCGGGCCACACCGAGTACGTCCGCTCGGCCAGCACGCCGTCGCGCTCGTTCAGGATCTCGTAAAGG
Organism: Spirillospora sp. NPDC048824; assembly: GCF_043198455.1. NCBI lineage: Bacteria > Bacillati > Actinomycetota > Actinomycetes > Streptosporangiales > Thermomonosporaceae > Spirillospora > Spirillospora sp. NPDC048824. The sequence goes on along the minus strand of NZ_JBICUS010000025.1, from coordinate 55,599 downwards.
ATCTGGACGCCCTGGTTGGGCAGCCCGACCTCGTAGGCGTCCGGGTACATCAGCGCCCACCGGACCTCGGCCTCGTCCCAGTTCTTGAGCTGGGAGTTCAGCTCGCCGCCAACGTACTGAATCGGCTTCTGCACGCTCGGGAGCAGCGGCTCCAGGCGTGGGAAGAGCGACTCGACCGGCATGACGGAACCCTCCGTGCAGGAAACGTGGGACAAACGTCCAGCCTACCGCCGCTCAGTCGGAACTCCGCTCAGTCGAATGCGCGGCGACGCACGTGCACGGCCTGCAGCAGCCCGAAGGCGATCATGTTCGCGAACGTGGCGGAACCGCCGTAGGACGTGAACGGCAGCGGCAGCCCGGTGATCGGCATGATGCCGATCGACATCCCCACGTTCTGGAACGTCTGGAACCCCAGCCAGCACACGACGCCGGTCGCGACCAGCGTCCCGAACAGGTCGGCGGCCTGGGTCGCGATCCGCAGCCCGCGCCACAGCACCACGCCGAGCAGCGCGACGATCACGGCACCGCCGACGAAACCGAGTTCCTCCCCCGCCACCGTGAAGATGAAGTCGGTCTGCTGCTCGGGGACGAAGTGGCCGCCGGTCTGCTCGCCCTGGAACAGGCCCTTGCCGAACAGGCCGCCCGACCCGACCGCGATCCGCGCCTGCCGGGCGTTGTAGCCGGCGCCGCGCGGGTCGGCGTCCGGGTTCATGAACGCCGTGAACCGGTCGACCTGGTAGTCCTCCAGCAGGCCGAAGGCCCACACCGCGGCCACCGTGAGCGCGCCCGTGCCGACGAGGCCGGCGAGCCAGCGCTTCTGCACGCCGGAGATCGCCAGCATCCCGACCACCACCGCGATGAAGACCAGCGTGGTGCCGAGGTCGGGCTGCAGGATGATGAGCACCGCGGGCACCCCGGCCAGCACCAGCGCGAGGAGCACGTCGCGGACGCCGGGGCCGATCTCGCCGTCGCGCGGCTCCCCGAGGATCATCGCGAGCAGCACCACGAGGCCGACCTTGGCGAACTCCGACGGCTGCACCTGGAAACCGCCGCCGATCACGATCCACGAGTGCGACCCGTTGATCGTCTCGCCGAGCGGGCTGAGGACGGCGACCAGCCCCACGCACGCCAGCCCGTACAGGATGGGGACGTAGGCGCGCAGCAGCCGGTAGTCCAGGAGGGTGACGACGCCACCGAGCACGAACCCGATGCTCATGTTCAGGATGTGCCGCTTGAGGAAGCCCTCCGGGTCCTTGCCCTGCTCGGCCAGCCCCTGGAACGTCGCCGACCGCACCAGCAGCGCGCCCACCACCGACAGCGCCAGCACTGCCAGGACCAGCGGCCAGTCGAGACGCCGCAGGCCGGCGAGGCGGCCCTTCCACGTCCGCCGCCCGCCGTACCCCTCGACGCTCCCGACGCTGCTGCCGGTGATCACGGGGCGGTCCCTGAGCCGGGCATCTTGGGGATGCCGGTGGGGAGCCTGCCGTCCTTGAGGATGGGCTTGCGGTCCTTCGTCCCGTACATCGCCTCCCAGATCTTCCGGACGATGGGCGCGGACGTCTGCGCGCCGTAGCCTCCCTGCGACACCATCGCGACGATGGCGTAGCGCGGCTCCTTCACCGGGCCGAAGGATGCGAACCAGGACATGTCCTCGCTGCCGTACCGCTCGGCGGTTCCGGTCTTGCCGCCCACCGCGACGCGCTTGAGGTCGAACCCGGCGAAGGCCCCGGCGGCGGTGCCCTCCTTCGGCACTTCGGCGAGCGCCTTGCGCATGTAGGCCAGGACCTTGTCGTCCACCGGCACCCGCTTCGGCTCGGGCGCGTCGATCTTGCGGACGACGGTGCCGTCGGGCCGGACGACCGCGACGCCGATGCGCGGCGTGTGCAGCGTGCCGCCGTTGGCCACCGCCGCGTAGGTACGGACGAGCTGCAGCGGCGTCACCATCACGTTGCCCTGCCCGATCGACAGGTTCGCGGCGTCACCGGCGCGCCACACGAAGCCCTCTTTGCAGTTCTCGTTGGCGACGGCCTTGAGGTAGGCGGCGCGGGCGGGATCCGTCTTGGCGACCTTCGGGTAGCCCTCCTTGGCGCCCCGGCAGCTCCCCTCCCTGGTCGACTCCCAGTACTCCCGCTTCCACCGCCGGTCGGGGATCCGGCCGGCGCTCTCGCTGGGCAGGTCGACCCCCGTGCGGGAGCCGAAACCGAAGCCGCGGGCCATCTGCACCATCGGGTTCTTCGCGTCCGGCGGGGCGTTCTTGCCGCCGTTGTGCAGCCACATCTCGTGCGCGAACTTGTAGAAGATCGTGTCGCAGGACTTCACGAGGGCGGTGTGCAGGTTCATGGAGCCGAGGTTGGCGCTCTGGAAGTTGTTGAACGCGCGGCTGCCGACCATGTACGAGCCGGGGCAGTTGTAGGTGCCGTGCAGGTCGTAGCCGTCCTTCACCGCGGCGGCCAGGGACGACACCTTGAAGGTGGAGCCGGGCGGGCCCAGCCCCTGCGTCACCCGGGAGATCAGCGGATGCTCGTTCTTCTCGCCCAGAAGCGCGTCGTACTTCTTCTGGGAGATGCCGCCGGTCCAGACGGCCGGGTCGTAGGTCGGGTAGCTCGCCATCGCGACCAACCGGCCGGTGCGGACGTCCATGACCACCGCGCCGCCGGAGTCGGCGGGACTGCCGCCCTTGCGCGCGGCCTTGATCCCCTCTTCCAGCGCCTTCTCGGCCGCGCCCTGCACCTCGGCGTCGAGGCTGGTCACGAGGTTGCTGCCGGGGACCGGCTTCTCCTCGTCGGCGACGCCGGTGACGCGGCCGTGGCTGTCGACCAGCACCCGGCGGTACCCGGCGTCGCCGCGCAGGTCGCGGTCGTACTGGGCCTCCAGCCCGGCGCGTCCGACGAGGTCGACGCCGCTGTAGCCGGTGACCTTGATGCTCTCGCGCTTCTCCAGCTCCTCCTGCGTGATCGGCTGCAGGTAGCCGAGGGTCTGTACGGCACTGGCGCCGTGCGGCTCCGGGTAGGCGCGGACGGGCTGGATCCGCGCCGTGACGCCGGGGAAGTCCTCCTGGCGCTCCATGATCTGCAGGGCGCGCTGGGGGTCGGCGTCGTCCTCGACGGGAATCGGCTGGTAGGGCGAGCCCGACCAGCAGGGCCGCTTGACAGTGGGGCTGCACAGCCGGACCCGCTTGGAGATCTCCTCGTGGCTCGTCCCGAGGGCACCCGCCAGCCGTTTGAGGACGGCCTCGCCGCCGTCCTCAAGCCGCGCCAGCGTGGTGCTGTCGACGGACACGACGAGAGAGCTGGTGTTGCGCGCGAGGGGCCGCCCCCGGTCGTCCAGGATCATGCCGCGCAGGGCCGGGACGACGATGTCGCGGGTGCGGTTCTCGGCGGCGATCCGCTCGTAGCGCTCGCCCTCCAGGACCTGCAGCGTCCACATGCGCGCCACCAGGACGAACAGCAGCACGCCGACCATCACGTACAGGACGAGGATGCGGAAGTGCGTGCGCGGGTTCACAGGTTCCCGCCCCGGCCGGACATCGCGCGGTAGCGGGCGGCGGGCACCGAGAGGCCGTCTCCCCGGGATCGTTCGCCGCGTTCGTACCGCCGGGTGGCGCGCAGAACCGCCCACACGACGAACGGGCTCGCGATGACGTCGTACAGGACCTGCAGCGGCACCATGCTCGACACGGTGTCCCACCCGGCGCGCGGGTCGTCGAGCATCATCCCGGTCCCCGCGTACAGGACGGTCCCGGCGAGGGCCCCGGCGGCGACGGCGAAGAACGGCACGGCCGACTGCCGGTCCATCTCGGCGGACGCAACGCCGCACAGGAAGCCGATCAGGCAGTAGACGAGCGCGTAGCGGCCGAGGGTGTGGTCGGCGGGCGGGATGATGTCGGCGGCGAGGCCGGCCAGGAAGCCGGTGACCATCCCGGTCATCGACCCGGCGACGAGCGCCAACGCCACGACGGCCAGCAGCACCAGATCGGGCTGGACGCCGCCGGGCAGCGGCAGCCGGTTGGCCACCGACACCTGCAGGATCAGTGTCACCGCGATCACCACCGCGCTCATCGCGGTGCGGCCGGCCGGCGACGGCTCGGGCGGGTTCAGCACGTCAGTCCCCCGAGTTCGGTTCTGTGGACAGGCCTCGCGTGCCGCGCGGCCGATCGTCCGGGTCACCGCCCGGCGACGGGCTCGCGGACGGGCTCGCGGATGGGCTCGCGCTCGGTGTGGCGGACGGCGGCGGCTTCGGCTTCGGCGGCAGCACCGTGTCCCGGGGGTTCTTCTTGGGCGGGGCGACCACGACCGCGACGACGTCCAGGCTCGTGAAACGCACGAACGGCCGGACGTGGGCGGTACGGGTGAGGCCGTTGGAGTTCTCGATCCGCTCGACCACGCCGATCGGGACGCCCGGGACGTACGGACGCTGGCCCTGCGACCCGAGCGTCACGATCCGCTGGCCGACGCGGATCGGCGCGGCGGCGTCCAGGAGCTGGAAGCGCAGCGGCGTCTCGCCGTGCCCGCCGAGGCCGCGGCGCCCGAGGCCCTGAACGATCCCGATCTCCTTGGAGTCCTCGAGGCGGGACCCGACCGACGACGTCTGGTCGGTGGCGAGCAGGACGGTCGACGTCGCGGGCCCGACGCGGGTGACGCGGCCGACGAGCCCGTCCGCGCTCATCACGGTCATGTCGCGCTTGATGCCGTCGCCGCCGCCGACGTCGATGGTGACGGTGTCCTCGAATCCCTGACCCGCGGAGATCACCCGCGCGGCGAGGATCTTGTAGCCGCCCATCCCGGCGGTGCCGAGCAGCCGCTGGAGCTGCGCCGACCGGTCCCGGTCGAGGCCCGAGGCGCGCAGTTTCTCGCGCAGCTTCTGGTTCTGGCGTTCGAGCCGCTCCGCGCGCCGCCGCTGTCCCGGCGCGTCGGTGATCGACTCGAAGGTGTTGCTCACCGGCCGCACGACCGACGCCGACACCCGCTCCACGGGGCCGAACACGGTCGCGCCGATGCTGCGCAGGCCGCGCAGCGGGGAATCGTCCCCGCCGCGATGGTCAATGGTGATCATCGCGAGCGCCACCACGAGCAGCGCGGCGAGGACCACGCGGGTGCGCCGGGTGTCCTTCACCCACCGACCTCCCGTTTCCCAGTCCGTTCGGTCCCAGTCCGTCGGGGGGTGTTCAGTGCCGCGGCTCCGGCACGAGGACCTGCCGGAGCTCCTCGAAGTCCTCGACGCACTTGCCGGTGCCGAGCACGACCGAGTCGAGCGGGTTGTCCACGAGGTGGATCGGCATCCCGGTCTCCTCGCGGAGGCGCTCGTCGAGGTTCTTCAGCAGCGCGCCGCCGCCGGTGAGCGCTATCCCGCGGTCCATGATGTCGCCGGACAGCTCGGGCGGGCATTTGTCGAGCGTGGTCTTCACCGCGTCCACCACGGCGTTGACCGGCTCTTCGATGGCCCGCCGTACCTCCTCGGCGGAGATCACGACGGTCTTCGGCAGCCCGCTCACGAGGTCGCGGCCCCGGATCTCGGCGTGCGGTTCCTCCTCGCCGCCGGGATAGGCCGAACCGATCGCCATCTTGATCTCCTCGGCGGTACGTTCCCCGAGCATCAGGGAGTACTCCTTCTTGGAGAAGGAGATCACCGCCTGGTCGAGTTCGTCGCCGCCGACGCGGACCGACTGGCTGGTGACGATGCCGCCGAGGGAGATGATCGCGACCTCGGTGGTGCCGCCTCCTATGTCGACGACCATGTTGCCGGTCGGCTCGTAGACGGGCAGCCCGGCGCCGATCGCGGCGGCCATCGGCTCCTCGATGATGTAGACGCGGCGGGCGCCGGCCTGGTAGCCGGCCTCCTTCACCGCGCGCTGCTCCACCCCGGTGATCCCGCTCGGCACCGCCACCACGATCCGCGGTTTGGCGAAGTGCCGGCGCTTGTGGACCTTCTGGATGAAGTAGCGCAGCATCCGTTCGGTGACGTCGAAGTCGGCGATGACGCCGTCCTTGAGCGGGCGGACCGCGACGATGTTGCCCGGTGTGCGGCCGATCATCCGCTTCGCCTCGATGCCGACCGCGACGATCTTCCCGGTGTTGGTGTTGATCGCCACCACGGACGGTTCATTGAGGACGATGCCACGCCCGCGCACATACACCAGGGTGTTGGCAGTACCGAGGTCGACCGCCATGTCGCGGCCAAGGAACGACAACTTGTTACCCATGAAGAAAGGGAGCCCTTCACGATTGACGGGCGTGTATAGCGGCGCGTCCATCGTAACGTGAACACGTGTCCGCGGGCAGTAACCCAGCCGCCGCGCGTCGCCCAAAAAAGGACCCCTGACCTGCTCGGGCGACCAAGAAGAAGTCTGGCCCGGGGCCGGTTTCCCCCGGGCCGGAACGAGCTCAGCCCAGGTCGGGGAAGAACAGCTTGATCTCGCGGTCGGCGGAGTAGGTGGAGTCCGAGCCGTGGACGATGTTCTCGCCGATCTCCAGGGCGAAGTCGCCCCGGATGGTGCCGGGCGAGGCGCTCACCGGGTCGGTGGCGCCGGCCAGGGAGCGGAACGCCTCGATGGCGCGGGGGCCCTCGACGACCATGGCGACGAGGGGGCCGCCGGTGATGAATTCGACCAGCTCGCCGAAGAACGGCTTGCTGGCGTGCTCCTCGTAGTGGGCCTCGGCCGTTTCCCGGGCCAGGGTGCGGAGTTCCATCGCGGCGAGCGTCAGGCCCTTGCGCTCGATGCGGGAGATGACCTCACCGATGACGCCGCGGCGGACGCCGTCGGGCTTGACAAGGACGAGAGTGCGCTCGGACACGGGTGGTTCTCCTCGAAGAATTCGGATGGTGCAGCGCGCGAATCCTACCCGGCTCGCGACCTCGCGGCCGCCTTACCGGTGTGAGTCGCACTTCTCGTCCCGGCGCGTCGCGCGCTCACGCGGGCGGTGGCGGCGGCGAGGAGGACGGTGGCGGCCGCCGCGATCACGAGCCAGACGTGGTACGCGTCGAGCAGCACGGCGGCCTGCTGCGTCTCTGTCGCCGGCCGCAGCCGTTCCAGCCGGGACGCCTGCAGGGACAGGACGAGGAGCTGCCCGGCCAGCAGCGCCGGGAAGCACAGCGACAGGCCGAACAGCGCCGCGCCGACTCCCGCGTCCCGCAGGGAGGCGGCGAGGGCCAGGCCGGCGCCGGCGGCGAGCGGCACGAGCGGGAGGAGCGGCGCCCAGCGGTCGTGGGGGTCGGCGGCGAGGCCGAGCAGCACGGCCGCGGTCATCAGGCAGTACCCGGCCGGGACGGCGAGGCGCGCACTCAGGCGGGTCGAGGCGAGCGCACCGGCGAGCGCGGCCGCCGCGGCCACGGCGGACGGGAGCAGCGGCACGCCCGCGGCGTCCCCTCGCGCCCGGGCGGTGACGGAGGCGAGCCCGGCCAGCGGCCCGGCGACCGGATGGCAGAGCAGGCCGACGGCGATCATGACGAGCGCGCAGCCGAACGGGCTGCCGGCCGTCGCGTCCCGGCCGGCGGCGACGGCGAGGCCGAGCAGGGCGGCGAGGGCGAGCCCCGCCACGACGAGCCGTGCACCGGGCGACCAGTCCTGCGCGGCGACGACGGCGAGGAACGCGAAGCCCGCCGCGGGGACGAACGGGAGGAGCAACTGGCCCCGTTCGGCGTGCCGGGCGACGGGCAGCGACCAGGGCCCGCGCCCGCGCAGCAACGGGTAGGCGGGCGCGGCGACGGCGGCGGCAACGGCGGGCCACGGGAAGGGCGCGAGCGCGACGCGCCAGTCGGGGACGGCGGTGCCCTCTGCGGGCATCGGGACGGCCTTCAGCGCGAGGGGCATGGCGAAGATCAGCGTGCCCGCGAGCGCACCGGCCCAGGCGGCGGCGAGCACCCGGCTTCCGCGCTCCCACACCAGGACGAGGGAGGCGGGGAGCACGATGCCCGCGCCCGCGCCCTGCGCCGCGCGGACCACCGCGACCAGGGGCACCGAGTCGGCGAACCGGGCGGCGCCGAGGCCGGCCAGCAGGACGGCCACGCCGGTGACGAGGACGCGCCACGCGGGGAACCGGCGCGCGGCCACGGCGGCGAGCGGGACCGCGAGCAGCAGCGCGGGCAGGGAGTACCCCGTGGCGCGGAGCAGCCCGGCGATCTCGGTGTCGCCGAGTCCGAGGGCGCGTGCCGCGGCGGGGACGACGTGGAAGGCGGCGTCGGGGACCACCAGGACGGCGGCGGGCAGCGCGGTGAACGTCAGCAGCAGCGCGCCGGGAACCGCGAGCCGGTGTTCGGGGGCGTGCGGGGACACGGCCTGCTCCTTCGCAGAGTCGACGTCATCCACCGGACGCACATTTCCCAAAAGGGAAGAATGTCGGAATTAATGCACTAACCCGAATTGTCGGATCGGCGGATGAAAAGGCTTGCCGTTCCCTCGCGAATTTAGCGCGCCTGAACCGCCGCCGCCTTGCGTCCCATCCAAATCGCCGTGGCCCAAAGCGCCCCGAACACGGCACCGAGGAAGAACATGGCCGGCACCATGAACCCGGTCGCGATGATCAGCACCTGCAGGACGCTCCCGGCCGCGACCGCCCACGGGAAGCGCAGCAGGCCCGCCATCAGCAGGCAGGCGACGGCCAGCCCGCCGCACACCGCCCCGGCGGTGCCGCCGTCCACGTCCAGCACGGTCACCGCGACCGGGATCGCGAGCGCGATGACGATGGCCTCGCTGGCCAGGATCGCGGCGAACAGCCTCCGCGCCGGGTTCGCCGTTCTCTCGGCGTTCATGCCGGTCACCGTCCTTCCGCGACGCGCAGCAGCGTCCTGGCCTCGCCGGCGGTGACGACCGAGCCGGTGATCAGCACGCCGGCGCCCCGGTACTCGCCGGTCTCCTCGGCGATGCCGATCGCCCGGTCGATCGCGTCGTCCAGGCGCGGCTCGAGATGGACCCGCTCGGGCCCGAAGACGCTCCCGGCCAGCTCGGCCAGCTCCTCGGGCGGCATCGAGCGCGGCGAGGAGTTGCGGGTCACCACCAGCTCGGCCAGGACGGGTTCGAGCTGGTCGAGGACTCCCGCGACGTCCTTGTCGGCGGAGATGGCGAGGACTCCGGCGAGCCGGGTGAAGCCGAACGACTCGGTGATGGTGGCGACGGTCGCGGCCATCCCCGCCGGGTTGTGCGTCGAATCCAGCAGGACGGTCGGGCCGGTGCGGGCCACTTCGAGGCGTCCCGGGGACGCCGACTTGGCGAAGCCGCTGCGCACCAGCGCCGGGTCGAGCTGCCCCTCCTCGCCGCCGATGAAGGACTCCCCGGGCGCGATCCGGGTCGCGGCCTCCAGGTTCGCCTCTCCCCTGGTCGGCGCTCCGCTCGCGAACGCCTCGACGGCGGCGAGGGCCGTCGCGGCGTTGCCCGCCTGATGATCGCCGAACAGCGGGAGGTAGATCTCGTCATAGACGCCGTGCAGGCCCCTCAGGCGCAGCATCTGGCCGCCCACGGCGACGTCCCGCTCGAGCACCCCGTACTCGATGCCCTCGCGCGCCGCCGCGGCGCCGATCTCCACGACCCGCCGCAGCAGCACCTCGGCCGCCTCGACCGGCTGCTGCGCCAGCACCGCGACCGACTCCGGCTTGATGATGCCCGCCTTCTCCCCGGCGATCGCCTCCAGCGTGTCGCCCAGGTAGCGGGTGTGGTCCAGCCCGATCGGGGTGATCACCGCGACGACGCCGTCCGCCACGTTCGTGGCGTCCCACACGCCGCCCATGCCGGCCTCGACCACCGCCACGTCGACCGGCGCGTCGGCGAACGCCGCGAACGCCATCGCCGTGAGGACCTCGAAGAACGACAGGCCCGCCGGGTGCTTGCCGTCGATCAGCTGGACGAAGGGCAGCACGTCCTCGAACGCCTCGGTGAACCGTTCCTCGCTGAGCGGCTCCCCGTCGATCGCGATCCGCTCCCGCAGCGTGGTCATCTCGGGGCTGGTGAACAGCCCGGTGCGCAGCCCGCGCTCGCGCAGCAGCGACTCGACGAGCCGGGCGGTGCTGGTCTTGCCGTTCGTCCCGGCGATGTGGATCACCGGATACGCGCGGTGCGGCTCGCCCAGGACGTCGACCAGATCCCGGATCCGGTCGAGGGTGGGATCGATCTCCCACTCGACCCCGCGGGCCATGATCGCGCCGATGGTGCGCTGATAGCCGGACGGCTCGGATGGCTGGCTCACGGTCACAGAGCCTACTCGGCGGTGCCGGTGGTCCCGTCCGGGCCCACACTGGAGATATGGACGTGTTCTTCCGCGAATGGGAACGTCGCACCCCGGGCGAGACCCGCGACGTCGGACGGGCCCGTGCCCTGGCGAGCGCCCTGGACGTCCTCGCGCCGGCCCCGCCCGTCCTGACCGTCGTGGGATCCAAGGGGAAGGGGACCGCGGCGCTCTACGCCTCGGCCTTCCTCGCGGCCGCCGGCCTTCGCGTGTGCACCGTCACGAGTCCCGGCCTGCGCACCGACCGCGACCGGATCAGGGTGGACGGCCGCGCCGTCACCGAAGCGGAACTGGCCTCTCTCGCGGACGCGCTCGACGAGGCGATCAGCACGCTCCCGCCGCCCTCGGACGGCTATCTGTCGCCGGCCGGGCTGTTCACCCTCGCGGGCGTCCTGCACGCGCGGCGCGCCGGCGCGGACGCGATCGTCCTGGAGGCGGGGATGGGCGGGCGGTCGGACGAGGTCGCCCTCTTCCCGCCGGCCGTCGCCGCGATCACACCGGTCTTCCGCGAGCACGCCGGCGTCCTCGGAGACACCCCGGCGGAGATCGCCGAAGAGAAGCGCGGCGTCGCCGGCCCGGACACGGTCGTCGTGTCGGCGCCGCAGTCCCCCGAGGTCGCCGCGGTGCTCGGGGCGGTGGAACGGGTGGAGTCAGGCGGCAGCGGGCTCCCGGCGGACCTGCTGCCCGCCGGACTGGGCCGCGGCAACGCCGAAGTGGGAGTCGCCGCGGCCCGGCGGCTCCCGGGGGTGAGCGAGCCCCCGGCCGGGCCGCTCAGGGACGTGCTGTCCTCGGTCGTCCTGCCGGGGCGGCTCTCGTGGCACGACGTGCCCGGGTCGGCGACCCGGCTGCTCGTCGACTCCGCCATCGACCGGACGGGCGTCGCCGCCGCCCTCGCGGCCGCGCGGCGCGCCTGGGGGACGATCGACCACGCCGTCGTCTGCCTCCCCGACCACAAGGACCTGGACGGGGCCGCCGCCGAGCTCGGCGGGCTGCCCGTGACGTTCGTCCGGCTGCCGCTGCCGCACCTGCGCTTCACCCGTCCGCTGCCGTCCGGCTGGGACGTCGTCGGCCCCGGCGCCATCACACCCGAATCCCTGGCCACCCTCGGGCACCGCGTGGCCGTCCTCGGCACCGGCTACTTCACCGGGCTCGTCCTCGGCGTGGTGGACGCCGACACCGAGCGGCTGTTCCTCACCGCGGCTTCTCGACGTCGTTCCTGATCCGGCGCATGACGTCGGCCATCAGCGGGAACTGCGGGCTCAGCGCGGGACGGTTGGAGGCGACGACCCCGAAGGAGTCCCGCGTCGCCCACGCGCAGAACGTGTGGGTGTCGGCGAGGACGGCGAACGTCCCGCACGCGGCCTTCCCGCCCTTGCGGCCGGGGTCGGCGTCCTGCCCGGCGATGAACGTGGTGGGCTGCACCTTCTGCAGGAAGGCCTCGGGATCGCCGACCGGGCCCGTCCCGCCCATGAACAGGACGTCGACCGGCCCGGCGGGCTCCTCGGTGTAGACGGCCTGGCCGCCCTTCACGACGGGGATCCCCGCCGCCTCGACCGCTCCCGCGACGAACGGGTACGCGGCGCTCGCCTGGGGTGCGGTCAGGGCGTCCTTGCGCAGCCCGCCGGCCATCGCCCCCGCGACGATCACCTTGCCGGACGCCGGGACGCCGATGGTGCGGGCGTCCTTCTCGCCGCCGGCGGTGCCGGCGCCCTCCATCCCGAACGCCAGCACGCCCACCATCAGCACGCCGGCCGCGACCGTGGCGGCGCCGGTGACCAGCAGGAACCTGGGAAGCCGCCGTCTCCTGGCCGGAGCCGGCGCGCCCGGCGGCGCATGGCCCGGAGCCATCGGGAGCGGGCCGGTGCCGCCGGGGACCACCGGATGCGCGCCGGACCCGCCCGCCACGAGGGGGTGGCCGCCGGTACCGTCCGAGATCACGACCTGCGGGCCGGTGCCGTCCCGCAGGACGCCGTGCGGGCCCGTCCCGCCGGGGATCGGATGCGCACCCGACCCGTTCGCCGGGCCCGCCATCGCATGCGGGCCCGTCCCGTCGCCGGAGTCGGCCGACCACCACGGACGTGAACCGCCCCAGGGTGCCGGCTCGGCGCCGGCCCGCCAGGGCGGGCCCCCGTCCTCGACGACCTGAGGCGCGTTCAGGTCATCGCCGGACGCGGAGTCCTGCGTGTCGGACCGAGGGGGTGATTCGGCCATTGCGCTCCTGATCGTTCGGCTGCCGGCAAGCCTCGGGGGCACACCCACGGATCGTAGCCGCGACGGGCGGCGCACGCCGACCGTTCGCCGGGTCAGCTCCCCTGTCAGCCCGCCGGAAGGGCGGTCAGCTGCGACTCCAGCCGGCTGATGTCGGCCTCGGCCTGCGCGAGACGCTCCCGGTTCTTGGCGACGACGGGCTCGGGCGCCTTCGCCATGAACGCCTCGTTGCCGAGCTTGCGGGTCGCCTGATCGACCTCCTTGCGGGCGGCGGCCAGGTCCTTCTCCAGCCGCTTGCGCTCCGCGGCCACATCGATGGCCCCGGCGGTGTCGAGCCGGACGGTGACGCCCTCGGCCGGCAGGGACGCGGTGGCGGAGAAGCCGGCGCCCGGCTCGGTCAGGCGCAGCAGCGCGCGGACGCCCTCCTCGTGCGCGGACAGCGGCGAGGCGCCCCACTCCAGCGTCGCGGCGACCTTCTGGCCCGGTTTGAGGCCCTGGTCGGCGCGGAACCGGCGGACCTCCGTGACGAGGCGCTGCAGCGACTCGATGACGGTCTCGGCCTCCCGGTCGCCGCGGGCGGGATCGGCGGACGGCCACGGAGCGGTGACGACGGTGCCGGCCCCGGTCAGGGACGTCCACAGCTCTTCGGTGACGAACGGGATCACCGGGTGCAGCAGCCGCAGGAGCTTGTCGAGGACCTCGCCCAGGACGCGGCGCGTGCCTTCGGCCCGCTCGTCGGCCAGCTGGACCTTCGCCAGCTCCACGTACCAGTCGCAGACCTCGTCCCAGGCGAAGTGGTACAGCGTCTCGCACGCCTTCGCGAAGTCGTAGCCCTCCAGGTAGCCGTTCACCTCGGCGATGACGGACTGGAGCCGCGACAGGATCCAGGCGTCCACGGTGGACACCTCGGCGGGCATGTCACCGCGGACGTGCGCGCCGTTGATGAGCGCGAACCGCGTCGCGTTCCACAGCTTGTTGCAGAAGTTGCGCGAACCCTGCGCCCACTGCTCCGCCACCGGGACGTCGCCGCCCGGGTTCGCGCCGCGCAGCAGCGTGAAGCGGGTCGCGTCGGCGCCGTACGCGTCGATCCAGTCGAGCGGGTCGATGACGTTCCCGAACGACTTGGACATCTTCTTGCCGTACTGGTCGCGGACCATCCCGTGCAGGGCGATCGTGTCGAACGGCTGGACGCCGTCCATCGCGTACAGGCCGAACATCATCATCCGGGCGACCCAGAAGAACAGGATGTCGTAGCCGGTCACCAGCACCGACGTCGGGTAGAACCGCTTCAGATCGGCGGTCTCGTCGGGCCAGCCCAGCGTGGAGAACGGCCACAGCGCCGAGGAGAACCACGTGTCGAGGACGTCGGTGTCCTGCGTCCAGCCGGCGGGCGGCTCCTCGCCGGGCCCCGGGCAGACGACCTCCCCGTCCGGCCCGTACCAGACGGGGATGCGGTGCCCCCACCACAGCTGCCGGCTGATGCACCAGTCGTGCATGTTGTCGACCCACTCGAAGTAGCGGGCCGCCATCTCCGGCGGGTGGATCGTGACGCGGCCGTCGCGGACGGCGTCGCCGGCGGCGCGCGCCAGCGACTCGACCTTCACGAACCACTGCAGCGACACACGCGGCTCGACGACCGTGGCACAGCGCTGGCAGTGCCCGACCGAGTGCTCGTAGGGGCGGACCTCCTTGACGATCCGGCCCTCCTCGCGCAACGCCGCCACGACCGCCGGGCGCGCCTCGAACCGGTCGAGGCCCTCGAACGGGCCGGACGCGGTGACGACGCCGCGCTCGTCCATGACCGACAGCGACGGCAGGGAGTGCCGCCGGCCGATCTCGAAGTCGTTGGGGTCGTGCGCCGGGGTCACCTTCACCGCGCCCGTCCCGAACTCGGGATCGACGTGCTCGTCGGCGACGACCGGGATGCGGCGGCCGGTCAGCGGAAGCTCGATCTCCCGGCCGATGAGGTGCGCGTACCGGGCGTCCCCCGGGTGGACGGCGACGGCGGTGTCGCCGAGCATCGTCTCCGCCCGCGTGGTCGCGACGACGATCTCGTCCTCGCCGGAGCCGTACCGGATCGACACCAGCTCCCCATCGACGTTCTCGTGCTCGACCTCGATGTCGGACAGGGCCGTCAGGCAGCGCGGGCACCAGTTGATGATGCGCTCGGCGCGGTAGATCAGCCCGTCGTCGAACAGCCGCTTGAAGATCGTCCGGACGGATTCGGCGCGTGCGGCGTCCATCGTGAACGCCTCGCGCGTCCAGTCGACGCCGTCGCCGAGCCGGCGCATCTGGCCGAGGATCCGGCCGCCGGACTCCGCCTTCCACTCCCACACCCGCTCGATGAACGCCTCGCGCCCGAGGTCGTGCCGCGACACGCCCTCCTTGGCCAGCTCACGCTCCACGACGTTCTGGGTGGCGATGCCCGCGTGGTCCATGCCGGGGAGCCACAGGGTCTCGTGGCCGCGCATCCGGTGCCACCGGACGAGGGCGTCCTGGATCGAGTGGTCGAGCGCGTGCCCCATGTGCAGGGAGCCGGTGACGTTCGGCGGCGGGATCACGATCGAGAACGGGGGCCGGTCCGGGGCGCGCCCCGGGTCCGCGGTGAACAGCCCCTCCGATACCCACCGCTCGTAGAGCCGGCCCTCAACATCCGCCGGTCGGTACTGGGTGGGCAGGTCGACGTCCGCGGCGGCCCCCTGGCCGCGCTCAGTGCTGGGCTGTGTCACGGCTGACGATTCTACGGGGACCGGAAAGGTAGAACGCCCCGGGCCACTCCCGCGTCCCATAATCGATCGTGGGTGGGAACGCTCCCACCCGTCCGTTCACGGCATCAGGACGAGGAGTCTCATGAGTGGCTGGAACCCCCCGCCCGCCCATCCGCCCGGTGGGCCCGGACCCCAGGGACCGTTCGGACCACCGCCCGGCCCGCCCGGACCACCGCCGTACGGCGGGGCGGGACCGGTCATGCCCGGCAGGCCGCCGGGCGCCCCGCGGCGCAAGCGCGGCCCCGGCTGCGTGATCGGGCTGCTGGCCGGCGCGTTCGTGCTGGTGCTGGTGCTCGCCGTCGGCGGGTTCGCCGTCTATCTCGCGGGCACGAGCCACGAACTCTCCACTCCGCGGACGGCGGGTGGAATGACCCTCGACAACAGGTATGACAAGGGGGCGGACGACCTCGCCGACACCCTGCGCGGGGCGATCCGCAGCACCACGCGCCCCTCGGGCTCCGACTGGGCGGACGGCGTCTACCGGGACGGCGACCTGGCGTTCCTGTTCATCGGGTTCAGCGGCTCCTACGACCGGGACAACGTCATCAGCCAGCTGGACTTCCACCTGCGCCACGCGCTCAGCACGCCCAGCGTCCGCGTCACCACCAGGCTCTGGGAGATCGACGACCCGGGCGGGGACGGAACGGGGTTCTGCGGGCGCGTGACCGCGGCGGCGAAGAGCACCTACGCGTACTCCTCGGTCTGCGGGTGGGCGACCAGGACGACGTTCGCACTGGTGGTCCCGGCCGGCAACTACACCAAGAGCAACGAGCCACGGGAGTACAAGGTCTCCGGGCTCCAGCGCGTGATGCGCGCCGTGCGCGCGGACGTGGAGGACTGACCGGTGCGGAGAGGCGCCGGACGCCCCCTTCCACGCGCCTCACCCAGAGAGCGTTTTCCCGCCGCGGTCGGGACACAGGTCACCTGACACCGGGTCGCCCCGCCGGAAAGGGTGACGGTGAACACCCGCGACGGCGGGGCGAAAGGAGAGGGACGGGATGCGAGCGGTCCTGGCACGCGCCGCCGTGCTTGCCGGCGCGTTCACCGCGGGGGCCGTGGCGGCACGTGCCGCGACCATCCCTCACCTCCGCAGCCTCACCGCCGACCTGCAGCGCTCCCGGGAGCGGATCCTCGCCAGCCGGGAGGAGGAGCGGCGGCGGCTGCGGCACGACCTGCACGACGGGCTCGGGCCGACACTGGCCAGCCTCGCGATGTCGCTGGACGCGGCGCGCATCACGCTGGCCGGAGAGCCGGAGCGGATGGAGCCGCTGCTGTCCGACGTCCGGGACCGGCTGGCGACGGCCGTCGGGGAGATCCGCGACCTCGCGCACGGGCTGCGCCCGCCCGCCCTGGACGACCTCGGGCTCGTCGCCGCCATCGAGTCGTTCGCCGGAGGCTGCTGCGAACGGGTGGACGTGCGGTTCGACGGCGAGCATCTGGAACTGCCGGCGGCGGTGGAGGTGGCGGCGTACCGGATCGTCCAGGAGGCGCTGACGAACGTCCGGCTGCACGCCCCCGGCAGCACCGCGACGGTCCGGCTGTCCCGCGACACCGACTTGCGGCTCGTGGTCGCCGACACCGGGCCGGGCCTGCCCGACCTTGCCCGCAACGGCGGCCAGCCGAGGTCGCGCCGCGGCATGGCCGCGATGAAGGAATGGGCGGCGGAGCTCGGCGGCAGCTGCTCGATCACGTCCCGGAGCGGCGGCGGGACCGTCGTCTCGGTCCGGCTTCCGCTCGCCGCCGCGGAGACCGCCGCCGGGTACCATCGTCCTTCGACCGGAAGAGGCGGACGCAGATGACGGAGAACATCCGGGTTCTCATCACCGACGACCACCCGGTGTTCAGGCAGGGCCTGAAGGGGCTGCTGCAGGCGCTGGGCGTGGAGGTCGTCGGCGAGGCCGAGAACGGGCCGGCGGCGGTGCGGCTCTCCGCCGAACTGCAGCCCGACGTCGTCGTGATGGACCTGCACATGCCGGGCGGCAACGGCATCGAGGCCACCCGGACGATCACCCGGACCAGCCCGCGCATCGGCGTGCTGGTGCTGACGATGTTCCGCGACGACGACTCGGTCTTCGCGGCGATGCGCGCCGGCGCCCGCGGCTACCTGCTGAAGGAGTCGGGCGCCGAGGAGATCGCCCGCGCCGTGCGGGCCGTCGCGGCGGGCGAGGCCATCTACGGGCCCGAGATCGCCCGCCGCGTGCTGACCTACTTCACCGACATGCCCGACCCGCGTCAGGCCGCGTTCCCGGAGCTGACCGAGCGGGAACGGGAGGTCCTCGAACTGATCGCGCAGGGCCGCAGCAACACCGAGATCGCCGGGACGCTGTTCCTCAGCCCCAAGACCGTCCGCAACCACGTCTCGAACATCTTCATGAAGCTGCACGTCGCGGACCGCGCGCAGGCCATCGTCGTCGCGCGCGAGGCCGGTCTCGGCGAATCCGCGCGTTGACCGCGGTGACGGCCCGCCGCGCTTGCGTGCATGGCTGAGGCCGCTTCACCAAGTATTCGCCGCCCCGCGGACGCGTGACGCGTGGACGCGTGGCGTGGCGTGGAACACGCGAACGCCCCCGCGGCCGGGGGCGTTCGGGTGCTCTGTTCAGGCGCTCTTCTCCCGCGGCTCACGCTTGGGGCGGTCGCGGGGGACGAGCGTCGGGTTGACGTGCTCCAGGACCGCCTCGCGGGTGATGACGACGCGGGCGACGTCCTGCCGGCTCGGCACCTCGTACATCACCGACAGGAGCACTTCCTCCATGATGGCGCGCAGGCCGCGCGCGCCGGTACCGCGCAGGATCGCCTGGTCGGCGATCGCCTCCAGCGCGTCGTCGGTGAACTCGAGGTCGACGCCGTCGAGTTCGAAGAGGCGGTGGTACTGGCGCACCAGCGCGTTCTTCGGCTCGGTGAGGATGTTGATCAGGGCCTCGCGGTCGAGGTTGTGCACCGAGGTGATCACCGGGAGCCGGCCGATGAACTCCGGGATCAACCCGAACTTCAGCAGGTCCTCGGGCATCACCTCGCCGAACACCGCCGACGACTCCTCGAAGTCGGACTTGGAGCGGATCTGTGCACCGAAGCCCATGCCCTGCTTGCCGACCCGGGACTCGACGATCTTCTCCAGGCCGGCGAACGCGCCGCCGCAGATGAACAGCACGTTGGTGGTGTCGATCTGGATGAACTCCTGGTGCGGGTGCTTGCGGCCGCCCTGCGGCGGGACGCTCGCGGTGGTGCCCTCCAGGATCTTCAGCAGGGCCTGCTGGACGCCCTCGCCCGAGACGTCCCGCGTGATCGAGGGGTTCTCGCTCTTGCGGGCGACCTTGTCGACCTCGTCGATGTAGATGATCCCGGTCTCGGCCTTCTTGACGTCATAGTCGGCCGCCTGGATCAGCTTGAGGAGGATGTTCTCGACGTCCTCCCCCACATATCCGGCCTCCGTCAACGCCGTGGCGTCCGCGATGGCGAACGGGACGTTGAGGAGCTTGGCGAGCGTCTGCGCGAGGAGCGTCTTGCCCGATCCGGTGGGGCCCAGCAGCAGGATGTTGGACTTGCCGATCTCGACCGGTTCGTCCCTGCCGGTGTCGCCCGACTGGATCCGCTTGTAGTGGTTGTACACGGCGACGGACAGCGCCTTCTTCGCCGTGTCCTGCCCGATGACGTAGGAGTCAAGGAACTCGTAGATCTCCCGCGGCTTGGGCAGGCTGTCCCACTTGAGGTCGGAGGTCTCGGAGAGCTCCTCCTCGATGATCTCGTTGCAGAGATCGATGCACTCGTCGCAGATGTACACGCCCGGACCCGCGATGAGCTTTTTGACCTGCTTCTGGCTCTTACCGCAGAACGAGCATTTCAGCAGATCACCACCGTCGCCGATGCGTGCCACCCAACTGTCTCCTTTTCGTGGGGCCGCCCGCCTTGGAGGATGCGGCGCAGCTCGGTTGCGTCCCGAAGGCTCTCGACGTTGGACTCGACGTTACCGCCTCCAACGGACTTGGAAAGCCCCTCGCCCGGAAGTGTGGCGGCCGGGCTCGGGGATCTCCGCATCCTCGTGTCGTCTCAGGACGACACTACCTCGGCCTTGCGCTTCCTGCTGGCGAAGACATCGTCGATGAGACCGTAGTCCTTCGCCTCGTCCGCCGTGAGGATCTTGTCGCGTTCGATGTCCTTGCGGACCTCGTCCATGCTCCTGCCGCTGTGCTCGGCAAGGATGCTCTCCAGCAGCTCGCGGATCCGCATGATCTCGCGCGCCTGGATCTCAATGTCGCTGGACTGGCCGTAGGTGCCCTCGGTCGCGGGCTGGTGGATCAGGATCCGCGAGTTGGGCAGCGCGGCCCGCTTGCCCGGCGTCCCGGCCGCGAGCAGCACCGCGGCGGCCGAGGCGGCCTGGCCGATGCAGACGGTCTGGATGTCGGGCTTGACGAACTGCATCGTGTCGTAGATCGCCGTCATGGCGGTGAACGAGCCGCCGGGCGAGTTGATGTAGATGCTGATGTCGCGGTCGGGGTCGATCGACTCCAGCGTGATCAGCTGGGCCATCACGTCGTTCGCGGACGCGTCGTCGATCTGCACGCCGAGGAAGATGATCCGCTCCTCGAACAGCTTGTTGTACGGGTTCATCTCCTTGACCCCGTACGTGGTGCGCTCGACGAACGACGGAATGATGTAGCGGCTCTGCGCCGGAGCCGGGGAGCCGCCCGCCTGGACGCCGGGCCGGACCAGATCGCTGAAGCCGGGTCGGTTGAGATCGCTCACTGTGTGCCTCCGATAAGTGAACAGGTCGTCAGGAGACGGTGCCCTCGGAGGGCACCTGGGTGGCACTGAGCACCACGTGGTCCACCAGCCCGTAGTCCTTGGCCTCGTCGGCGGTGAACCAGCGGTCGCGGTCGGAGTCGCGCTCGATCTGCTCGAGCGACTGGCCGGTGTGTTCGGCGATCTTCTCGGCGAGCGTCTTCTTGACGTAGAGCATCTGCTCTGCCTGGATCTTGATGTCGGAGGCCGTGCCGCCGATGCCGCCGGACGGCTGGTGCATCATGATGCGCGCGTGCGGCAGGGCGTAGCGCTTGCCCGTCGTCCCGGCGCACAGCAGGAACTGGCCCATCGAGGCGGCCAGGCCCATGCCCACCGTGACGATGTCGTTCGGGACGTACTTCATGATGTCGTAGATCGCCATGCCGGCGGTGACGGAACCACCGGGCGAGTTGATGTAGAGCGTGATGTCGCGCCGGCCGTCCTCGGCCGACAGCAGCAGGAGCTCGGCGCAGATGCGGTTGGCGATATCGTCGTCGACCTGCTGGCCGAGAAAGACGATCCGCTCGCGCAGCAGCCGCTGGAACAGCTGGTCGCCCAGAGGCGACAGGGGCGCCTCGGCGACCCGCGCCTGGATCCGCGACGACTCGTCGAAAGTCGGAGGCATGCTCACCGGTGTTCCTCCGGTCCTTTTTAATCGGTTCGGATGTTTGGACATTAACGCGCGCACGGGCCCGCTTAAGCCCGGGGGGCCGCCTTTTCGCCAGGGGCGTACCCGCGCGGCGCCGGACGCCTCCCGACACTCCCGGCGATCTTCATGAAGGCGGCATCCCCCCGGGGACGCCTCCCACACCCGTTTCGCTCCGCCCCGCACCCCGGTTCTCCGCACTCAAAGCGGACGCCCCGCACCCGGTGACCGGATGCGGGGCGTGCCCGATGCTCAGAGAACGTCCAGGAGGTGCTAGGAGTCCTTGTCCTGCGCGTCCTTCGCCTCAGCGGCCGGAGCCTCCTCAGCAGCGTCCTCAGCCGTCTGCGCGGGCGCCTCCCCGGCGTCCTCGACGGTCTCGGCGTCCTCGGCCGTCTGGGCGTCCTCGGCCGTCTCGGCGTCCTCGGCCTGGACGGTCTCGCCCGTCTCGCCGTTCAGCTCCCGCTGCACGGCCTCGACGTCGATCTCGTTGCCGGACTCGTCCTTGACGGCGACGTGCTCGACGACGAGGTTCAGCGCCTTGCTGCGCAGCACCTCGGAGACGATCGCCGGAAGCTGGTTGTTCTGGGTGAGGTACTCGGCGAGCTGCTGCGGCTGCACGCCCATCTGCATCGCCTGGGTGACGACGTACTCGCTGAGCTCCTCGTTCTCGACGGTCAGCTCCTCCTGGACGGCGAGCTGGTCGAGCACGAACCCGCCCTTGACCGCGAGCCGGGCGGCGTCGGCGACCTCGGTGTCGAACTCCTCCGCGGTCTTCTCCTCGCCGGAGAGGTAGTCGTCCTTGGTCATGCCCGCCATCTGCAGCTGCTGCTCCAGCTGCTGGTTGCGGCGGTCGATCTCCTCCTCCACGACCTTGTCGGGAAGCGGGATCTCGACCTTCTCCAGCAGCGCCTCGAGGGCCTTGTCGCGCGCCTCGGACAGCTGCTGCATCTTCACCTGCCGGCCGAGCCGCGTCCGGACGTCGTCGCGGAGCTCGCCGATGGTGTCGAACTCGCTGGCGAGCTGGGCGAACTCGTCGTCCAGGTCGGGCAGGTTCTTCACCTTGACGCCCTGCACGGTGGCGGTGATCTCGGCCTCCTCGCCGGCGTGCTCACCGCCGGTCAGGGTGCCCGTGAACGTCTTGTCCTCGCCGGCGGCCAGGCCGATGAGCGCCTCGTCCAGGCCCTCGATGGCCGACTTGCTGCCGACCTCGTAGGAGTAGCCGCTGGTCGAGGCGTCCTCGATCTCCTCGCCGTCGATCTTCGCGACCAGGTCGACGGTGGCGAAGTCGCCCTCCTCGACGGCCCGCTCGGCGTTGGTGAGGGACGCGAACCGCTCGCGCAGGTTGTCGATCGTCTCGTCGACCTGCTCGTCGGTGACCTCGGCGTCGTCCACCACGACCTCGAGGCCGTCGTAGTCGGGCACCTCGAACTTCGGCCGGATGTCGACCTCGGCGGTGAACGCGAACTGGGTGCCGTCCTCCAGCTCGGTCACCTCGACGTCGGGCTGCCCGAGCACGAAGATCTCGGACTCCTCGACGGCGCGGCCGTACAGCTCGGGAAGCGCGTCGTTGACCGCCTCCTGCAGAACCGCACCCCGGCCGACGTACTTGTCGATCAGCGGGGCGGGGACCTTGCCGGGCCGGAAGCCCTTGATCCGCACCTGCTGCGAGATCTCCTTGTACGCCTTGTCGAGGTTCGGCTTGAGCTCGTCGAACGGAACCTCGACGGTGAGCTTGACCCTCGTGGGGGTCAGCTCCTCGACATCGGTCTTCACTGGGGTAGGTCTCCTTGATCGGGCGCTGTCTCGGCCGCGGCGTTCGACGCGTACTTCTTCCTGCCTGCGAGCTTGTTGCCTGCGAGTCCTCGGACTGCACGCCTACGGGCCCGGTACCCGGTCCGTCTGCGTCGTCACTCAGCCGGTCAGTCTCTCAGCGGCGCGGGCACGCCGAATACGGCTCCGCGCCTTCGCGCGGCCAAGTCTATGGGGTAGCGGAGCCGTGTGCGGACATCGGACGCCCGCAAGACAGGCGAACCCGCGTCAACGTTCCCGCACGGGCAGTGACATAACGCATCGGAAGGCCCATACTCGTCCGGGATGAACGGGATAGCTGCGGCCTTCAGTGCCACCGGGCTCTACTACCTCGGGTTCGCCGTCTTCAAATTGGCCGCGGACCGGATGGCCCCTCTCCGGGGCAACCGCATCATGCACATGATCTGGACGATCGTCACCAACTGGATCTTCCTGATCGCTCTCACGATCGTGCTCGGCGGGCTCGGCCTGCAGATCCTCGCGCTGAGCATGCTGCCGTTGTCGACCGCCGTGCCGATCTTCATGTCCGGCATGGTCCCGCTGCTGCTGATCGCGCTGGTGTTCTTCGGAGAGCGGCTCACCGCGCGCGAGTGGCTGAGCGTGGTGCTGATCGGCGCGGCGATCCTGCTGCTCACCGCGTCGCTCAGCGGGGACGAGCCGATCGGCTCGGCGGACGCGCCGCTGTGGAAGATCGCGGTGGCGGTCGCCCCGGCGGTGCTCGTGCCGCTGCTGATCCTGGTGCTCGGCGACTACCGGCCGGACGGCCGGCACGCCCGCCCGGTCACCGGGATCGCCTACGGGCTCGGCTCGGGCTTCCCGGTCGGCACCGCCGAGCTGGCGATCAAGGGGTGGAGCGACCACGCGGACGCCACCAGCCTGCGGATCGCGCTGACGCCGTGGCCGTATCTGACGGTGATCGCGGCGGCCATCGGGTTCGGGATCATGGTCATGGCGTTCCAGCGCTGCCGGGTGTCGATCGTGGCCACCGTGATGACGGTCAGCGCCAAGACGTACCTGCTGGCGATGGGCACGTTCATGTACGAGGAGGCCTGGCCGCAGGACGGGGCCTACTCCGCGATGCGGCTGGGCGCGCTGACGCTGGGCGCGATCGCCGTCCTGCAGTTCCCCCGGCACAGGCCCGTCGAAGGTGAGCCCCGCGACTCCCGGGAGGACCTGTCCTCCGCGCACGACCCGTTCGGCGGTTTCGTGCAGGGCGGGCCGGCACTCGGGGGGCCGCAGCTCCGCCATGCCGACCAGCCGTTCCCCGGACATGCCGACCAGCCGTTCCCCCACCTCAGGGAGCGGGCCGAGGACGGGACGCCGCTCCTGTCGGCACCGCCGCAGCGTTCGCCGTACGCGCAGGACCCGCTCGGCCAGGGCCCCTACGACCGGCCGCCGGGAGCGGAGCCGCGGCCGCCGCGTCGTCCCGTCCGCCCGGAGAGCCCCACGGAGACGGGTACCGACGGACGCTGGCGCGGCTTCGGCAACTGACCGGCGGCGCCCCCGGTCCCGCCCGTCCGACGTTCGCTTGCGGCGTGTCGCCCTTTCGTGGGCCGATGAGGGCGACACGCCGCAGCTCAACGGTTCTTGCGGTCCTTGGCGGGGAGACCCTTGTCCAGCCCTGCGCGGCGGAGGGCGTCGGCCATGGCACCGCCGCCGGAGGCGTCGCCGCCTCCCTGGCCGCCTCGTCCGCCTCCGCCTTGCCCGCCGCGTCCACCGCCCTGACCTCCGCGCTGGCCGCCCTGCCCACCGCCTTGCCCGCCGCGTTGGCCACCGCCTTGCCCGCCGCGTGGGCCACCGCCTTGCCCGCCGCGTCCGCCGCCGCGGTTCTGGCGGCCGCCTCGGTCGCGCTGCTCGCCGCGTCCGCCGCCGCCCTGCCGGTCACGACCCTGCCGGTCGCCGCCTTGCCTGTCACCACCGGGCCCGTCACCACCGGGCTCGTCGTCCAGCCGTAGCGTGAGCGAGATGCGCTTGCGCTGCAGGTCGACGTCCAGGACCTTGACGCGGACGATGTCGCCGGGCTTGGCGACATCGCGCGGATCGGACACGAACTTGTCGGACATCGCGGAGATGTGGACGAGCCCGTCCTGGTGGACGCCGACGTCCACGAACGCGCCGAACGCGGCGACGTTGGTGACGACGCCCTCCAGGATCATGCCGGGCTCGAGGTCTCCGAGCTTGTCGACGCCCTCCTTGAACGTGGCGGTCTTGAACGCCGGGCGCGGGTCGCGGCCGGGCTTCTCCAGTTCGGCGAAGATGTCGGTGACGGTCGGCAACCCGAACGTGCCGTCGACGAAGTCCGCGGGCTTCAGCGAGCGCAGCGCGGCGGTGTTGCCGACGAGCGCCTTGATGTCGTTGCCCGCCGCGTCCAGGATCCGGCGGACGACCGGGTACGACTCCGGGTGCACGCTGGAGGCGTCGAGCGGGTCGTCCCCGCCGGGGATGCGCAGGAAGCCCGCGCACTGCTCGAACGCCTTCGGGCCGAGCCGCGGGACGTCCTTCAGCCCGCCGCGGGTCCGGAACGGGCCGTTGGCGTCGCGGTGGGCGACGATGTTCTCCGCGAGCCCGTCGCCGATGCCCGACACGCGGGTGAGCAGCGGCGCGGACGCGGTGTTGACGTCGACGCCGACGGCGTTCACGCAGTCCTCGACGACGGCGTCGAGCGACCGGGACAGCTTCACCTCGGAGATGTCGTGCTGGTACTGGCCGACGCCGATCGACTTCGGGTCGATCTTGACCAGTTCGGCGAGCGGGTCCTGGAGCCGGCGGGCGATGGAGACGGCGCCGCGCAGCGACACGTCCATGCCGGGCAGTTCGCGGCCGGCGTATTCGGAGGCCGAGTACACCGACGCGCCGGCCTCCGACACCATGATCTTGGTGAGCTTGAGGTCGGGGTACCGGGCGATGAGGTCGGCGGCGAGCTTGTCGGTCTCCCGGGACGCGGTTCCGTTGCCGATGGAGACGAGGTCGACCTTGTGCTCGCGGGCGAGGCGGGCGAGCGTCTCGATCGACTCGTCCCACTTCCGGCGCGGTTCGTGGGGATAGATCGTGTCGGTGGCGACGACCTTGCCCGTGGAGTCGACGACGGCGACCTTGACGCCGGTGCGCAGGCCGGGGTCCAGGCCCATCGTCGAGCGGGTCCCGGCGGGCGCGGCGAGAAGCAGGTCGCGCAGGTTCGCGGCGAACACGCGGACCGCCTCGTCCTCCGCCTCCTGCCGGAGCCGGGTGCGCATGTCGATGCCGAGGTGGACGAGGATGCGGGTGCGCCACGCCCAGCGGACGGCGTCCGACAGCCACTTGTCGGCCGGACGGCCCTGGTCGGTGATCTGGAACCGGCGCGCGATCTCCACCTCGTAGGAGCTGCGGGCGCCTTCCTGGGGGGCCTCCTCGGGCTCCAGGTCGAGGTCGAGGACCTCTTCCTTCTCGCCGCGGAACAGTGCGAGGACGCGGTGCGAGGGCAGCCTCGTGAACGGCTCGGCGAACTCGAAGTAGTCGGAGAACTTCGCGCCCGCCTCCTGCTTGCCGTCCCGGACCCGTGAGACCACCCGGCCCCGGTTCCACATGCGTTCGCGGAGGGCGCCGATGAGGTCGGCGTCCTCCGCGAAACGCTCGACGAGGATGGCCCGCGCGCCCTCCAGCGCGGCGGCCGCGTCGGCGATGCCCTTGTCCGCGTCCACGTAGTCGCCGGCGGCGGCCTGCGGATCGTGGGACGGGTCGTCCAGCAGCAGGCCGGCGAGCGGTTCGAGGCCGGCCTCACGGGCGATCTGCGCCTTGGTGCGCCGCTTCGGCTTGTACGGGAGGTAGATGTCCTCCAGCCGCGCCTTGGAGTCGGCCGCCGTGATCTGGGCTTTGAGCGCGTCGTCGAGCTTGCCCTGCGACTCGATCGAATCCAGGATCGCGGCGCGGCGCTCGTCCAGCTCGCGCAGGTAGCGCAGCCGCTCCTCCAGCGCGCGCAGCTGCGCGTCGTCGAGGGTGCCGGTCGCCTCCTTGCGGTAGCGGGCGATGAACGGGACGGTCGCCCCGCCGTCGAGCAGGTCCACCGCGACCCGCACCTGTCCCTCGCCGACGCCGATCTCCTCGGCGATGCGCTGGGTGATGGGCCGGACCGCGGGCTCGGTGCCCTGCTGGCCGGTGGACGTCTGGCTGGTGGTCGCTGTCACAGCTTGGATTCGCTTTCTCCCCTGGATGTCAGCGTGCATTGTCCAGGGAACGGGCCTCGTTGTCTTGTCACCGCGTTGTCTTGTTACCGCGTTGTCTTGTTTCCGCTCGATGACCGCCGAGCACGTGGGTGCGCTGGGGGCAGGGTAGGTCTAAGCCCCCTGCATCCGCCCGCGAAAGTGGGCCTAGCACCACCGAGCCCTGGACCGGGGCAGACCACAATGAGGGAGTCGGGATCTACCGGATGGAACGCCCACGGAGGACCAGGTGAGTGAACGCCAGCACGTCGTCGAGCTACTCGCAGAGTATGCGCGGCGTGTCCTCACGAGCTTCATCCGCGGGGTCGTCCAGATCGTGCTGGCGTTCACCGTGAACCTGCCGCTGTTCATCCTCGCGGTGTTGTCGCTGGTGTTCATCCCGCTGGGCGTGGGAGTCGTGCTGACACCCGTCGCGTTCCAGGCGATCCGCACGATCGCCGACCGGCAGCGGGCCTGGGCGGCCGAATGGTCGGGCGTGCGGATCGCCGTCCCGTACCGGCCGGAACCGCCGGGCGTGCTCGGCCCGTTCGCGCGGCTGCGGTGGCTGCTGGCGGACCCGGCGTCGTGGCGCGACCTCCTGTGGACGTTCGTGAACATCCCGGTCGCGCTCGTCCTCGGGGTCCTGGCGGGCGGTCTGGCGGTGTACGGGCTGGAGGGCGTGTTCGTCGCGCCGTGGATCGCGTTGTTCGGGAACTTCGGCTGGGGCCCGTTCTGGACGCTGGACGACTACGGGCTGCTCGGCTTCGCCGGCCCGATCGTCCTCGGGGCCGGGATGGTGGCGGCGTCCGTCCCGCTGGGGCCGGTGTTCCTGAAGGCGCACGCGCTGTTCGGCCGGGCGCTGCTCGCACCGACGCGGGGCGCGCTGACCGAGCGCGTCCAGCGGCTCACCGAGACGCGTTCGGAGACGGTGGACGCGTCCGCCGCCGAGCTGCGCCGCATCGAGCGGGACCTGCATGACGGCGCGCAGGCCCGGCTGGTCGCGCTGAGCATGAACATCGGGCTCGCCGAAGAGATGATGAAGCACGATCCGGAGACCGCGCAGCAGCTGCTGGCCGAGGCCCGCGCCGCCAGCGGGACGGCCCTCACCGAGCTGCGCGACCTGGTCCGCGGCATCCATCCGCCGGTCCTGGCCGAGCGCGGTCTGGACGGTGCCGTCCGGGCGCTGGCGCTGACCCTGCCGCTGCCCGTGGACGTCCGGATCGACCTGCGGGGGCGTCCGGACGCCCCCGTCGAGTCGGCGGCGTACTTCGCGGTCGCGGAGATGCTCGCCAACGTGGTCAAGCATTCGGGCGCGCGGCGGGCGTGGCTCCAGATCGAGCATTCGGACGGCCGGCTGCTCACGATCATCGGGGACGACGGGACGGGCGGCGCCGATCCGGCGCGGGGCTCCGGCATGCGCGGCATCGAGCGCCGGCTCGCGGCCTTCGATGGGACGATGGCCGTGACGAGCCCGCCCGGCGGGCCGACCGTCGTGACCATGGAGCTGCCGTGCGCGTTGTCATCGCCGAAGATCTCGCCCTCCTCAGAGACGGGCTGATCCGCCTTCTCGGGGCGTTCGGGTTCGAGGTCGTCGAGGCCGTCGACAACGGCCCGTCGCTGCTGCGGGCGCTCACCACGCACCGTCCGGACGTGGCGGTCGTGGACGTGCGGCTCCCGCCGACGTTCACCGACGAGGGCCTGAGGGCGGCGCTGGAGGCGCGCCGGGAGATCCCCGGGCTGCCGGTGCTGGTGCTGTCGCAGCACGTGGAGCAGTTGTACGCGCGGGAGCTGCTGTCCGACAGCACGGGCGGCATCGGCTACCTGCTGAAGGACCGGGTGTCGGACGTCAAGGTCTTCGTGGAGGCGGTGCGGCGGGTCGCGGGCGGCGGCACCGCCCTGGACCCGGACGTCGTGGCGCAGCTGCTGACCCGGCATGCCCGCGAGGAGCCGCTGCAGCAGCTGACCCCCCGCGAGCGCGAGGTGCTCGGGCTGATGGCCGAGGGCCGCTCGAACGCGGCGATCGCCGGGAAGCTGTTCGTCACCGAGAAGGCGGTCAGCAAGCACACCAACGGCATCTTCGGCAAGCTCGGTCTGCCGCAGTCCGAGGACGACAACCGGCGGGTCCTCGCCGTCCTCGCCTACCTGGGCGCCTGACGGCTTGCCCCAGCGGCCAGGGCCCGCCGGGTCACCGCGCCCAGGGCGGGACGAGCCGCTCGTCGCCCTGGGGTGCGATCTCGCATTTGGAGTCGTCGACGACCTCGTCCGGGTCGTAGGCGAGGCAGCCCGCGTGGGCGGCGACGACGGCGGTGAACCCGGCGTCGGGCGGCGAGGTCATCTGGCGCGGCGTGTCGGCGGGCAGGACGACGGTGTCGCCGGGGCCCGCCTCCAGCTTGCGCCCGTCCAGGTCGATGGTGGCGGTGCCTTCCAGGAACGTCCAGACCTGCTCGGTGTCGAAGGCGTGCAGCGGGCCGGTCCTGCCGGGCGCCATGTCGACGCGCCAGACGGCGAGGCCCCGCGTGCCGCCCTGGGTGGGCGTCGCGAACGTGGTCATGGTGCCGTTGGGCGTGTCGGTGCGGCGGCTTTCGGCGTCGTGGACGAGCGTCATGAGCCCCAATCCCCTAGATTAGACAATGTGGTTGTCTATATAGTCAATGAGGTTGTCCTCTATGTCAAGTGACGGCGACGCCCCGGGGTTCGAGCTGCCGCTGAGGCTCTTCCTCGCCTTCCGGGTGATCATCGATGAGCTGCACACCGAACTGGCCGCCCAGGGACATCCCGACATGCGCCCGCTGCACGGCTTCGTGTTCCAGGCGATCGGCCCGGACGGCACGACGGCGGTGGAGCTCGGCCGCCGGCTCGGGGTGTCCAAGCAGGCCGCGGGCAAGATGATCGAGTCGCTGGAGCGGATCGGCTATGTCGAGCGCACCGCCGACCCGTCCGACGCCCGGCGCAAGATCGTCCGGCTGACGGCGCGGGGCACGGACTCCCTGGACCGGTCCGCGCGGATCTTCGACCGGATCCGGGACGACTGGGCGCAGCGACTGGGCGCCGACCGGGTCCGCGCGATGGAGGACGACCTCCGGCAGGTCACGCCCGCCGACCTGTGGCGGCTGGACTTCCCCGGCTGGTTCGGGACGCCCTGAAGATTCTTTCCGGAACGTCCGCCCGTATGTGCCCAGGCAGCCGCTTAGACCACCGTTTCCCTCGATCACGGGCCGTCCCGAACCCCTTGAACGCGCCGTTCCACCCGGTTACCATCTGGCCAATTCTTAGGAAACTTTCCTAAGAATTATGCGGGGATTCCTGTTTGCTCGGGGGCCGATCGAACGGAGAATCATGTCAGGACCGGGCGGACGGCGGGCCATGGCGCTCGCCGGCGCGACATCACTGGCGGTGGCCACCGCCCTGCTCACGGCGCCACCCGCGTCGTCGGCCGGGACGGTCACCGCCACCTGTACCAAGACCCAGGACTGGGGCACGGGCTTCGGCGGCACGTGCACGATCACCAACGGGACGGACGCGTCCCTGAACGGCTGGACCATCGAGGCCGACATGCCGTCCGGGACGGCCGTGACCTCGGTGTGGGACGCGACGAAGAGCGTCTCCGGCGACCACTACACGTTCACCAACGCCGGCTGGAACGGGACTCTCGCCGCGGGCGCCACGGCCGGCTTCGGGTTCAACGGGACCGGGCCCGGCTGGTTCACCGGCTGCACGGTCAACGGCGCTGCCTGCGACGGCTCCGGCGGACCCGGCGACGACAGCGAGGCTCCCGCCGCCCCGTCAGGTCTGCGGTCCACCGGCGCGACCGCCACGAGCGTCTCGCTGGCGTGGAACGCGTCGACCGACAACGTCGGCGTCACCGGCTACGACGTCTACCGGGGCGCCACGAAGGCCGCCTCGGTGACCGGCACCACCGCCACCGTCGGCGGGCTGTCGGCCGGCACCGGCTACAGCTTCACCGTCAAGGCCCGCGACGCCGCCGGGAACAGCTCCCCCGCGTCCGCCCCCGTCTCGGTCACCACCGACGAGGGCGGCGGCGGCCCCGGGAACGGCGGCGGGAAGGTCATCGGATACTTCGCCGAGTGGGGCGTCTACCAGCGCAACTACCACGTCAAGAACATCGAGACGAGCGGCTCCGCCGACAAGCTCACCCACATCAACTACGCGTTCGGCAACGTCCAGGGCGGCAAGTGCACCATCGGCGACGCCTACGCCGCCACCGACAAGGCCTACACCGCCGACCAGAGCGTCGACGGCGTCGCCGACACCTGGGACCAGCCGCTGCGCGGCAACTTCAACCAGCTCCGCAAGCTGAAGAAGCTGCACCCGGACCTGAAGGTGATCTGGTCGTTCGGCGGCTGGACGTGGTCCGGCGGCTTCGGCCAGGCCGCGCAGAACCCGGCCGCGTTCGCCGAGTCCTGCTACAACCTGGTCGAGGACCCGCGCTGGGCGGACGTGTTCGACGGCATCGACATCGACTGGGAATACCCGAACGCCTGCGGCCTCACCTGCGACACCAGTGGCCCTGAGGCACTGGAGAACCTGCTGTCGGCGCTGCGCTCCAAGTTCGGCTCGAACAACCTCGTGACGGCCGCGATCACCGCCGACGCCAGTCCGGGCGGAAAGATGGACGCGACCGACTACGCCGGCGCCGCCCAGTACGTCGACTGGTACATGCCCATGACCTACGACTACTTCGGCGCCTGGGCCGCCCAGGGACCGACGGCACCGCACTCGCCGCTGACGTCCTACCCGGGTATCCCGCAGCAGGGCTTCAACTCCGCCGACACCATCGCCAAGCTGAAGTCGAAGGGCATCCCGTCGAGCAAGCTTCTGCTGGGCATCGGCTTCTATGGCCGCGGCTGGACGGGCGTCACCGAGTCCGAGCCGGGCGGGACCGCGACGGGCGCCGCACCCGGCACCTACGAGGCCGGCATCGAGGACTACAAGGTCCTCAAGGGCAGATGTCCCGCCACCGGCACCGTCGCCGGCACCGCCTACGCCAAGTGCGGCAGCCAGTGGTGGAGCTACGACACGCCGTCCACCATCGGCGGGAAGATGGCCTACGCCCAGGACGAGGGCCTGGCGGGCGCCTTCTTCTGGGAGCTCAGCGGCGACACCTCGAACGGTGAGCTGATCGCCGCGATCAAGAACGGTCTCGGCTGAGCCGTTCACCCCGGGGGACCTCCCAGCCCCCTCAGGCAGCCGAGACATCGGGCCCCTGACCACCTTGGACGCCGGTTAGGGGCCCGTTCCATGCGTTGCGGCGAAGATACGAGGATGGTGAGACGGTTGTTCGCCCGACGACGTTTGGAGCTCCCTTGCACGACCGGATGCTGGGCAAGACGTACCGGAGCAGATCCGGTGAGGTTCGGTGGGACGTGCATGGGGACGAGCACGCGGACCCGGTCGTCCTGCTGCACGGCACGCCGTTCTCGTCCTACGTGTGGCGTGGTGTCGCGCGTGCTCTGGCAACGACCCACCGCGTGTACGTGTGGGACATGCCGGGGTACGGGACGTCTGAGATGAGTGCCGGGCAGGACCCCGCTACCGCGCCCTCGCCCTTGTCGACCCCGTCGCGCTCGCCCCGTGGGGGTCGCCGTTCTTCCGTCTGGTCGGGGCCTCCGACACCTGGATCCCCGCCGCCAAGGGCCACGAACTCGCCGCCCTCGTCCCCGGTTCGGGCCTCCAGGTGATCGACGGGGCCGGACACCTGGTGCAGGAGGACGCGCCCGCCGAGCTGACCGCCGCGCTCGCCGCCTTCCTCACATGATCGCGGCCGTGCTGTTCGACCTCGACGGGACGCTCCTCGACCATGAGGGGGCGGCGGCCGAGGCGATCATCCGCTCGTTCCCGGACGCGGACCCGGCGTGGCTCGTCCCCCGCTGGACGGAACTGAGCGAGGCGGCGATCGACCGGTACCTCGCGGGTGAGCCGGGCCTCGCCGCACAGCGCCGCTCCCGGATCGTCCCGCTGGCCCGGGAACTGGGGCTCAGGCAATGGGACGACGCCCGTGGGCGGCACCGGCCGTGTCCCGGTGCCGCCCGCGCACGTCCGGGTCAGGACGTCTGGAGGCTCGCCTGGATCTCCAAGATGATCTGCACCTTGTCGCCCAGCCCGAGCCCGTTGCCGCCCGGAACCTTGCCGGCGTCGCCGACGCCGAACTCCAGCCGGCTGATCTCGCCCGTCGCGGTGAAACCGGCGCGAGCGCCCTTGAACGGGTCGTCCTGCCGGAACGGGTCCGGGCCGAACCCGCCCAGCTCCAGATCGAGGGGGACCTGCTTGGTGAGGCCGCGCAACGTCAGTTCGCCGTCCAGGATGAAGCCGTCCCCGTTGCGGCGCACCCCGGTGGAGCGGTACGTCATCGCCGGGTACTTCTCGACGTCGAGGTAGTCGGCGGACCTGACGTGCGCGTCGCGCTGGGCGTTGCCGGTATCGATCGAGGTCAGGTCGATGGTCGCGGTCACCGACGAGCCGATGGGGTCCTCGCCGGTCACGACCGTCCCCTCGAACGTCCCGAAGCGCCCGCGGACCTTGCTGACCATCAGGTGCCTGATGGTGAAGCCGACGTCGGAGTGGACGGGGTCGATGGTCCAGGTGCCGGCGATGTAGCCGGGGATCTCGACAAGCTCGGTCGTCATCGTGTCTCCTAGGGTTACGACAAGTAAGGCGGTTCTGTTTGGGAACCGCCTCTATGGTGCGGACACCCTCGGAGTCGGCACAAGAAGGCACTTTTTTCTGCCCTGGTCACCTGGAGATAACCATGGAGCACACACCCGCGGGGTGCCGGGCCCGCGAGATCCTCGACCGCGTCGGCGACAAATGGTCGCTGCTGGTGATCGCGCTGCTCGGCGAGCGCACCAAGCGGTTCACCGAACTCAAGCGCGAGATCGACGGCATCAGCCAGCGGATGCTCACCGTCACCCTGCGCGGCCTGGAACGCGACGGCATCGTCACGCGCACCGTGTACCCGGTGATGCCGCCGCGCGTGGACTATTCGCTCACCCCGATGGGCGCGACGCTGATGGACGCGGCCAACACCCTCGTGAGCTGGGCGGAGTCCCATCTTAAAGAGATCGACGCCGCCCGCGCCGACTACGACGTCCGCACCGCGGAGACGGAGGCCCTCAAAACACCGTGAGGCCCGCGGCGCGGCGGCCCCGAGGCATTTCTCACCCTTGATTGGCCCAATTCTCCACGTATCGTACAAAAAGGACAGTGAGGGGAGCCTGACGTGCTGCGCGTGTTCTGTTTCCACACCCTCGGGATCACGGTCGAGGACCTCTACCTGGTCGACCCGGACCCCCACCGCGGCGGACACGAACGCGGCGTCCGCGTCGAACTGCGGCTGCTCGGCACACCCTCCTGGCGCGGCTCCCCCAACGCGTCCCAACAGGTCGTCGTGGACCAGGCCGTCTGGCGGGCCGACTTCCTGGAGTCGGTCACCGGCGGTCCAGGCTCCAAGGACCGCATGCACCACCACCCGGGCATGCTCGACAACGAGCCCGGCCGGCGCGTCTTCGAGCCCGGCCTCACCGCCGACCCCATGGGCTGGCTCGAACACCGGCTCTCCGACGTCCTCCCCCTCCTGAAGGCCGCCCACGTGGACGCCCGCAGCCACCACGCGTCCGCCGAAGCCCTCCGCGAAGCGGCCCCCGAGGTCGCCGGTACCGTCGCGACCGCCCTGGGCGAAGTCCGCGCCGGCACCCTTGCCACCACACCCCCCGAAACACCTATACGTCCCTCATAATCTCCTTTACCCCTTTCCCGCACTTCAGCAGGGCGTCAACAAACGGTGATCGCCCGGTATGAGGCGTTACGCGGCAACCCTTCAGGGAACTGCCTGGCAGCGACTGGATCCGCCACTCATTACTTAGGGAAATGGGGAAGAGCATGCGCAAGTTCCTCGGAGCGGTGAGCCTGGCCGCCCTGGTCGCGTTCGGTCCCGCGGCACCCGCATTCGCGGAGCAGGCCAAGCCACCGGCCGTCCAGCAGGTGCAGCAGGCGCAGAACGAGGACGACGGCGGCGGCAAGGCGGGCCTGTGGGGCTTGCTCGGCCTCCTGGGTCTCCTCGGCGCGATGGGCATGAGGAAGACCAAGAAGCCGAAGGTCGGAACCGCGGAGACCCGCACCGGCACCGGCCGCCGCGAAGGCCCGGGAATGTAGGACGCGTCCCCGCATCCGGCCGCCGCCCGAGCGCGCCTCACGGCGTCGACCGAGCGGCGGCCCGGGACGTCCCGTCGGGCTGGCGGGATTTGAACCCACGACCCCCGGCACCCAAAGCCGGTGCGCTACCAAACTGCGCTACAGCCCGCACACGATGACGCGAGAAGTCTAGACCCGATCAGCCCCCGCCGCCGCTCCTAACCCGGCGCCCGCACCACCGGGCACGCCCGCCCCCGGAACCCTGTACGCTACGGGTTGGCGATCGAGGGCCCGCAAACCCTCCGCTCGCGGGCGTAGCTCAATGGTAGAGCCCCAGTCTTCCAAACTGGCTACGCGGGTTCGATTCCCGTCGCCCGCTCCCACTGAGAAGGCCCAGGCAGGAACCCTGTTTCCCCACCTGGGCCTTGCTTTTCGCCATGATCGCTAAGGCTTTCGTGCCCGTTGCGTGCCCGATGGCTTGGCCGTGCCCTTGTCACTCTTGTCACCCTGCCGAGCCAACTTGAAGGCATCGCCGAGGGCCGCCGCGATCACCTTGTCCCGGTCCTGACTGGCGTGCTGGTAGATCAGCGCCGCCCGCGTCGAGGCGTGCCCCATGCGGGACATCAGCTCTTTGAGGCTTGCACCGGTCGAGGCTGCGAGGGTGTTGCCGACGTGTCGAAGGTCATGGAAGTGGAGGTCAGGGAGGCCGACGTCAGCCCGGACCTTGTTCCAGATGCGCCGGAAGCCGGAGCGCCGGAGAGGGCCGCCCCGAGGGCCGACGAAGACCCGGCCGTTCGGACCGTCCTCGGCGAACTCGTCCAGGTGCGCTTGCAGGTCCGGGACGATCTCCGGAGGGATCGACACCACGCGGCGACCGGCCCGGGACTTGGGCGTGTCCTCCAGGAGTTGACCGCCGTCCAACTCGGCCAGGGAACTGACCACGCGCACGACGCCCGCGTCCAGGTCGAGATGTTGCCGCCGCAGTCCGGCCAGCTCTCCCCACCGCAGACCTGCGAACGTGCCGAGCAGGACGAGCGCCCGGTAGCGGTCGGGAATCTTGGTCAGGATCTCCACCACCTTGGTTAGCGGGATCATCTGCCGCTCTGGCGTGTCGGGCACGCCGGCCCCCTTGATGCGGCAGGGGTTGCGGCGGATCAACTCGTCATCGACCGCCGTGCTCAGGATCGACTTGAGGAGCTGGTAAGACTTCGCGACCGTCGATTGTCCGACCGCGCCGAGCCGCTCTTTGCGCCAGCGCCGGACGTCGGCCTCACGGATGTCGGCGACGTTGTACTTTCCGAAAGTTGGAAGGAGGTGGTTGCGCAGCAGGGCGCGATAAAGCCCCTCCGTACGAGGCTTGAGAACGCGGTCATCGATCCACTGTTTCGCGAAGACCTCGAAGGCGACCTTGCCCGCGTCCGGGTCCACCCACTCACCGCGCGTGATCTCGGCCTCTTTCAGGACGAGCCAGCGCTCAGCCTCTTTCTTGGTCCCGAAGGTGTTCGGCGCGGGACGCTCGATCCCGTCCGGCCCGAGGTAACGAGCTTGGAAGCGCCCGGACGGGAGTTGCCGAACGCGCCCGAAGCGTCGCTTGCCAGCCATTACGCGGCCCTCCTTGTGCCTCGCAGGGTGACCGGCTCGACGAGACCGGCCGCGATGAACTCGTGAAGTGCGGATTCGGGGATTCGGACGAACCGTCCGACCTTGACGAAGCGGATGCGCCGTTCCTCCACCAGGCGACGGGGGAACCGCGGAGTCGTATTGAGCACCTCGGCCGCCTGGTCGTAGGTCAGGAGCCGGTCATCAGGGTCGAAGGCCGCCATCTGCTTACCTCTGCCGGTCACGCTGCCTCCGCGGTTGCCGAAAGTTCTGGGGTGGGGTTGTGGGTGGCTTGGTCGAGTTGCCGACGTCGTTGGATGCGTTCGTTGATCAGCAGGAGGAGGCGTTGTTCTGCGGGTTTCACGTCCGGGTCGCCGGGTCCGGCGCGTTCCCAGACGTGGACGGCGTTCGGGTCGGTCGGGTTGGTGACGGGCACACCGGCCTCAGCCAGCCGCGCGAGCACCCAGGCCTTACGGTCGGCTTTGTGATCGGCGAGGGTCTTTCCCGACCACTTGCGCGACACCAGGACCCGCCGTCCGCCGTAGCCGAGATGCTCACGGCGATGTGCCTTGCCCTTGCAGAAGCCGGGCATCATGCCCTTGCGTGGGTTCTTGGGTTGGACGCCGTAGCGCAGCCAGTTCGCGCACGTCGGTGAGCACGGTTCGTAGCGGAGGGTCTCGGCCATCCGGTCGACGTGCTCACGCTGCGCGCTGGATTCGGCGTTGTGGCATTCGGCTACGCCCTTGACCAGGTACTTAGTCAGGTAGCCGATGCAGCGCCGAGAGTCCGGGGAGTCGGCCATGACGCCTTGTGCGTCGACCTGCCGCCCGAACTTGACCACGTGAAGCGGTTCGGCATCCCCGTCTTCCCCAAGGGCGTCTAGGGCCTCATCCCAGGTGGGCAGGACCTCACCGGTTGCCGGGTCGAGGTAGCCGCCGTTCTCGCCCGCCACGTCATCCCAGACCGGCAGCCGCTCCCCCTCGAAGACCACGCGATCGGTCGAGGGCCACCACACCTGGTGATACGTGGCCGCGACGACCTGACGCAGCTCAGCCCGCGAAATCGTGCCGCGAATGGCCATGTGCAGATGGGGAGCCAGGCGCCGTTGTGGTTCGACGGCGGCGAAGTACTGCACGTCGTGGCCGACGAAGCGGCGCAGGTTCTGCACGAAGCGGTCTATGAGCTTGGAGAAGTGCAGGGCATCGCGCGCGGCCCGCGTGTAGTCGTAGGTGTCGGGGTCGACGGGTGTTCCGTCCGAGCGCACCCGCCCGTAGGAGTCGAGGGTGAGGGTGAGGAAGATCGAGGGCCGGAAGGTCTTGCCGTCACGGCCGCGGAACACCTTGCCGACCGTGCGGGAGTCGACCGGCCGCCGAGGAAGGTCCGGAGCATCCTGCCGCCGCCGGGTCGACCGGGTTCGCCGGCTCTTGCTCTCGTCACCGGTCTTGAGGGCACCGCGCACGCCCGACCGTTCGAGTTCATGGTCGAGGTCACCCACCACGGCATCCCAGAACTCGGAGTCTTCCCCGTCCGCCGTCCCGTCCTCGGCCGCCTTATCCCGAGCTGCTTGGGCTTGGGCCCGCAGCTCCATCCACGCGCGTTGCTCGTCATCGGGGTCAGCGCGGGTGATCTGGGGTTCGGTGTCCAGATGCCAGCCTTGACGGCATTGCACGGCCCGGAGTTTGCGCTTGCGTTCGGCGCACGAGGGGCACACCGAGGCCAGCGTGTGACCGCAGGGGACATACACCATCTCGGCCGCGCCCGAGGTGAGGTCGACCCGCCGCATGGGCACCGGCCGGATACAGACGCCGTGCTCGACCGCGACCGATTCCAGCACCCCGCGCGCCAGCGGAGGCAGCGTCTTGACCACCGCTTCCGGGGCAGGTTCGGGCGAGGAGGCGTCGACGTCCGGGGCGTCGAGGGTGGGTTGCGTGACGCGAGGGCGGGTTCTCGTCACGCGGCCCCCTCGATGTCGAGATCGGGCAGCCCGTAGGCGACCATCGACCGGATATCGGCGTCGGAGACGAACGCCGCCCGCACCCGCACCGGATCCGGCGAGGTCTCCAGCCGGACGAACCCCACCCCCGCGCCGATCTCCGGGACGGAGGAGATTTGATCGGCTAGGGCGCCACGGTCACGGGCACCGTCGCCAAGGACCATGTCGACCTGGTCGTCTTCATCGAGTCGGAGGGCGATCCGGTCGGGGAACAGGTTGCGCAGGTTGTTGACCTCTTTGCGCGCGTCCTGCTGCGCACCGATCACGCAGTACCCCACCGACCGCCCCTGTGTGGTGAGCACCGCAAGGGCCGACTCGGCCCGCTTGCGAAGGTCGCGTTCGGGGCAGTAGGCGGTCAGGAACGCCAGCTCATCCACCACGATCACCCGGAACGGAAACTCACGCGAGGGCGTGAACGACCGGGTGAGACCGGCGAAGCGTTCGGCACGGGCGTTCATGTCCTCAGCCGCGGATTCCAGGAGCTTGACCATGCCGCCGGACGGATCGGAGGAGTACCGCCCGTACCGTTCGAACAGCGCCCGCCCAAACGACAGTTCCATGCGCTTGGGATCGACCGCCCACACCTCCACCAGCCCGGACAGCAGGAGCGGCAGCAGCGCGCGAATGGTCGACCAGATGACCGAGCCCTTACCGGCCCCCGTCGCCCCCGCGATCAGAACGTGCGTACCGAGGAGCCGCAGCCGCCAGGGTGAGCCGTCCTCGGCCCGTCCGACCGGCAATGCCCGTAGGTCGACATCGGAGGCGTCCGGGACGGGCAGCGCCGGTATCGGGACGGCGAGGGCGTCACGGCGGACGAACTCCAGCCAGATACGGCCTGGACGGTCCCCGTCTCGGACGCGGACGAGGGTTGCGCCGAAGCCGTGCGCCAGGTTGGCCGCCACCCGCTCCCATGCGTCGGGGGCCTGCCCTTTGAGCATGCGGACCAGGACCCGATCGGAGGTTGGACCGCAGCGGACGCGGACGAGGGAGGGCAGGTACTCCCGCCCTTTGTGGGTCTTGGTGAGCCCGGCCGTGACCAGGACGGGTTGCCAGTCCCGCCGGTAGACGAACACCAACCGCCACCAGGACCGGACGGGACGAACCGCGTACCGGACGAAGGACGGACGGTCCACACCCGCCCACAGGGCCAGGCCGACGAGGACGAGGGCAAGGACGAGGACGGGGACGGTCCACCCGAACCGGTAGCCGAGCCAGCCGAGCCCGGCCGTGATCGAGACGGGGACGATGTTGCGGACCAGGAACACCAGCGTGCGGACGAGGAAGCGGACGGCGTTGACGATCAGGACCAGGCCCTCTGGCATGTGCCACACCGGAGGCGCCCACTTGGGGGCCGCGAACGGGTCTCGTTGGGTTTCGACCGCGACGTTTTCGCCGGGTCCGAGCTTGCGGAACTCCCATGCCATGATGGGTCACCTCTTCTTTGTTCAGGGGAGAGAAGCGGGGCGGCCGGAGGTACCAGCTCCAGCCGCCCCACCTAAATCAGCCAGTCCGAACGCGCGGAACCTGTGCCGACAGGGACCGGGAGCGGCACACCCGGCAGTCCGAGTCACCGCAGAACCGGGTCAGGGTGTGAGCCCAGCGCACCGACCGGCGACGCTCGAAGGCGTCCAGCAGCACCCGCAGCCCCACGCCGCCGACACCGGCCAGGACGACGAGCACGAAGGCGAGCATGGGCAGCGCGTTCATGCCAAACACTCCCCCGCGTCCTCGCCCGTTTCGCCGGTCTGGCCGGTGGTAAGGGCGTGGAGCCGCTCCACCTCGGCCGCGTAGGCCGCGAGCGACTCGGCGAGCTTGCGCGCGACCCGGACGTCCGCGGCGGTCGGTGCGGTCGCGTTGGTCGGAACGATGCGCACGTTGGCGTAGGCGTGCGAGATCGAGATCTGCGCCCGGTTCTTGCCACGCGGACACAGCACCGACACCCGCTCGTCCGGGTGCAGGGTCACCGACGTGACCGCCGTCCCGTCCTGCTCCACCTCAACCGTGGTGTAGCTGTAGGTGCCCATCACGCAGCCCTCCCCTTGCCCGAGGAACGCCCCGACGAGGGACGACGTCCGGAGCGGTACAGCCGCTCCACCTCCACCGCGTACGCCGCCGCCTGCTCGGCCAGGCCCCGCGCGAACTCCACATCCGAGGCGCCCAGTCGTTCGGGAAGGGTGAGGGTGACCAGCACCCGACCCGCCGAGACGGTGAACAGCGGAGTACGCGCCCGGAACGAGCGGAACTCGGTGGAGGCCGCGCCGTCGATGGGCAGCGACAGCGCCGACATGCGCCCGCCCGCCATCACGCAGCGTCCTTGGCAGCCGCGCCGTCCTTGCCCGAGGTACGGGCCGCGCCGCGGGAGTTGGGCGGACGCACCGCCGCCGCCTTCAGGCTGTAGGCCAGCCGCCCGGTACCGGAGTTGACGTACGGCGTGACCGCCAGGCCGTCGAACTCGACCGGCACGAACGGGAAACCCGCCGGAGCCTCCGGAATGATCGGCTGCACCGGAGCCATCAGCTTGACCTTGAACGTCCCCTTCTGTTCCGGGTCGGCGTCCAAGACCTCCACCGCCCAGACCAGTTCCCCGGAATCCTTGTCCCGCGCCTGCACGAAGTTCTCGCGGGTCGACCGGTCGAAGTCGCGCACCGGTTCGACGCCGCCCTTGATGTACGCGCCGTAGGGGAACACGTCCCCGAACGCGACCTTGAACGGACCCTGCACAGCCATCTCTGACTACCTCCAGATGTTCACCCGTCCGCTTGTCCGGTCGAGTGCATACTTAGATAGTACTTCGCACACTCGACCGGACAACCGATGATGTGAGTGACGTGCGTCACATTCGAAAGAGAGGCAGGTCAGGGGACGCGCGGGTTAGTCCGGGACGCTGTACACGTCCTCCAGCTCATGCAGCGACCCCGGCATCACGACCTCGGCCACGAACCGCACCGCATCAGAGGCGTCATGCAGACTCGCCACCGTCGACAGCACCGGCTCAGTCTTCTTGATCCCCAGCAGGCGAGGTTCGTCGCCGGCGGGAAGCCGCGCGGTCAACCGCTCGGTGATGTGGTCGATGCGCAAGCCCTTGACCGTGCGCAGGTGATCGCGCAGCCCGACCGGAAGCGCCGAGTCCTTGTCCAGGTCGGTGCCGAACGTCAGCTCTTGCGGGAACCAGCACGTCACCACCTCCGAGACGATGCCGTCCCGAGCGGTCACCCAGCGCCTTGCCAGCAGCCGGCCGCCGTCCAGGCCCAGCAGCGCGGCCACTGGCGCAGGGGCATCGACCGTCCCGGCGTCGACCAGCGTCACACCGTCGGAGGTTTCGGGTTGGTCGAGCACCGTCAGGCCCGGACGGGATGGCCGCGCCGTCGAGGAGGGGCGTCCCTTGACGAAGGAGCCGCGCCCGTGTTCGCGGATGATCCAGCCGTCCTGCTGGAGCATCTGCAACGCGCGGACCACGGTGGTACGGCCTACGGCGAACTCGCGGACGAGCTGTGATTCCGAGGGCAGCAGCGAGCCGGGCGGGTAGTCGCCGTTCTCGATCCGGCGCCGCACCTCCAGCACCACCCGCGCATACTTCGGAGGCTCGAACTCCAAGCTCGACATGACGACCACCTGACTACTAGGACGCTTGACCGCATAAGCGCATCTCACGGCACTGTAGCGCCCACATGCACCCACGTCACGCCTACCCGACCGCCACACGCAGCACCGACACCGCCACAACCCCCACGGCGACGCGGATTCGGCCGCCCGCAAGAAGTCTCACAGCAGGTAACGCGGCACCGGGAAGCCCGCCGCAACCAACGCCGTGCGCACCTCACCGACCCGCCGCGGACCAATGTTGCGCACCTCGGCCAACTCATGCGACCGCAGCAACCCCAGCACATCCCCCACCGTCGCCGTACGGCCCCGATCGTTGCGCAACGCGTTCAGCACATGCGCCGACAACCCCAAGCACTCCACCGGGCACCCCGCACTCACCCGCTCATGCTCATGCGGAACCTCAGCCACCGTCGAAGCGAACTCCGCGCCCAGTTCCGACACCCGACCCGCCGCCACCAGCAACCGCAGCAGGTCACCGACTGTCCGCACTCCAAGGCAAGAGACCGGGCACTCCAGCCCGATCCCCTCATGCCCCGCCCGATGTGTGTCGTGATCTGCGCCGATCACCTCGGCCACGGCCACCCCCGAGCGTTCGTGATCGCGTCGCGCAGTTCACGCGGGTCGACCGCCTCCACCAGCCGCACATCACGGTGGACCCGCACCATCGCCCACCACGCCCCGGTCGCCTGCCCGTACCAGGCCACCACGCCGGAGAACTCCCGCTCAATCTGCGCCGCCACCGACCTGCCCGCCTGATCCGACGCCGCCACCCACGAAACACCCATCACCCGCACCCGCCCGACGAGCCCGCCGCGCCGGCGAACGGAACGGCCAGCACCCGCGCGATCCGATCCGCCGCCATGGTCGTTTCCTCTATTGGGCACAACGGCTCCAACTCCACAGGAGAACTACGGGTCACCCCCGACCACACCCACAGCCACCACAACCCGCCATCACGGGGACGGCACAGCACCTCTTGCCGTAGCCCCGGAGCGAACCCCTGGCCCCGCGGATCATCAGGGTCGGGTTCCCCGGCCGGGTTGCGCGCCCGCACCGCGCCATGGCCCCACACCTCGGCCACCAGGCCGCGCGCCTCCAGCGCAGCCACCAGCGCCAACGCCGAAGCCCGCCACGACTCCCCCAGCGGAACCCGATTCACCACACGACCCACGATCACCACTCCCAGAGAAGACAAAGCGGGGCCGGTAGGGCGACGGCCACCGGAGGACCCACACCCCCGGAGGCGCGATCAACACCGGACGCCAAGACCGACCGCGCCCCGGCCGCCGCAACACCCACCGGCCCCGCAGCCCGTTACGCCGCGCGCACCCCACGCACCGGCACACACCAACGACACGGCGCACGCTCCACCTCGGGGCCGGAGTCGCCCGGCATCCCCACCAGCACCGCCCGACGAGGATGGACGAACTTCCAACCCCGGCCGTTACACCGGGAGCAGTCCGCGTTGCCTGTTCCTTGCTGCTGCGTCATGCCGACCACGATCGAAGAATTTCGGTCCGGCACCCATTCCCAGGCGGTATCCCGCGACGGGATATACGCTCAGCAAGGACGAGTCACGCGGAGGGAGACCCGATGTCGGGACGGGCGTCAGACCCGATCGTCATCCCGGAATCACTGTGGCAACGCCCGCAGATGACCCAGGCCCTGACCACCCGAGACATCCGAACCGTCTTCCACCTGTTGCGCCAGTACACAGGCGCCAGCCAGACCCAAATAGCGATCGCATGCGGCATGACCCAAGCCAAGGTCAGCGAGACCATGAAGAAGGGCGGCCGCCAGATCCTCACCCTGGAAGTCTTCGAGCGCATCGCCGACGGCCTCCAGATGCCCGACGCCGCCCGTATGACACTCGGTCTGGCACCCCGTAACCTCACCCCGCCGACCAGCACGAACGCGACGGTCATCACACCGCGGGATGAGCCCGCGGGGTTGGTTCCGGCCTCATTCCTGGGTTCCCTGGACGTAGAGCCCAACGTCGAGGAAGGGGACCCCGTGCGCCGCAG
Organism: Spirillospora sp. NPDC048824; assembly: GCF_043198455.1. Classification (NCBI taxonomy): domain Bacteria; kingdom Bacillati; phylum Actinomycetota; class Actinomycetes; order Streptosporangiales; family Thermomonosporaceae; genus Spirillospora; species Spirillospora sp. NPDC048824. The sequence goes on along the minus strand of NZ_JBICUS010000025.1, from coordinate 11,639 downwards.
GACCTTCACCAAGCTGGCGGGGGCAAGCCTGTTCAGCGCCATCCTCGCCGACCTACCCGACGACGGCGCACCCCTCGAAGGCGTCGAGGCATTCGCCGCCGCTCTCGCCGGCTACCCCACCCTCAGCAGCGACCCCAGCCCGGCCGCGCTCAGCATGCCCCGCCTGACCAAGGCCGTAGCCGCCGCCAAACGCACCTACCAAGACTGTCAATACTCCACCGTCATCAACTCCCTGCCCAGGCTCCTGGCAGACTTGCGCGCCGCATGCGCCACCCACGAGGGAGACACCCGCCTCCAGGCCGAAGCACTCTCGGCCGAGGCCCACCACGTCGCCGCAAGCATCCTGCTCAAGCTCGACGAGGAAGGCTTGGCATGGGTCGCCGCCGATCGCAGCATGCAGGCCGCCCGCAACAGCCAGGACCTCACGATCATCGGGTCAAGCGCCCGCATCATCACCCACGCCCTGATGAACGACGGCCACCACGGCGCAGCCACCCAGACCGCCAGCACTTACGCCGAACGCATCGGCCGCGACACCGACCAGCGCACCCCTGATTTCCTGTCCGTCTACGGCGCACTACTCCTACGCGGAGCCGTAGCCGCCGGACACCGCACCGACCGCCACACCGCCGCCGCTCTCTTGGACGAGGCCCAGGACGCAGGCCGCGAACTCGGCGGAGACTTCAACCACCGCTGGACGGCATTCGGCCCCACCAACGTCCAGCTCCACCGCGTCAACATCGCCCTCCAACTGGGCGACGCCGGAGCCGCCATCCAGGAAGCCCGAACCGTCGACCTGGACCGCATCCCCCTCACCGAGCGCAAAGCAACACTCTTGATCGACACCTCACGCGCCCTCACCCAATGGGGCAAGCACGACAAGGCATACGAAGTCCTACGCGTCGCCCACCAGTTGGCCCCCGAAGAGATCTCGGCCCGCCCCGCCGTACACCGCATGCTGCGCGACCTCATGGTCACCGCCCCACCCAGCACCAAACGCCAACTCAGGGACTTCACCACCGAGATCGGGGTGCATCTGTGACCGACGAGCCCGACCGCCGCAAAGTCCTCTACGTCATCGTGTGCGCAGCAGGCCCCGCCGGCGATGTCGGAAAACTCGTCACGCTCGCCCACCAACGGGGCTGGGACGTCCAGATCATCGCCACACCCTCAGCCCTAGACTTCATCGACGCCGAGGCCCTAGAAGCCCAAACCGGCCGCCCCGTCCGCAGCGAATACCGCAAACCAGGCGAGCCCCGCTCCCCAAAAGCAGACGCCATCATCGTGGCCCCCGCCACCTACAACACCATCAACAAATGGGCCAACGGCATCAGCGACACCTACGCCCTAGGAATCCTCGCCGAAGCCCCAGGACTAGGAATCCCCGTTGCAGTCCTTCCCTTTATCAACACGGCCCTAGCAGACCGCAGCGCGTTCCAACGCAGCATTAATATACTTCGCACCGAGCGCGTCCGCATCCTCCTGGGCCCCAACGGGATCCAACCCCACCCCGCCGGTATGGGCAGTATCTACAAAGATGCTTTTCCTTGGCACTTGGCCATAGAGGAAGTCGATCAGGTTACGTTCACCGGAGGCCAGGATGAAGGCTAAGCCGAGCCTGCTAGCGAACATTGATCTTGCAACCAGCGCCAGCCTAGTGACGACAACATCCTTAGATCATCTTCCCCTTCTCATCTCCGATCGGTGCCTTGAGAACGCCGCCGGGCAGTTGGTCTCGTACGCGAAAGCCTCTTTGGCCGCCGGAAGTCCGATTATCAGCGAAACGATAACTATGCCTCGCAAGGGATTTGGCCCGCGCCCAGTCACTCTCACGACCGCGGCCAGTCGGACCCTATACGGCGCCCTAGTAAAGAATCTAGAAGACGACCTACCTGAATCCTCACGTGGCGGCGCAAAGTACAACCAATATCAGGCATTCGGTCTTGACGGCCAACAAGACTACGTTGCAGAGATAGACATCGCTTCTTGCTATGAGTACATCGATCACGCATATCTGCGGGACGAACTCCTACTTCGCTCAATGAAGGTGGACACATGCGAAGCCACCGTAGCTTTTCTACAGGAACTGTTTGGACGACCGCGAGGGTTGCCTCAAATGCAATATCCAAGCGATCGCTTGGCCGATGCATACCTGAGTGTTCTTGAGCGTCGATTGGTCCGCGACGGACGATCAGTGTTTCGCTATGCTGACGACATTAGGGTTTGCGCAGAAGGCTGGAGCCAGGCAAATCAAATAATAGAAGATGCAGCCGAGTACGCGAGAGAACTCGGCCTGATCCTTTCATCACAGAAGACTGCGATTTACAAGAAGGCAACCCTCATCTCACGTCAGCAAGCTGACGCTAATTTCCTAAACGCAAATCTTCGCAATGCAAGACGAGCACTCACTAAGATTATCCGCGTTGCAGTAGGCGGCGGAATTTATGAAGGGCCGGAATGGGAGGAGGAAGAGATTGAGCCCGGAGCCGTAGAAGCACTACATGCGGCCTGCTGGAAGATACTGCATGATTGGTGGTCGAAGGCTCAAAAGTCGGAGCCAGAAACACAAGTCAACAACCCTATTCAAGGCCCCCTACTGACAGCGCTGATTGTTTGCATGAATTATGACGAACGCCTCGACGACAGATTGCTGAGGGACTTCGTTTTCCATAATCCCCAGCGACTGGAACATGTCTGTCGATACGTGGCTAGCCGAGCGGAGCGTTCAAGTGAGGATCACTGGAGCACCCTCCGCTCTCTAATCAACATGGGACGCCAAAGCCCCTGGGCGAAGTTGTGGTTCCTTGATACTATCGAGAAATTGAACGCAAAGGTGGGTGATATACCGCTTGAGATCAGTGAATGGGTCTCACTTCAACTCTCCGACCGCCATGAGGTGGTGAGAGCTCACGCTTCATGGATTCGCGCTATCGATAGCAAGCTTACGAGCAGCGAACTTGGGTCGCTCTACCGAAAAGCTTCACCGATGACCCAACCAGCTCTCAGCGCGGCGGCCGCACGCCAAGTAAACATGGCAAGGGAGATTCGTAACGCTATTGAGGACGACAATCCCTTGAATCGAGAGGCCGCAGCATGGGCACAGCCATAGACTTCAGTTATCTGACAGAATCCGGGGATAACAGTCTTAGCATGCTCGCCCAGCTCGCCCGGCAAGTTGCACAAAGAGAGAACGTCTCTATCGAATGGATAGTGACTTCTAGCGCGACTCTCATTGAAAGTCATGTTGTACAACTAATTGATTCGCTGCTCGCACGTAGCGACGCAAGATCCAGCCCTCTTGGTGCAGCACTTATGGCCGAGCTGCATGACGATATACTTAGGACTTGGGATACGCGACTAGATTGGCTCAAAAAGGGTTTCGGGATTAAAATCGCAGGCGACAGCGCGACCCAGGAGTTTAGGGCACTAGTCGAAGCCCGAAATGCGATCGTACATGGAAATGGGAGACTGACATCTCTTCAAGCTCGGAAAACTACTCAACTCGTGCAACTTCGAAAGAAGTTGAAGTCGACTATGGACATCAGTCTAATTGGTGAGACCTTAATCTTCGGGCCATCCACTGCCGACAAAGCAATTAGCGTATGTCGCACTTTTATCCTCCACTTGGACACGGTTACCGTAAAGAGCTGCCCCGAAATGAAGCTCAATAACGCGTCACGCAGTTGATGACCAAGGCACCAAGCATGTCCGGGACAGGACAAGTTATGGACTGGATGCTCTGCCGAATTGGGCTGTTATAGATCAAGGGGCGGCAGCGCTCAGGCCGCTGCGCGGCCCCGCGCCAGGCCGCCCGGAGCGTGCGGCGTGGGCGCCGGTCACCGGACGGCCGCGCCGGGCCGCGCATCGCGACACCCCCGCCCTGTGCGCCAGCCACCGGCGGTCACGGGGTCGCGCCACCGCCCGTCCTCCCGTCACACGTGGCCGAGGTCTTCTTTGCCTCCGGCGGGGGCACTCTGACTCTGGGAAGCCCCGGCCGTGCCCGTGACGGTCACCGAGGGTTGAGGTAGGAAGCCTGAGCTTCCCGTCTGCCGACGTCCCGATCGGAGATCTACCAGACCAGGGCTAGGGGGCGAAGGTCGTTCGTCCAGTGGGGCGCTCCACCTTCGCCCCCTAGCCCAGCCCCGGTAGCGCGGAGCGCGGGACGACGGCAGACGGGAAGCTCAGGGAAGTGCGCGTGTGCTTGCGCCTCACTTACTCGACGGCGAGCGGACGACGAATTGATTGCCTGTGACATGCTCCATGACGACGCGAGGGCGCCGGCCCCGTGGCCAGGGGGCGAGGTTGTGCGCATGGAGCCATCGACCGATCTCAGCGCTCCGTAGCTCACGGCACCCACGCCAGAAGGAAGGCGAGACTCTTACGTCTATTCGGCCACGGCCGGAAAGCTCCAAAATCACATTCTGCCAGGCGGGATCGAAGTAGCGATCTCTATCGCTCTCCTGAACCTCCAGGCCGTACCCCGTTCCCCCGTTGCTCCATGCGGTGACGTACATGATGACCTCCCCAGAACACCAACGGTGGCACTGCGCTCACCTCGGCGAAAGTGGGTGGCCGCAACGTGCCACGCCGTGCCCTGATCGTGCCCGTTGGGGTGGTCGGTAGGGGGGTGCTACGGTCGCTTGCGGATCATGGGATGTGGCTGTCGAGCTGCATCAGGGCTGGTTTCAAGATCGGGAACCGATATCTTCCAAACTGGCTACGCGGGTTCGATTCCCGTCGCCCGCTCTCTCGTTTCCCCAGGTCAGAGCCCTGCGGGGCGATCTTGAGTGCCTCTTTCAAGATCATTTGTCACCCTCACTGGGATCTGGCACGTCTGGGCGGCATCCTGGTTCAACTACGAACCTCGGTGATCATGGTCTGACCATCCCTGGCGGAGATCAGCACGCCGACGAACCTGGCACCCTCAACACGGAAGGTCCGGCCCCCTGACGGGAACCGGACCTTCGTTCGTTGGACGGCTCGCTAGTTCGGCTCGATGCCGAGGAGCCGCCGTAGGTCGACTGTCACGACGCGGTAGCTGGCGCCGATGCGGATCACCTTGCAGGGGAACTGTCCATGGCGGGCAAGCTGGTAGGCGCGCGTGCGCCCGAGCCCGATGGCACGGGCTGCGGTCTCGACGCTGACCGTGATGGGGAGCGCAAGCAACTCGTCCTGGCTCATCTGCTTCACGCTCCGGCCCCTCTCCGGGGGTTGCCGAACCATCTCGTGCGCAGCCGCCCATTCTCGGGATGTCTCGCTCGTGGCTCGGTTCGTCGGAGCGTGGCCGCAGGTGCCGGTTCGACGACGGGGGCGGGGGACGGTGTTGCGCTGCCTCCGGGCGACAGACCGCTGCTGTGAACGTGGTTGATCGCGCTCCGGGCCTGGTCGACCGCCTCGCTGCATCCCGCGCCTTGGTGGCGGGCGTGGAGGATGGCGCGACCGAAGGCATCGAGTGCGGCGGCACCGAGGTAGCTGGTCGGGGCTCCGTCCGTCGGACGGCGTTCAGCCTCTCTGCGGCCCGGCGTGCGGCATCGGCTTGGGCGAGGCGCTGCTGGGCAAGACGGTGTTCGGCCGCCGACTCGATGAGGTCGGCGAGGTTCGCTATGAGGAACAGCAGATCGACGGTGAGGTCTCTTCTCTGCTCGCGTCGATCTCCCCAGCCGACGTTGGCGATTGCAAGCGTCCGTGCTGCCGCACGCAGGGCGCTTCCGTACGGAGTGACCGGTGGCGGACGACCGAACGGTTCTCGGGCAGCGCGGTCGTAGTCGTCGGCGGCCCGGGCCAGTTCGCGGTTGCCGGTGATGTCCGCCGTGACGTGCAGGACGTCAGCGGTCGCCACTGCGAGATCGGCGCGGGCCCTTGGATCATGGAGCGTTCGCATCTGCCAGGCCGCCGTCCCGGCCGCTCGGGCGGCCTCCCGGTAGGCCGCGGCCCGCACTTCGTGGTCGGCGGACGAACCCGGCGTCCACCTGCGCGACCGGACCGTCGGTCGGCGGGCCTCGCCGTCCGTCCATCGGTGACGCAGCTTGGGCAAGGTGAGGTCGGCGGCGAGCTTGCCGCCGGAGAAGAAGATCGGTTCACCCGCCGAGTTGTTGTAGTCGGGCACCGCGACGGCGTAGCCGGTCACCTCACCGGGCGTCCGGACGCTGAACCTCAGCCGCACCGCCAGCCCGCGCTCACGCAGGCCGGTGAAGAACGCCTCCTCGCTGCCGGACGATGCGGCAACGGCGGCCACGTGCCGCCGCAACGCAACACGCGGCGGCTCCTCCAAGCCAGCGCGCTGGGCCCGTTCCAGCTCAGCACGCGAAGGACGCGGCGCCGCCGTCCGATCCGCGGGCGCGGTACGGCACAGCCCATACCGCTGCTCGACAACCTGGCACGCAGTGCGGGCCTTGAGGTAGTCGCGGGTGATGTTGGGTCTGCGGCCGTCCTCTCGCGCGAGTGTGGCCACGACATGGATGTGATCGTCGGCGTGACGCACGGCGATCCACCGGCACGCCTCGGGATCGCCGCGTGGTGCGATGCCGGTCTGGTGCATCAGCTCCTCGGCGACGTCGGCCCACTCCTCATCGGTCAGGGGACGATCAGTGGGGGCGGTCCGGAGCGAGCACTGCCAGACCGGCTCAGCGGGCCGGCTCCGCCGCATCGTCTCCAGGGGCGAGCGCAGCGCCTCGGCCAGCGGCCGGAGATCACGCTTCCCGTCCGCGCGTCGTGTGGGTTCCAAAGCGGCCGGGTGGGGTACCCGGCAACGATGTGCGGGTCGGCGTGCTCGTTGCCCTTGCCCGGCCCGTACAGGTAGCGCAGGAGGTTGCCGACATCGGCGCCGCGAGTGACCTTCGCGATCACGGCAGCCGCCTACCGAGTTCCACGACGACGGCCTCCGCCCGCCGCACCACCTGAAAGCAGTACGCCGCCAACCACGTCACTGATTCCGGGACCTCGTCGTAGGCATTGGCATGGCGCACGAGCTGGTTGAGGTTCACCCCGACCGCGTTGATCTGACGGCTGGCATTCCGCAGCTCGGCATGCAACGCCACGAGCGCCCCGTCCACAGGTCGCTGCTCGCGAATCGCAGTGCGAACGGTCTTTACGACGAAAGCGCTGCAGGCGAGCCCGGCTCGCGTCGCCGCTTCGTGAAGCTCTTCATACTCCACGTCGCTGACACGGATTCTCAGCTCCCGCTCTCGCCGCCGCCCACCGCCGAGCTTCGCTCGACGCTGCAGCGGCTCCGCCCTGCCGTTGCCTCGCTTGTCTGTCGTTATATACCTCCGCTCCTGGCTTTAAGGACCGCGCTCGGTCCCCACCTGGCCAGTGTGATCTTCCGAGCGGAAGTTATCCACAATAGGTAGCGCTCTACCAGCTATCTTGCATCCCGCATTGACCTGATTATGCGTCAGTTCTCGAAGGCAAGTTCATGTCAATTGGCGAGCCGATTCTGACGCTTACTGTCGGCCGCTACCGCACCGTTCATCTTGCTGATGGAATACCCACTACCCGGTCTGCGCAGCAAGAACAGGAACCGCCGAGAACGTCCTCGGTGTCAGGTTCGTCCAGTCGATCTGGCGAGGGGAGGGATTTCATCCGTCGTAGGTTGCGAAGAGGTGGGCAGCCGTACTCGTTCGACTGATGGTCTTCCCAGGTTCGACCAAACCCGGGATGTCTGATGTACAGCAACACCATCGAATGCCCAGGACGAGGACGCTGTTACGCGCCCTCGTCGCCGTTCAACGCTCGCTTGAACCAGCCGAGAGAGCCGGTCTTCTGCGCCTCCTCGGCGAGACGCTTGGCAGACGCAGTCTGGAGCTGCGCAAGTGAGCTGTCTATCCACGGCTCGGTGTTCTGATTGCCGTGCTCCCGGTACTCGATGGCCTGAATGAGGCACTCAAGCTTGTCCGCGTCGCGGGCGCACATCGCTTCGGCGCTGGCCTTCCCCTCGTACTCCGCGACTACACCCGAGATCATCCTCGTGACCACCTCAGGCAGGCCGCGTGTCTGGCGCTCGGTGACCTGCTCGTTGGGTGCCTTCTTCACGTACGGCTTGGCCACATAAGGGATATCGGTGAGGCGCGTTTCCTGAGTGTCGTGGAAGAGGCTGAGCAACGCGGCGCGCTCGGGGTTGGCGCCCTCCATCGCGGCCAGGACGCTTGCGATGACCGCCGTACGGAGCGAGTGATCGGCGATGCTCTCGGGGTCCTTCACACCTGCCACGAGCCAGCCTGTGCGCTTGTAGCGCTTAAGAAGGCCGATCTCGTACAGGAAACCCGCCAGCCGCTCCGTCTCATTCGCCATGCTCACCCTCCTCTTAACGGCCGTCCGCCATACGTAGACCGTAGAGGGACCTCTTCCAACTCCCGTCGCGACTGGACGGACATCGCGGCTCCGTTCAGGACCCGCGCCGCCCGATCCTGCAACCGACCGAGCATGCCGGGCTCGTCATGGACGATTGCGGGCCGGTGTTGCAGGACTGCCCAGACCGTATGAGCGACGACATCGATGTAGACGTTAGTCGGCTCCAACTTGCCCACCAAATGAGCCGGCAGCTTCGTGCCCCTCCATGACCGAGTGGGCAACTCGACCATGAACGTTTCGGCCGTCTGCGGTAAGAGAGCCCTCGCCGCACCGCTCGACTCACGGGCTCTCGTCGTGATCGCATGATGGGCTGTCAGGGGAGGTCGTGTGCTCCGCGCTTGATGTCGGCGGCCAGTCGGCGGAAGCGCTCAGCCAGAAGGGTGATGTGGCGGCCGCTCGGGTCCTTGCTGTCGCGTACGCCGACGTCACCAGAGAGATTCGCAACCTCCACGCAGTTGGACTGGCCGCCTGTGCCGCTGCGGCTCGACTTGCGCCACTGGGTCATGTGTACTTCTCCAGTTCGGCCTCCAGGTAGGCCCGACTTGGGCCGACCGGGGCGGCTATGTCGCTCATCAAGTCGTACCTTACTGCCACTTCTTGCACATCGAACGGGTCCATGAGGAAGCAGCCACGCGTCGCCGCTTCGGTGTAGGCGATGTCCCGGTCGCCGACCGTGAGGAGCACGAAAGGGCCGTCGAGGCCCGGATGCGCGCCCGCGTTGTTCTCCACTATCCGGATGCTGATGAAGGGAAGCTCGCTCAGCTCGATCAGCCGAGTGAGTTGGCCGCGCATGACGTCCGGACCGCCCACGATTTGTGACACTGCCGCCCAGCCGAGAAGGGCCGTCACTCGTGGTGGCTTCGTCCTGCCGAATACGGTGGCCTGCCGTGCCAGCCGCCGCTCAAGGGTCGCTTGAAGATCCTCCGCTGTTCCGGCGCTCAGTGCGGCACGCGCGTAGTCCGGTGTCTGGAACAGCCCCGGGATGACCGATGACTCCCACATCCTGAGCCTGGATGAGCGCGCCTCCAGTTCGGCGAGTTCCAGCAGCCAGTTGCCCTCGTCGGCACGCTCGGCGAACCCGACCAGGGCCGTGAACATGCCGTCGGTGTTCCACACACGGTCGATGATCTCCGCGTGTTCCCGCTTGAGCTTGAGCGTGTTGGACTCGTAGCGGGAAACAGTCGAACGGTCACACTCAAGCAGGTCGCCGAGAGCCTGCCCGGACATTCCGTGTGCTTTGCGGTGGCGGCGCAGGTGGCACGCTATGAAGTGCCAAATCGATCTTGACGGGTCGAGCGACTCCCGCGCGAGCATGGCCTCTCCCGTTTGTTGCGGATGGTTCCGGAACGTAGCGAGCGTAGCTCAGAGCGAGCATCCTTACACCCGAAGTAACCGGCAACGTTCCGAAGGTTGTAGCGATATGTCCGCACCTGCCCCAGAAATCCCGACTCTTCTTCTCGCCCCCAACGAAAGTGCGCCGGCGTTGGCGAGGAATTTCCTTTCCGCGCAGTTCCGGATGTGGGGCTCCGCGGACGACTTCGTGGCGCGTCTGGTGGTGTGCGAGTTGGTGACCAACGCGTGCCGGCACGGCGAGGGTCAGATCATCCTTCGTGTCTTCCGCGACGTCCGCGCGGACTTGGCGGTGATCGAGGTGTGGGACCAGGGAGCGGGGCTGCCGGTGGTCGGCCCGGAGGACTTGGAGGCGACCTCGGGGCGGGGCCTGCTGCTGATGTCGCAGATCGTGCACGACTGGGGAACCCGACCGATCACGGAAGGCGGAAAGATCGTATGGGCCATCTGCGCCCTCTGAACGTCCAGGTTGAGCGGCACGTCCTGCGGTGGCGGACGTACCGGGGCCGCGCCACGACGGAAACGTTCCTGAGCCTGTTGGCCGTGGCTCTGGAGCCTCGGGGGTGGCGCCTCGTCCGGCTCTACCGCCCGCAGGGGTTCCCGGTGCCTCTGCTATGGGTCTACGCCGGCGGCCCCGACGATCACGTCGGGCTCGGGTTGGTCGTCCTGGCCGTTCCTGGCGGCGCATGGGGATACCACGACGCCGAGCGCGGGCGGCGCGCCTACCTGGCTCCCTGCGGCGACACCAAAGCCGCTGCCGAACAGGTCGAAGACCTGCTCAGACACCGCATGTTCCCCGGCACCTGGTAGGCCGCGGGAGGGACGACCCCACGGAATGGGCTAGGAGAGTGTTCCTCATTCTCGGCGGTGCTGCACGGCCCCTGGCTGGGGAACTCGGGCCGCCACACGTCACCGTCCGTCCCGTCTTGCTGCCTCGCCCCGAGGCAGCGAGACGGGGCACCGCCGAGGTACGGGGCGGATGCACAGGGAGCGTCAAGAGGATCTGACATCACCCATTTGCAGTCAGGTCGGCATTCTTTGTGCAAATTCTGGCATAGATGACCAGAAGGACGTCTGTTCCTCACCGTCGGGAGCGATCTCCACGCCGCCTCGTTGAACCATCACCAGGGAGGTGAGTAGTACACCGCGCAGCAACTCTTGAGCAACGACGTGGTGGGTGGAAAAATAATTTTTCACAAGGGCGCTCGTAAATTCACTAAACACAGACGGGTTGATGTCGTACATATCTTCGGCAACCGCCTCCAGGCCCGTTGGAAGCTCTAGGGTACGGGCGATCGCTTCCGCAAGGTTGACATACAGTTGCCCGACCCACAGTGATGGGCTCCACACGGTCTCGTCGTCGATGTCGAAGATGTAACCCATTATGACCACTCCAGCATGATCTGTTCGTTTGGATTCGCTTGACGCAACCTCTCGACTGCCGATTCTACCTCGGATCGAAATGAGGGATCGGCACCGGGACTGGTGAAGCGAAAACCGATGGGCGCTTGTTCGTAGTCGACCATGTACTGGCGCGCATCGAGATAAGATGAGAACTTCTTGTCAATGTGCTTGGCCACCCATCGTTCGATGTCGCCAGCGTTGGTCGCACTTTTCTCTTCCCACAGCACCCCGTCTTCGATGCAGTCGATATCAGTGATCGTCCTACCGGGCACGGCCGGATCGTCGACGACGTAGTCTCTACGCCCTTCCAACCGTGTGGGCTTGCTCGCTGCGCCCTCACCGGTACCGTCTCCCTCCGCATCCATACCACTGTCCCCGCCCTGGTCACCTTGAGCCTCTGGGGGCGCGGAATTCTCGCCAGTTTCTGCGGGGGGCAGGGGGCAGGGATCCGGCAAGGTCGTGAAATGAGGGTGTGACCTGCGGGGTCGCTGGTCCGGTAGGCGGGTTTGGGGGTTCGCAAGTAGCGGGTGGGGCCC
>NZ_JBICUS010000024.1:0-85416 GCF_043198455.1 Spirillospora sp. NPDC048824 | reverse complement strand
CTCATGGCTTCGAATCCCCCCGAATTCGATGGATGATCTTCCCTGTCGATCATCTACCCACCAAGATCATTCCCACGCTTGGAGAGATACCCCCGACCCTGCCAGGGCGGGACCGTCAGGGGGAGGGCAGGACGATCACGCCGAGGTCGGCGGCCGTTTCGTGGAGGGCGGCCTGGACGGCGGCCTGGACGGCGGCGGTGAGGTGGTTGTCGTAGGAGGTGCTGGTCAGGGGGCGGGGGACGGCGTGTTCGAAGATGTCCTCCACCAGGATGTGCGCCCGGCGGACGGTGGATCTTTGCCGTGTTCCTCGTAGGCTCGGGTCCAGGTCGGGCGCGGGTGCTGCAGCGTCCGGTAGAGCGCGTACTCCAGGACGGTGCGCAGGCTCGCGGCGGGACGGAGGCGTGGCCGAGGGTGCCGCGCCAGCGCCGGTGGAACGCCTGGACGGCCTCGATGACCGCGTCCGTCACCTGCGCGCTTCTGTTGAGCGGGTGGCCGGAGTGGCCCTTGACGTGCTCCAGCCGCAGTCCGGGCCGCCCGACGACCTGCCGGGCCAGCCGGACCAGCGTCGGCGCCGCCCCGGACCGCCGGGGCCGCAGGTCGTAGCTGTCCGGCATCAGGCCGGTGTCGCCGTGCCGCCACGCCCGCAGGTACCGCAGCGCGGACAGGCTGTCGACGAGCAGCACCAGGTCCCGGCCGTCCTCGACGCGGTCGAGCAGCAGGGCCACGGCCCGCAGCTCGCTGACCAGCACCCTGCGGGGCCCGGTCGGGTCCTGCGGGCCGAACGTCCAGCCGCGCATGCCCCACCGGCCGTCGCTGACGACGTAGCCGGTCCCGCAGGTGCCCTGCTTCCAGCTCGCGTCCGTCGCGGCGACGAGCGCGCCCGGGAACGCGGACCAGCCGGGCACCCGCCCCTGCGCCGGCGCCCTGCGGCCGCGCACCGCGGGCGTCGGCGCCTGCGGGCAGGTCCGGGGGTGCCGCCCGCCGCCGATGTAGTGCTCGGCCTCGGTGACGAGCATCTCCGCGATCGCGTCGTCGCCGTGCCGGACGGCGGCGAAGCACAGCCGCAGCAGCCTCCGCGCGACGCCGCAGCAGCCGCACCAGGCGGCCCGTGTGGCGCATGCGCGCATCCGCTGGGTGCGGTCGGCGAGGCCGGGCGGCATGCGGCTCTGGGCGTCATCGAACTCTTGCAGCGGCATCGTCGGGACGAGCATGGGGATCAACTCCGCTGATCTCGGGGGAAGCGGATCGGCTGTACACAGCAACCACATATCTATCTGTGAATATAATCAACCGAATGAGAAGCGTTCACAACGGCTTCGGCGTGAAACGACTGTGATGGCGGCGTGAACGAGATCAACCGCCGCAATGGCCGTGGTAGGCGCTAAGGTGGAGATCATCGAGGCTGTCCGCTGATGGGAGTGCCGGTGCCGCACGACGCGACGGTGACCGCGGCCGATATCGCGCGGCTGGCCGCGGTCGGCCGGGCCGCGGTGAGCAACTGGCGCCGCCGCCACGACGACTTCCCCCAGCCGGTCGGCGGCACGGCCGTCAGCCCGACGTTCTCCCTCGCCGACGTCGAAGACTGGCTCCGCGGCCAGGGCAAACTCGCCGACTCACCCGTCCGCGAACGCGTCTGGCAGACCCTCCGCGCCGCCGCGTACGGCGACGTCGAACTCGCCGACGTCCTCACCTTCGCCGGCGCCTTCCTCCTCTACCTGCGCGCCGACCCCGGCCACTGGCGGGGCCTCGCGCCCGCCCCGGACGAGAAGATCGCCGCCGCCCTCCCCGGCGCCGTCCGCGCCCACACCGACCTGATGCCGGACGGCCCGCCCCCCGACGCCGTCCCCCTCGTCCGCGCCCTCTCCCAGCTCGTGGACGAACTCGGCGTCGCCGAGACCTTCGAGTTCCTCCGCACCCGCTACCTGGAGCACCACAGCCGCCGCGTCTACCTCACCCCGGAGCCGGTCGTCCGGCTGATGCTCGGCCTCGGCGGCCCCGCCCGCACCGTCCTCGACCCCGCCTGCGGCACCGGCGCGTACCTCGGCATGGCGAACGACCTCTTCAAGGACGTCGAAGAGCTCCTCGGCCAGGAGATCGACGACACGACCGCCCGCATGTCCGCGATCCAGCTCGCGCTGCACGGCGCCCCCGCCGAGATCCACCCGGGCGACTCCCTCCTCGCCGACGCCTTCCCCGGCCGGACGGTCGACCTGGTCGCCACCAACCCGCCGTTCAACGACCGCGGCTGGGGCTACGAGGAGCTGACCGGCGACCCCCGCTGGGAGTACGGCCTCCCGCCCCGCATGGAATCGGAACTGGCGTGGCTCCAGCACGGCCTCGCGCACGTCAGACCCGGCGGAACGGTCGTGATCCTCATGCCCCCCGCCGTCGCGAACCGCCGCTCCGGGCGCCGCGTCCGCTCGGAACTGCTCCGCCGCGGGGCGCTCCGGGCCGTCATCGGCCTCCCCTCCGGCGCGGTGCCGAACATGGCGGTCGCGCTCGCCGTGTGGGTCCTCCGCCGACCGTCCCCGGGCGACACCCCCGCGGACGACGTCCTGATGGTCGACACCTCGGCCGACTCCGAGACCTTCCCGAAGGTCGCCTTGGACGCCTGGCGCCGCTACACCAAGGGCAAGGGCGATGGAACGGACGCAAGCGTCGTCGTACGCATCATCGACCTGCTGGACGACGAGGTAGACCTCACCCCCGCCCGCTACCTCCCACAGCGGAGCGCCCCCGCATCGAAGGGCTCGTTCACCGCCGCACAGGACCTCCTCCTGACCAAGACCGCCGAACTGCGGGAAACGACCGCCGAACTATCTGCCCTCACCCAGGCCGAGGCGCGCGACGACGTCCCGATGACGACGATCGGTGAACTGGCCAAGGCGGGCGTGCTCCAGATACTCCGTCCCCCTCCCAGGGTGAGGATCGGCGAAGGAGACGTCCCCGTCCTGACCCTCGAAGACGTCGCCCTGGGCGGCGCACCCGCGGGGACGGCCGCACCGGACGCCGACCACGTGCCGACGACCGCCGGCGACATCGTCGTCTCCCTCGCCGCCCGCCACCCCGCCGCCCGCGTCATGACCGGGGACGGCCCCGTCCTCGGCCCCGGCCTGGCCCTGATCCGGGTCGAACCGGCCCGCGCCGACCCCGATTTCGTCGCGGGCTGGCTGCTGCTCGGCGCGCAGGGCGCCCGCCTCCGCAGCTCCACCTCGTCCGCCCGCTTCGACGTCCGCCGGGCCCGCCTGCCCCGCCTCACGCTGGAGGAGCAGACCGAACTGGGCCGGGCGTTCCGGCGGCTCACCGACCTGGAGTCCGCCCTCCGCGAAACCTACGAACTGGGCGCGGACGTCCTGCGCCTCGGCCTCGAAGGACTGGGCGCCGGCACCCTGCGCCCCTCCGATTGAAGCCGCCCCTCCGGTTGAAGCCGCTTCTCCGATTGACGCCGCCCCACCACCGCCGTCCGGACGCTAGTACGCTGCGGGCACGGCCCTGAGGAGGTGGGTGGTGCGGCGGGGCGATCTCCTCGGGGAACGCGAACGGTACGAACTCGATCAGGCGATCGGGCGATCGGGCGCGGCGGAATGGGCGAGGTGTGGCGCGCCTACGACCGCTTCCTCGACCGGCGCCTCGCGGTCAAGTTCACCCGCGTATCGGACGAGTCACTCGTCGGTCGCTTCGAGCAGGAGGCCCGCAGCACGGCCTGGTTCGAGCACCCCGGAGTCCCGACCGTCTACGACTTCGGAAGCCACGACGGCTGCTTCTACCTGGTGATGCAGTACGTCGAGGGCATGGCGGTCGACCACGTCCTGGACGCCGAGGAGAGACTGTCCATCTCGTGGGCCGCGCTCATAGCCGCCCAGGTATGCGCCGTGCTGCACGTCGCACACCGCCGCCCCTTGGTGCACAGGGACTCAAACCCAGCAACCTGATGGTCTGCCCAGACGGTTCGGTCAAAGTCCTCGATCTCGGCGCCGCCGTGGGGCTCGGCCCAGGCGACGTACGGCGAACGACGACCGGGCTTGGCGCGCCCTACACGCCGGGCTACACCGCCATGGAGCAGGTGTACGGCACCCCCAGCCCGGGTCCACGACCTGCCGGATGGCCTTCCACACCACCGAACGCTGCGCCTTCCCCAACGGAACCCCGCGCCCGGCCCGCGTGCACGCCAAGTAGTCCCGCTCGCTCTCCAGCGCCTGCGCGAGGACGATCTGCTCCCATTCCCGGCTCAGGAAGGCAGGCGAGAACGGTGTCCCCTCGGCGGCGTCCTCCCACAGCGGTTCGAGTACTTCCGTGCCTGCGATACCGGGCTTGCGATGCCGCCCGACGATCCCGGAGGTGATGGCGTCGACGGTCTGGACGTTGATCCGCGCCCGGACCGCCTCGTCCTCGACGAGCAGCGCGAGCTGCTTCTCGAGCGCCTGAGAGAGGTTCTTGGTGAATGTGGTCAGCAGGACGCGGGCGTCCCACATGGCCAGGAACTTCGCCCGGTGCAGCGCCGTGACGGTCTTTCCCGTTCCGGCGCCGCCCGTCACCTGCGCAGGGCCGCTGTAAGAGGGACGCAGCGCGACCCGCCTCTGACGCGGGTGAAGGAAGATCCGCCACGTGTCGAACGGATGGGCGAGGATGTCGCGCAGTTCCTCCGGTCCGCTGACGAACGCGACCTCGCCGGGTGTCCGCCGCATCGCCGCCACCAGGTCGTCCGGGTCGACCGCCGCCGGCTTCTCCTCGGCCGGCAGGCACTGGGCGACCTCGTCCCACGCTTGCTGCACGTTCATGCCCTGCGCCAGCGCCACCAGCGCGATGTACTGGGGCTCAGGGAGCAGTCTTTCCATCGCCTGCAGATGCGACTCGCCGGTCGGCAGCCGGACGAGGGGGATGAGGTCCGCGTCGACGCCGAGCTTGACGAGGTCCTTGTCGGGGACCTGCCCGAACAGCCGGGAGACCGTCTTCTCGGCCATCTTCTCCAGGGCGGGCGACATCTGGTCCAGCGCGCCCTGGTCACGCACCTCCAGCACACCGAGCGCCTGTTGACCGTGAACCGCCTGCTCCTCGCCCACTCGATCGCGTCGTCGTGGGGCTGGACGGCGAGCAGGCAGTAGACGTCGCCCTGCTCGGGTGCCAGCACCACCCCGCGCCAGAAGTGGTCGATCCGGATGGTCCTGATCCGCGGATCCTGGGAATTGTGGATCTTCTCAAGGTGCAGGGCGGCGTGTGCTGGGCGAACTTCGCGACCGCGGCCTCGACGCCCTTGCGTACCTTCGGCTCGAGCCGGGCGTACTGCGGCATGAACGAGTTCGCGACGGCCAGCTGAGCCACTCCGTGCCCTTTCTCCCCACCCTGACGTTCTGTCAGGCCACACCCTAGGAGGGCGACATGACGGAAGATGATTGAACTGTGGCGTAATCGCCGCCGGGGCTGTCCGCCTTCGGACGGGCGGGGAGACGCTCAGCGCACCAGGCGTGACAGATATGCCTGTGTCTCCGCGTCGACGGAGTAGATCAGCGTCCCGACCATGCCGCGGGTGAGCAGCACCTTGTAGGTGTTGCGGATCAGCTGCGCGGCCTCCGCGTCCGTCACGGTCTTCGGCCGCAGCGCCGGGTCGCGGCTGGCCTCACGTCTGGCGACCAGCCTGCCGTCCCGGAAGACCAGGTCGGGGCCGAGGATGACCCCGTTCCAGTCGTACTCGAACCCCTGCGCGGTGTAGACGCAGCCCACCTGCCCGAATCCGCCCGGGTTCGTGGCCCACAACTCGCTCGGCGGGGCGTCGCCGACCGCACGGTCACCCTTGACGTTCCACGGCCGCGCCCAATCGCCGACCACCACGTCGGGGACGAGTGACTGTTCCCATCCTCCGGCGTCCTTGCGCGGGTTGCTCCACGGCCAGCAGAATCCGGCGGTCATCCGGGCTGTGCGCCCGCGTTCGTGCTGGGCGCCCAGGAGAGCCTCCATCTCCTGGGGGGACTCGGCGAGTGACACCTGGAAGTCGTCGTCTCCCGTCCACGGTTCGGCCGGCTGCTCGTGGAGACCGAGCAGCCGCAGCACCCATTCCTCGTACTTGCGGCTCCCACCGCACCGGAACTGCTCGTCCAGCGAGACGTGCTGGACGTTCAGCCCCTTGCCCTCGGCGTGGTCGCGGATCTCCTCCAGCGTCCCCATCTCCCCGGGCCGGACGTTCTGGCGGCCGTCGAGCAGGAACACCGGGACCCGGGCGGCGTCGATCAGTTCGTCGACCTGGGGGCGGCCGGTGCGCAGCCTGGCGGCCGTGTACCGGTTCGCCGACACCTCGCGGATGCGGTGCGCCTCGTCGCAGATCAGGACGTCGAGCCCGTTCCGCTCGGCCTCCATGAAGTTGTTGAAGTACTTGAACATCGCCTTCGTCCGCGGGGAGCCCTTGGCGACGTGCCGGCGCATCGTCTGCGTGAACGACTTGGAACCGGTGGCGTGCAGCACCGAGAGCCCGCGGCCGGACAGCGTGCCGAGCAGCGACAGCGCGATCACGCTCTTGCCGCTTCCCGGCCCACCGGTGATCACCACGACGGTCTTCAGGTCCTCCTTGCGGGCCTTGTCGACCGCGTGCAGGACGAGTTCGTACGCCAGGCGCTGCTCGTCCAGCAGATCGAACTGGTCGCGGTCACGGATCTCCTTGGCCGCGTGCGCCAGAAGCTGCTTCGACGGCCGCACCTCGCTGTTCAGGAACCTGTCGGCCGCCACGTGCCCGGCTGCCGGCGCGAAACGGTCGCGCAGGTAGTCGACGAACGCCCCCCGCGTCGACTGCGTGAACAGCCGCGTCCGGTCGTCCTCGACGGCGTCATAGAGATCGGCGACATCGCCGCGGGCCGCGTTGTGCAGGTATGCCACGGCATGCAGTGCATCGGGCTTCTTCGCCAGTTCGACGAGGAAGCCGTAGATGTAGTCGGTGTATCCCTTGGCCTGGAGGGCCGGATGGAGTTTCGGTGTCCCCGTCATGTTGTGGACCAGCACGCGGCTCGGGTCCTCGTCCCACACTTCGGCGCGGCTCCACTGTTTGAGTTCGACGACCACGTACGCGTCACCGCCGGTGCGGCGGTCGACGCCGGCGAGCACAACGTCCGCGCGTTTGCTGGTCAAGGGCAGCTTGTACTCGATGAGCATCTCCACCCGGCCCAGCCCCGCATCGACGAGGTCCTGGGCGACGACAGGGAGGCTCCGCTCCCAGGACCGCTTCTCGGAGGCCGAGACGGTGATGCCGTCCCTCATCCTCAGTTGCTCGGCGAGACGCTGCGCGAACGTCCGCTCCGCGGGCGACAGCAGCGACTCGGCGGTGAGACGGAGAACCGTCACGGGATCTTCCCCCAGGCAGCACGAATGACTCGTGCGGTATGGGGGCGTGTCTCGCGTCCGCGCCGAGGCGCGTCGGCGGAAGCCCGTCGGGCCGCAACTCCTTACGGCGAAAGGCTATCGGCGATCCCTGACATTTCTCATCCGGTCATGGGAGGTGCCTTACGCGCCGACCCTCGGTAGGTGGCGGGGTCGTAGCGCCGCCCGCTCGCGTCGAGCTTGTCGTGCGCGGCCCGCACCAGGTCGACGCCGAGGACGTCGGCGAGCCGCGTGAGGTAGATGGCGACGTCGCCAAGCTCTGCCCTGATCCGGTCGGCGGCCTCGGCGTCCGCCATCACCGCCGCCGACTCGTCAGGGGTGAGCCACTGCAGTTCGGCGAGCAGTTCGCCGACCTCACCGGCCAGGGCCATCGCGAGGTTCTTGGGCGTGTGGAACTGTTCCCAGTCGCGTTCCGCCGCGAACTCCCGCAACCGCTCGACGAGACTCCCGTTGTCGTGCATGCCCGCCAGGCTAGACGTCCTCGTCCGGCGGGGCCGCGGGCCACTCCAGCGTGCGCGCGGACAGGAGCAGCTCGGCGACGACCAGGTCGATGCCCGCGAGCTCGGGTGCCAGCCGCCAGCGGCAGCCACCACTTGCTCATCGACCGCTCGGCGGTCATCGCCCCTTCGTCGCCGCGCGCCGCCAGCCGCGCCGCCACGGGCCCGAACCGGCCGACTTCAGCGTGCGGATCCCGGCCCTCGCCGAGGATGGTGTCCAGGACGTCCCCGAAGACGTTTCGCGCGGCGTCCGCCAGTGGACGTCGCCGAACGCGGCGGGGAGCACGGCCGACGCCGGCGCGGTCGACCACAGCTCCGAACGACGCGCCGGTCCATCCCGGGGCCATCCGAGTCGAGCGCGACCGTGCCGAGGCCCGTCCTGACGAGCAGCGGGACTACGCGTTCCGCGGGCAGCATCGCGGCCGGCAACGCGCCGAGCGCCGCCCGGGCGCGGTCAGAAGGCGCTGCTCGGAGGGCCCGGCGATGTAGGGGGCCGCACCGGAGTCCTGAAGCTCGTCGGCGAGGTCCACGATCGTCCAGAGACGCTCCATCCGCTCGTCGATCCTGTTCCCCGTCACGGGAAGCAGGACGGGCCGCCGCCACGGCACGGTCACCGGGTACACGCCCGCCGGCAGCCCTTCGATCTCCACCGCGTCCCGCAACAGCAGATGCCCGCCCTCATCGGACACCCCGGTGGCCAAATGCCTGGGCCGCACGAACACCAGACCTGATGGTGGAAGCGTGAGAACTCCCATGATCACGGACAGAAGGTCATCCTCGTTACGGCGTCACGCTGCGTAGCAGAGCCCGATCCGGGCACTCAGGGACGATCACCCCAGACAGGCGACCTTGAAATGGCCCTGGATGGGCTGGCTGGGATCACCGGGAGCAGGAGCAGGCGCAGGCGCTGACGATGCTGATCGAGGAGCGGGCCACTCAGGACGGGTGGAATGCTGCTCGGTTGACTCCACTGCTCGCTGGCCTTGCTGAGATCCTTCCTTGGGTCCGGCAGTGGCATGGCAAGGTTGACCCGGCATTCGGCCAGAGCCCGGCCGATGCCTACGCCATGTACATGCAGGACAAGCAACGCGAGTACGGGATCTCGGACGACGACCTCAAGAACTGGCGTCCGGATCCGCCCAGACGCGGTCGCCGGAAGCAGGACTCTTGACCCTCACCCGCGTACGCGTCCCGCCCCCGGTGCGGAGGCAATTCGCTGGCGGTACGCCGTGCCTAGCTCCCCTTGATGGCTACTGCCTACTGCCGGATCATGCCCACGGCCGAGCGCTTTGTGGGCGCTGATTGACGGCCCGCCAAAGCTAAAGGGAGACCACTACGGATTGAATCTGGTTCGGTAGGGTCTTGGACGGCGGGGGCTATGGGTGCGAGCTGGTCAGCTCCATGCGGCTAGGAACGTCCAATCAACTCGGCCGGATTGAGTTGAGAAGAGCGGCCCATTGTGTGCGCGTGAGTTCGAGTATCGGGCCTTTGCCATGCACCGTTGAGTCCCGGACGCCGATTGTCCCCACTGACGACTTGCCTGCCTCCACGCAAGATCCGCCTGCCTCGGTGTAGCTAGAGACGCGCCAGCTCGTGAACTTCTTCATCATCCGTCTAATCCAGCCTCACGGGTTAGTTGTTCGGCAGCCTCAGCTAGACACGTGAGGCTCTCCTCCGAGGATAGGACAGCCTTGCCGAGAAGTTGATAGATCTTTGTGTGTTGCTTGACCTCGCCGGATTCCGCGTATACCAGATCGGCGCTGGGGGTTTCGACCACGGCGATCGGAGGATCTGCCGAGTCGGGGAACGTATAGAGGAAGAACGCTGACCTGGGGATTGACACGCCTTCGATACGTGCGTCCACCGGCAGCACCCTAACGTTGAGGCGTGGTTCGGAGGTCATGAGGTTGACCACGTGGTGGACCTGAGCCGCCATGATGCCTACCGGCACGTTGATCCTTCGGACGACTACCTCGTCCAAGATGACGTCGAAGGTCGGCCCGTCCGGGCACAGCACCGACTGTTGCCGACGCTGCCGAGCCTCCGTCATCCGCTTGGGGCTGAAGCTGAGTGGGCCCTCGACGCGCTTGACTTTGACCAGTGCATCGCTGAACTCCGGAGTCTGAAGGAGTCCGGGAATCGAGGTGTCATTGTACTCGCGAATGGTGTCGGCTCCAGACTCGAGGTCCGCGTAGAGACGCTGGCGTGCCCCCATGGCGTCGCCATACGAGTCCCACCAGCCCTTCGCGGCGGCAGCAGAGGCGAGCCGAACGATCTGCGACCACTGGTCATCCGGGACTTCGAGTGCATCGAGGATCTTGACGACATCCCCGACGTCGGGGCGGCCGTAGGCGTTCTCCAGCCGGGTGATCTTCGTGCGTGAGTAGTGAATGCGCTTGGCGAGTTCGTCCGCCAGCATCCCGCGCTCCTCACGCAGTTCGCGGAGTACTGCCGCGAGGCGCTGACGTCGTACGAACGGACTGACCATGTCGAACCTCCGAGGGGAGTGGAGCGTGACCATCTAACTACCCTATGTACAGGACGGTCAGGTTCCCCCGCGGGAAAATGAACAGGTGGTCAGGTCGAACACGGCCACAGTTTTCTATTGAACGCGCCCGTATGCGTTCGGACAATCGACCTCACTCGTCTCACTCGCCGAACACGCGCGCCAGCTCGTTCAGCACAGACCTCCCCGATCTCGTCGTCCACGCCACCCCTCCGGACCAGCCGGCCAACCCGCCCGCTCGGGTGCCCAGCGCCCCAGACGCAGGTAGCTACACTCCGGCCTGCTTACCTGTGGCGTGGGGTTGCTACCGGCGCGGGAGAGCACACGCCGCATGTCGGTGTGGGCATCGATGGTTCCTTGGCCGGTGAGCGCAGTCGCAAGCCGACGAGAGGCACCGAACACCCGTGGTCGCCAGACCTGCCCTCACCACCGCGTCCAACAGATCACGCTGGTACCCGCCTGCTGGAAATCTGACGCCGCGCGAACACACCCGCCGTACTCGGCCGTTCCACCCCGATTGCTTGTACTCTGCTCACATGTCGCGGAGTTCGCCTTGCCGGGCTGCAATCCATTCTCTAGCAAAGTCGGCGGAGTCTTTGATGAACTCCTCCAAGCCTCCCTCATCAAGATTCGCCTCGTGCAGCAAGGTATCTAGAATCGCTGCCTCAGCTCCGATCGCGGTCTCAGCGTCCGGCGGAACATAGGACTCAGCGGCAGGGTTCCCAAGCGCCTCGAGAATCAACTGCTCGGCCACACGAGGATGGATAGGGCTCACGTCTCGTCCGTAACCGATGCGCATGTCCGCGACGAAGCGGATCACATCAGGGGCTGAGTAGGTCGGCGAAAACTTCCGCCACACCGCAACTCTGAACGCTCCATACAGCATCACGGTGTAGGCGATCGCTTCCTTTTCGGTCTCCGCAACCTGGAACGGTTCCCAGGCATTGGGCTCTCCCTTAAGGAGTGAGCGAAGCGCGGCAGTGTGCTCGCCCCTCACCTCAACGCCCGTGCAGTCGACTACTGTGTAAGCCATCGGTCTGCCAGCGCCCGCGTCTCAGTCAGAAAAGCATCAAGCTCATCAGCGTCGAGGTGCTCGTCCGAGATTATCGCGCCCAACAGGAAGATCTCGGTTCCGATGACGGTGTCGTTGTCGATGTCGTCGATTTCCCCTCGGTCGAGTGCTGCATTAATAATGCGTTCCGCAATGTGTGGGTCAAGTATCTTGGCCGTGTCCTCGTTGACCTGTCGAACTGCGGCGACGAAGTCGATCACTTCGCTATCAGGTACGTATTTTCCGTTTCGGATGAAGCGACGCTCTGCGGCCACGAGGAAGCCTGCACCGATAAGCATTGCGTAGCTGGTGTTGGCCTGCTCAGAATCAAGCTGTTCAAGCATGCGGAGATGGTCCTCGGTGCGGCCCTCAAGCTGGGCGCGCAGAGTTTCCACCTCTTCATCGGTTATCGTCATGACGCCTTTCTCTGACCTCGCTCACCTTATTCCTGCCTGCAGTAACGGCCAACTGGCCCGCCTTGTAGATGAGAATTGAACCGATGGTTATTCCAATCGCGCCGCTTCCGAGTTTCGGAGGCTGATATGGCGAATGGATGTTTGGGATATCGCGTCCGGTGTTTGTCGTCAAGGGGCCTGGAGGTCGCTCGCCAAGGAACTTGCCAAGTCCGTTCCCCATCTTCTTGCCGACGTCGGACATGTCATTGGCTTGCCGCGCGGTTCTCCGGCGTAGCCGATCGCGTCGCCGTGTTGTGTCGGGGTCGGGCTCTAGGTAATCGCGTTGCTCGGGATCGTCCTCCGGTGGAATGAGTTCGCCGCGTCCGGGGGTTCCGTCACGGGTGAGTTCGGGAAGATTGCGGTATTGGTTTGGTTCGTCTTCCGTGGTGGCCGGGGTCCCCGGTCGGCCTTCGGTATTCCTATCACGGCGCTCGATCTGGTTGCCGGGCATCTGCTCGTTGAATTGGATGACCGGGGACGCCCACCGTGTGACGCCTTCCTCCGCTGCCGGTGGCCAGGCGACCCGGACACCCGGTTCGTCCCGCGGCTCCGGTTCTTCGGCGGGCTGCGGCGGCTCGGTGCGGCCGTCCTGTTGTTCAGCGGGAGCGGGCTCGTTCTGCGGGGTGTGGTCGTGACCGGTCGCTTCGTCCTCGGCCTGGGGGCTCTGTTCGTTGCTGGCCTCCCCGCGGGCCTCGTTCCCGTCGTCGCCGGGCGTTTGGCCGTCCTGCTGGGGGAGTGGCTGGTGGTCCCGGCCTTGAGGGGCCTGGGCCTCCGCTTCGAGGTCGTCGGGTCGGTCGTCTTGTCCCGCTGATTCCGGGCCGGCCTCGCCTGTTTCCTGGCGGGGAGGCTCTTCGCCGGGTCCGTCCGGCTGTCCAGTCTCGCCAGACTCCGGCTCGGTCTCGCCGGTCGTCGCCCGCTCTTCGGCGGCCTGCGGCTCGGCCGATGCGCCCGGCCTCTCGTCGGCGGGCCCGTCGGATGAGGGCTCGGCCTTGTCGTCCTGGAGTTCTCCGCGCGGTTCTCTGCCCGTCTCCGGAGCAAGCTCGCCGGTGTCGCCTGTGTAAGGCTGCTCGCCGCGTTCGTCCGGCCGTCCCTGTCCGGTCTCGGGTTGGGGGCGGTCGCTCTGCCGCTCGCGCTCGCCGCCCCCGGCCTCGGCGTCGCGTTCGGTCTCGCCGCTGCCCGACGTCCTCTCCGGGGCCTTCGGCTCGGCCTGGGCGTCCTGCCGGTCGTCGGCGGGTTCGGCGGGTTCGGCGGAGGAAGGCTCGCCCTTGTCCTTCTCGCGTTCGTCGGGCTGCTCGGTGCTGTTCTCCTGCGTGTCGGTCTGCTGGGGCGCGGTCTCGGCGCGGCGGGCCTCCTGGGCTTCGCGGGCGGCGCGGAGGCTTTCCAGGCGGGACGGCTGGCCGGGCGACCCGGGCCGGTCGGGTGGCGGCGCCGGCGGGCGGTCCTCGGCCGGTGGTTTCTCGACGTTCTCCGCGCGGGTGTCGGTCCCGCCGGGCCGGTCGATGCCCACGCTCTGGTCCTCTCCGCCGGGGGAACGGAACTCCGTCATCCGCTATGAATCTGACAGCGGACTTATCGCCCTTTTCGCTACATGTTGGACATGCATCCGAGGGGCGTGCGGGGTCGACCTCCGGAGGCGCCACCGCCCATGTAATCGCGAACGTTCCGGATATGCACGTTCACGACTCGGACGGTCACACCCCGCTCATTCGAGTCAGCGGCAGGGGGTGGCAGAAAGTGAGTCGTCCGCGCGAAAACGCGGACTGCGTGCGACGGTTTGCGTGCGGACGCACTGATATCCAGTGAATACGGCGACCACCGTCGCTGTGGCATCGGCCGCCTACTTCCCCTTCCCCGGACGAGTCAGATGGGCGCAGACGCAGGCGGCGGCCATGCGGTCGAACGCGTGTCACTCGGTTTAAGCCGACGATGACGAGATCACGATCGCGGGCCGCCGTACTACGAAGACGCGATCAAGATCGCGTCGGAGTTCGTCGAGGTCGTATGGCGGGAGTGCGCGGAACGATGTCGCTCCTCACCGGTCGGCCAGACCAGCTCCGACCGGCTCTGCCGGCGCGGCCGACGTTGAGACCTCGTCGCCCGGTGCAGTGATCCCGACGTTCAGCCCGTGAATGTCCGAACCGTGCACGCTCCGCTCGACCTTCATGCCGTGCGCTGCGAGATCTGATGAACGGGCGCCCGCGCCAGGAGCGCGAGCCGCGCGAGTAGGGCATCTCGGATGACGCATGGCCTTAGAGCTCATAACAGAATGGTTGGCGGTCGAACTCGTGCCAGAGGGTGGTGGCGGCGCGGGGGAGCGGCGAGCGTATCCAGGTGGCGCCCATCGCCGGAGTGCTTCCGCGCAGCGCCGGACGGTAAGGGCCGTCCGGCCTTGACCCGGATCAGGTAGCCTCCGCGTCTCCAGGCAGGTAGTCGGCCCGTCCCTCGTCGTCGAGGTCGAACGGGCCTTTGGGGATGACGCAGAACTCGTTTCCCTCGGGATCGGCCATGACGAGGAAACCTCCAGGGGCGTACTCGGTCAGCCGCCGTCCGCCCAGGGCCTCCACTCTGGCCTGTTCGGCTGCCGGGTCCTCCGATGCCAGATCCAGGTGTAGTCGGTTCTTCCCGGTCTTGGAGTGGCTGGCACGCTGGAAACCCACGCCCAACCCGTCCCTGCGTTCTAGCCAGACGTACGGTCCGGAACGCGCGACTACCGGGCGGTCGAGCAGCTCGCTCCAGAAGGCCGCCAGCCGATCCGGGTCCGCGGAGTCGACGATCACGCAGTTGATCTCCATGGCCACAACCTGCCACCAGGAAGAGATTCGAACAACCTTCGCGGGGTCAGTGGTCGAGGCGTCGCCAGCAGATGGTGGCTGCGGCCAGGGTCAGCGCCGTGGGGCGGAGCAGCCGGCGCAGGCGTCGCCGGGGGGGCTTGACCCATCAAATGAACGGTCATTTAATTCCTTCATGGGACGTATCGCGGGCGTCACCGCGGCGGAGACGCGGGAGCGGCTGCTGCGCGCCGCGGCCGACGCGTTCGCGGAGCACGGCTACGACGGGACGCGTGTCGCCGACATCGCCCGGGCCGCCGCGGTGAGCAACGGTGCGCTCTACGCCCACTTCGGCTCCAAGGCGGAGCTGCTGGTGGCGGCTTTGCGGGTGCACGGGCGGCGGATGCTCGACGAGTTGTTCGCCGCCGAGCCCGACCGTCCGGTCACCGAGTTGCTGCTCACCGCAGGGCGGTGGCTTCCCCGGCACCGCGACCCCACCGGTCACCTGATCGTGGAGGCGCTCGTCGCCGCCCGCCGCGACGAGGACGTCGCCCGGCCCATGCGCGACTACGTGGGCGAACGCGGCGACTGGCTCACCGGGCTGGTCCGCGGCGCGCAGGCCGGGAACGAGTTCGACGCCGCCGTTTCACCGAACGCGCTCGCCCACCTGTGCCTCCTGCTGGGGATGGGCAGCGCGCTCGTCACGCCGGACATGCACGTGGTCGGGGACGAGGAGTGGTCCGCGCTCCTCACCCGCATCGCGGCCGCTCTCGCGCCGCCCGCCACCACGGCACAGACGGGAGGAACCCAGTGAAGGTACAGATCGACTCCGAGCGCTGCCAGGGACATGGCCGCTGCTACGACCTGGCCCCCGACCTGTTCGGCGAGGACGACGAGGGCTACGGGACGGTCCTCGGCGACGGCGCCGTGGCACCGGACGACGAAGCGGGCGTCCGCCGGGCGGTCGCCAACTGCCCCGAACGGGCGATCGACGTCCGCAAGGAAGGGTGACATGACCGCCGACGACCGCTTCGACAGGGGCTTCGAGGAGATGCGGGAGAGCCGCCCCACCGGCACCCGCAACGAGATCATCACCGGCCCCGTCGCGGACTGGACGACCGACTTCTCCCATCTCGAACCAGAATGGGCGGCCGACCCGTATCCGATCCAGGACGACCTGCGGCAGCGCTGCCCGTTCGCCCGCACCGAGCGGTTCGGCGGCGGCTGGCTGCCCACGCGGCACGAGGACGTCGCGGCGATCGCCTACGACACCGAGCACTTCTCGTCTCGGTCGATCATCATGAGCAACTTCCGGCCGCCGCGGGAGATCGCGCCGGTGGGCGGGGTGCCGCCGATCTCGTCCGACCCGCCGTTCCACCGCGACGCGCGCAGGCTGCTGCTCCCGGCGTTCACCAAGTCCGCAGTCGGGAGGCTGGAGCCGGCGACCAGGGCGTTCTGCCACGCGCTCATCGACTCCTTCGAAGGCCGTGACGTCGTCGACGCCGCACACGAGTACGCCCAGCACATCCCGATGCGGGTCATCGCGGACATGCTCGGCTTTGCGCAGGAGGACGGGCCGCGGTTCCGCCGGTTCGTCGAGAACGCGCTCGAAGGCGTCAACCTGCCGCCCGAGGAGCGCCTCGAGCGGATGGAGCAGCTGTTCGACTACCTGCACGTCCAGATCCGCGACCACGTCGAGAACCCGCGCGACGACCTCACCACCTACCTCATCGACGCCGAGATCTACGGCCGCAAGCTCGAACCGTCCCATGTCGCGGGGACGATGGCGCTGCTGCTCATCGCGGGCATCGACACCACGTGGAGCGCGATCGGCGCCTCCCTGTGGCACCTGGCGAAGACACCGGCCGACCGCGAGCGACTCGTCGCGGACCCTGGCCTGGTGCCGACCGCGATGGAGGAATTCCTTCGCGCCTACGCGCCGGTCACGATGGCGCGGCTCGTCAAAGACGACATGCACTGGCGCGGCGTGGACATGAAGGCCGACGACTGGGTGCTGCTGTCGTTCCCGTCCGCCAACCGCGACCCGGCGCAGTTCGACCGGGCGGACGAGGTCGTGATCGACCGGGAGGTCAACCGGCACTCCGCGTTCGGCCTCGGCATCCACCGCTGCGTCGGCTCCCACCTGGCCCGCATGGAACTCCGCGTCGCCCTCGACGTGTGGCTCCAACGGATCCCGGCCTTCACCCTGGACGACCCGTCCGCGGTGACGTGGTCCGCGGGACAGGTCCGCGGGCCGCGCACCCTCCCCGTCCGCATCACCTGAACGTTCGGATCCCGCACGCTCAGGCCGGTCGAGGTTCGGCCCGTGGGTGTGCGAATCAGCGGCCTGACTAGGTGTTTAGCGTGTGCGTGCCGGTTCGTGCTGTGACGATGAACACGCACGATGACGAACCGGCTACCACGCGCTGAGGAACCCTCATGTCGTACCCGATACCTCTCCCGTCCGCCCCCGCGAGCGCGCAGCGCTGGCGCCGCGCCTTCCCCGGCGAACTCGACCAGGCCCGCGCCGCCCGCCGCTTCACCGCCGCCCTCCTCGCCGGCCGCCCCGAGCTGGACGAGGTGCTCCTGACCGTGGACGAACTCGTGGTGAACGCGCTGCGGCACACCAAGTCCGGCCAGCCCGGCGGCACCTTCACCGTCGAGATCGCCCACTGGGACGGCGCGGTCACCGTCGCCGTCACCGACGAGGGCGCCCCCTCCGAACCCGCCGTCAGCGACGCGGCCGACGACGCCGAATCCGGCCGGGGCCTGCGCACCGTGTCGCTGCTGGCGTCCGGCTGGGGCTGGTTCGGCAACGACCGGTCCCGCACCGTGGCCGCGCTCTTCTCCGCGCCCCTGAGCGAGGCGGCGTGAGCGGCCGCGACCTGCGCGAATGGACCGTCGCCCAGGTCCGCTCCGCCATGACCGCCGCCATGCGCACCGACCCGAACGCCCTCGACGCGCTCGCCGAGAAGAACGCCGCCGCCCTCGACCCCTACAGCTCGTCGTTCCTGCGGACGGGACGGATGCTGACGCTGGCGACGTCCGCCGCGCTCACCACCGTCCTGACCGCCCACCGGTACGGACGCGACCGCTACGACCGCCTCGTCTGCCTGGCCTGCGGCATCGACCGCTGCCGGACGGTCCGGTGCATCTCCGACGTCCTGACTGCCTACGCCCTCCAGGTGGAACCGGTCGACCGCCCCGAAGCCTGGCGCCGCGCCGACGCCTGGTACACCCGCACCGCCGGCCACCCCGTCCTTCTGTCCATCGAGCCCTTCGACGAGGGCTTCATCGCCCGCCCCGGAACCCCGCCGCCCGAGGCCCCCGACAACGTCCTCATCATCGACCGCAACACCGGCACCCTGACCCTCTGGCCCGCCTACGACCCCGACACTCTCGCGCCGCAGTACCGCACCTACAAACGCGGCGAACTCTGACCACCTGACAGCGCCCGCTTACCCGCCACGGCCACCTATGCTGACCTGCGCGGCCGGTCGCATCCCCATCCCAGGGGTGGATCTCCCACGCCGGTGTACCGGACGACCTGCAGCTGGAGAACGCGCGGGCGCTCGCTCCGGGTGTTGATGGAGGGACGAGGCGTTCCTTACAGACCCCGCCGTCCACCGAGGACGACGAGTGGGGGAGCTCCGGCTGGACGGTTGAGGAACTGAACGCCGCGCTAGGTACCCCGCATGGTGATCTGAAGCGGCGGAATCTCGTCTCCGACCTGCTGGTCACGCGTTTCGCTGCCTATCGGCAGGCCGTCAGCGGCGACGCCGACGCCATCATCCCTCCTGCACGGATACGTTGCGACGGTGGTCAGGCTCCTCTACGTCGACGGCTACCAGGTCCTCGCCGTCACCGACGGCGGCCGCACCGTCGCCATGGACCTGCGCTCCTGAGCGAGCAGTTCCTGGGAGACGGCGGCTGATGGCGCCGGTCAGCTCGGCCCGGCGCCGTAAGGTCGTGGACGCGCCGCCGTGGAACCGTGCCGCAGGCCGGCCTCGACCATTTCGCGGTGGGGCGCGGAGGGTTTGAAACCGCGAGCCGCCGGGAGAAGGCTCGGGTCTTTCGGAGACGTGGGCGTGGACGTCCTCGGAAATGTCAGCGGCCTTGGGGCAAGTTGGTTCGTCCCAAGACCGCAGATATTGGGAGGATCAGGGGACGTCGGAACGGATCATGTGGAGGAACTTCCGCCATTCCTCTCTGGTGAACTCCAGAGTGGGACCGTTGCCGTGAAGCTTGGTATCGCGGACACCGATCGTGCCGTCCGTCGCCTGGCCCGCTTCGATGCAGTGGCCGTTGGGTTCACTGTGGCGTGACTTGCGCCAGGCGTTGAAGTCCTTGGTCATGTACCCGATCCTGTCTGGTCGGTGAGCCGGTTGGCCACCTGATCCAGGAAGGCGATGCTGTCTTCTGTGGATAGCGCGGCCTCCCGGAGGCGGTCGTACCTCCCGGTATACCGTGCCACCTCGCCTCGCTGTGTCAGGACGAGGTCAGTGGTGACTGTGTCGACGATCGCCATGGGTGGGTCGCCTGGCTCCGCGAAGGTGTAGAGGTAGAAGGACGACTTCGGGAGGAAGCCTCCAGGGATGCGGGCGTTGTGCATCAGCACGCGGACCGTGATCCGCTCTTCTTCCGAGACCGTCGCAATCATGTGCCGGAGTTGGGTGGCCATGACCTCCCGTGGTACTCCCAACCTATGGATCACAGACTCGTCCAGGACGGTCTCGTAGGACGGTCCATCTGGACGGAGTAGCTCTCGCTGCCGCTTCTCGCGGGCTTCGGCCATCCGCCCCGGTTGATAGTCGAGCGTTTGTTGGCTCTCGTCTAGCTTGACGAGAGCGTCGATGAACGAGCGGCACTGCAGGGCGCCGGGCATCGCCGACTGGTCATAGCTACGAACGGTGTCGGCGTTGTACTCGAGGTCGGCTGCGAGCTTTTGGCGGGGACCCATGGAGACGCCGTACTTGTCCCACCAGCCTTTATGCGCGGCCTCGCGGGCGAGCTGGAGCAGCCTGTCGTACTGGCTGCCGGTGATCTCGAGAACCTCCAGCATGTTCATGATCTCAGCCAGGTCCGGGCGGCTCTGGGCGTTCTCCAGCCGAGAGATCTTCGTGCGGGAGTAGTACATGAGCCGGGCGAGGCCATCGGTGGTGAGGCCACGGCTCTCGCGGAGCTTGCGGATCTCGGCCGCCAGTCGCCGGCGGCGGACGTAGGGGCTCGGCATGGCCGTCCTCCCGATATCGCGTCAGTCACGACCTGTTCGTATCAATGACTCTCTGTGTTCGACCACTATCGAGCAATCATAAGGTCACGCTCGGTCAAACACTCGACACGACAACGCCCTAGTCGATATCAGCACGTGCGCCTTTCGCACGTGACGGATTCGCTCGGTCGAAACTGGCGGAAACCTCAAGAAATGAACCCATAATATCCAGATGTCCGGATTCACGAGCACGTATGCCACATTCCCACTCGACCAGTCCCACCGTCCCGGCGAAGGTGGTCAGATGGATGCGCCGAAGGCTGAGTCGCCCGCCTGCAAAGCGCGCTGGAGCGCGAACGTGGCATCGGCTGAAGCGCAAGCGATGTCCTGTCCCTGGACCCCCGAGAGCGACCCGTGCGACCGAGTGTTCCGGCTCGATCCCGGACGGGCGGGCTACGGCGACGCTTGGCCGACGACACCTGCGGATCTGGCCCGCTGCGCGGCGAGCCACTTTTGTGTGTAAGTCGTGGCGTCCTCGATGAACTGTTCCAGACCCGCCCGGTCGAAATCCGCTTCGCCGACCAGGGCCAGCAGGATGTAGACCTCGGTGTTCAGGACGGCTTTCAAATCGTCGGGCCCACCGTCCCTCAACGGAGGGGCGTCGACGGCGCGGCGAATCATGTCCTCGGCGACGAGAGTGTTGATCAGGTCAGCGTCTTCCTCAGCCCTGATCCGCAGGTTGGCGACGAAGCGGACGATCTCACCAACGGTGTAGGTCGGTGAGAACCTTCGGCGCACCGAGACGTTGAACGCTCCGTAGAGCAGCGACATGTAACCGGCCGCGGTCTCGTCGTCCTTCTGGATATCGTCTTGCAGGGGCACCCATGCCTGCGGTCCCTCCAGCAGGAAGGCCCGTAACGCCAGGATGTTCTCCTCGCGAACCTCAACAGCCGAGAAATCCATTACCCGATCAAGTCGTTGGCGAGTGAACGGGCACTGAGCAGGAAGGCGTCCAGTTCATTTTCGGTGAACTGTCTTTCGCCCACCAGGGTGGCGAGCAAGACAATTTGATGGCCGAGTTTTGTTTCTGCGTCGGCATCGACCATCGACCCCTTGCCGAGCAAGTGAAGGATCATGCTTTCGGCGATCTCCGGATTGATGACTTCCGGTGCCTCGTCGTCGCCTTCTCTTGCTTGTGCTACAAAATCAATGACATCTGATTTGTCCGCCATCTCCCCGCCCTTGATGAAGCGTTGCTCGGCCGCCTCAATAAAGGCAGCTGTGACCAGCGCTGAATAGCCCACATTAGCTTCTTCCGGGTCGAGTTGGCTCAGCAGGCGACGATGTTCGGTGATATTTCCTTTCAGTTGTGCACGCAACGTGGCAATCTGCTCATCGGTTACGGGCATCTTCGCTTCCTCTCACTTTCCGCATCATTTTAATTCCAAAGCGGCCCGCTTCGGACAAGACTATTACGGCGCCCACGGCTCCCACTAGGGCGTTCCCCGACTTTATCTGTTGGTCAACGGGTTTGATTTGATCATAATTGTTACGAGCTCCCGCCAGTTGACCAGTTGGCTGGACTCGCTCAAGCTTGTTTTGAGCGGGTTCAGCGAACTTATCTGCCGCGCTCCTCGTGTCATCTGCCTTGGCGAGGAAGCTACGATAGAAATCACGACTGCGAGATCGGCGCTCGGGGTCGGATTCAGCGAGGTCACGGCTGGCGGGATCGTCCTCAGGTCGGCGGGGTTCGTCGTGGTCTGGGGTGTCGTTTCCGTTATCGCGGGATGGTGGGATGGGTCGGCCGTCGCTGTCGACGGGAATGGTGATATGCCCTTGGAATCGTCTGGGCTCCTCCTCTATTTCTGTGGTGTTTGCTTCGTTAGGGGCCAGCTCTCTGCCGGGTTCTTCCGTTTCGCCGGATTGACCTGTGTCGCGGTCTGGTGGGTTGTTCTGATCGGCGGGTTCGCTGCTTTCCGGCTCCTCGGCTTTCCTATCACGGTCGTCGTCTTGGTCGCCGTGAAGTTCCGGTGTTCCTGGGGCCTGATCTGCTTCTTGCGGCGCAGCCGGGGTGTTGTCGGTGGTGTGGCGGTCGCCTGGTTCGCCGTCTTGGGCGCCGGTGGCGGTGTCGTTGCCGGGAGAGGCGGGTTGCTCGGCTGATTCGGGTCGCGTTGGGTGACCGCCGTCGGGTGGCCCGTCGGCGATCTGCGGGTTCTGTTCGGGGTCTCGCGCTGGTTCGGCGGGACGCTCCCGGGTTTTTGGCTCGTCGGCTGCGGGGTCGCCGGGTACATCGGTGCCGATCGTGCTGTTGGCAGGGGTACCGGCGTCTCGGGGGTGGGTCTGCGCGCCGGTCTCGTCCTGCCTGGTGGCCTCGCCGGACTCGGGACCGCCCTCGTCGGCCTCCGGCCGGTCTGCTTCATGCTCGCCACCGGCGGCTTCGGCCTTGCCCGCTGCCGGTGTGCTCACACCGTCGTCTTGGGACTGTGCCGAGGCGGGCTGGTCGTCGCGGTCTTGTAGCGGCTCGCTGCTGGTGTCGGTGCCTTCGGTCTGCCGCGACGCGTTCTCAAGCTGGGCTTCGCGGGCGCGGGCGATGCTTTCGCGGCGGGACGGCTGGCCGGGGGAGCCGGGGTTGTCGGGCGGCGGCGTCCATTGCCGTTCGGATGAGGTGGGTTTGTCCGCGGTTTCGGTGCGGGTGTCGGTGCCCTGGTCGGTGGACGTGGTCTGGGGGAGGTCGCGGTCGCCGGATGTGCCGGTGTCGGCCTTGCCGTCGGCCGGAGTGCGGTCGTCCTGGGAGTGCGGTTGCTGTTCACGCCCGTCCCGCCGGCCGCCCTGCCCGGTCTCGGGCCTGCCGTCGTCGCGGTCGTGCTCCTCGTCCTCGGCTTCGGGTTCGCGGGATGTCTCGGCCTTCTCGTTCTGGCTGCCGATCTGTGGTGAGGCGGGTTTGTCGTCGCGTTCCTGGGGCGGCTTGGGGCTGGTGTCGGTGCCTTGGGACGGCTGCGGCGACCCGTTCTCCATCTGGGCCTGGCGGGCGCGGGCGATGCTTTCGCGGCGGGACGGCTGGCCGGGGGAGCCGGGGTTGTCGGGCGGCGGGGTGTAGGGCCGGTCTCGGGACGTGGGCTTGTCGGTGGTTTCGGTGCGGGTGTCGGTCCCGGTGTTGTCTTCCACGCCCACGCTGGCGGCCCTTTCCCTGGGGGGTGCGAACCCGTCCGCCAGGGGGTCGGCCGGACGGTTCGCCGGGCGTGTGCCTTGACGCGCGGGGCTGACGCCGGGCCACACCAGCCCCCATGAAATCGCGCACGTGCGAACTTTGCACGTGCGCGCACAAGCGATCCGACACCGCACACACGAACCGCTCCGTGCTACGGCTGCTGTGCCATGACCTCGTCCCCCAACGGCACTGAATCCAGGTTGGTCGATGGTTCAGCCGCTCATGATTCAAGGAATATGACTACGTCCTATTTGTCGGACTTTGCGGCCGGGGTGCGCTCGGGTGGCGTGTGAGCGCCCGACGGCAACCGTTTCCCTGACTGAGCCCTGCGTCTCTTCAGGACGGGTGTGAAATCGGCCCCGGCAAAGCGAGACAGGGATGGCCGGATTGCCCCGGGCGATCAGGCGTGCCCCCGGTCTCAGGCCGGAGCCCGACCGTGCACGAGCGGGTGCACATGGGCGGGTCGCGTGCGCATCGTCCACCGGCGCGGACCTCGCGCCTTCCCCGCCCTGGCGGGGCCCCTCACTGCCAGGGGACGGCGCCCAGGCGGAGGTGGGTTTCGCCGCCGCGGTCGCCGGGGCTGCGCCAGGAGTAGACGAGCTGGTCGTCGCTGCTCAGTTCCGGGTGGCCGATCAGGGCGTAGCAGCCCCACCCGCCGATACAGGAGTCGGGGACCTTCGCCGAGACGGCGGCGGTCCAGGGGCCCGTCGGGGAGGTGGCGGTGTAGACGGTGAAGGGAGCGGATCCGAAGTTCGTTTGGACGACCATCGCCAGGCCCTTGGAGGTCGTCGCGGAGTAGTCCTGGACGGTCGCCCCCCAAGGCACGACTCCGTCCGGGAGGACCGACGTCAGGTGGCCGTCCGCCTGCGCCCAGCCGTACCAGCCGGCCGGCTGGCCGCCGACCGGTTGGGCCCACCATTGGTAATTGGCCGCGTTGCCCCAGAGGCCGGGGTCGGAACTGGAGACGCGGGCCACGAAGGCGCCGGGGGTGCTGACGCGATCAGAGTCGAACAGGTACAGGTAGCCGTCGCCGCCGAAGATCGGAGAACTGACGCCCTGGCCGAGCGGCAGGTCACCGGCGGTCGCCGACAGGTCGAACGGGACGGATCGAGAGGTGAACGTGTTGCTGGCGGGCTCGTACACGGTGAGCACCAGCCGCTCCACAAGCCAGTCTCCGCCTGACACCAGGCACATCTCGGCGTAGGTCAGCAGCACCCGCTCCGTACCCGGAATGGCCGCCGCGCCCCCGATCCAGGCGACGGCTACGCCGCCCGGTGAGCACGAGACCGGTGGGCTGCCCGGCCTCTTCAACCCGGTCGGACTCGGAAAGAACGGCTGGGACGAGGTGAGGTGCGTGCGCGGCGGAGCCGGCGGCGTCGGCACCTCGGTGAGAGCGCGGGGCGCCTGCCCGGGGGTGAACGGGCCGATCGCCGCGGTGCCGGTCACGGAGTTCGGGAGCTGATCGCCGTTCACTCCGGTGTCGCCGAACACCCACAGGGCCTTGCCCGGGGCGTAGACCGCGCTCACTCCGCCGTCGCGGGAGATGCGGTTCGCGGGCGTGTCGGCCGTCGTGAGGATCCGGCCGAGGTCGGACGTCCCGGCGGTGGTGCCCGTCGCCGTCCGGAAGGTCTGGAAGGCGTCGAAGTCGCCGAGGTCGGCCGGGGTGGCGCCCGGCACGTTGACCTGCGTGGCGAACGGCCCGGTGCACAGCGGGCTCGAGGCGGAGATGTTGCTGTCACCGGAGCCGCACACCTGGTAGTGGTAGAGCCCGCCCGGGTCCAGACCGCTCAGCTCGTGCGTGATCGTGACATCCGACCCGGAGGACGACACCGGGCCGATCGGCGTGGACTGGGAGCTCTGCACGGTAGGAGTGGGGCCGTCCTCCCACCATTGGAACCAGCCGAGGCACGGATTCTCCGGAGCGTCGGCCGCGCAGCTCACCTCGGCGGTCAGCGTCGCCGAGCTGGACGTGATGGACGTCGGCGGCGTCGTCACCCCGTCGCATCCGGCGAGCAGCAGCAGCATGAGTGCGGCGGCAGATGCGGTCGAACGCTTGACGGTCATGATCCGCTCCGTTCGTCGCCCTGAACGGTACGTCACCGCTCTCAGCCGTCCCCGATCTGGCACAAACCGGACATCGTGGAACGGTCGCGCGGCGTTCGTGGTGAAGACGCCGAACCCGAAGAAGATGGTGATCCTTTCGGGCCGCGGTCGAATCCTCGCCCGCCCGGTCGAAGAGTGATGAGTTTCGACGCTGCATGAGGTCTTACTCCGAGACGACCCTTACGACCAAGGAGAAGCCTCATGGGCAAGGTCATCTACGGGATGCACACCTCGATCGACGGCTACGTCGAAGACTCCAAAGGCAGCTTCGCCTTCTCGGAGCCGGCCGATGACGTTCACCAGGCGGCGAACGACCAGGCTCGGCAAGCCGCCGCGTTCCTGTTCGGGCGGCGGCTGTACGAAGTGATGGAGGAGCCCTGGACGCAGGAGCTCGGCAAGGAAGGCACCCCGGCCATCGAGCGCGAGTTCGCCCAGATCTACAAGGAGACGCCGCGGTACGTCTTCTCCGACACCCTCCAGACCGTCCCCGAAGGGGTCACGCTCGTCCGCCGCAAGGACGCCGTGTCCGTGGTGACGCGCCTCAAGCAGGAGATCGACGGCCCCCTCCAGATCGGCGGCCCCGAGCTGGCCGCCTCCCTGCTGGACCTGGTCGACGAGTTCTGGGTGTGCGCGCTCCCCGTGATCGTCGGCGGTGGCAAGCCGTTCCTGCCCGTGGGAAGCGACCTGCGGCTGCGCCCGGTCGAGCACCGCTCCTTCGCCTCGGGAACCACGTACGTGCGCTACGTCCGCGCCTGACCGGCCGTCCGGCCCGCCGCCGGTCGTCGGGCTCCGCCCGGCCGGCGGCGCTCGGCGTGCTACGTCCGCAGCCGCGCTGGTCGAAGAGAACGATCCGGTAGCGGTGGTGATCGAACTGGCGGCGCCAGCCCGGCGTGCAGCCCGACCCCGCCCCGCCGTGCAACACCACGGCGGGTGCGGCCGCCGTGTGAAGGCCGGCGTGATGTCGCGCTATCGCCCTGGAATGACCGGGGGCCATGCACTCCGTGTGAACACCGGGAACGGCAGGTGCAGGCCGGGAACGGGACTCTTCGTCGCCACGTTGATCGATACCGGTACGCCGTCGGTTCTGGTGGTCGGGAACTCGCCCTGCCCGGCGCAGCGGGACAGATACGCCAAGCCCTGTTTCAGGTGGGTGCGCGGCCCGGGGTCGAGGTGGCCGGCCCAGGTGGGCTCTGCTTCCTTCCGCAGCCAGGCGTAGCAGGACATCGCGTAGCCGAACTCGGGCTCCGTGAGGTAACCGACCCGGGAGTAGCCGTCGTTGCGGGCGGCGTTGAGCATGCGTTCGTCCAGGTAACCCATGGGCTGGACGGAGAATCCGCGCGCGGCGTCCCCGAATCTGAGCGCGGCGTTGGTGCTGAAGATTCCGAATCCGAAATAGACCGTGAGGAGATCGGTCAGCCGCTCGTGGTCCCTGCGTTCGGTGGTGATGCGGCCCTCACCGAGCAGCCGGACGTGGCACAGTTCGTGCGCGATGATCGC
This sequence comes from Spirillospora sp. NPDC048824, assembly GCF_043198455.1. Lineage (NCBI taxonomy): Bacteria > Bacillati > Actinomycetota > Actinomycetes > Streptosporangiales > Thermomonosporaceae > Spirillospora > Spirillospora sp. NPDC048824. The sequence continues at coordinate 58,760 of NZ_JBICUS010000024.1, read as the reverse complement.
CGTCAGGTAGTCGGCGTCGGACGCTTCGCTCACGTCCAGCCCGACGACCGGACGGCCGTCACGGACGTAGTAGTGCCCGACCGCTCGCCTGCCCTTGCGTGCCTGCGCATCGTCCTCGTCGCGCAGGTCGAAGAACTCCACGGTGAGCTCGGACGGATCGACCGACATCACCGTGCATACGCCCGTGATCAAGCGGCTGATCTGCCGCGACGTCCCGGTGTAACCGGACGTGAGGTTCGGGCCCGGCAGCACGATGCCGCCGGACAGCGGTGCCGGGCCGAACTCGCCGGCGAACCATTTCATCGAGCTTTCGATCCACGCCTGCTGGGGCGTGCTGACCGGGCAGTCGTCCCTCTCCACCCGCAGCCACGGTCGCGTTTCTTCCAACTTCTCGTTCATCACTCTCCCGAGGGCGTGTCCGAACGGCAGCCGTGCGACGGCCTGTTCTCCGCATCGGCGGCAGAGATGCCTGAGCTCGGCGGGGTGCGCCCGGGGAGGGTGCGAAGCTCGGCTTCGCGGCGATTCTTATGACTACTCGACTGTCTTGTCAACATCCATGAAAAACTTGCATGAATGACTCTCTTAAACGGCGGGGTGTGAGATTCGAACGTTCATCCACGGCTGTCCCGCCGCTTCGGAGCGTCCTGGTGACCGCCGGACGAGGGGGGCGGACCGCGCCGCCCCGCGCGTCCTCGGCTCACCGGGGCTGAGAGAGGGTGCGCGTGGTCATGCCTTTGGCGGACGGGTCGATGCCCCAGGTGAAGATCTTGTCCGGATGGATGCGGATGAGGTCGGCGGTGACGTGGGAACCTTGCGGGACGTCTTCGACGACCGTCTCGGCGCGGCCGCGGATCTCGATGCCGCGGACGTGCCAGGGCTTGACCGAGGCCAGGTCGTCGACGACGAGGGCGACCCGGTCGTTGTCGCGCAGGTTGCGGTACTTGCGGGTGTTGGCGAGGTCGTAGCCGCGGATGTCGATGGTGCCGGTCCGGGTGTTGTAGGTGAATCCGACGGGATTGTTCTGCGGGTCGCCCTTGGGGCCGACGGTGGCCAGGCGGCCGAGCCGCTGGGTGGCGAGGTACTCGCGTTCGAGGTCTGTGAAGCTCATGTCGCCAGCTTGCGACCTCAATCATGATTGAGGTCAAGTGTCGTGGACGCCGGGCCGAACACGCGCGCCCGATAATTAGATGGATGTTTGCTGCTGCGGTATCTGCTACTTATGTCCATATTGGGATGGTTGGGATGGAATGAGGCTGGTGCGGCGGACTCCACGGATGAAGGTCCCGCCATGCCCGCATCGACTCCGGGGCGCCTCGCACGCCGCACTCGTCCGAAGCGGCGATTCTCAGCGGCTCTCGCCGCACTGGCCGCGGTCCTGCTTCTCTGCTGTCTCGCCTCGTGCGGTCAGGAGAACGGGCAGGCCCCGCAGAGCACACCGTCCGGATCCGCGGCGCCGTCCACCCCGGGTACGCCGGACGAAGGACGACCACCGCCCGCCCTGCCAGGTGCACCCGGCGAGGAGCCCCCCACCCGGGAGCCGCGCGAAGGGTACGCCCTCGATCCGCGTTTCGACACGTGTGCGGAGGCCAACGCCCACGGGTACGGCCCGTACGTCAAGGATGTGGACCCCGAGTACGACTGGTACATCGACGCCGACCACGATGGCGTTGACTGCGAGCCCTGGCCCGGCCGGCAGACGGGGGAGCCGGGCCCGAGCACGGAGCCGTCCAGCCCGGAGTCGTCGACTCCGGCACCGGAGCCTTCGGACGGTGAGACGAGCGTTGAGCCGTCCGCCCCGGTGCCGAGCGAGGAAGAGCCGCCCGCCGGACCCGGGACAGGGCCGTCGGAGCCGCAGCCGGGGGAGGAGCCGTAGGCCGCGCAGACCGGCGCCGGGCGCGTGTCCGGTGATCGACCGGATTGATCGGCCGGTCCGGAGCGGGCCGCTACGGCGGCTGCGGCTGCTGCACGAGGCAGGCGGCGGTCTACAAAGACGCGATCAGGGTGCGGAGACGCGGGGACATCTCGTCCGGCAGCTCGTCGCTCGCGTACCAGCGCGCCTCCAGGATCTCCGCCGCGTCGAGTTCCAGCCGCCCGCCCGTCACCCGCGCCTCGTAGTACGCCTCCACCCGGTGCCGGAACCCGCTGGCGAGGCCGACCGGCCGCCCGCTGACCGCCACTTCGAGGGACGTCTCCTCCCGGATCTCGCGGGCGACGCCGTCCTCGAGCCGCTCACCGGCGTTGACGTATCCGCCCGGCAGCCCCCATGCCCGGTAGGCGGGCCAGAGCCGGTGCCGCAGCAGCAGGATCCGCCCTTGATCGTCCCGGACGATCCCGCCCGCGTACACCAGGAACGTCCGATGCCTCAGCCGGGCCAGCCGCCACTGCATCCGCCCGCCGAGGCGTTTCCACATCCGCGCGGCCGTCCGGTGAACCAGCGTCCCGAGGCGCCTTCGCGCACGCAGCGCGGCAAACCGGATCTTCATTGCGGAATGCTAGCCGTCCCGGACCGATGTGGCTTCGGCCACACCACGGCTTGATCGGGATCTTCGGGGACGTTCCGGTTCGTCCCTTTAGGAAAGAGCCGACGACCCTGGGGGCCGACTTGACCGCGAGCGTGATGCACCGACCAGAGACGGAGGCCGATTCGGCGCCGGTACCGCGGCACAGGGTGCCCGTCCGGCTGCTGCGGAAGATCGGCGTCGCGGTCGTCGGGTCCGGCCTGATCGCGGCGGGGGTCGCGATGCTGGTGCTGCCCGGCCCCGGAATCGTGGCGATCCTCGCCGGGCTGGGACTGCTGGGCACCGAGTTCCCCCGGGCACGCCGCATCAGCGAACGCGTGAACGGCTACGCCCGCGCCGCGTGGCACCAGGTCAGAACGAGAATGGGGCGAGGCCGCGCCGCCTAGCGTGCAGGAGCGCCGCCATGGTGAACGAGTCGGTTATCTCACCCCGGTCCAGCATGAGGTCGAGTTGCTGCGGGGAGAACAGCTCGATCCGGTCGATGCCCTCTTCGGGGTGCGAATCGCGGGGGTGGGCGACGTCCGCCCAGAAGAGGCCCGCCTTGCTTCCGACGACACCGGTGTCGGCGTAGAAGTCACCGAGGAACTCGATCGACCGTGCCGGTACGCCGATCTCCTCTTCGAGTTCCCGGCGTGCCGTCTGTTCCGGTGTCTCACCCGGTTCGGGGGAGCCCCGCGGGATCTCCCAGTGCCATTCACGGGTCGCATGCCTGAAGTGCCGCATGAGAACGGCCCTGCCGTCGCAGGTCGCGAGGACGGCGGCTCCCGCCTGCCTGTTCGCTTGCACGGCCCGGAGATACGCGCCGATCCGGCCGTCCGGGAACCTCACCGGGTCGCGCAGCAGTATGAGGTACTGGTCGCGGTAGCAGATTCCGTACGGGCCGCCCTCCGCCGGAAATTCGTCCAGAATCACGCTCCACGCGCCGGGCGGGTTGTCGAACAGGTCCGGCCAGTTCCGGCGAAGCCGTTCGTACTCCTCTTCCGGCGTTGTCATTCTCCCTCATTCGACAGGTCCGCGCCGTCATTGGCGCCGCCTAGCGCACGGCCCTGCGCGGAAAGAAACTCAAGCAGTTTCTTCGCCTCCCGGTAAGGGTCTTCCATGCGCATGTCGAGGAGCTGGGCGGTCGTGTCGATCCGGTGCTGCGATCTGTTCCCGCGGAATCGGCCCAGCCCCAGCCGGAGCGTGACCCTCGCCAGCCGGGTGCTCGCGAGGCCGGCGAGCTCCCCGACGACCTCATACCCGAAATGGTCGCCGGGCATGTAGAGGACGTTGACGGTCAGTGCGCCGATGTCGATGGCGATCTCGGTCAGGCCCCCGAGCCGCCCCGAGGAACGGTCGTTGCGGATCTCCTCCGCCTTGTTGAGCATCGTGAGGTAGGCCCTGCAGATCTCGACCACCCCGGTGTCGGGGTCGGCGAGGGCATCGATGGACGGCGTGTTGATGACGCCGGCGAGGGCCGTCTTGTACGCATGCCATTCTTTCTCTTTGCGGACCTGCCAGATTTCGGCCAGTGAGAGATGGTCGAGGGTGGGGACCGCCTCAAGAAGGCCCTGCACGTCATCGAACGCCAGGTTCCGCAGCAGCCTGATGAGCTCGTCGGCGTCCGTCGACTCGGCCGCCGCCCCCTCCCGTCGCCGCCGGACGTGCGCCAGACCCTCCTGTAACGCGGTACGCCGCAGAGAATTGCTCGGCGTCAGCGTGAAGACGTCGACCGCGTCCGCCAGATTCGTGGCGTACTTCAGGTCGATCAGCTGTTTCACAACGGGCAGGTGAGGAAGGCGGGCATCGTACTGCCGCCGCGCGACGTCCCCGCCCTCACCGACGACGAACTTCTCGTAGACCCTATGCCGCACCACCGGCCGTCCGGCGTCCAGCTCGTCGAACACCCACCGCCCGACCTCCTTCAGCCGGGCGAGCGCACTACGAGCCGCGTCCTCGTCCAAATCGAAGTCCCGTTGCAGCGCGGGCACCTCGAACTGGACGAGGCCCGTGAGGAATGCGCCGAACGTCTTGTTCACACTTTCGGCGAGCGCCATGTTCTCGGTGTCGTCCCAGGACAGGCGGAGGCACGACATCATGGTGGTCTCCGCCACCCGCCGCCATGCCTGCAGTCCCTCGGTCACCTGGAACTGCGGGCCGCTCGCCGGGAGCGGGCCGTCCTCGGACAGCAGCATCGGAATGATCACTCCGCGCTCCAGCATGTCGCGGAAGGCGTCCTGATCGCGTCCCTTGCTCGCGAAGTCCTGATAGACCTGCGGGTTGTTGTACAGGAACGCGCGATTGATGACGACCTTCTCGGCGTTCAGCAGGGCCCGCAGATACTCGCGCCGCGACCTTTGCGCCTGCTCCCTCAGAATGGCCTTGCCGACCCCGCCCTCCCGAAGCGCCCGCTCCAGAAGCTCACGATCGAACCACTGATTATCGAGCGACTGGGTACCGCCGTGATAGTTCTGCGCAGATCCGCGGAAATCAATTTGTTGAAGCTGACGTCCCCGACATGCCCCACCGACATTTGACACTCCCCGGCTCCCGGAACCACCGTGCACCACCCTAGTACGGCGGTCCGAGATCGTGATCTGAAACCGGCGGAACGGCGATACCGGCCCGGCGAGTTTGATGTGGCAGGCCATCCGCGCCGAGTGGGCATTCTCTGCGTAGTCGACGGCACTTCGTCCGGCGGAGTGGGAGGGGTGTCGCCGACGTGGGGCCGATTCCAGGTCGACGTCGAGACAGCCGCCGATGTGCGGGGCGGGCTCGCCGTCGACGCGCCAGTTCCCGGCGCCGTCGGTCTCCATCTCGATGCGGCCGTCCCGTGCTTCGAGGTGCCGCCAGGGCGCGGTGCCCGGTGGCGCGTTGAACGGCATGAGCCCACTCTCACACACCCGCGTGACATCCCGGCGCGGTCGGGGGGCGCCGCACTGGGACGGAAGAAGCCTGTTGCGTGGAGAATTGGGTGGGCTTCTTGTTATCTGTGGTGCTCTGGGACGTCTCCAAAGGATCAGTGGTGAGTCTCCGGAGGACGGGAATGCGTGTGGGCACGGATGTGGACAGGCTGGTCCGGGAGGCGCAGGAGGGGGACGCCGACGCCCGGGAGCAACTGGTCGCCGAGCATCTGCCGCTGCTTTACAACGTGGTCGGGTGGGCGCTGGGCGGCCACGCGGACGTGGACGACGTCGTCCAGGAGTCGGTGCTGCGCGCGCTGGGCGGGCTGGGGCGGCTCCGGGAACCCGCGCGGTTCCGGTCGTGGCTCATCTCCATCGCCATGAACCAGGTCCGTCACCGGTGGAGGTCGCAGCGCGGCAGGACCGCGATGGACCCGGAGGCCATGGCCCGTGTCGCGGGCGCCGAGGCCGACTTCGCCGAGCTGGCCGTCCTGCGGCTGGAGCTGTCGGAGCAGCGCAAGGAGATCGCCGCGGCGACGCGATGGCTGGACCCGGACGAGCGCGAACTGCTCGCGCTGTGGTGGCTGGAGGCGTCGGGGCACCTCACCCGCAAGGAGCTGGCGGAGGGGCTGGGGTTGTCGGCGCCGCACGCGGCCGTCCGGGTGCAGCGGATGAAGAAGCAGCTGGCGACATGCCGGGGCGTGGCCCGGGCGGTGGCGGGCCCGCGGTGCGAGGAGCTCGGCCCGGTGCTCTCCGGCTGGGACGGACGGCCGTCGCCCCTGTGGCGCAAGCGGATCGCCAGGCACATCCGGGAATGCCGGTTCTGTACCGCCCGCCAGCGGGATCTGGCGCCGCCCGAGGCGCTGCTCGCGGGCCTGGTCATGGTGCCGTTCCCCGCCGAGCATCCGCTCCACGCCGCGTCGACCGGCGCGGAGGCCGCGGCGAGCGCGGGCCAGGGGCTCGGGACGGCCGCGGGCGCGGGGAAGGGAGGCGGGCTGTCCGGGGCCGCCCGCTGGATCACCGGGACGGCCGCGGTGGGCGTCGCCGCCGCCGCGATCTTCTGGGGTGTGCGGGACGCGCCGCCGGAGGCGGCACCTCCCGTCCGCGACCCCGTGGCGCCCGTCCAGCGGACACCGTCGCCGGAGGACGCCCCGCCCGAACGGGCGGCGGACAAGGACCGAGTCGAGCCGCCTGCCCGCACGGCCGCGCCGACCGCCGGACAGCAGGTCGTCCGGCTGGTCAACGCCGAACGGGCCAGGGCCGGATGCCGTCCGCTGCGCACCTCGCCGGCCCTGCACCGCGCGGCGCAGCGGCATTCCGCGGACATGGTGGCCCGCGGCGCCCTCAACCACCGCGGCTCGGACGGCCGCGGGCCGGGGGACCGGATCACCGCCGCCGGGTTCCACTGGAGCGCGTGGGCGGAGAACATCGCGCAAGGCCAGCCGACCCCGCCCGCAGTCGTGGACGGCTGGATGAACAGCCCCGGCCACCGGTCGAACATCCTCAACTGCCGGTTCACGATGGCCGGGGTCGGGGTCGTCCGCGGCGCCGGCGGGCCGTGGTGGACGCAGGTCTTCGCGACGCCGCGGTGATCAGCGGGCGGTGCCGAACACCTGCGTCCAGTACGGGCCGCCCGACTTCACCACGCCGATGCCGATCTCGGCGAAGCCGCAGTTCAGGATGTTGCGCCGGTGGCCTGGGCTGTTCATCCAGGCCTTCATGACGCTCGCGGGCGTCGGCTGGCCCTTGGCGATGTTCTCGCCGTAGGTGGACCAGCGGTACCCGGTGGCGGTGATCCGGTCGCCGGGGTTCCTGCCGTCCGGGTTCGTGTGGTCGAAGAAGCCCCGCCGCTTCATGTCGGCGGAGTGGGCCTGCGCCGCCCGCGTCAGCTTCGAGTCGGCGCTCACGGCGCGGCAGCCCTGCCTGGCGCGCTCCCGGTTCACCAGCGCGATGACCTGCGCGGCGGTGCCTCCGCCCGTGGGCGCGGCCGGTGCCTTCGTCCGGGCGGGCCTGCTAGGCCGCTTACGCGTCGGGCTGGGAGCCGCCTTGCGCGATGGAGTCGCCTTGCGCGATGGAGTCGCCTTGCGTGACGGCGATGCCTTGGTGGGCGTCGGCTCGGCGGACGTCTCGGCCGGGGACGGCTCCGCCGCGTCGGGCGCGCGGACGGTGGGCGGCGACGGCTGCCCGCCGGCCGCCGAGGCCTTGCCGGCGCCGCCGTCGTCGAAGGCGCCGCTCGCCGTGCCGGCGATCCCGCCGATCACGATCAGCCCCGCCGCACCCGCGGCCGTCCACGCCGCGGTGCGCCCGGACACCGTCCGCTGCCGCCGCCTCGGGCCCGGCCCTCCGCGCCTGGGGGGATTGGGGTTGCTCATGGCGATGCCACGTCCTATCTCGTCGGGTGCCTGTGAATACGCAGCAGACCCCCGACAGGACGGGCGATAACAGAAAAATCAGATCCTTCGTGATCGAGCCGCTAAGGGCGGTAGCCGGCCTCGGTCAGGCGGTGGTGGGCTCTGTCCCGTTCGTCTCCGGTGAAGAGCGGCACGAAGCGCGGGTCGATGGCGTGGGCTTCCACGGTGAGGTCGAGGTGGCCGCGTTCGTGGAGGCCGGTGAAGCCGTCCGAGATGTGCGGGGACGCCAGAAGGCGCTTGGCGGCGCCGACGCCGCCGTGCTCGGTGACCATGCCCAGGAACGCGGACGCGTTGTAAACGGCCTCGGTCTTGGTGCGGGCGTAAAGGAGCAGCATCGCGCTGTGCCCGACACCGGCGGGGTTCGAGCCGATGACCGTGGCCAGGTCGCCGAAAGTCGTCCAGGAGCCGGTGGGGAGTTCGGCGAGCAGGCGCCGGAGCAGGATCCAGGTGTGGCGCTCGTCCTCGAGGTCGGACCCGCCGCGCAGCGGTGCCGGCATGCGGCCCCTCCGGGCCGACCCGGCGACCGGCCTCGTCCTCCAGGAGCATGCCGCCGTTCCTCTCGCAGGGGCGCATCCTCTACGTCTTCCGCGCGCGTCTGCACGGATGGGCAGCGCGTAGACGAAGACGGACCGCGCGGAGAAGCGGCGAGGGCGCGTCTGGCGGAGGCCGGGTCCGCTAACGAGTGTGCCACCGGCCGCGAACGAGTGAGGTGGAGGGCCCAGGGCGACCTGCCCTGACAGGGAACGTATAGCCGGCTGAAAGGCGGGATCCGGTTCTCTTGTACGGACGGGACGCGGGGGCGAATCGGGTCACAGGACGCGAGGAGGCATCGCGCGAGTTTCCTGCTCGAGAGGGAGCACGGTGTGAGGAGAATCGGCGCATTCGCGACGCTGACGCTGCTGAGCTCGACGGCGTTCATGCTCACGACGGCCTTGCCGGCGGCGGCCCAGGAGGTGTGCGTGTACGAGGGGGCCGACAAGGCCTGCCTGGACCTCGGGACGAGAGTCGCCCGGGTCTGCGACAACGAGTCCGACGGCAACGGCGTCTACGGATGGTTCGGCGGCGACCGCTACCTGTGGGACGCGAACGGGTCGGCGGGCGGGTGCAGCCACAAGTCGTACCCGACCGCGAGCTCCGTCCAGGTCTGCGAGGACAAGTACCCCACCATGTGGCTGGACCCCTGCTCTGGCGACTGACGGGCCGGGCACCGGCGTCGAGACTCGTGCCGGTGGCCGTTGTCCGGGTGCCCCGGCTCGCCAAGCGGCTGCGCGTGCCCACCCCCCGCGGACCGCGGTCCCGGCCGGCCGGAGGACGCGGTGTGGAGAATGGGCTCTTGGGGTTTCTGAGGCTATTGTGATTTGGACTGAAATGGTTGTTACCTTTTGTGTCTTGACAGCGGCGAATCGGTGAGATTCGCGGATTTCTGCGGCAAATTATGACAAATGTTGTTGATCAGAGTTGAAGCTTGGGAGAATGGTGGCGCGGGTATAAGGCGGGCGACCCAATTCGCTTCGTCGCTCCGGAGTGCAGATGCGTCTCTCCCGCCCCCTTCTGTCCGCTTTCGGTGCGGTGACTCTCGCCGCCGGTTCAATGGTGTGGTCCGGGGCCGCTCACGCGGCCGGGCCCAACTACGTCGCACTCGGGGATTCCTACTCGTCCGGCACGGGGGCCGGAAGCTACGACCCGGACAGCGGGTCGTGCAAGCGCAGCGCCAACGCCTACGCGAACCTGTGGGCGGCGGCGCACACCACGGAGTCGTTCAGGTTCGTCGCCTGCTCGGGGGCGACGACCACGGACGTCGCGAGCGGCCAGCTCGGCGCGCTCAACTCTTCGACGACGCTCGTGAGCGTCACGGCCGGCGGCAACGACGCCGGCTTCAGCGACGTGATGCAGACATGCGTCCTGAATTCGACCTCGACGTGCCAGAGCAGGGCGGCGCAGGCCGAGACCTACATGCGCGACACCCTGCCGGGACGCCTCGACTCGCTGTACTCGAAGATCCGGGCGAAGGCGCCGTCGGCGCGCGTGGTGGTGCTGGGCTACCCGCGCCTGTACACGATCGTCGACTGGTGCGTGGGGCTGGGCAACGCCAAGCGCACCGCGCTCAACAACGCCGCCGACACACTGGCGGGCGTGACCGCCAAGGCCGCGGGCCGTTCCGGCTTCACCTGGTCCGACGTCCGGGACGAGTTCGCCGGGCACGAGCTGTGCTCCGGCGACGACTGGCTCAACGCGGTGACGTGGCCGATCGAGTCGTCCTACCACCCGACCGCGCGGGGCCACCGGCTCGGCTACCTGCCCGCCCTGACCGGCTCCGCCCGGACCGCCCTGAAGAGCCCCGCCAAGACCTCCTCCAAGAGCGAAGGGTGACGGCCGGCGCCACGAGCGCGACGCCATAGCGGCCGCGGGCCCCGGTCACCTCCGCCCCCACGGGCGAGCGGTGGCCGGGGCCCGGGCATGTCCGGTGAGCCGTGAGTTGACAGAATATTGTTCTGTGATGGCAGAATAATGTTCTATGAGCGAGGCCGGCCGGGAGAAGGTGCTGCGCGCGGCGCTGGAGCTGTTCGGGCGGGACGGGGTCGCCGGGACGACGCTGAGCAGCCTGCGGGCGGCGAGCGGCGTCAGCGTGGGCAGCTTCTACCACCATTTCGCGGGCAAGGAACAGGTCGCGGAGGCGCTGTTCATCGAGTGCCTTGCGCGGTATCAGGACGCCTTCCTGGAAGAGCTTCGGGCGCATGACAGCGCGCGCGGGGCGGTGCCCGGGGTGGTGGCGTTTCATGTGCGGTGGTGCAGGGAGCATCCGGAGCAGGCGAGGTTCATGTTCACGGAACGTCCGTCCGGGAGTGCCGGGCTGGACGAGCGCAACCGGATGTTCTTCCGTGAGGTGCGCAGCTGGTGGCGCGTTCAGGTGCGCCACGGGGAACTGGCCGACGTGGACGTCGTGACGGCGTTCGTGCTGTGGCTCGGGCCCGCGCAGGAACTGAGCCGGCTGTGGCTCAACGGCCAGGTTCGGGAGCCGGTCGACGAACAGGTCGTGTTGCTTAGCGAGGCCGCATGGCGGTCGGTGGGAGGTAACCATGGTGATTGACGCGTGGATGCAGCACGGGACGGTGCGGTTCCTCCAGCACGAGATGCTGGATTCGCTGTGGCGGTGGACCGGGCAGAAGCCTCCGGAGGAGGAGGTGCCGGTCGAGATGACGGTCGGCGCCATGGACGCCGGGGGAGTGGACGTCGGGCTCATCAGCGCCTGGTACGGCCCGGAGGGCGCCCTGGTGAGCAACGACGAGGTCGCCTCGTACGTGGAGCGGGCCCCGGGACGCCTGCTGGGCATCGCGTCCGTGGACCTGCGCAAGCCCATGGACGCCGTCCGGGAGCTACGGCGGTGCGTCCGCGAACTGGGGTTCCGGGGTCTGCGCGTGGTTCCGTGGCTGTGGGAGCTGCCTCCCACCGACCGGCGCTACTACCCGCTGTTCGCCGAGTGCGTTGAGCTGGGCATCCCGTTCTGCACGCAGGTCGGGCACACGGGTCCGCTGCGCCCGAGCGAGACGGGACGTCCGATTCCCTACGTCGACCAGGTCGCGCTCGACTTCCCGGAGCTCGTCATCGTCGGCGGGCACATCGGCTACCCGTGGACGGAGGAGATGGTCGCCGTGTGCCGCAAGCACGAGAACGTCTACATCGACACGTCCGCCTACACGGTGCGGAGGTATCCGCCGGAACTCGTCCGCTACATGACCCAGGACCGGCGGCACAAGGTCCTGTTCGGCACGAACTTCCCGATGATGACGGCGGAGCGGGCCCTCAAGGGGCTGGACGACCTGGGGCTGAGCGACGACGCGAAGGAGGCGTTCCTGTCGGGCAACGCCAAGCACGTCTTCCATCTCTGACGACCCGACTTAATGATCCAAACTTAATGATCTACAACGTAAAGGCGCTCAGCGGCGGAGCGTCCGGCAGGCCATCAGGCCCAGCGGAACGGGCGCCCAGAACGTGACGGCCCGGAACAGCAGCACGGCGTACAGGGCCGGGCCGGCGGCGATGCCGAGGGCCGCGAGCGCGGCGACCAGCGCGGCCTCGGTGGAGCCGACGCCGCCCGGGGACGGCACCGCCGAGCCCGCGGCGGCCCCCACCAGGTAGGCGGTCACCAGCGCGAGGACGTCGGCCGGGCCCGCGGCCGTGCCGGGCACGGCGAGGACGCTGAGCGCGAACGCCAGGCCGAGCACGAGCGTGGTCGAGGCCGACCCGGCGAGCACCACCGCCAGGTCGCGCGGCCGGCGGCACAGCCCGGTGAGCCCGGCCACGGCCCGTCCGACGACGGCGGAGCGGAGGGCGCGGCGGCCCCACAGCCCGGCGGCCAGGAGCAGCGCACCGGCGGCGATGAGCAGCGGGACGGGAGGGACGAGCCCGGCGGCGTCGGCGGCGTGCCGGCCGAGCGCGTCCAGCAGCCGGCCGTTCCCGCCGCCGAGCCCGACGACCGCGCCCAGCAGCAGCAGGTCCGCGGGGACGCCCGCCACCTGCACGGCGGCGACGGTGACGGCGGCCTGAGGGAGCGGGAGCCCGCGGCAGACGAGGTAGCGGGTGTTGACCGCCACGGCGCCGAGGCCGCCCGGCGTGACGCGGTTGGCGGCCGCCGCGGTGAACTGCGTCAGGGTCGTCTGGTAGAGCGGGATCGGCCGGCCGGACGCGGCGCGCAGCGCGACCGCGGAGCAGACGAAGTGCAGCAGCGACAGCAGGAGCAGGACGGGCAGGTACGCCCAGTGCATCGTGCCGATCGGCGTCAGGAGCTCCGACAGGGCCGGGCGTGGCGCGCCGGCGGTCACCAGCCCCGCGGTGACGAGGGCGGTCAGCAGGGTCCCGAGGACGGCCCAGCGGACCCGGGGGATCCGCCGGACGCGGGGTGGGGCGGCGGCGTTTCCGCCAAGTTCGGGGAGCTTGGCGGGCGCCGCGGTTTCAGCGCCTGCGGCGATCGTCTCCACACCTTATTGTTCGGCTGCCTGGTTGAAGAGTATGCGACGGCCAGGGTGGTTCGACGCGAACGCTGACGGACGTCCGTGGCCGGCGGGCGGGCACGGCGGGTTCTCAGGCCTCCAGCCGGGGTCGCGGACGATGACGCGCAGGGCCTCGTGGGCGGTGTCGAGGACGCCCAGCCGGAGGGCGTGATCTCGTTCATGCGGGCCTCATGGCAGAACGGAATGATTCGTTCCGCTGATGGAATTCTTCCCGTGCGGAGCGCGGGTTTTGGTCGACACCTTAGATTCTTTTCACACTATGATCAGGGTCCGCTACAGGATGTGACGATCACATGCCGGGGGAGAGTGACGACCATGACCAGCGCTCACCAGCGACTGGGCGAACGCATCAGCCGCTTCCGGGGCACCAGGGGCGGCCGGCGCCCCTCGCCCGCCAAGGCCCTCGGCAGCCGGACGATCATGCTGACCTGTAGCGACTATCTCGCCCTCTCCGAGCATCCCGCGATCGCCGATGCCATGATCGCCAGCCTGCGGGCGGCGGACGGCGCGGCGCCGGTGCCCGGCCCGTGCCTGCCCGACGACCACCCGCAGATCGTCCTCGGTGCGGAGTTCGCCCGGCACATGGGCGCGCGGGCCGGTGTGCTGTGCCCGTCGGGCTGGGCGGCCAACACCGGGCTCATGCAGGTGGTGGCCGGGCCGGACGTCCCCGTCTACCTGGACACCCTCGCCCACATGTCGCTGTGGGAGGGCGCGCGGACGGCGGGCGCGGAGCTCGCCTACTACCGCCACAACGACCTCGGCCACCTGCGCCGCCGGATCGAGGTGGGCGGCTCCGGAGTGATCGCCGTGGACGCCGTCTACAGCACCGACGGCTCGGTGTGCCCGCTGCCCGGCCTGGTGGAGGTGGCCGAGGAGCACGACTGCCTCCTGGTGGTGGACGAGTCGCATTCGCTCGGCACACACGGTGCGCGCGGCGAGGGACTCGTCGCGGCGCTGGGCCTCACCGGCCGTGTCGACTTCCGCACCGCGAGCCTGGCCAAGGCCCTGTCCGGACGCGCCGGGCTGATCGCCTGCGACCGTCCCGGCTTCGCGGACTACTTCGTCCATACCGCGCTGCCGTCCGTGTTCAGTTCGACGCTGCTGCCGCACGATGTCGCGGGCCTCGCCGCGGCGCTGAAGGTCGTCCGGGAGGAGCGCCGCCGCCGCGACCGCCTGCACGCCGTCACGCGCCGCCTGCGGGACGGCCTGACCGGTCTCGGCTACCGGCTCGTCGAGTCCGACACGCAGATCATCGCGCTCGAGACCGGCTCGGAGGCCGACGCGACCCTCATACGGGACGCGCTGGTCGCGCGCGACATCTTCAGCGCCGCACTGTTCCCGCCCACGGCGTCCGTGGGCCGCACCCTGGTGCGCCTTTCGGCCCACGCCGGCCTGACCGACGACGATGTGAACCGGATCGTCGCCGCCTGCCGCAGCCTGGTCACCGAACTCGCCGCCCCGGCCCCGGCGGGCTGAACCCCCGGTGGATCACGCCGCCGGCCGGTAGCGGTGGGGGCGGGTGTGGGCGCCGATGTAGCGGAGCATGCTGCGGAGGGCCCAGTGGTTGATGCCGGTGGGCATCATGCGGTAGCCCTGCCGGTTGGCGAGGGCGAGCGCGGCGAACCGAGCCTGGTCGAGGGGCGTCCATGGGATGTCGAAGCGCTGCCGGACGATGGTGGGCAGGCAGCCGAAGGTGAGCAGGCGCAGGGGGCGTTCGATGACGAGGCGTCCCGCGCGGTCGAGGCGGGGCCCGCCCACGGGCAGGATCGTGATGGTCTCGGAGCCGTGCTTGGCGATCTCCAGGGCGCGGGCGGCGGCCGGGGTGAGTTCCAGTCGCTTGGTGCAGATGTGCCAGAACTTGGACTGGAAGGCGGCGTAGTCGGCGGGGACGGGACGCATGCTGACGCCGTACCGGGAGTACCAGGTGACGGTTTCGGCGTACATCTGCTCGTGGTCCTCGGCGGTGAGGGTGCCGGGGTGGAAGGTCTCGGCGGCCTTGAAGATCTCCCAGGTGAAGGTGGCGTGCGCCCACCAGAACGTCTCGGGTTCGAGGGCGTGGTAGCGGCGGGCGTGCTCGTCGACGCCGCCGATGGCGCGGTGCAGGTCGCGGATGGTGCGGGCGCGGGCGGTCCCGTCGGGGGCGGCGCCGTCGGGGGTGAGGATCGTCGCCCAGATCTGGGGGACGGACCGGTGGATGCGGTCGAAGGGGGCGTCGAAGAACGCGGAGTGCTCGGCGACGCCCGCGCCTATGCCCGGATGCATGAGCTGCATGAGCCCGGCCGCGGCCCCGGGCAGCAGCGAACGCAGGTCGGCGGCGTGGCGCCACAGCAGCGTCCCGGGTCCGAGCGGTGCGTGCGCGGCGGTGTGCCGTGACGTCCGGGCGGCGGCGGTGACGACCGTCGGGGGCGAGGACGAGGCGGGCATCGCACCTCCTGGCAGTGACCACTTACTGCGAGGATAGCCGAGATGAGACAAGAGTCAATCTTTGTCACACGTCCAGGCCGTGCCGTACCCGCCTGCGGAGTGCCGCCCTTACGAGCCCCGCTGTAGGAACACCGTCATAAGGGCGACACACCGCACGGAGACGGGAGTCGGGTGTCAGACGGTGGCGGGCTTGTAGACCGCCACCGCGCAGGCGCTGCCGAGGCCGATGTTGTGCTGGAGGGCGACGCGGGCGCCGTCCACCTGGCGGTTCCCGGCCTGGCCGCGCAGCTGCCAGGTCAGCTCGGCGCACTGGGCGAGGCCGGTGGCGCCGAGCGGGTGGCCCTTGGAGATGAGGCCGCCGGACGGGTTGACGACCCACGTGCCGCCGTAGGTGGTCGCGGCGTCGTCGACGAGCTTGTGGCCCTCGCCGACCTCGGCCATGCCGAGGGCCTCGTAGGTGATGAGCTCGTTGGCGCTGAAGCAGTCGTGCAGTTCGATGACGTCGACGTCCTCGATGGAGACCTGCGCCTCGTCCATCGCCTTGCGGGCGGCGAGCCGGGACACGCCGGCGCCGACGACCTGGATGGAGGAGTTGTCGGCGAAGCTCTCGGGGATGTCGGTGGCGATGTGGTGGCCGGCGATCTCGACGGCCTGGTCCCACAGGTCGTGCTCGTCCACGAACCGCTCGCTGACCACGACCGCGGCGGCGGCGCCGTCGGAGGTGGGGGAGCACTGCAGCTTGGTCAGCGGGTCGAAGATCATCGTGGCGTTCTTGACGTCGTCGAGGGAGTACTCGGTCTGGAACTGCGCGTACGGGTTGTTGACCGAGTGCTTGTGGTTCTTCCAGCCGATCCACGCGTAGTGGTCGGGGGTGGAGCCGTACTTCTCCATGTGCTCGCGGCCGGCGTTGCCGAACATCTGCGGCATCGGCGCCTTGTCCATCTCCCACGCGCGGCCCGCGGCCATCGAGGTGAGGTGGTGGTCGATGATGGTGACCTTGGACTCGCCCATGCCCGCGCCGAGCGAGCCCTTCTTCATCTTCTCCATGCCGAGCGCGAGCGCGCAGTCGGCGAGGCCGCCGCGGACGGCCTGGCGGGCCAGGAACAGCGCGCTGGATCCGGTGGCGCACGCGTTCTGGACGGTCATCACCGGGATGCCGGTCATACCGGTCTCGTAAAGGGCGCGCTGGCCCATTGACCCGTACATCGAGCCGGCGTAGGCCATCTCGATCCGGTCGTAGGCGACGCCGGCGTCCTGCAGGGCGTTGCCGACGGCCTCCTTGGCCATGTCGGGGTACTCCCAGTCGCGGGAGCCCGGCTTCTCGAACTTGGTCATGCCCACGCCGACGACGAAGGTGCGGTTGGCCATCAGGCTCGCCTCCTGTACCGAATCATGTTCGGTGCCACGATAACGTGCCGGCCCGGACGCGCGCCGGTCGCGCATCCCGATGGCCGGGACGCCCCCGGGCCGGTGCGGGGAACCCGCCGGTCAGGCGGACATCTCGCCGGCGAGCGCGGCGGTGAACGCGTCCACGTCGGACTCGGTGGTGTCGAACGAGCACACCCAGCGGACCTCCCCGGTGCGCTCGTCCCACGTGTAGAACGGGAACCGCTTGCGCAGCCGCTCCGCCACGTCCTTCGGGATGGTCGCGAACACCGCGTTCGCCTGCACGGCCTGCGTGATCTCGACGCCGGGCACCGCGCGGGCGGCGCCGGCGAGACGCCCGGCCATGGCGTTGGCGCGGGAGGCGTTGCGCAGCCACAGGTCGCCGTCCAGCAGCGCGAGGAGCTGCGCGGACACGTACCGCATCTTGGACGCCAGCTGCATGCTCGACTTGCGCAGGTACGCCACCCCGCGGACCGCGTCCGGGTTCAGCACGACGATCGCCTCGCCGAGCAGCAGCCCGTTCTTGGTGCCGCCGAACGACAGCACGTCCACGCCCGCGTCGGTGGTGAGGGCGCGCAGCGGCAGGCCGAGGGACGCGGCGGCGTTGGCGATCCGCGCGCCGTCCATGTGCACCGACAGGCCGCGTTCGTGTGCCGCCGCCGCGACCGCCGCGGTCTCCCGCGCGGTGTAGACGGTGCCGAGCTCGGTGCTCTGGGTGATCGACACGACGGCGGGGCGGCGGCGCTGCACGTTGTCGAAGCCGGTGGCGTGCGCCTCGACCTGCTCGGGCGTCAGCTTGCCGTCCGGTGCCGGCGCCGTGATCAGCTTCAGGCCCGCGATCTTCTCGGACGCGCCGCACTCGTCGGTGTTGATGTGGGCGGACTCGGGGCACACGACCGAACTCCACCGCTCCGACATCGCCTGCAGCGACACCACGTTCGCGCCGGTCCCGTTGAACACGGGGAACACCTCGGCGCGGTCGCCGAAATGCCGCCGGACGACCTCGCGGAGCCGCCGGGTGACGTCGTCGTCGCCGTAGGCGGGCTGGTGCCCGTCGTTCACGGCGGCCAGCGCCGCGAGGACGTCCGGATGGACGCCCGCCTGGTTGTCGCTGGCGAAACCGCGCGCGGCGGTCGGACTGCCATTGGATCGGTGCTCGGCCGGCGGCTGCGTCATGGTTCCATTCTCTCGGACCCGGGGCATTCACGCGGACCCCGGGCATTCTCGCGGACTCGGGCATTGAGGACTCGGGCATTGAGACTCGGGCATTGAAGC
Organism: Spirillospora sp. NPDC048824; assembly: GCF_043198455.1. NCBI lineage: Bacteria > Bacillati > Actinomycetota > Actinomycetes > Streptosporangiales > Thermomonosporaceae > Spirillospora > Spirillospora sp. NPDC048824. Next base: position 40,854 of record NZ_JBICUS010000024.1, on the reverse strand, counting down.
GGACCCCGGGGCATTCACCCCGGGGCATTCACGCGGACCCGGGCGTGCCATTCCCGTGCCCGTGCGTTTTCCGTGTCCGGCGGGGGCCGCGGGTCAGGCCGGACGGTCGGTGATGTTCTGCACCGGGGCGGGCGCGGCGTCGGCCGGGGGATCGGCGGAGCGCAGCGCCATCCGGGCGCGCACGGCGTCGAGGTCGTCGCCGAGCCGCGCCATGGTGGCCTGGAGGTCGCGCCACAGGCCGGTCCGCTGCTCCAGCTGCGCGATCTTGGTGCGCAGGTCGGTGATGCGCCGCTCGGCGGTCTCCAGCCGGGTGCGGTGGGCGGCGGTGTCGCGGCCGGTGCGGATCAGGCTGGTGGCGACGGAGGCCAGGTCACGCTCGGTGTCGTCCATCCGCTCGTCGATGCGCGGCAGCAGCCGGTCGTTGAGCTGCCCGACGAGCGAGTCGAGCTCGGTGCGCAGTGCCCGCAGCTCGGCGTCCTGGTGCCGGACGGCCTGCTCCAGACTCGCCATGCGTTCGATGTAGGCGGGCAGGAGCCGCCCGAGTTCCGCCGACCGTTCCAGATCTCGCCCGAGCCTGCCGAGCAGGCAGGCGCCCTCGCGCACATGGCGCTCCGCCTCGGCGGCGGCGCGGCGGACGAGACCCGGGATCAAGGTCATGGCGCTCCCTCCAAGGGGCAGGGCGAATGGATTCTCCTTAAACTCTAGGCCAACCGGGCGTGAACATTTTATGAACCGCGTTGTTTATTTGGCGGTCCGGGTGGGTTTTCGAACGGCCGCGGCGCGGGTGGCGTGCGGCGGCGGCCCGCTGCACGTGCACAGGCCCCGCCGGACGATGAGCCAGGCGCGTTCGGCGGTGTAGTCGGCCCGGCTCAGCGCCGGGCGGACACGGTGACAGGTCAGGCAGAGCATGCGTCGTTCGTCCTCCCCGTGATGCCGGGAGCCCGCCGTCCCGCCCGCATTCCCCCCCCCGATGCGTGCGGGACGGCGGGGCCGCACGATGGCCCGTCGGCTCCCAGCGCGGGCCCACGGTACGCATGCTCAGGTTGCATGCACGTTGCGACGATTCGGTCACGCACCGTGCCGGATTCGGGTTGGCGACATATCGCGAATCGGTTGCGCCGCCCCCGCGGATGGGCTGATCCTCGGACGGGCCGAGGTTCGCTCCGGGGAAAGGGCTGAGCCTTTCGCCGGGCGTGTCGCCAGAGCCCTGCCCTGCAGCTCCTGCCGAGGACGAAAAAGGTTTCGCTCATGGTGCGCAAGCCGGTGGCCGTGCGGCCGCCGATCTCCGAGTCGTGGCGGCGCTCCCGGGACGCCGGCGTCGACGTGACCGTGCCGGCGGCGCCGCTGGTGTTCGACCGGGACGTCGTCGCCGACGCGCGCGGCGCCCACCCCCTCGAACGGCATCTGCCGATGCTGGAGGGGCTGCTGCGGAGGGTCGCCGACGAGACCGAGCACCTGATGGTGATCACCGACGAGGCCGGGCACGTGCTATGGACGCAGGGCCCGCCCGCCGCGCGCCGCGCCGCCGACGCGATCGGGCTGACCGAGGGGTTCCGCTGGGCGGAGGACGCCGTCGGGACCAACGGCATCGGCACCGCCCTGGCCACCGGCCGCCCCGAGTTCGTGTACGCCGCCGAGCACGTCGCGCACGTCCTGCACTGCTGGTCGTGCGCGGGCGCCCCGATCACCGACCCCGACTCCGGGCGGGTGATCGGCTGCATCGACGTCAGCGCGACCGTGCATGCGCTGCATCCTGCGGCCGTCGCGCTCGTCGCGACCGCCGCGCGGCTCGCCGAGTCGCGGCTGGAGAACGAGATGCGGCAGCGGGACGAGCGGCTGCGCGAGCGGCTCCTGCCGCACCTGCGGGGGCTGCGGGACGGCGGTGTGCTCGTCACCGCCACCGGCCGCATCCTCACCGACCCGGCCGACCCGGCCGCCCCGGGTTCCGCGGGCTCCGCGGGTTCCGGTCCGGCGGGGTGGCGGGGGCGGCGTGTGAACGTCCCCGAGTCCGGCGGGACGGTCACTCTGCCCGACGGCCGCGCCGCCGTCGCCGAGCCGCTCGGCGAAGCGTTCCTGCTGCGCCCGGCCGGTCTCCGCGCCCGCCCCGGCCGCGACGTACCGCCCGGCCGGCGCCCCTCCGCGCGGGACGCGGCACGGACCGCGGCCGGCGGGGGGCCGCCGCTGACACTGTCGTTCCTCGGCGACGGCCGCCCGCACGCCCGCCTGGCCGGCCGGCCGGTCATCCTGACGCTGCGGCACGCCGAGATCCTCGCGCTGCTCGCCCTGCACCCCCGGGGCCTGACCGGCGACGGGCTGGCGCTGTGCCTGTACGGCGACGACGGCAGCGCCGCGACCGTCCGGCCCGAGATCCACCGGCTCCGCCAGCAGTTCGGCGGCATCGTTTCCGCCCGCCCCTACCGGCTCGGGTGCGTGGTCGAGGCCGACTTCCTCACCGTGCGGCGGCTCCTGGACGACGGCGGCGACGTCGCCGCGGCCGTGCGGCTGTACACCGGCGAGCTGCTGCCCCGCTCCGACGCGCCCGCCGTCCGGGCCGAGCGGGACGAGCTGGCGGTGCGGGTCCGGCGGCAGGTGCTCGACCGGGGATGCGGCGACACGCTGTGGACCTACGCCCAAACCGAGCCCGGCCGCGCCGACCTGGAGGTGCTGGAGCGGCTCGGCGCCGTCCTGCCGCCGGGGGACCCGCGGCTCGCGGCCGTCGCCTCCCGCAGCGACCGCCTTCTCGACGGCGAGATCTGACGCGCGGCCGGCCGGCGGCGCGGCGCCGGGGTCACGGGGCGGAGATGCCCGCGTTGACCAGGTGGGCGCAGTCGTTGTAGCGGACGGCCTGCAGGCCCGAGCCGTCCTGGCGCCACCGGGTGATGGAGGCGTTGCCGACCGTCTCCTTCTCGATCTCCATGACCTCCTCCTCGGTCAGGTCCTCCACCAGATAGCGGGTCATCACGACGACCGCGTCGTGCGCGACGACCAGGACCCGCCCGCCTGGGGCTTCGGCCTCCAGATCGCGGTAGAAGCTGCGCAGCCGCAGGGCCAGATCGGCCCACGACTCCCCGCCGGGCGGCCGGTAGTAGAACTTGCCGAGGTGCCGCAGCCGTTCCGCCTCGTCGGGGAACCGGCGTTCGACGCCGACGGCGGTGAGGCCCTGCAGTGCGCCCTGCTCGCGGTCGCGGAGCCGCTCGTCCACCCGCGGCCGCAGCCCGCCAGGGTCCTGCGGGGCGGCGTAGGCCGTCTGGGCGAGCGCGATCGTCGCGGTGTCCAGGGCCCGCACGTAGGGGGAGGACACGACCAGCGTCGGCCGCTCGTCCTCGGGGAGCGCGGCGAGCCAGCGGCCGAGCGTCGCCGCCTGGGCGCGGCCGGTGTCCGACAGGGGCACGTCGGCGTCCCGCTCGGGGATGCCGGCCTCCTCGGCGTCGGTGCCCTCCACGGCCCGGTAGGCGAGGTTGCCGGTGCTTTCGCCATGCCGGGTCATGTTCAGCCACTGCAGCGCGTTCATCCCCCGCCATGCTGCCACGCCGCCCCCCATGCCGCTCCACATGCCGCCGCAAATCGGGCGGCGGCGCGGTGCCGTCCTCTACGACCGGTAGTACTCTCTGTGCCGTGACGAACGTCCTGGCCACCGTGATCATCGTGGTGGCGCTGCTCGTCGCCGGCTACGCCCTGGTGACGACCCTGCGCAACCGTCCGATGGGGACCGGGGACCTCGCCGCCCTCGGCGTGCTGGAGGTCCTCCTGATCGCGCAGGCCGTCGTCGGGTTCGTCAGGCTGTCCGGCGACGAGGGCCCCGAGAGCTCCGCCACCTTCATCGGCTACCTCGTCGGCGTCCTGCTCATCCCCCTCGCGGGCGCCGGGTGGGGCCTGCTGGAACGCACCCGGTGGGGGCCCGGCGTGATCGTGGTCGCCGGGCTGGTGGTCGCCGTCATGATGGTTCGGATGAACCAGTTGTGGAGCGGCACCGGTGGCTGAACCCGACGGCGCCCGCGAGGCCCGTGCGGGCGACGGCATCCGCGCCGGCGCCGACGCCCGCACGGGCGGCAAGGACGGCAAGGATGGCGCGGCCCGCCCCAGCGCGGCCCGCCCCAGCACCGGCGGCGGGCCGGGACGGGTGCTGGTCGCCGTCTACGGGATCTTCGCGCTCGCGGCCGGTGCGCGCGCGGGTGTGCAGATCGCCACCCGGTTCGCCGACGCGCCGGCCGCCTACGCGCTGTCGGCGTTCGCCGCGGCCGTCTACGTCCTGGCGACGGTCGCGCTGGCCCTCGGCGGCCGGACGTCGTTCCGGGTCGCCGTAGCGGCCTGCAGCGTCGAGCTGGCCGGTGTGCTGATCGTGGGAACGCTCAGCCTCACCGACTCCGCGGCGTTCCCCGACGAGACCGTCTGGTCCGCCTTCGGGCGCGGGTACGGATTCGTTCCGCTGGTGCTCCCGGTCGCGGGGCTGCTGTGGTTGCGCCGCACCGCCCGTCTGGGTGGCGGGCCCGAAACGGGCGGTGGGCGCCCTGTGGGCGGCGGCGTGTGAGCCCTCCGGCCACAGGTGTGTGAGGGCCGCCGGCCCGGTCACGCGGCGGCCGCGGGCGGGGTGATGCGGCCGCCGATGGGGAGCGCGTGGACGGCGGCCCTGGTGATCGCCTCGACCTCGTCGGGGGAGCGGTCGGCGGACGGGTTGCGGCTCATCCAGCGGATCAGCCTCAGCGGCGGCGCGAACACGATCCCGTCCGCGGTGAACGGCGTCCTGACGAGCTTGCCGCAGTGCACGGCCAGTACCGGCGTCACCTTCACCGGCACCTCGGTGACCTGCGAGATCAGTTCGGCGGCGGCGTCGGCGCGGGCGGTCACCGCACCGACCAGCTTGGACTGGGTCCGGCCGTCGATGAACAGCCTGCCCCCGTGCTGGGAGATCTCCGCCTCCGGGTGCCACGCCTCGTTGTGCACCAGCCACACGCCGCCCGGCCCGACCACCAGCTCGTCGGCCTGCCCGTGCCCGGGGACGGTCCGCTCGTACAGGACCCGGTACCCGCGCCGCTCCAGGGTGTGGCGCAGCAGCCGGTTCATCCGCTGCTCGCCGCGCAGCCCGCGCCGCCACACGCTGGACGCGCTGTAAAGGCGCCAATGGACGAACGCGTCCGCGGACGCCACCGCGGCGGCCATCGCGATTCCGAATACGGCGTTGACGAGCAGTCCGCACAGTATGAGCGTCGCGCCCGCCAGAATTGCGCGGGTCCGCAATCTACCTTTTCGGCCGCGCTGCCAGAGCTCCTCGTATACCGCCTGGGGGGAACCGCCGGTGAACGCGGCCCGGTCCCTCAGGTAGATGGAGCTGCCGATCATGACGAACCTCCCAGCACCCTGCGATGACGCCCTCATTATGGGGATGCGTTCGGCATTGTCGCTACAGTTCGCAAGGTGACGTAAACCAAACGGAAAGGCAAGCGCGGGTCTTGACATCATTGCCCACCTGGCGTTTCCCGTGGTTGCGGCTCCGATTCCCGGGGAAAACTTTTAAGTGTCCACCACGAATGGCTGAAAGGCACGGTGCAACTATCACCGCAACGCTCGGAGCCTTTTTCGTTTCGGTTGCTTTTCCGGCATGAACGATCACTCACCGGCACCGGGCACACTGGTCGGATGCACCTCCGCGCCGCCGAGAGCCTGCCCGTCCGCGACGCCGTCCCCGCCTTGCGCGCGGCCCTGGACGAGCGCGGCGCGGCCGTGCTCGCGGCGCCTCCCGGGACGGGCAAGACGACGCTCGTCCCCCTCGCGCTCGCCGGACTCGCGCTCGCGCCCCGGCAGGACGGCCCGCGCGCCCCCGGCCCGCCCACCAGCGGCAAGGTCCTCGTTCTGGAACCGCGCCGCCTCGCCGCCCGCGCTGCCGCCCGCCGCATGGCCTGGCTCCTCGGCGAACGCCCCGGCGGCCGGGTCGGCGTCACCGTCCGCGGAGAGACCCGTCCCGGCACCCGCGTCGATGTCGTCACCACGGGCGTCGTCCTGCAGCGACTCCAGTCGGACCCCGAACTCGCCGGCATCGGCACGGTGATCCTGGACGAATGCCATGAGCGGCACCTGGACGCCGACACGGCGCTGGCGTTCCTGCTGGACGTCCGCGCCGCCCTCCGCCCCGACCTGCGGCTGGTCGCAGCGTCCGCCACCGCCGACACCGGCCCGTGGGCGCGCCTCCTCGGCGGTGACGGCGGCGCGGCCCCCGTCGTGGAGACCGCGGCCGCGCTGCACCCCGTCGAGACGATCTGGTCTCCGCCGCCCCGGCCCGTCCCGCCGCCGCACGGCATGCGCGTCGACCCGGCGCTGCTCGACCACGTCGCCGCCACCGTCCGCCGCGCCCTGGCCGAACGCGCCGGCGACGTCCTGTGCTTCCTGCCGGGCGCCGGTGAGATCGCCCGCGTCGCGGGCCTGCTCGGCGGCGTCCCCGCCGACGTCCTGCAGGTCCACGGGCAGGCGCCGCCGGCGGTGCAGGACGCGGTCCTCGCCCCCTCCGACCAGCGGCGCGTCGTGCTCGCCACCTCCGTCGCCGAGTCGAGCCTCACCGTCCCCGGCGTCCGGGCGGTCGTGGACTGCGGCCTCGCCCGCGAACCCCGCACCGACCACGCCCGCGGCCTCGGCGCCCTGACGACCGTCCGCGCGTCCCGCGCCACCGCCGGTCAGCGCGCCGGACGCGCCGGACGCGAGGCCCCCGGCGCCGTCTACCGCTGCTGGACGCAGGCCGAGCACGAACGCCTGCCCGCCCGGCCCCGCCCCGAGATCGAACTGGCCGACCTCACCGGCTTCGCGCTCCAGGCCGCCTGCTGGGGCGACCCCGGCGCGGGCGGCCTCGCCCTCCCCGACCCGCCGCCGCCCGCCGCCCTGGACGCCGCCCGGACCACCCTGCGCGCCCTCGGCGCCGTGGACGGCGGCCGCGTCACCGACCGCGGCCGCGCCCTCGCCCGCGTCGGCCTCCACCCCCGCCTGGCCCGCGCCCTGATCGACGGCGCCACCGAGGTCGGAGCCGGCGCCGCCGCCGAGATCGTCGCCCTGCTGTCCGAACCTCCGCCCCGTTCCGCCGGTGACGACCTCACCGCCACCTGGCGCGCGCTCCGCCGCGCGGGCCGCCCCGCCGACGCCCACGCGGCCCGCTGGCGCGACGAGACCAAACGCCTCCGCAACGCCCTCACGGCACGTCTCCACGCCGCCGGCCGACCGCCCGCCGGGGACGCGCCGCCCGATGTGAGCGCGTCCGCCGGCGCCGACGTGGTCGGCGGGGGAGACGCCGGCGGTGGCGGGACGTCCCGGCGGGACCGCCCGCCCGGCCGGGGAGCGCCGGCGGCGAGGCGGACGGCCTCGCGTTGGGCGGGGCGCGGGGACGACGCCGTCGCGGGGGTCGTGGTGGCGCTGGCGTTCCCGGAGCGGGTGGCGCGGGCGCGGCGGGGAAGCGGCCACCTGATGGCGTCCGGGACGGGGGCGGTGCTCGCCGGCGGGTCCGCGCTGGCCGCGGCGCGGCCGGAGTGGCTCGCGGTCGCGGCGGCCGACCGCCCCGCCGGGTCGGCGTCGGCGCGGGTGCGGCAGGCCGTGGTGATCGACGAGGACGTGGCGCGGTTCGCCGCGGCGCCGCTGCTGGAGACCGCCGAGGAGATCGCCTGGCGGGACGGGGATGTGGCGGCCCGCCGGGTCGAGCGGCTCGGCGCGATCGAGTTGGAGGCGGCGCCGCTGCGGAACCCCGATCCGGAGCGGGTGCGGGCGGCGCTGCAGGACGGGGTGCGCGCCGAAGGGCTCGGCCTGCTGAACTGGACGCCGGCCGCCGTCGCCCTGCGGGAGCGGCTCGCGTTCCTGCATGAGGCGCTCGGCGAGCCGTGGCCCGACGTCGGCGACGATGCGCTGCTGGAGGGCGCCCCCGGGTGGCTGGCGGGCGCGCGGCGCCGGGCCGACCTGCGGCGCCTCGACGTCGCGGCGATACTGCGCGGGCTGCTGCCGTGGGAGCAGGCGAGGCGGCTCGACGAGTACGCGCCCGAGCGGGTCGAGGTGCCGTCCGGGTCGCGGATCCGGGTGGACTACGCGCCGGAGCGGCCCGTCCTGGCGGTGAAGCTGCAGGAGCTGTTCGGGTGGGACGCGGCGCCCCGGCTCGCGGGCGGGCGGGTGCCGCTGGTCGTGCACCTGCTGTCCCCGGCGGGACGCCCGGCGGCGGTCACCGCGGACCTGGCCTCGTTCTGGCGCGAAGGCTACAAGGCCGTCCGGGCCGAGCTGCGCGGACGCTACCCGAAGCATCCGTGGCCCGAGGACCCGGCCGGGGCCGTCCCGACGAAGCGGACCAAGCGCGCTAGCGGGAGCTGATCAGGACCTCGATGCCGTCCAGGACGCGGGCCAGGCCGAACTCGAAGGCGCGGCCGGGTGCGATGGCGGAGCCGTACTCCGCCCCGGCGGCTGTGCCGACGCGGGTGCCGAGCGGGTAGTCGTCCTCGTTCACGAAAGCGTCCAGGACGGGTGCGACGGCCTCCCACCACTGCATGTCGCTGATGCCGCTGCGGCGCTCGGCCTCGGCGGCGTTGACCGAGACCCGGGCGGCGCTCTCGGCGAAGCCGGTGACGAGGGCGACGACCGAGTCCATCTCCAGGTCGGTGAGGCCGACGCCCTCCACGGCGCTCAGCTCGTGCTCGTACTTGGCGATCGTGTTCGGGCCCATCGGCGGGCGCGCGAGGGTCACCCGCAGCAGCCATGGGTGGCGGTGGAACAGCGCCCAGTTGTCGCGGGCGATGTGGTCCAGCCGCGCCCGCCAGCCGGTGTGGGACGGCGGCGACAGCTCGCCGAACGCACGGTCCACCATCACGTCGATCAGCTCGGCCTTGCCCGGGACGTAGGTGTAGATCGACATGGCGGACACGTCCAGGTCCTCGGCGATGCGGCGCATGGACAGGGCGTCCAGGCCCTCGGCGTCCGCCACCCCGATCGCGGCGCGGACGATCTTCTCGGCGGTCAGGCGGGGCTTGGGGCCGCGCTTGGGAGCCTCCCTGACCCCCCAGAGAAGCTCCAGGCTGCGGCGGGGATCACCGGCCCCGCTGTACTCGGTCGTCACCCGCTGCATCCTTCCAGGGATGAAACTCTGTACCTAGTACGTTATATTGCTCCCGATGGTAAATCCGTACTGCGTACATAGTTTTGGCGCACACAGCTGGGGAGGACGCGTGGCCGAATCACGGTTCGCGGTCGAAGCCGAGGGCCTGCGCAAGCGCTACGGCGGTACCCGCGCCCTGGACGGGCTCGACCTGCGCGTGCCCGCCGGCACCGTGCACGGGCTGCTCGGCCCGAACGGCGCCGGCAAGACCACCGCCGTCCGGATCCTGACGACCCTGACCGCGCCGGACGGGGGGACCGCCCGCGTCGCCGGGCACGACGTGGTGCGCGAGGCCGCCGAGGTGCGCACCAGGATCGGCCTCGTCGGGCAGCACGCGGCGGTCGACGAGGTGCTCGGCGGACGCCAGAACCTCGTCATGTTCGCCCGCCTCTACCACCTCGGCGCGAAACGGGCGCGGCGGCGGGCGGACGAGCTGCTGGAGCGGTTCCGGCTCACCGACGCCGCCGACCGGCCCGCCGGGGAGTACTCCGGCGGCATGCGGCGCCGCCTCGACCTGGCCGCGTCCATGATCCTCGCACCGCCCGTGCTGTTCCTGGACGAGCCCACCACCGGCCTCGACCCGCGCGGCCGCAACGAGGTGTGGGACGCGATCCGCACCCTGGTGGACGGCGGCACGACCGTCCTGCTCACCACCCAGTATCTGGAGGAGGCCGACCGGCTCGCCACCGGGATCTCCGTGATCGACCACGGCCGCGCCATCGCCGAGGGCACCCCCGACACGCTGAAGGCACGGCTCGGCGGCGACCGGATCGAGGTCGTCCTGGACGACCCCGGGTCGCTCACCGCCGCCGCCGCGATCGTCGGACGCGTCGCGTCCGGCGAGGTCGACGTGGACGCCGAGGCCCTGCGAATCGGGGCGCCGGTGACCGGCCGCGCCGCGACGCTGACCGAGGCCGTCCGGGCCCTGGACGAGGCGGGCATCACCGTCGCCGACATCGGCCTGCGCCGCCCCACGCTGGACGAGGTGTTCCTGCACCTCACCGACAGCGGCACCGGCACCGACACCGACACCGACAACACCGACACCGACAACACCGACACCGACAACACCGACACCGACAACACCGACACCGCCGGCGACGAGTACGCCGGCGACGACAGGGAGGGGGTGCGTTCATGAGCGTCCAGACCCTGCGGTGGGCCGTCGCCGACGGCCGCACGCTGACCGGGCGGGCCCTCGCGCACTGGGCGCGGCGGCCCGGCGAGGTGGCCCTCGCGCTGCTGTTCCCCGTGATGGTCGTGCTGATGATGGGCTACCTGTTCGGCGGCCAGATGGACGTCCCGGGCGGCGGCGGTTACCGCGAGTTCATCGTCCCCGGCATGTTCGCGCTGACGATGGCGTTCGGCGTGGAGACGACGTTCGCCGCGGTCGCCGGTGACGCCGCCAAGGGGGTGACCGACCGGTTCCGGGCGATGCCGATGGCCCAGTCCGCCGTCGTCGTGGGACGCGCCACCGCCGACATGCTGCACTCGGTCGCCGCCCTGGCCGTCATGGCGGTGTGCGGCGTGCTGATCGGCTGGCGCGTCCACGACGGCGCCGCGGGCGCCCTCGCCGCGTTCGGGCTCCTGCTGCTCCTGCGGTTCTCGCTGGTGTGGCTGGGCATCTACCTCGGCCTGATCGCCAAGGGACCGGAGTCGGTCGCGGCGATCCAGATCCTGGTGTGGCCGATCGGGTTCCTGTCCAGCGCCTTGATCGCGCCGAGCACGATGCCGGGCTGGCTGGGCGCGATCGCCGAGTGGAACCCGATGTCGGCGACCGTCACCGCGTGCCGGGACCTGTTCGGCGCCCCGGGGCACGCGGAGACGGGCGCCTCGTGGGCGGCGCAGCACAGCGTCCTGATGGCCCTGGTGTGGCCGCTGGTGATCGCGGCGGTGTTCATCCCGCTGTCGGTGCGCCGCTACCGCGCCATGGGCCGCTAGCCGTACTCGGCCACGAGGCCGGTGCCACGCCGCCGGCCCGGCCGCCCGGTCAGCCGCCGGGCAGGAGGGCGGCGCGGTGGCGAGCCAGCGCCAGCGCCGGATAACACCCCTCGGGCAGCGGCTCCGCGTTGCCGAGGGCGGCGCGGAGCCTCGGCCCGACGGCCGCGGGGTCGTAGGGCTGGACGACGCACAGCTCCGCCTGCATCGCCTGCCGCGCCGCCCCCATCAGCGCCGGGACGTCCCCGACGATCACCACTTCGGAGGGGGCGTCCCCGTGCGACATCCGCACCGCCAGTGCGTGCATGCCGCGCGTGCCCGCGTCCTCGTAGCGGAACTCGCAGACGAGGCGGTCGCCGTCCAGCGGCCCCTCCTGGATCAGCCACACCTGGCCTGGGACGACGCGTCCGAGCGACCCCTCCCAGGGCGCCGCCGGGACGTCCCCGAGCCCGTCGGCCGCGCGTCCCGCCGCCTTGCGTCCCTCCACCGGGCCGATCACGGCGAGCGCCCGCAGGAAGGCTCGCGCGCCCGGAGTCGCCGCCGCCCGCAGGCAGGTGATCAGGTCGCCGAGCGCGGCGCGCCGCCCCTGCACGTGCGGGGCCGCGGCCTCCAGGCCGCCGAGCTGCGCGGACACCCACACCTCCGCCTGCAGCGGGCCGGGCAGCGACGGCAGGGCGCCGGCCTCCCGGACGTAGGCCGCGTACACCTCGCGCAGCCCCGGCAGCATCAGCTCCGGGCTCGCGGACGATCGGATCGCACTCACCACATCAGCCTATGAGACACGCGGCCCCGGTACGTAAGGCCCCGGTAGGCAGGCACCGGTAGGTAGGCCCCGGTAGGCAGGCCCCGGTACGCAGGGCCCGGTACGCAGGGCCCCGGTACGCAGGGCCCCGGTACGCAGGGCGGCGGCGCGTTCCCGCGGGCCGGTGCGGCCGGGCCGTGGGAACGCGCCGCTGGTCTGCCTGCGCGGTCGTATCCGCCGGGCCTACGCCGGGACGGTCAGCAGCGTGCGGCCCTCACCGATGGTCCGGACCTCGAACCGGCTGATCTCCTCGGGGTTCAACGCCGTGCCGCCCTGCAGCGTCAGATGCGGCTGCGCGGACCCGGGCAGCCCGTACCCCTTGGCGGGTACGGACCAGCCGGCGACCGTGTGCGCGTCGCCCCGCCCGTCCACGGCGACCAGCTCGCACTGCAGCGGTCCGCGGACCTTGCTGAGCTTCAGCCCGATCCGGCTCCCCCACGCCTTGCCCTGCATCGCGACCGTCCCGGTCACGCCGGTGCCCGCGTCGGACGCCGACACCTGGTCGCCGTCCCGCAGCAGCGCGGCGGTGCCGGTGTCGGGCTGTGCCGGCGGTTCCTGTTCCCGGTCGGCGCCGAGCGTGAACCCGGTGCCGAGCGCCCCGCCGAGCAGGACGACCCCGGCGGCGGCCGCGGCCAACGCCCGCGCCGCGCGGTACCGCCGCTGCTTGCGGACCCGGTGCCGCATCAGGTCCGAAACGACCGCGGGCTCCGGCGGCACCGGGATCGCGCCCGCCGGTTCGGCGATCGGCCCGATGCCGTCCAGCGTCCGGGCGATCCCGCGCAGCTCGCCGAGCTCCTCGTGGCAGGCGGCGCACGTCGGCAGGTGCGCCTCGAACGCGCGCCTGTCGGGCTCCTCCAGCAGGCCGAGGGCGTAGGCGCCGACGTCGATGTGCAGCATGTCCGCGCTCATGGCGTCACACCCCTCTCCTCCAAGGCGACGCGCAGCGCCCGGAGCGCGTAGTAGACCCTGGACTTCACGGTGCCCACGGGGATGCCGAGATGCTTGGCCGCCTCGTTCACCGAACGGTCCCGGAAGAACGTCTCGTTGAGGATCTCGCGGTGGGCCGGGGACAGCGCGAGGAGGGCTTCGGACACGACGACGGAGCGCAGCAGATCCTCCAACCCGTCGGGGACGCGCATGTTCTCCAGCGGGCCCTCGCCCGCCTCCTGCGGCCTGGCGTTCTTGCGGCGCTGGTCGTCGATGACGATCCGGCGGGCGACCGTCGCCAGCCACGGCAGCAGCGAGGCCGCGTTCTCGTCGAGCTGGTGCGCGCTGCGCCACGCGCGGATCATGGTCTCCTGCACGACGTCCTCGGCCCAGTGCCGGTCGCCGCCGGTGAGGCGGAGCACGAACGACAGCAGCGGGCGGCCGTACACCCGGTACAGCTCGGTCACGATCACCTGGTCGTCGACACCGCCCGAGGGTTGCGGGCCGCGGAACCAGCTCCACGGGCCGGCGGGTCGTTCTCGCGCGGCCGACACGGCGGTCGGTGATCTGTGGGCCATCGGGGGTCTCCGGCGGGTGCGGGGGCTGGGCGACGCGGTGACCGTGAGCCTGGTGTCACGTTGGGAGGCAGTACGGGATCCCGGCGGCCGGAGGTTCAACGGCGCACGATTCACCATGGATTCACCATGGATTTTCCAGTTCAGCCCTTACTAGTTCGCTACCTTTTCCTTACCTCTGGCGCGTGGCGCCCGCCGCCCGCGTCCTACTGCCGGACGACCCACAGACGACCCACCAGCCAGACGACCCACCGTGGCGGACCTCCGCCGGGCAACGCTCACTCCACGCTTGGAGCGAATGCGGGCATCAGGCCCATTTGCCCACACAGGACCGAGGGGCGGATCGGCATGGTGATGAAAGGGAACGGGAACACGCAGCTCATCTACCGCCTGCTGCTGGCGGTGGACATCCAGGGGTACAGCAAGCGCGACACACGCGAGCAGCTGCTCGCGCAGCGACAGCTGTCGGACGCGCTCGACCACGCGGCACGCGGCGTCGGCCTCGACCGCGGCCGCTGGGACAAACAGGTCGGCGGGGACGGCGAACTCGCCACGCTGCCGGACGGGATCGACCCCGCACCGGTGGCCGGCGACTTCGTCATCGGCCTCGCCGAGGCACTGCGGGAGGTCAACCGGGACGCGGGCCGCTTCAGGCTGCGGGTGCGGCTCTCCCTGCACCACGGCACGCTGACGGCCGGGCCGTTCGGGCCCGCCGGCGACGCGCCCATCGTCGTCCAGCGGCTGCTGGACGCCGCGCCGCTGCGCCGCCTGCTGGTGGACGACGCGGACCGCGACCTGGCCTACGTCGTCTCCGACTCGCTGTTCGAGGACGTCGTCCGCACCGGGTTCTGCGCACTGCCGCCGGGGGCGTTCCAGGCCATCAAGGTGACCGCGAAGGGCGCGTCGTTCCGCGGCCACATCCTCACCGGCCGCGCGGCCCGCCGCGACGGCCGCGACGATGCGGGCGACGCGGGCGGTGAGCGGGACGGATCGGACATCGGGCCGGCCCCCGGCGCCCGCGTCCTCGACTTCCCCGCCCTCGCGTCCAGGTAGCCCGCCCGGATCCCCTCCCGGGGGCGGGAAGGGATCGATCCGCCGCGGGGTTGTCGACGGAAACCGGAACTACCCAACGGAGGCGGACGATGGCGGACGACGCGGCGCTGGCGAAGCTGGTGGCGGAACGCGACCTCGGGGTGCTGGCCACCCTCAAGCGCGACGGGCGGCCACAGCTGTCCAACATCAACTACCACTTCGATCCCGACCGCCGGCTCGTCCGGATCTCCGTCACCGCCGACCGCGCCAAGGCCCGCAACCTGGCCCGCGACCCGCGGGCGAGCCTGCACGTCAGCTCACCGGACGGCTGGTCGTACGCGGTCGCCGAGGGCGGCGCCGACCTGTCGGCCGTCGCAGCCGACCCCGGCGACGCGGCCGTGGAGGAACTCGTCGCGGTGTACCGGGACATCCGCGGCGAACACCCCGACTGGGACGACTACCGCCGCGCCATGGTCGAGGACCGCCGCCTCGTCATCCGCCTCCGCGTCGAGCGCCTGTACGGCATCGCCCGCTGACCGCGTCCGCACCGATACGGGCGCACCGATACGGGCGCACCGAATTGCACGCATGCAAGTGGTCACTGACACAGACGGGGAGGGGCGCTTGTGTCCGCGGTGCCCGGCTGGCTACCTTTCGGTAATGATCCAGGCCACCGCCACGTCCACCGCCACGCCCGAGGAACTGTTCCGGCATCTGGCCGTCCCCGAGGCGTGGAGCGCGTGGGGCAGGTTCCCCACCTCCGCCAAGCAGACACGCAAGGGCGACACGACCACCTACGGCGTCGGGACGGTCAAGAAGATCGGGCCCGCCAGCGAGCAGACCGTCGTCTGCGAGCCGTACACGCACTTCGCCTACATCGCCCTGTCGGGGCTGCCCGTCCGCCGCTACCGGTCGGACGTCCACCTGGAGGCCCGCGACTCCGGTACCGCCATCCGCTGGGAGGCGGAGCTCGAGCCGCTGATCCCCGGCACCGGCCCGCTGATGCGGTTCGTGTTCCGGCACATGATCTCGGCCTTCACCCGCTGGCTGCCCGCGCACGTCGAGAAGTGCCCCCCGGACTGCCCCGCCCGCCAGGCCGGCGACATCTGAGCCCGGCGGACACGCCAGGGTCCGGCGGCGTCCCCCCGGACACCATGGGGCCGGAGGCCGCGCGACCCCCCGCGCGACCTCCGGCGAAAAGGTGCAGGCCGAGAGCACCCCGCAGTTCCCTCGGCCTGCACGAACATGGCCCCCGTCGGGCCCCTCCCGCTCACACGGGATCGGGGCCGTAGACCTCCCACAGCTCACCGGCGAAGAACCTGCCGAAGCTCAGCAGCTTCTCCACTCCGCCCGGCCCCGCCGTCCGGAACGTCGTGAGCTGCCGCGCGAAGTCCGTCAGCTGGATGTGCAGCACACCCGCCGCGACGACCTCGGCGCCGTCCTCCTCGTCCTCACCGACATGGCCGTCCAGCACCCGCACGTACAGCGTGGACGTGTCCGGCCAGATCCGCGTCGGCGGCCCGTGCAGGACGTCCTTCTGCCCGCTCAGCGTGCGCCGCGCGCCATCGCCGTCGGTGTAGAACAGCCGGTACTTCATCAGCCGCCGGTCAACCTGCCCGCGCCCGTCATCCGCCCCGGGCCCGCCGGGGGCGACGAACAGGTTGAACGTGCCGCGTTCCACGGGACACCGGCCCCCGTGGCCGGCGGCGTCGACCCACCCCTCGGCGCGCGCCTCGTGGCCCGGTTCGGACAGGAACCGGTCGGTGTCCTCCGCGGTGATCGTCAGCCGGAACGACAGCGGGCGGCGGCCGTCGGCGAGCTCACCGATCCGCGGATCGGTCTCCCCGTAGGTGACGAACCCCTTCATCTCCTCGGTGAACGACAGCGACGTACGGTCCGCCGCCACGGTGGACGGTCCCCGTGTCCCTCCGTGGCGCCCCGAATCCGGACCGTACGCCGAGCCGTTCCCCGCCCCGTCCGGCGAGCCGGTTCCCCCGACCGGCTCGGCCCCCGTGGCAGACGGGACGGTCGTGGCGGAGCCGCCCGCACCCCGTTGTGCGGACGCGTCCTCAAGCAGCCGCGTGGCCAGCCGGTCGGCCTGCGCGGCGATCGTGAGCGAGGGGTTCGGGCCCACCGGTCCCGGCATCGCCGCCCCGTCGGCGATGTAGAGGCCCGGGAACCCGAACACCTCGCCGAAGGCGTCGCAGACGCCTTCGCCCGGGTGGACGCCCATGGGGGCGCCGCCCAGCGGATGGACGGTGATGATGCGCTTGCGGAACCACATCGGGTTGTCGGCGTAGTCGGCGCCGAGGACGTCCGCGATGCGCTGCATGGTCTTGCGGACCCGGCTGAACAGTTCCTCGCTGGTCTCCGCCGTCCAGTCGGCGGCGAGCCGTCCCTCCTTCAGGTGCAGCCGCCCGTCGGCGGAGTCGCGGCCCATGCCGAGCAGCGGCAGCGAGCTGACCGTGAGGGCCCCGTTGCCGATCAGGTCCGAGATCTCCTTGGACAGGTTGGTGTCGGGCGCGTCCCGGAACAGGTCGGTGAACCGGTCCCACAGGAACTTCACCGCGCGCTCGAAGTCGTTGCCGATGTCGATGCCGTCGACGATCCAGTCGGTGAACCCGGGGTAGCCGCCGTCCTCGATGTAGGCGCCGCGGCCGGCGCCGGGCACGCCGTCCAGCTCGTCCGGCAGCCGGATCGCGGTGGTGATCACCGGGCCGCGGCTGGCGTTCAGCGGCCGGACCCGGTTGCGGTCCTTGGCCCGCATCAGGAACGTCAGCAGGTCGCCGTTGCCGCTGAACCGGGTGCCGAGCGCGTCGCTCAGCCCCGGGAACGCCTCCCGCGACTTCAGCAGCAGGAACGTCGTGCCGTAGGTGCCGGCGCCCAGGATCAGCCGGTCGCACGTGATCGTCCGGACGGGCGGGCGGCTCTCACCCGCCGTCAGATCCGCGTGGTGGACGTAGTCGACCTCGTACCCGCCGCCGGGCCGCGGCCGCAGCGCCTTCACCTCGCGAGACGTGCGGATGTCGGCGCCGTGGTGCGCCGCCGCCGACAGGTAGGTGTGGTCGAGGCTGTTCTTGGCGCCCTCGTTGCAGCCGATGTCGCACTCGCCGCACAGCCGGCACGTCCGCCGCGGGACGCCGTGGATGTTGCCGTACCCGGCGTCCGCGATCGGCAGGCTCAGCGCGGGCGTGCCGCCCGGCTGCGACGCGAAGCTGACCGCCAGCGGCGGCAGCGTGCACTGCAGCCCCAGCTCCGCCGCCGCGTCCTGCATCGCGTGCGTCTTCGGGGTGTCGTCGAAGGGGACCTGGTCGAGCGGGTAGGGAGTCGCGCCCAGCATCTTCTCGACCGCGTCGTAGTGCGGGTCGAGGTCGGCGCGCGAGATCGGCCACGGCTCGTACCCGCCGCCGGGCAGCGGCCGGTCGTGGACGAACCAGTTCTCGTCCTTGCGCAGCAGCACGTTCGCGTAGATCAGCGAGCCGCCGCCCAGCCCCGACGACACGACGGAGTCGCAGCCCTTGAAGCGCCACACGTCGAACATTCCGTACAGCCCGGCGGCCGGGTCCCAGAACGCGCGCCCCATCTGCTGGGGCGACCGCGGGAAGGAGCCCGGCGGGTACGGCTGCCCGCGCTCCAGCAGGACGACCGACCGTCCGGCCTCCGCCAGCCGGTACGCGGCCACGGACCCGCCGAACCCGGACCCGACGACGACGGCGTCCACATGCTCCCCGCCGGCATGCGCTCCGCTCGCATGCCCTCCGCCTACATGCTCCCCGCCTACATGCTCCATGGTCAGCTCGCCTTCCGCTTCAGGAAGTCGAGGACCTGGGGGAACACCTCGGCGTCGGCGTTCGCGCCCATGAAGGGGTCCTGGTGGCCGTAGCCGGGCAGGATCGCCAGCTCGTGCAGACCGGGCGTGATCGATTCGAGCAGGTGGTGGCAGACGATGTTGGAGTCGGTGAACACGTTGTTGCGGTCTCCGGTGAGGAACAGGATCGGCGTGGTGACCGACGCGGCGTCCGCGAGATAGTCGTCCGGCAGGTCCGCGTGGCCCGGGTTCCCGCGGTCGTACTTCACGGCCCGGCCGGCCTTCACCATCGTGTGCATGTGCCGGTAGTAGTGGACGTTGCACGCCCCGAACAGGTCGGGCAGGCGGCCGTGCGTGACCGGCGACATCTTGTCGTGCGAGAAGATCGGCTTCCCGCCGCCCCACATGAAGCTGAGCATGTGGCACGCGGGCTCGTCGCACGAGCGATGGAACGGCGCGACCGCCTTGGCGAGCATCCAGCCGCGGGTCAGCACGGGGGCCTTCCCGTAGCGCGGGTCGAGGTGGCACGGTCCGACGGCGTACTCCATCAGCGCCGGCCCGTACCCCAGCTTGATCTTCGACCAGGCCGGCGTCCGCGGGGTCAGCGAGACGCTGTTGCAGACCAGGCTGGTGATGCCGGTGACCGTCCCGGCGAACAGCGCCATCGAGAACGACACCGAGCCCAGGCAGTGGGCGATGACGTGCACCCGCCTGCCCTCGACGTGGCGGCGCAGCTCGGCCAGCGCCGCCGGGTGGTCGTACAGCGCGACGTCGTCGAGGTTGTGGCGGTGGGTCTCGGCGTTGTACGGGAACCGCCCGCTCATCCGGAAGTCCAGCGCCCACACGTCGCCGAACCCGGCGTCGTGCAGGAAGTTCACCAGGTTGGTGTGCTCCGGCATGATGTACATGTCGCTGGACGTCGTCAGCCCGTGCACCAGCAGGACCACATCGTCGCAGTCGGCGCGGCGGAACCGGGTCAGGTTCAGGCCCATCCCGTCCTCGGTGGAGAAGGGGTGGGCGGACACCTCGGCGTCGGCGACGCCCGCGCGGGTGAAGCGCGCGATCCGCTGCTGGTCCATGTGTCCATCCCCTCCGGTTCCTGACGCCCTAACCTTGCCAAACGCGTACAACGGCTCGGCATCGTGGAGAACCCGTACTTACGTGCGTCGCCGGGCGCGCCGAACCTACGGGACCTACGTGAACTAAGAGTCGAAATCGGCCCGCGTGGTTCACTCTGGGCGTTTCACCCTTGCCACTTCACTCCGCCCGGTTCACTCCGCCCGGTTCACTCCGCCCGGTTCACTGCGGTCCGTTCGCTGCGGCCCGATCACTCCGGCCCGATTACTCCGGCCGGTTCATCTTGGTGGCCACCCCGACTCGCGAGGAGACGCCGATCTTGGCGAACACCCGCGACAGGTGGGTCTCGACCGTCCGGACGCTCAAATAGAGGCGTTCGGCGATCTGCTGGTTGCTGCAGCCCTCCACGACGAGCATGGCGATCTCGTGCTCGCGCGGCGACAGCCCGAACCGCAGTTTCTCCTTCGTGCCCTTCGCGCCTTTGGCCGTGCCCGAAGCGGAGCGTCCGCCCGGCACCCGGACACCGAGCCGCCGCTGCTCACGGACGGCCTGGGCGTGCAGGCCCCGCAGCCCGCACGCCTCGAAGGTCTCCGCCGCCGCGCGGACCCGCTCACGGGCCCGGGCGCGGTCGCCGGCGGCCGCGTGCGCGAGGCCGGCGGCCAGGTCGGCGCGTCCCGCATCCGGGCGGCGCCCGGCCTTGGCGAGCAGCTCGGAGGCCTCGGCGGCCAGCGCCGCCGACCCGGCCGGGTCGGCGGCGCGGATCGCGTGGGCGCGGGTCAGCCGCGCCAGGCCGACGTCACCGGTCATCATCGGATCGGCGATCGCCTCGGCGATGTCGGCCCAGTTCGCGGCGTCGCCGGCGTCATCCTGCGCGGCGCGGACCCCCGCGAGCGCCTCCGCGCAGATCACCAGCGTGCTGAAGTCCAGGCCCAGCGTGCCGTCGCCGCACGCGGCGATCAGCGCGGCGGCGCCCTCCTCCAGCCTGCCCTCGTTGACGACCGCGAGGGCGTGGGCGACGTGCGCCATGTGCGTCCACCACTCGCCCGACCCGGTGTCGTTGGCGACCGCCTCCGCACCGGCCCGCAGCGCCCGGTCGTGGTCGCCCATCCAGCTCGCCGTCAGGCACTGCTGGATCAGCCCGTAGGCCAGTACCTCCTGCGAGCGCAGGTCACGGCCGACCGCGGCGGCCTCGTCGGCGACGGCGGCGGCCTCCTCCATGCGGCCCAGCTGCGCCAGGACGCGGGACTGCCCGGCCAGCATGTAGCCGAGGATGAACGTCTGCCCGGTCGTCCGGGTGATCGACACGAGCCGCTCCGCGTGCCGCAGCGCCGGGTCGTACATGCCGAGGAACGACTCGGCGAACACCAGCCAGGCGAAGCAGTCCAGGCAGTCGGCGAAGTCGTTGTCGGACGCGGCCGAGAACAGCTGGTCGGCGGTCTGCGCGTGCCCGATGGCCTCCTCGACCTCCCCCCGGACGTAGGCGACGATCGGGCGCATCGACGCGACCGCCGCCGTCAGCCCCGGCCCCCACCCGGGGGCCTTGTCGGGGATGGTGTCCAGGATGGCCTGCGACCCGCGGCCGTCGGCCCGCTGGATGCGGTCGGCGACGAGCCGGATCCGCAGCAGGACCGCCTCGGGGGTCTGCCGGTCGGTGGTGCGGCGCAGCTCGTCCAGGACGATCGCGCGGGCCTCGTGGATCCGGCCGACCTGCCGTTCCATGATCGCGCACATGTGGACCGTCCGGGCGCGGCGGACGGTGTCGTCGGGCGGCAGCAGGCCCAGCAGTGTGTGGGCGGTCTCGCGGCCCTCCTCGGCGTGGCCGCTGACGGCCTGCATGTGGGCCAGCTCGACCAGCAGTTCCACCTTGTCCGGATACCCGGTCCTGTCCGGGGAGCCGGTCTGATCTGGGGAGCGGGTCTTGTCAGGGTGCTGCGCGCCGGCGGCGTCCGGCATCAGCTCCAGCGCCGCCTTCAGCCAGTACGCGGCGGTGCCGGGCGCCTGGAGCGCGACGACGCGGGCGGCCTCCACCAGCGTCCCGATCGCCTCGCGGTCACCGAACCGCGCCGACCGCACCACGTGATGGGCGCGGACGGCCGCCGGGGCGCCCAGTTCCGACAGCCGCGACGACACCCGTGAATGCGCGGCGATCCGCCAGCCCGCCGCCGTCGACGCGTAGGCAACGTGCCGCACCAGCGGATGCCGGAACCTGAACCGCCCACCCGGCGCTGGACGGACCACGTCATGGCCGGTCAGGACGTCCAGCGCGGTCAAGGCGGCGTTCTGCTCCATCTCCGCGGCCACCGCGGCGAGGGCGGGCTCGAACACGTCGGCGGCGACGGCGGCGCCCCGCGCCATCAGCAGCGCCTCGGGCGGCAGGGCGCTCAGCTCCACCTGCAGAGCGGCCCGCACCGCGGGCGGCACCTCGGTCAGGCTCGCGACACCGTTCTCGTCCTGCAACCGCGTCTCGTCACGTCCCGCCGGGCCGGCCCCCTCGCCCATCTTGGACAGGGCCTCCAGGTAGAACGGGTTGCCGCCGCTGGCCTTGAACAGCGACTCGCAGCGCGACCGGCTCACGCCCGGCCCGAGGAACTCCGCCACCTCGGTCTGGGTGAGCGGGTCGGCGGTGATCCGCGCGCCCTGCGGCCCCGCGGCGTCCACCAGCGCCGCCAGCCGCGGCGACGCCTGCGCGGGGCGGTAGGCGACCGCCACCAGCACCCGGGCGCGCGGCGGATGCCGGACCAGATGGTCCATCAGCTCGATCGTCGCGTCGTCGGCCCAGTGCAGGTCGTCCAGGATCAGCACGAGCCCGTGCGGGTCGGCGAGGTGCTCCAGCAGGTGCCGGACGGTGCGGTGCAGCTGGTACCGGGCCACGTGCGAGTCGGGGGAGCCGGCGCCGCCGGTGATCTGAGCCGGGTCGGACAGGTCGCCCAGCGCGGGAAAGACCGTCCCGAGAAGCCGCAGCGCCGCGGGGGACAGGCTCAGCGTGTGCTCTTCGAGGTGGTCGTCGAGGGCGTCGACCACCGCGCCGAACGGCATCTCCTGCTCGAACTCCGCCGCGCGGCCCGCCACGAACGGCAGCTTCCGCGCGATGGCCGCGTCCGCCAGCTCGTTCAGCAGCCGCGTCTTGCCCGCGCCCGGCTCGCCGATCAGCGCCAAGAAGTTGTAGCCGCGCTCGGCCGCGTCGAGAGCGCGGCCGATGTCCTGCAGCGCGGCCTGTCGCCCAACCAGCGGAGAGTTGCCGGACCGATCCCCGGCATCGCGGGCCGAACGACCCTCCATGTCCACACCCCAACAGCGACAGGCGGCCGATACGCCGTGATCTTGCTCATCGTTGCGGTTCCTGAGAACTGGCGAGACTCACCCTATCGGGTGGAACGTCAATAAGGTGGGACAACCCGCCTCCCGCCAGCGCGCCATCCCACGGACCGGTCTCCTCCGTGACCGTTCCTCCCAATGACATCGGCGTTCACTGCCACCAGTGCTCAAGCAACCAGTGCTCAAGCCACCAATGCTCAACTGCCACCAATGTCACTGCCACCAACGTTCACTGCCATCAACCGTCCTGGGGGGCCGCATGTCAACCTCGGGAGGGTAAACCGTCTCGTCGTCGTGACATCCTTATCCGGCCCGGCCGGCTCCGTCAGCGCCCCAGGCCGATCCGTCAGCGCTCCAGGCCGAGATGGGCGGCGGCGGCCGCCCATGCGGACTCGTCGCCGGACGGTGCGTAGCGGCGCAGCGCCTGCGTCCCGGCGACGAGGGCACGGGCCTCCGCCAGGTCTCCGATGACACCGTGCGCACGGGCCTGGATCAGGACGTTGCCGAGCGCGGTCGCCTCCACCGGGCCTGCGACGACCGGGAGGCCGGCCGCGTCGGCGGTCAGGCGGCACAGCAGGTCGTTGCGGCTGCCGCCGCCGACGAGATGGACCGCGTCGATCTCCCGGCCGGACAGCCGGGACGCCTGGCGGAGTGCCGCGCGGTGCGCCAGGGCGAGGCTGTCCAGGATGCAGCGGACCGTCTCGGCGCGGGTGACCGGCGCGGGGAAGCCGCGGCGGCGGCAGTGCGCGGCGATGCGGGCGGGCATGTCGCCGGGCGGCAGGAACTCCGGGTCGTCGGGGTCGATGAGGCGGCGCAGGCCCGGGACGTGCTCCGCCTCGGCGAGCAGGGCGGGCAGTTCGGCGTCGCCCCAGGTCCGCAGGGACTCCTGGAGGAGCCACAGGCCCATCACGTTGCGCAGGTAGCGGACCGTCCCGTCGACGCCGCCCTCGTTGGTGAAGTTGGCCTTGCGGCTCGCCTCGGTCAGGACGGGCGCGTCCAGTTCGACGCCGACCAGGGACCAGGTGCCGCAGGAGATGTAGGCGAACCGTTCGCCGGTGTCGGGGACGGCGGCGACGGCGGAGGCGGTGTCGTGGGAGCCGACGGCGGCGACCCGCAGACCGGGGTGGCCGGTCTCGCCCGCCACGTCCCCGCGCAGGGTCCCGACGATCTCACCCGGATTCCGCAGGGGCGGCAGGATCTCCGCCGGAAGGTTCAGGCGCGTCAGCAGATCACGCGACCAGGTGCCGCCGCGGACGTCCAGCAGGCCGGTCGTGGACGCGTTGGTCCGCTCGGCGCCGATCTCTCCCGTCAGCCAGTAGGCGAGAAGGTCGGGGATCAGCAGCAGCGTGCCCGTCCGGGACAGGTCGTCCGCCACCAGCTGGTAGATCGTGTTGAACGGGAGGAACTGCAGACCCGACGTCCCGTAGAGGAGGTCGTCGCTCAGCTCCGCGCGCACGCGGTCCATGACGCCGTCGGTGCGGGCGTCGCGGTAGTGGACGGGGTTTCCCAGCAGGCGCCCGCCCGCATCCAGGAGGCCGTAGTCGACGGCCCACGAGTCGATGCCCACCGAGGCCAGCCCCGGCGGGGCCGAACGCAGACCGTCGAGGACGTTGCCGTAAAGCCCGAGGATGTCCCAGTGCAGAGTGCCGTTGACGCGGACGGGACGGTTGGCGAAGCGGCGGATCTCGTCCAGTTCCAGGGTGTGCGGGCCGACACGTCCGGCCATGACGCGCCCGCTGGACGCCCCGAGGTCGACGGCCGCGAAGGTCGCGAGGCTCATGAGACGACGAGTACCTCCAGCGTGCGCGGGCCGTGCACGCCCTCCACCCGTGACAGCTCGATGTCGCTCGTGGCGGACGGGCCGGACACCAGCGTCAGCGGCCGGTGGGGGTCGAGCCGTTCCAGGGCCTCGGGCACGTCCGGCTCGACCTGATCGGCGAGGACGACGATCAGGTGGTAGTCGGGGACGAGTGACAGCGCGCGGGGCCCCTGCGCGGCGCCGTGGTCGAGGACGACCGTCCCGGTCTCGGCGATCGCGGCGGCGCAGCCGGTGACCGCGCCCGCCAGACCGTCCAGCGACGCGATCTCCGGGTCCCGGACGAGCGGGACGCCCGTCCCCGCGACCGGCCGGGTCGCGGCGAGCCATTCGGCGGGAAGGTCGCCGGGCACGCCGTAGGTTCCGGGCCGGGCGGAGAGCCGCTCCGCGATCGCCGCCGGCACGCCGGACGGGGAGACCCGCAGGACCGTCGCGCGGTAGTCGGCGACCCGCTCGGCGAACAGGTCGAGGACGCCCGCCGCCGCCGACCCGTCGTGGTGGCGGCGCAGGTAGTTCCGGTCGATCCGGCCGTAGGAGGCGGCGACCTCGGCGGCCGGGCGGGTGGGCACGATCTCCCCGATCCGGCCGAGGATCTCCTCACGCGCGTTCACGGGTTCCCCCCTGAGTGATCTTCTCCGGCTCTGCGTTCCCCGCGGCGTCCGCCGCGTCCGTCTTCGCGTCCGCCAGTGTCTTCGCGTCCGCCAGTGTCTTCGCGTCCGCCAGTGTCTTCGCGTCCGCCCGTGTCTTCGCGTCCGCCCGTGCGGGCCCACCAGGCGCGGAACGACTCGGGCGGTGGCGCGGGGGCGTCCCGCGTCTCGGTCCACGCGCCGAGCGGGCCGGGCAGCCGCCGGATCCGGCCGCCGCGCGCCACGACGCGGCGGCTCGCGGACGCGGCGCGCTGCGCGAGCCCGAGCCGGGTGGGGGAGCGCAGCGTCCACCCGGCCGCCGTCATCGCGACCCGCTCCAGCGGATGGCGGGGGCCCTTCTCGACGGCCCGGGCCCGCAGATGGACGAGCACCTCCGGGATGTCGATCGCGACGGGGCACGCGTCGAAGCACGCCCCGCACAGTGTCGACGCGTACGGCAGCGAGGCGTCCACGTCCGACCCGATGCCCCTGATCTGCGGGGACAGGATCGCGCCGATCGGCCCCGGATACGGCGACCCGTAGGCGTGACCGCCCGCGCGCTGGTAGACCGGGCACACGTTCAGGCACGCGGAGCAGCGGATGCAGCGCAGCGCCTGCCGGCCCACCTCGTCGGCCAGCGTGTCGGTACGGCCGTTGTCCAGCAGGACGAGGTGGAAGTCGCGCGGGCCGTCACCGGGGTGCACGCCCGTCCAGGTGGAGGTGTAGGGGTTCATCCGCTCGGCCGTGGACGAGCGGGGCAGCAGCTGCAGGAACACCTCCAGGTCCCGCAGGCTCGGGACGATCTTCTCCACGCCCATCACCGAGATCAGCGTCTCGGGGAGCGTGAGGCACATCCGCCCGTTGCCCTCCGATTCCAGGACGACGAGGGTGCCGCTGTCGGCGACGGCGAAGTTCACGCCCGACACGGCGACCTTCGCCGACAGGAACTTGGCGCGCAGATGCCGGCGGGCCGCCTCCGCCAGCGCGGCGGGGGAGTCGGTCAGCCCCTCCGGCACGTCCTCCATCTCGCGCAGGAAGATGTCGCGGATGTCGGCGCGGTTCCGGTGGATGGCGGGGACGAGGATGTGCGACGGCCGGTCGTCGCCGAGCTGGACGATCAGCTCGGCGAGGTCGGTCTCGTAGGCGGTGACGCCCTCCCCGGCGAGGAACTCGTTCAGGCCGATCTCCTGCGTGGCCATCGACTTGACCTTGACGACCTCGGTCTCGCCGGTCGCCTTCACGAGGCCGGCGACGATCCGGTTCGCCTCGCCCGCGTCCCGCGCCCAGTGCACCGTCCCGCCCGCCTCGGTGACCTTCTCCTCCAGGAGGCGCAGGTAGTGGCCGAGGTTCTCCAGGACGTGGTCCTTGATCTGCTTGCCCGCCTCGCGCAGCTCTGGCCAGTCGCTCAGCTCGGCGACGGCGGACTCGCGCCGGCCCCGGATCGTGGTGGTCGCGTGGGCGAGGTTGCCGCGCAGCCGCGTGTCGGCCACCGCGCGGCGGGCCGCGTCCGGGAAGGACGGCATCCCGACGTACGTGGGCATCGCGGAACCGGAGGTCATGAGGGGTCCTCCTCGGTGGAGGCCAGGATCTCGGCCAGATGGACGGTCCGCACACCGGCGCGGGTCCGGGTGAGGGCGCCGCCGATGTGCATCAGGCAGGAGTTGTCGGCGGCGCACAGCGTCTCGGCGCCGGTCTTCCGGACGGCGGTGACCTTGTCGGCGCACATCGCGGCGGACACCTCGGAGTTCTTCAGCGCGAACGTCCCGCCGAACCCGCAGCATTCGGCGGCGTCCGGCAGGTCGGCCAGGTCGATGCCGCGGACCTCCCGCAGCAGCCGCAGCGGCCGGTCCCCGACGCGCAGCATCCGCAGCGAATGGCACGTCGGATGGTAGGTGACGCGGTGCGGATAGTAGGCGCCCACATCGGTGACGCCCAGCACGTCCACGAGGAACTCCGACAGCTCACGCACGCGCGACGCCACCCCGGCGGTCCGCGGCGCCAGCTTCGGATGCCAGTCGCGGATCATCGCGGCGCATGACGCGGACGGCGTCACGACGGCGTCGTAGGGCTCGAACGTCTCCGCGAACCCCTTCACCAGGTGGAGGGCCTGCCGCCGGTAGCCGGTGTTGAGGTGCATCTGCCCGCAGCACGTCTGCCCGGCCGGGAACTCGACGTCGTGGCCGAGCCGCCGCAGCAGCCGCACCATCGCCTTGCCCGTCTCCGGGTACATCGTGTCGTTCACGCAGGTGAGGAACAGTGCGACCTTCATGTGGTGCCTCCCGCGGTGCCCGCGTCGCCTCCGGTCCCCGGCCGGCTGGATTCGCGGACCACCAGCTCGGGCTGGAACATGACCTGCTGGTGAGCATGCCCGCCCGCCTCGTCGCACTCCTCCAGCAGCAGCTCGGTCGCGATCCGGCCGAGCTGGTAGGTGGGCTGCCGCACCGAGCTCAGCGGGACCGCGGCCGCCGCCGAGAACTCGATGTCGTCATACCCGATCAGCGCGATGTCGGCCGGGACCTTCAGCCCGGCCTGCAGCAGGACGCGCAGCACCCCGAGCGCGAGCAGGTCGTTCGCGCAGAAGATCGCGTCGGGCAGCGGCGGGCCGGCCTCCAGCAGCCGCCGCGCCGCCTCCTGCCCGGACCGGGCGTTCATCGCCCCGACGGTCACCTCGCGCATCACCTCGCGGCCGAGACCGGCGGCGCGCAGGGCCCGCAGCGCGCCCTTGCGGCGGTCGGTGCACTGCCGCAGCACGCTGGGGCCGGTGACGAACGCCAGCGTGCGGGCGCCGCCGTCCAGCAGCTCGCCGACCGCGAGTTCGCCGCCCGCGACGTCGTCGACGGCGACCGAGCACTGGTTCGCGCGGGGCGTCGGATGGTCGAGCAGCACCACGGGGACGCCCCGCTCCTGCAGCCGGTCGGCGGCCTCGCCGTCATCGCCGACCGGGGTCAGCAGGACGCCGCGGACCCGCTGCTCGGCGAGCACCCGCAGGTTGCGCTGCTCGCGCTCGTCCGACTCGCCGGACGACGACAGGATCACCGCGTAGCCGCGTTCGCTGGCGATGTCCTCGACGCCGCGGGCGACGTCGGTGAAGAACGGGTTGGCGAGGTCGAGGACCATCAGCCCGATCGTGCTGCTGTGCCCGGCGCGCAGCGTCGACGCCGAGCCGTTGCGGACGAACCCGAGCTCGCGGATGGCCTGCTCGACCCGGATCCGGGTCGGCTCGGCGACCCGCTCGGGCCGGTTGAGCACGTTGGACACGGTGCCCGGTGAGACGCCGGCGTGCGCCGCGACCTGCTTGATGCCGACGGTCCGGCTGAGGGGCCCGGGACGCCCGGTGCCGTCCGTGCGGCCGTCTGTGCGGCCGTCTGTGCTCAATCTGTGTGCCCCCGGTCCGTCCGCGTGGTGGTGCCGCTTCAGCGTGATCACCGAGCTGTGGTCGTCGAGCTGTGGTGGGTGAAGTGTGGTCGGTGAAGTGTGGTCGGTGAAGTGTGGTCATCGAAACTGTGGTCATCGAATTAAAACGTGTCAAGCCCGCTGTCGCCGCGCCGGGGTACCGGACGAGGCCGCGAGCCCCGCCCGCGAGCCCCGCCCGCGAGTGACTTCGAAATGCGCCGCGCCCCTGTGTCGACGCGGTTCTCGCTGGATCGAGCCGAATCTGGAGGCCGGTTCCCTCTTGACGGCTGCGCGGCCTGACTCTAGCGTCCTCCGCAACATCTCGTTAAAACGTTTTTCATCAGTACGTCATAGACCTGCCCCGCGAGGAGGGCCGCGATGGGTGCACCCGGCCGGTCGGCACCACCGACATTGGCACTGGTCAACGTGAGCAAGTCGTTCGGTGCTGTGCGCGCCCTCCAGGGCGTCACCCTGGAGCTGTACCCGGGCGAGGTGCACGCCCTGGCCGGCGAGAACGGCGCCGGCAAGTCCACGGTCGTAAAAACGTTCGCAGGGGTGTACCGCCCCGACGCGGGCGAGGTGCGCGTCGACGGCGAGCCGGTGACGTTCCACGGCCCCGCCGACGCGCAGGCCGCCGGCGTCGCCGTCATTTACCAGGAACCCACCCTGTTCCCCGACCTGTCGGTCGCCGAGAACATCTTCATGGGCCGCCAGCCGCGCACCCGTTCTCTCCCCTCGGGGCTCGGCCGCATCGACCGCCGCGCCATGCACGCCGAGACCGCGAAGCTGTTCCGGCGCCTCGGCGTCGCGCTCGACCCGCAGCAGCCCGCCCGCGGCCTGTCGATCGCCGACCAGCAGGTCGTCGAGATCGCCAAGGCCATCTCCCGGGACGCGCGGGTCCTCATCATGGACGAGCCGACCGCCGCGCTCACCGGCCAGGAGGTCGCCCGCCTGTTCGCCGTCACCCGCACCCTGAGCGAGCACGGCTGCGCCGTCCTGTTCATCTCGCACCGGCTGGAAGAGATCTTCGAGCTGTGCCGCCGGGTCACGACGCTGCGCGACGGCGCCCACGTCGGCACCGACCCGACCGACGGCCTCACCCCCGACGACCTCGTCCGCCGGATGGTCGGCCGCGACCTCGACACCCTCTACCCCAAACAGGACGTGACACCCGGAGAGGTCGCGCTGAAGGTCAGCCGGCTGACCCGCGAGGGCGCCTTCACCGACATCTCCTTCGACGTCCGCCGCGGCGAGATCGTCGCGCTGGCCGGGCTGGTCGGCGCCGGCCGCAGCGAGGTCGCCCGCGCGATCTTCGGCGTGGACCGCTGGGACGCCGGGAACGTCGAGGTCACCGGCCGGCCGCTGCCCCCGGGCAGCCCGACCGCCGCGATGTCGGCGGGCCTCGCGCTCGTCCCCGAGGACCGCCGCCAGCAGGGCCTGGTCATGGACATGTCCATCGAACGCAACATGGGCCTCACCCAGCTGCGCACGCTGCGCCGCGAGACCGGCCGCGGCGGCCTGATCTCCCGGAAGGTGGAACGCAGCCGCGCCGCCGACTGGGGGCTGCGCCTCCAGCTCAAGTACTCCCGGCTCACCGACGCCGTCGGCGTCCTGTCGGGCGGCAACCAGCAGAAGGTCGTGCTCGCCAAGTGGCTGGCCACCGAGCCGGCCGTCCTCATCGTGGACGAGCCGACCCGCGGCATCGACGTCGGCACCAAGGCCGAGGTGCACCGGCTGCTGTCGGAGCTCGCCGCGCAGGACCTCGCCGTACTGATGATCTCCTCCGACCTGCCGGAGGTGATCGGAATGGCCGACCGCGTGCTCGTCATGCACGAGGGCCGGCTCACCGCCGAGATCCCCCGCGCGGACGCGACCGAGGAGAGCGTCATGGCCGCCGCGACCGGCCGCGCCGGCACCGGAAAGGCGGCCTGAACCGATGACCGTACTCACCCAGTCACCGGCCCGGCCGGGATCGGGCGGTGCCCGCGGGGGCGGGCGCCGCCTGGTCGAACTGGTGCTGCGCGCACGCGAGCTCAGCATCCTCGGCGCCCTGGTCGTCCTCGTCGTCGGCACCACGATCGCCAACCCTCGGTTCCTGTCGGAGCAGGGCGTGAAGGACATCTTCCTCAACGCCTCGATCCTGGTCCTGCTCGCCGTCGGGCAGAGCATGGTCGTCGTCACCCGCAACATCGACCTGTCGGTCGGCTCCGTCGTCGGGCTCGTCGCGTTCACCGCCGGCAAGTTCGCCTCCGGCGGCGACCGGAACGTCGTGCTCGTCCTCCTGGCCGGCGTCCTCATCGGACTGGCCTGCGGGCTGGTGAACGGCCTGCTCGTCAGCTTTTGCCGGGTGCCGTCCCTGGTCGTCACCCTCGGCACGCTGTACGTGATCCAAGGGCTCGACTACCGCATCGCCCACGGCGACCAGATCAGCGCCTCCGAGCTTCCCGCGTCGGTGCTCAGCCTCGGCAACGACGGCATCCTCGGCATCCCCTACCTGCCGATCATCACCGTCGCCGTGATGCTGGCCGCCGGCTACTACCTGCGCTCCTACTCGTCCGGACGCGAGTACTACGCGATCGGGTCCAGCCCCGAGGCCGCGATGCTCGCCGGTGTGTCGATCCGCCGCCGCATCCTCACCGCCTACCTGGTCAGCGGAGCGCTCGCCGGCCTCGCCGGGGTGCTGTGGCTCGCCCGGTTCGGCACCGTCGTCGCGGACGCCGCGCACGGCTGGGAGCTGACGGTCGTCGCCGCCGTCGTCGTCGGCGGCGTCGCGATCACCGGCGGCGTCGGCACCGTGTACGGGGCGGCGCTCGGCGCGCTGCTGCTCACCACCATCGGCAGCGTCCTGGTGGTGCTCAAGGTCAACTCGTTCTGGCAGGAGGCGATCACCGGCGTCCTCCTGCTGCTGGCCATCAGCGTCGACCGGCTGCTGGCGCTCCGCGTCACGCGGGCGCTGAAACAGCGGTCCCTGGAGTCGACCGCGCACCACGACGTGGCGGCGCGGCCCAACGGTGATGCGCAGCCCGATCGGGACGCGCGGCCCAACGGTGATGCGCAGGCCGATCGGGACGCGCGCCGGGACATGGACACGGCGGCCGGGACCACCGAGACCACGGCTCCGGAAGGGAAGGGCCGGTCATGAGCCGACTGGGACACCTGGTGCGGTGGGAGACCGCCATCACCGCGCTGCTGATCGCGGTCTTCTTCGGCGGCGCCGGATTCTCACCCGACTTCGCGAGCAACGGCAACCTGTCGTTCGCGCTGCTCGACCTCAGCGAGATCGCGCTGATCGCGCTGCCGATGACGCTGCTGGTCGTGTGCGGGCAGGTCGACCTGTCGGTCGCCTCCATCCTCGGCCTGTGCAGCGCGCTGACCGGCAAGATGTGGGACGGCGGCATGGCGATCGAGACGATCATCCCGCTGGTGCTGGTCGTCGGCGTCGTCTGCGGCCTCGTCAACGGGCTGCTCGTCACCAGGCTCGGGCTGCCGTCCCTCGCCGTCACGATCGGGACGATGACCCTCTACCGCGGTCTCGCTTACGTGACGCTCGGGACCGGCGCCATCTCCGAGTTCCCGTTCACCTACACCGACCTCGCGACCTCGTCCATCCCCGGTACCCCGATCCCGTACCCGATCGCGCTGTTCGTCCTGCTCGCCATCGCCACCGGCGTCGTCCTGCACGCCACCGGCATCGGACGGTCGCTGTTCGCGATCGGCGCGCAGGAGGACGCCGCCTACTTCGCCGGCATCCGCGTCAAGCGCATCAAGATGATCCTGTTCGTGATGTCCGGCCTGGTCGCCGGGTTCGCCGGCATCGTCTACACGCTCCGCTACGGCAGTGCCCGCGCCGACAACGGACTCGGCCTGGAACTGGCCGTCATCGCGGCGGTGCTGCTCGGCGGCGTCGACTTCGAGGGCGGCAAGGGCACCCTCGGCGGCGTCATCGCCGCCGTGCTGCTGATCGGCCTGCTGCGCAACCTGCTGATGCTCAACGACGTCTCCACCGAGGTCCAGTCGATCGTCACCGGCCTCCTGCTCATCATCAGCGTCCTCACGCCACGGCTGATCGCCGTGGTGCGCGAGGCCCAAGGCAGACGGAGGGGAGCGCGACCTGCCACCCCCGCCGCCGCGCCCTAGTTCGGGGGGCGACCCCCGCAAGCCCCCCGCCGCGTCCACCCACCCCGTCCACCCACCCCCGAAGCACGACACGGATTGCGAAAGGCACCCAAATGACCACTCGTTCGCGCGCCCCGCGGCGGCTGGCGGCCCGGTTGACGGCCACAGCCGCGGCCGGTGTCCTGGCCCTCAGCCTGGCCGCCTGCGGCGGAACCACCAAGGACTCCTCGTCCGCCTCCGGGGAGGGCAAGACCGGCGGGAACGCCACCGCCGACCCGAACGCGCCCCTCAAGAAGGGCCTGAAGATCGCGTTCCTGCCCAAGCAGGTCAACAACCCCTACGAGACGATCGTCGACAACGCCGGCATCGCGGCGGCCAAGGAGTTCGGCGCGGAGGCCAAGGAGGTCGGCCCGTCCGACGCGTCGGCGTCCTCGCAGGTGTCCTACATCAACACGCTCATCCAGCAGCAGCACGACGCGATCCTCATCGCCGCCAACGACGAGAACGCGGTGTGCGGCCCGCTCAAGCAGGCGATGGCGAAGGACATCAAGATCGTCGCCTACGACTCCGACACCAACCCCGAATGCCGGGACGTGTTCATCAACCAGGCCAGCTCCGAGGAGATCGGCCGCAGCCAGGTCAAGCTCCTCGCCGAGCAGATCGACCACAAGGGCGAGATCGCGATCCTGTCGGCGACCGCGAACGCCACCAACCAGAACACCTGGATCGAGTTCATGAAGGAGGAACTGAAGAAGCCCGAGTACGCCGACATGAAACTCGTCAAGGTGGCCTACGGCGACGACAACGACCAGAAGTCGTTCCAGCAGACGCAGGGCCTGCTGCAGGCGTACCCGAACCTCAAGGGCATCATCTCGCCGACCACGGTCGGCATCGCCGCCGCTGCCCGCTACATCTCCGGCTCCGAGTACAAGGGCAAGGTCGTCCTGACCGGCCTCGGCACCCCGGACCAGATGCGCAAGTTCATCAAGAACGACACGGTCGAGTCGTTCGCGCTGTGGGACCCGAAGGACCTCGGCCACCTCGCCGCCTACGCGGCGGCGGCGCTGGCGTCCGGCCAGATCACCGGCAAGCAGGGCGAGACGCTGAAGGCCGGCAAGCTCGGCGAGCGCACCATCGGCGCCAACGGCGAGATCATCCTCGGCCCGCCGACGGTCTTCGACGCCAAGAACATCGACGAGTACCACTTCTGAGCACATGGACACGGACACTTCGCGCAAGAAGCGGATCTGCTTCCTGCTGAAGGTCAGGCAGGACCGCCTGGAGGAGTACAAGCTGCGCCACCAGGCGGTCTGGCCCGACATGCGGGCCGCGCTCCGCGACACCGGCTGGCACAACTACTCGCTGTTCCTGCGCGAGGACGGCCTGCTCGTCGGCTACCTGGAAACCGACGACTTCGAAGCCGCGCAGGAGCGCATGGCCCGCACCGATGTCAACGCGCGGTGGCAGGCGGAGATGGCGCAGTACTTCGAGGACCTCGACGGCCGCCCCGATGAGGGGATGCGGCCGCTCCCCGAGGTCTTCCACCTGGATTGAGTGAAGTGCTGGATTGAGAGAGGTAATCGTGAACGACACCAGCGCGGTGAAGCAGGCCCTGCGCCGCCAGCAGATCGAGACTCCCTCGTGGGCCTACGGGAACTCGGGGACCCGTTTCAAGGTCTTCGCCCAGCGGGGCGTCCCCCGCACCCCGCAGGAGAAGATCGACGACGCCGCGCAGGTGCATCGCTTCACCGGTGTCGCGCCCAGCGTGGCCGTGCACATCCCCTGGGACAAGGTGGACGACTACGCCGCACTGGCCGCACACGCCGAAGAGAAGGGGGTACGGATCGGCGCCGTCAACACCAACGTCTTCCAGGACGACGACTACATGCTCGGCAGCGTCACCAACCCCGAACCCGCCGTCCGCCGCAAGGCCCTCGACCACCTGCTCGAAGCCGTCGACATCATGGACATGACGGGTTCCCGCGACCTGAAGCTGTGGTTCTCCGACGGCACGAACTACCCGGGGCAGGACGATATCCGCACCCGCCAGGACCGGATGGCCGAAGCCCTCGCCGCCGTCTACGAGCGGCTCGGCGACGACCAGCGGTTCCTCCTGGAGTACAAGCTGTTCGAGCCGGCGTTCTACATGACCGACGTGCCGGACTGGGGCGCGTCCTACGCCCACTGCCTGAGGCTCGGCCCGAAGGCGCAGGTCGTGGTGGACACCGGGCACCACGCGCCCGGCACCAACATCGAGTTCATCGTCGCGTTCCTGCTGCGGGAGGAGAAGCTCGGCGGGTTCGACTTCAACTCCCGCTTCTACGCCGACGACGACCTGATGGTCGGCTCCGCCGACCCGTTCCAGCTGTTCCGGATCATGTACGAGGTGGTGCGGGGCGGAGGCTACCCGCTGCCCGGCCGGACCGCGGAGACGGGCGTGGCGTTCATGCTCGACCAGTGCCACAACATCGAACCCAAGATCCAGGGCCAGATCCGCTCGGTGATGAACGTCCAGGAGGCCACGGCGAAGGCGCTGCTGGTCGACCGTGAGGCGCTCTCGGCCGCGCAGACGTCGGGTGACGTGCTCGAAGCCAACGCGGTCTTCATGGACGCCTACAACACCGACGTCCGCCCGCTGCTGGCGGAACTGCGCGAGGAGATGGGCCTGGCGCCGGACCCGGTCGCCGCCTACAAGGCGTCCGGGTACTACGAGCGGATCGCCGAAGAGCGCAAGGACGGCCACGCCGCCGGCTGGGGCGCCTGACGTGAAGGAGAACGAACCGATGACGTCCACCCCACGTGAGGTGGAGCAGCTGCTGGAACGCGCCAACACCCTCGGCTCGGACCCGCGCAACACCAACTACGCGGGCGGCAACGCCTCAGCGAAGGGGACCGTCACCGACCCGGTGACGGCCCGCGACGTCGAGCTGATGTGGGTGAAGGGGTCCGGCGGCGACCTCGGCACCCTCACCGAGGCGGGCCTGGCCGTGCTGCGGCTCGACCGGATGCGCGCCCTCGCCGACGTGTACCCGGGCATCGAACGCGAGGACGAGATGGTCGCCGCGTTCGACTACTGCCTGCACGGCAAGGGCGGCGCGGCCCCGTCCATCGACACCGCCATGCACGGCCTGGTCGAGGCCGCCCACGTCGACCACCTGCACCCCGACTCCGGCATCGCGATCGCGACGGCGGCGGACGGGGAGGAACTCACCCGCCGGATCTTCGGAGACCGGGTCGCGTGGGTGCCGTGGCGGCGTCCCGGCTTCCAGCTCGGCCTGGACATCGCCGAGATCAAGAAGTCGAACCCGCAGGCGATCGGCGTCATCCTCGGCGGCCACGGCATCACCGCCTGGGGCGCGACGAGCGAGGAGTGCAAGGCCAACTCCCTAGACATCATCCGCACCGCCGAGGCCTACATCGCCGAGACCTGCGCCGCAAAGACCCATACCGCCGAGCACGGGACCGGCGAGCACGGGACCGCCGAACACGGCGCCGCCGAACACGGCGCCGCCGAACACGGTGAGGCGGACCCGTTCGGCGTCGTCGTCCACCCGCCGCTGCCGCACGAGAAGCGCCGCGCCCGCGCCGCGGCGCTGTTCCCGCTGCTGCGGGGGCTGGCGTCCACCGACCGTCCGCAGGTCGGGCACTTCACCGACAGCGACACCGTCCTGGACTTCGTGTCCCGCGCCGAGCACCCCCGGCTCGCCGCGCTCGGCACATCGTGCCCCGACCACTTCCTTCGCACCAAGATCCGCCCGATGGTCCTGGACCTGCCGCCGGACGCCCCCCTCGACGACGTCCGCACCCGCCTCAGGGAACTCCACACCGCCTACCGCGAGGAGTACACGGCCTACTACGACCGGCACGCCACCCCCGGGACTCCGCCGATGCGCGGCGCGGACCCGGCGATCGTGCTGGTCCCCGGCATCGGCATGTTCAGCTTCGGCGCCAACAAGCAGACGGCGCGGGTCGCCGGCGAGTTCTACGTCAACGCGATCAACGTGATGCGCGGCGCGGAGGCCCTGTCGTCGTACGCGCCGATCGACGAGGCGGAGAAGTTCCGCATCGAGTACTGGGAGCTGGAGGAGGCCAAACTCCGCCGGATGCCCAAGCCGAAACCGCTCGCCACCCGGGTCGCGCTGGTCACCGGCGGCGGCTCCGGCATCGGCGCCGCCACCGCCCGCCGCCTCGCCGCCGAGGGCGCCTGCGTCGTCGTCGCCGACCGGGACGTCGCCGCCGCCGAGAAGGTCGCCGCCGAGATCGGCGCGAACGCGCCGCGTCCCTTCGACGCCGCCGTCGCCGTCGTCGCCGACGTGACCTCCGAGGACGAGATCGCCGCGGCCGTCCACGACGCCGTCCTCGCCTTCGGGGGCGTCGACCTTGTCGTCAACAACGCCGGGCTGTCGATCTCCAAGCCGCTGCTGGACACGACCACCGCCGACTGGGACCTGCAGCACGACGTCATGGCGCGCGGCTCGTTCCTGGTCGCCCGCGAAACCGCCCGTGTCATGATCGAGCAGGGGATGGGCGGCGACATCGTCTACATCTCTTCCAAGAACGGGGTGTTCGCCGGGCCGAACAACATCGCCTACGGTGCGACGAAGGCCGACCAGGCCCACCAGGTGCGGCTGCTGGCCGCCGAACTCGGCGAGCACGGCATCCGCGTCAACGGCGTCAACCCCGACGGCGTCGTCCGCGGCTCCGGCATCTTCGCCGGCGGCTGGGGCGCCAAGCGCGCCGCCGTGTACGGCGTCGAGGAGGAGAAGCTCGGCGAGTTCTACGCCCAGCGGACGCTGCTCAAACGCGAGGTGCTGCCCGAGCACGTCGCCGCCGCCGTCTTCGCCCTCACCGGCGGGGACCTGACCCACACCACCGGCTTGCACATCCCCGTCGACGCAGGCGTCGCCGCAGCGTTCCTGCGCTGAGCGGCGCCCCTGCACTGAAGCGGCGTCCCTGCACTGAAGCAGCGCCCCTGCACTGAAGCAGCGTCCCTGCGCCGAGGAAGTGTTCCCGCGCCGAGGAAGTGTTCCCGCGCTGGGGAAGTGTTCCCGCGCTGGGGAGGACGCGGGACCGGCCGGGAGCGCCGCGGCCCGTTGACCGACAGGAGGACAGGAATGACAGACAACACCGCCCAGCCGGTGATGCCGCCGGTGAAGGTGCCGCCGGTGAAGGTCGGCCTGGTGGCCGGCGGGCTGGGTGCCTACTGGCCCCAGTTCCCGGACCTGCTGCCGCAACTCCAGCGGTCCGCCGAGCGGGTCTCGGAGCGGATGCGCGGCCTCGGCGCCGAGGTCGTCGACGTCGGCTTCATCTCCGACGCGCAGGAGGGTGCGGCGGCCGCCGAAAAACTCCGCGCCGCCGGCTGCGACATCATCGTCGGTTTCCTCACCACCTACATGACCGCGACGATGCTGGTTCCCGTCGCGCAGCGGGCGGACGCCCCGGTCCTGCTGATCAACCTGCAGCCGACCGAGTCGATGGACCACGCCTCCTTCGACACCGGGCAGTGGCTCGCCTACTGCGGCGCCTGCCCGCTGCCGGAGATGGCGAACGCGTTCGAACGCTGCGGCGTCCCGTTCCGCTCGGTCTCCGGATACCTGGAGGACGAGCGGGCCTGGACGAAGATCGGTCGCTGGGTCCGCGCCGCCGGGGTCCGGGCCGCGCTGCGCCGCGGCCGGCACGGCCTGATGGGTCACCTCTACCCGGGCATGCTGGACGTCTCCACCGACCTGACGCTCGTCAGCGCCAACTTCGGCGGGCACGTCGAGGTACTGGAGTTCGACGACCTGCGCGTCCGGGTGGAGAAGGTCTCAGCCGCCGAGGCCGCCGCCAAGAAGGCCGAGGCGGAGAAGATCTTCGAGCTGGACCCGTCCGTCAACGACGACGACCTGACCTGGGCGGCCCGCGTCTCCGCCGGCCTCGACCGGCTCGCGGACGACTTCGAGCTCGACAGCCTCGCCTACTACCACCGGGGGCTCGACGGCGAGATTCACGAGCGGCTCGGCGCCGGAATGATCCTCGGCGCGTCGCTGCTCACCGCGCGCGGGATCCCGGCGGCCGGCGAGTACGAGTTGCGCACGTCCCTCGCCATGCTGATCGCCGACCGGCTCGGCGCGGGCGGCTCCTTCACCGAGCTGCAGGCCCTGGACTTCCAACGCGGCCACGTCGAGATGGGCCATGACGGGCCCGCCCACCTGGCGATCAGCGCCCGCCGGCCGTTGCTGCGCGGCCTCGGCGTCTACCACGGCAAGCGCGGCTACGGCGTGTCCGTCGAGTTCGACGTCAAGCACGGCCCCGTCACCGCGTTCGGCATCATCCAGCGCCGCGACGGCCGCTTCGCGTTCGCCGCGTCCGAGGGCGAGACCGTCGACGGCCCCCTGCTGCAGATCGGCAACACCACCTCCCGCGTCGACTTCGGCTGCGACCCCGGCGAGTGGACCGACGCGTGGAGCGCCACCGGCATCTCCCACCACTGGGCCCTCGGCACCGGCCACCGCATCGCCGACCTGAAGGCCGTCGCCGACCTAATGGAGATCGAATTCGTCGAAGTGAACCCCTGACAGGACGGCTCGCTGGGACGCTCGGCCAAGGGTTCGGCGAAGGGGCCGCCAAGGGTTTGGTGAACGGCTCGGCGGAGGGTTTGGTGAACGGCGTGGTGAACGGCTCGAGCAAGGGTTGGTGAAGGGCATGGTGAACCGCTTGGTGAACGGCTTGGTCAGCGGCCCACCGAACCGTCGATCTGCTCCCGCAGAATGTCGGCGTGCCCGGCGTGACGCGCGGTCTCCTCGATCATGTGGACCAGCAGCCAGCGCATCGAGGGCGGCGGCGACTCCCGCAGCGACCGGGCACACACCCGATCGAGATCCGGGCACCCCGCGATGATCGCGTTGCTGCGGTCGATGGCCGCCTGGTACGCAGCGACGAGACTCTCGGCCGTCTCCTCCTCACGCGGCGGTTCCCCGCCGTCCCACCGCGGAACGTCGGCGCCCTCGTAGGCCCAGACGAACCAGTTCAGTTCGGTGTGCGTCAGGTGCTTGACCAGGCCCAGCAGGCTTGTGCCGGACGCGACCCCGGGCGTGCGCGCTGCCACGTCCGGGACACCGGACGCCTTGGCCATCACCGCGTCCCGCAGATAGTCGAGGAACGCCAGCAGGGTCGTCCTCTCATCGGAGTTCAGACCAGGCGGACGCACATCCCCACGCGGCTCATTCATCCCGCGACCCTACGCCCGGTTCTCACGCCTACGCCCGGTTCTCACGGCGTCCGCCATCCAGGTCGGGCGGCAGGAACGCGCCCTCGTCACGCAGTTCGCGCACCACACGAACGAGCTCCGCGACCGCCGCGCTGGTGTCGTCACGCCGCCACATGAGGCTGCAGTCGATGTGCGGGACGGGGTCGATGAAGTGCCGGTAGACCACCCCGGCGAACGGATTCGCCGCCGTGGCGCTCGGAACCGTGATCCCCAGGGCGGAACCGGCGAGGACGAGCGGCAGCATCCGGTCGAGGCTGGGAATCTCCTGGTGGACGGTGACGGCCGTCCCGAGGGTCACGAGCTGTCCGATGATGCGGTCGTGCAGCAACGGGTTCACATCGCGGGGGACGACGGCGAGCGGCTGGTGCGACAGATCAGCCGGGTCCACGACGGTCCCGTCCGCTAGGGGATGGCCCTCGGTGAGCGCGACCACGAGCGGCTCACGGGCGACCAGCAGGCTGGACAGGCCGGGGCCGACATCCGGCGTCCAGCCGAGCCCCAGGTCAAGGCGATGCTCGGACAGGGCCGCGATCTGCTCCGGTGTCGTCATCGGCCGAGGCGTCACCGTGATGGACGGGGTACGCGGCACCGCGAGGCCGAAGAGCCGGGGGCCGAGATCGTCCGCGTAGCCGACGCGGATCTCCACGGCCCCGCGGGCGGCGCGGCGTCCGACGTCCAAGGCGTGCCGAGCGGCGTCGACGACCCGGCGGGCCTCGGGCAGGAACGCTTCACCGGCCGTAGTGAGGGACACCCGTCGGCTGGTACGCACGAACAGCGGACTGCCCAACTCCCGCTCCAGCCGGCGGACCTGCTCGCTCACCGACTGCTGCGTCACATGCATGCGTGCGGCGGCGCGCCCGAAGTGGAGTTCCTCCGCGACGGCCAGCACATATTCCAGTTGCCGAAGCTCCATGGCCACACCGATCCTACGCACCTCCCCGGGAGTGACGTGCGACGTTGTGAGTGTGGTGACGGTGTGAGTGTAAGCATTCAGGCCGTTCACGGGCTGTGCTGCTGGTTGGGCCGTGTGCGACCGTCCGTCATGTTGATCATTGAGGGTGGGCGTGGTGTGATCAT
>NZ_JBICUS010000023.1:0-90739 GCF_043198455.1 Spirillospora sp. NPDC048824 | reverse complement strand
GACGGCGCGGGTCCGTTCCCAGATCTCGGTGGGGTTGTGCTCCACCCAGCCCGCCTGCGGCAGGATCTGCTCGTGTTCGAGCTGATGGCGGGCGATCTCGTTGCCGCCGTGATCGAAGATCATGAAGCGGGTGCTCGTGGTGCCCTGGTCGAGCGCTCCGACGAAGTCAGCCATGCGTGGGTTCTCCTGGGATGGGCGGGCGGACGGGGACGGGACGGCTCACGCCGCCTCGTACTCGGGCTCGGGTTTCGCGGGGACCTGGGCGGGCTCGTCCGCGGACGGCAGGAACCGCCCGATGAGCACCTTGTAGAGGCCGGCGCCGAGCACGCCGCCGATGAGCGGTGCGATGATCGGCACCCAGAAGTACAGGTCGCCGTACTGGTCCCGCCACGCGCCGCCGTAGCCGGTGAGGAACGAGGCGAGGCGGGGGCCGAAGTCGCGGGCCGGGTTGATCGCGTACCCGGCGGCGGAGCCGAACGCCATCCCGATCGCCACGACCACGAGGCCGATCAGGAACGGGGCGAGGTTGGCCAGCGGCGGCGAGTTGCGCACGTCGGTGAGGACCTTGATCAGGAAGAGCAGGATGGCGGTGCCGATCACCTGGTCGCGGAACGCGCCCCAGGTGCCGACCGGGAGGGTGCCGTTTCCCGGCAGGGTCGAGAAGACGCCCTGTGTCTTGATCGTGTGGCCGGGGTCGACCTTGGCGAGGATCTCGCTGTAGTTCCAGCGGACGATCAGCGCCGCGACGAACGCCCCCGCGGTCTGCGCGGCGATGTAGGGCGCGGTCCTGCGCCAGGCGAAGTCCTTGAACACGGCGAGGGCGACGGTCACGGCCGGGTTCAGGTGCGCGCCGCTGATGCGGGCCGCGACGTAGACGCCGAGCGTGACGCCGAGGCCCCAGGCCCAGGCGATGCTGTCGTGGTCGCCGAGCTCGGCGCCGGCGACCTGCGCGACGACGCCGACGCCGAAGAGGATGAGGATCATGGTGCCGGCGAACTCGGCTGCGAGCTCGCCGGCGAGCGTGGGGATTCTGGGTCGTTCCGCCATGAGCGCTCCCGGTGGTGCGGGCTGGGTGGTGCAGGGGTGGGTGGTGCTGGGGTGGGCTGATGCGGGGTGGACGCGAGCCCCTTCGAGGCTGGGCAGGACGCTAAGTCGGCCCGGAAAGCCGCACAACGGGACGCTGCCGACAATGTCGAACACTTTCGTCACGGCCCGGCGGCGGTTACCCTCCCCCCTGTGCACCAGATCACAGAATCCGGGCAGTTCGGGGCGAAGATGACGGTGATCGCGGCAGTTGCCGACATTGTCGGCACCCCGCCGTGCGAACTACCATCGGATTCATGCCCGGACCTGTGCAATCGATCGAGCGGGCCGCCGCCATCCTGCGCCTGCTCGCCGCGAGTTCGGGCCGGCTCGGCGTCGGCGAGGTCGCCACGTCCCTGGGCCTCGCCCGGGGCACCGCCCACGGCATCCTCCGCACCCTGGAGCGCGTCGGCTTCGTCGAGCAGGACGGCGGCACCGGCAAGTACCAGCTGGGCGCCGCGCTCCTGCATCTCGGCACCAGCTACCTGGACGTCAACGAACTGCGGTCCCGCGCCATCAACTGGGCCGACGCCCTGGCGTCCCGCAGCGGCGAGGCCGTCCGCATCGGGACCCTGCTGGACGGCCAGGTCCTGGTCGTCCACCACGTGTTCCGCCCGGACGACACGCTCCAGGCCATGGACGTCGGCTCCCTGCTCCCGCTGCACGCCACCGCGCTCGGCAAGGCGCTGCTCGCCCACGACGCCAACGCCGCGGCGTCCATCCGCGACACCGTCCTGGAGTCCTACTGCCGGCGGACCATCACCGATCCGAGAGAACTCGCACGGGCCGCCACCCGGGTCCGGGAGAACGGCTGGGCGGCCGAGACCGAGGAGCTGTCCATCGGGGAGGCGGGCATCGCCGCCCCGATCCGCGGGTACGGGGGACTGGTCGTCGGGGCCATCGGGATCTCCGGCGCGGTCGAGCGGATCTGCGACGCCCGCCGCGTCCCCGAGCCGAGGCTCGTGGCGTTCGTCCGCGACGCGGCCCGCGCGGTCTCCCGGGACCTCGGCGGCTCCCGCTGGTGACGCCCGGCGGGCGGCGCCGGCGGCACCGGTTCGAGGGGGCGCGCGTCCAGGGGGAGAGGGCCGGTCGTGACCGAACGCTACGTGATGTCGATCGACCAGGGCACCACATCGACCCGGTGCATCCTGTTCGACCACGGCGGCCGGCTGGTGTCGGTCGCGCAGCGTGAGCACCGGCAGCACTTCCCTAGGCCCGGCTGGGTCGAGCACGACCCGATGGAGATCTGGCGCAACCTCGAACGCATCGCGCCCGAGGCGCTCGCCCAGGCCGGGGCGTCCACCGGCCAGATCGCGGCCGTCGGGATCGCCAACCAGCGCGAGACGACCGTCCTGTGGGACCGGCTGACCGGTGTGCCGATCGGCCGCGCCATCGTCTGGCAGGACATGCGGACCGGCGCCCTCGTGGACGAGCTGGCCCGCGCCCCCGGCGCCGCGGTCGTCACCGAGCGCAGCGGGCTGCCGCTGGCCACCTACTTCTCGGCGCCGCGCATCCGCTGGCTGCTCGACCACACGCCCGGCCTGCGCGAACGCGCCGAACGCGGCGAGGTCCTGTTCGGCACGATGGAGAGCTGGCTGATCTGGAACCTCAGCGGCGGCGTGGACGGCGGCGTCCACGTCACCGACGTCACCAACGCCGGCCGCACGCTGCTGATGGACCTGCACACGCTGAGCTGGGACGACGGCCTGCTCGACTTCTTCGGCGTCCCGAAGGCGATGCTGCCGGAGATCAGGTCGTCCACCGAGACCTACGGGACGGCCCGCCGCGTGTTCCCCGGCGTCCGCATCGGCGCCGCCCTCGGCGACCAGCAGGCCGCCCTGTTCGGCCAGACGTGCTTCGCCCCGGGCGAGACCAAATGCACCTACGGGACGGGCGCGTTCCTCCTGATGAACACCGGCACCACACCGGTGACGTCGGACAACGGCCTGCTCACCACCGTCGGATACAAGATCGGCGACGAGCCCGCCGTGTACGCCCTGGAGGGGTCGATCGCGATCACCGGCGCACTGGTGCAGTGGTTCCGGGACGGGCTCGGGCTGATCACCACCGCGCCGGAGATCGAGACGCTGGCCCGGTCGGTCGACGACAACGGCGGCTGCTACATCGTCCCGGCGTTCTCCGGCCTGTTCGCCCCGCACTGGCGCAGCGAGGCCCGCGGCATCATCGTCGGCCTGACCTCCTACATCACCAAGGGACACCTGGCGCGGGCGGTGCTGGAGGCGACCGCCTGGCAGACCCGCGAGGTCGTGGACGCGATGAACGCCGACTCGGGGCTGTCCCTCAGGGAACTGAAGGCCGACGGCGGCATGACGTCCGACAACCTCGTCATGCAGATGGTCGCCGACATGCTGAACGTTCCGGTGGCGCGGCCGATGGTGGTCGAGACGGTGTCGCTCGGCGCCGCCTACGCCGCCGGGCTCGCCGTCGGCTACTGGGCCGGGCTCGAAGGGCTGCGCCGCAACTGGCACCGCGCGGCCCGGTGGGTCCCGGCGATGGAGCCGCAGCGGCGCGCCGCCGAGTACGACAACTGGAAACGCGCCGTGGAGCGCACCTTCGACTGGATCCGCGCCGGCGAGGACCCCGCCGCGCAGCCGTGAGCGGCGGGGCTCAGATCCGGTTCCGCTCGATCAGCTGCTT
This sequence comes from Spirillospora sp. NPDC048824, assembly GCF_043198455.1. Taxonomy (NCBI): domain Bacteria; kingdom Bacillati; phylum Actinomycetota; class Actinomycetes; order Streptosporangiales; family Thermomonosporaceae; genus Spirillospora; species Spirillospora sp. NPDC048824. The sequence goes on along the minus strand of NZ_JBICUS010000023.1, from coordinate 86,998 downwards.
GACGATCACGTTGCGCTGGATCTCGTTCGTCCCCTCGCCGACGATCATGAGCGGGGCGTCGCGGAAGTAGCGTTCGATGTCGAACTCGGTGGAGTAGCCGGCCGCGCCGTGGATGCGGACCGCGTTCAGCGCGATCTGCATCGCCGCCTCGGACGCGTACAGCTTGGCCATGCCCGCCTCCATGTCGCAGCGCTCCCCGGCGTCGAGGCGCGCCGCGGCGTCGAGGGTGAGCAGCCGGGCCGCCCGCAGCTGGGTGGCCATGTCGGCGAGGTAGTTGCCGATGGACTGGTGCTGCCAGATCGGCTTGCCGAACGCCTCCCGTTCCTGGGCGTAGCGCAGGGAGTCCTCCAAGGCGGCGCGTCCCACGCCCAGCGCGCGCGCCGCGACCTGGATCCGGCCCACCTCCAGGCCCCGCATCATCTGGGCGAAGCCGCGTCCCTCCTCGCCGCCGAGCAGCGCGCCGAGGGGCGCCTCGTAGCCGTCGAACGACAGCTCGCAGCTCTCCACGCCCTTGTAGCCGAGCTTGGGCAGGTCGCGGGAGACGCTCAGGCCGGGCCCCTTCTCGACCAGCAGGATGCTGATGCCCCGGTGCCGCGGCGAGGCGCCCGGATCGGTCTTGCACATCAGCGCGATCAGCCCCGACATGCGCGCGTTGGTGATCCACATCTTGGCGCCGTCGACGACGTACCTGTCGCCGTCACGCCGCGCGGCCGTGCTCATCGCCTGCAGGTCCGAGCCGCCGGACGGCTCGGTCAGCGCCATCGTGGCGCGCAGCTCCCCGGTCGCCATCCGGGGCAGGTAGCGGGCCTTCTGCTCTTCGGTGCCGAACACGGCGAGCAGATGCGAGACGACCGTGTGCCCGCCGAACGCCCCGGCGAGGGTCATCCACCCGCGCGCCAGTTCCTCGGTGACCAGCGCGTAGCACGCCTTGGACACGCTCACGTCGCCGTACGGCTCGGGGACGGCGAGCCCGTACACGCCGAGTTCCTTCATGCGGTCGATGAGGTGCGCGGGGTACGTTCCCGCGTGCTCCAGATCCCGGGCGACCGGGCGGACCTCCCGGTCGACGAAGTCGGCGACGACCTCGACGATGGCGCGCTCCTCGTCACTGAGCGTGAACACGACTGCCGCTCTCCCTCTCGCCCTGGTCCATCCGAAGACTATTTCATATATTTGATTTGAAAAGGCGCGGTGTCAATGGCGGCGGAGCCGCGGCCGTCCATAATGTGACGCGGCCGCCATCCCACCACACGGGCGCGCCCCACGGCGTACGGGAGACGATGACAGTGGCACTTTCCGGTGACCGGGCCCTCGGCAGGCGCCGCCACCTGGGCGACGAGGTGGCCGCCTACGTGCGCGAGCTCATCATGTCGGGCCAGGTCGGGCACGGGGAGTTCCTCCGCCTGGAGCGGATCGCCGACGACCTCGGGATCAGCGTCACCCCCGTCCGGGAGGCCCTGCTCTCGCTGCGCGGCGAGGGGTTCGTCACCCTGGAGCCGCGGCGCGGGTTCATGCCGGCCCCGCTGACCCGGCAGGACGTCCAGGACCTGTTCGAGGCGCAGGCGTACTTCGCCGGCGAGCTGGCCGCCCGCGCCGCCGAGAAGGTCACCGACGCGGAGCTGGAGTCGCTCGGCCGGACGCAGGCGCTGCTGGAACAGGCCTCCAGGGCCAAGGACTCCGAGGCCATCGAGCGCGCCAACCACCAGTTCCACCGCGTGATCAACCTGTGCGCCGACTCGCCCAAGACGGCGTGGCTGCTGCGGCTCGTGGTGCGGTACGCGCCGCGCCGCTTCTACTCCAGCATCCAGGGCTGGAGCCAGGCGTCGGTCGACGACCACCACCTCGTCCTGGCCGCGCTCCGCACCGGGGACGCGGACGCCGCCCGGCAGGCGATGCGCGCCCACATCCGGCACGCGGGCACGCTGCTGGTCGTGCACCTGGAGGGGCAGGGCTTCTGGGACGGCCGGCAAGGGTGACGTACGCGTACCCCTTCTCTTCGCTCGACCGCCCCCATATCGTATAAAAAATTCCCAGGAGGTTTGATGGACCGGGACTCCGAGAGGAACGGAACGTGAGCAGGCTGCAGCAGACCCACGGGCTGACGGACGAGCAGCGGGAGATCATCGCGACCGTGCGCGCGTTCACCGAGAAGGAGATCATTCCGGTCGCCGCCGAACTGGAGCGCGCCGACGAGTACCCGCACGCGATCGTGGACGGCATGAAGGACCTCGGGCTCTTCGGCCTCATGATCGGCGAGGAGCACGGCGGGCTCGGCGAGTCGCTGCTGACCTACGCGCTGGCCGTCGAGGAGCTGGCGCGGGGCTGGATGAGCGTGTCCGGCATCATCAACACCCACTTCATCGTCGCCTGGATGATCACCCAGCACGGAACGGCCGCGCAGAAGGCGCACTACCTGCCGAAGATGGCGACCGGCGAGATCCGGGGCGCGTTCTCGATGTCGGAGCCCGGCTGCGGCTCGGACGTCTCGGCCATCACGACCCGCGCCGTCCCGGACGGCGACCACCACGTCATCGACGGCCGGAAGATGTGGCTGACGAACGGCGCCTCGGCCAACCTCGTCGCCACCCTCGTCAAGACCGACCCGGACGCGGGCCACCGGGGCATGACCACGTTCCTCATCGACAAGACCCCCGGCTTCGGCGAGGTCGCGCCCGGCCTCACCGTCCCCGGCAAGATCGGGAAGCTGGGCTACAAGGGCATCGACACCACCGAGCTGCTCTTCGACTCCCACCGCGTCCCGTCCGCGCAGATCCTCGGCGGAACGCCCGGCCGCGGCTTCTACCAGATGATGGACGGCGTCGAGGTCGGCCGCGTGAACGTCGCCGCGCGGGCGTGCGGCGTCGCGAAACGCGCCTACGAGCTGGCGATCGGCTACGCGCGGCAGCGCGAGACGTTCGGCAGGCCCATCGCCGAGCACCAGGCCGTCCTGTTCCGCCTCGCGGAGATGGCCACCAAGATCGAGGCCGCGCACCAGATGGTGGTGATGGCGGCGCGGCGCAAGGACTCCGGCGAGCGCAACGACCTGGAGGCGGGCATGGCCAAGTACCTCGCCGGCGAGTACTGCAAGGAGGTCGTGGAGGACGCCTTCCGCATCCACGGCGGCTACGCCTACTCCACCGAGTACGAGATCGAGCGCCTCTACCGCGAGGCCCCGATGCTGCTGATCGGCGAGGGCACCGCCGACATCCAGAAGATGATCATCGGCCGCCGGCTGCTGGAGGACTGACCGCCGCCGGACGATCATGGCGGCCGCGGGCGGCGGATATCGTGGCGGCATGGCAAGCCCGACCCCCGCGGCCGCTCCCGGCCGCCGCCGCGCCGAGCTGCGCGACTTCCTGCGGACCCGCCGCGCCCGGCTCGACCCGTCCGACGTCGGCATGCCCGCCGGGGCACGGCGCCGGACGCCGGGCCTGCGCCGCGAGGAGGTCGCCGTCCTGGCCGGCGTCGGGGTGTCCTGGTACACGTGGCTGGAGCAGGGCCGGGACATCACGGTGTCCGGTGCGGTGCTGGACGCGATCAGCCGGGCCCTGCGGCTGGACGGCGCCGAGCGCGAGCACCTGTACCTGCTGGCCGGCCTCAACCCGCCCAGGGCCGCGGGGGACCTGGCCGCCCCGGTCACACCGGAGCTCCGGCGGCTCCTGGACGCCTGGGCGCCGCGCCCGGCCTACATCCGCGAGCGGCACTGGAACCTCATCGCGTTCAACGATGCCGCCCGCGAGGTGTTCGGGTACGGCGACACCGACCACAACTGCCTGGTCACGTTCTTCACGAGCGTCCGTTACCGGTCCCTGCACGTGCACTGGACCGCGGTGGCGCCCGACGTCGTGGGGCGCTTCCGCGCCGACGCCGCCCGCTTCCCCGACGACCCCGAGTTCGCCCGGATCGCCGAGGACTTGCTGTCGGTCAGCCCGGAGTTCGCGGAGCTGTGGGCCCGGCACGAGGTCAGCGCGCGGACGCAGGCGGTCAAGGCGATCCGGCATCCGGAGGCCGGTGAGATGATCTTCGATGCGACGGTGCTGCCGGTGGCCGACCGTCCCGGGCACGACCTCGTCCTGTACAACCCGCAGCCGGAGACGGGAACGCGGGAGCGCCTCGAACGCCTCACGGCCCGGCGCGGCCTGGCCGCCGCAGGCTGACCCGCGAGGGTGGTGGTGGCGGACCCACGATAAGCGGACTCTGCCGCCCCGCCGGAAAGGCCGGGACGATCGTCGGCATGACACACAACTCGCGCTTCACGGACAAGGTCGCACTGATCACCGGCGGGACGAGCGGGATGGGCCTGGCCACCGCCCGCCGCCTGCTGGACGAGGGCGCCTCGGTCGTCGTCACCGGACGCGACCGGGCGCGCCTCGACGCGGCCGCCAAGGAACTGGACGGCGGTGACCGGCTCCTCGCGGTCCGCGCCGACGCGGCGAGCCTGCCGGACCTGGACGCGCTCATGGAGACCGTCCGGGACCGGCACGGCCGCCTGGACGTCGTCTTCGCGAATGCGGGGATCGCCCTGTTCGGCCCGGCCGCCGAGATGACCGAGGCCGACTTCGACCACGCCGTGGACGTCAACTTCAAGGGCGTCTTCTTCACCGTCCAGAAGGCGCTGCCGCTGCTGGCCGCGGACGCCGCGGTCGTGATCAACGCGTCGTGGACGATGCACCGCGGTCTGCCGGTCGGCTCGGTGTACTCGGCGACGAAGGCCGCCGTGCAGAGCCTGACCCGCACCCTCGCCGCCGAACTCGGCCCGCGGGGAGTCCGCGTCAACTCGGTCAGCCCCGGGTACATCGACACGCCGATGTACCGCGGCGCCGTACCCGAGGAGGAGGCGGACGGGATCCGCGCGCAGGTCGCGTCCGGCCGGATCGGCACGTCCGAGGAGGTGGCGGGCGTCGTCGCGTTCCTCGCCTCGGCGGACGCCGGGTACGTCAACGGGCAGGACCTCATCGTGGACGGCGGGCTCGTCGCCGCCGTCCCCGGACCTTACCGCCTGACCACGGCACAGGCCTGAGAACACCTTCCAAAGAAAAGGACGGAACATGAGGACACGTGAATTCGCCGGGGCGCCGGTCGGTGCGGTCGGGCTCGGCTGCATGGGGATGAGCTGGGCCTACACCGAGTCGGAACGGGACGACGCGGCGTCGGTCGCGCTGATCCGCGAGGCCCTCGACCTCGGCGTCACGTTCCTGGACACCGCGCAGCCCTACGGCGACGGCCACAACGAGACGCTCGTCGGCCGGGCGCTCGCCGGACGCAGGGACGAGGCGGTCGTCGCCACCAAGACGGGCCTGGTCATCGAGAGCATGGCGACCAGGAAGATCGTCCGGAGGGGTACACCCGAGCACGCCAAGGCGTCCGCCGAGGACAGCCTGCGCCGCCTCGGCACGGACGTGATCGACCTGTACTACCTGCACCGCGTCGACCCGGACGTGCCGCTGGCCGACACGTGGGGCGCGATGGCCGAGCTGGTCGCCGAGGGAAAGGTCCGGAGGCTGGGCCTGTCGGAGGTCGGCGTCGCGCAGGCCGCGGAGGCGCACGCGATCCACCCGGTGGCGGCGATCCAGTCGGAGCTGTCGCTGTGGACCCGCGACCCGCTGGGCGCGCCCGGCGGGCGCGCGGGCACCCTGCCCGGCGACGCCTCCGGCGGAGAGGGGCCGGGGGACGTGGTCGGCTGGTGCGCCGCCAACGGCGCCGCGTTCGTGCCGTTCTCTCCGCTCGGCCGCGGCTTCCTCACCGGGACGGTCACCTCCGCCGACTTCGAGGACACCGACTTCAGGGGCGGCAACCCGCGCTTCCAGCCGGACGCGCTCAACGCCAACCTGCGCATCGTCGACGTCGTCAAGGCGGTCGCCGGGCGGCACGGCGCCACCGCGGCGCAGGTCGCCATCGCCTGGACGCTGGCGCAGGGCGAACACGTCATCCCGATCCCCGGCACCAAGAAGCGGCGGTACCTGAGCGACAACGCGGGCGCCGCCGACCTCGACCTCACCGAGGCCGACCTGGCCGAACTGGACGGCGTGCCGGCGCCCGTCGGGGGACGCTACTGACGCGGACGCCGCCGCCGTTCCCCGCCGCCGTCGCCGTACCGCCGCACGGTGACGGACTCGTGATCGGAAAGGTGATCGAAACGGGCCTTCCTGTGGTTCGCTTTACCCAAGGAGAAAAGGGTGGGGCATGTGAGCAGTGACGAGCAGGTGCCCTCGGGCATCGACCCGAACGTTCCGAGCGTCGCGCGGATGTACGACTACTACCTGGGCGGCAAGGACAACTACCTCGCCGACCGGGAGGCCGCGGACAAGGTCATCGCCATCAGCAGGGAGGTCGGCAACGACGTCCGGCTGGCGGCCCGCGCCAACCGCGCCTTCCTCGGCCGCGCCGTGACGATGCTGACCGGCCTCGGCATCCGGCAGTTCGTCGACATCGGCACCGGGCTGCCCACCCAGGAGAACGTGCACCAGGTCGTGCTGCGCGAGGCCCCGGACGCGCAGATCGTCTACGTCGACAACGACCCGATCGTGCTCGTCCACGCGCGGGCGCTGCTCGCCGACAATCCGCGGACCGTGGTTCTGGAGGGCGATCTGCGCGACCCGGAGGCGCTGCTCGCCGACCCCGCGCTGCGCTCCCGGATCGACTTCGACCAGCCCATCGCCTTGATCATGTGCGCCATCCTGCAGTTCGTCTCCGATGACGCGGACGTCACGCGGATCACCCGCCGTCTGTGCGAGAGCCTGCCGTCCGGCAGCCACGTGATCATCTCGCACGTCTTCCCCGGAGAGGGACACGACGACGAGCTGGCCGGGGTCGACGGCCTCTACAGCCGGACCACGGCGGGGGGCTTCACGTTCCGCAGCCGCGCGCAGATCGGCTCGCTGTTCGCGGGGGCCGAGCTGCTGCCGCCCGGCCTGGCGCCCGTCGAGGACTGGCGGCAGGACGGCGGCGGGGACTTCGACTTCGGCAGGGCGACCTACCTCGGCGGGGTCGCCCGCGTCCGCTGACCCTGCCGGATCGGTCCGTCGGCCGCGTCAGGTACGAACCCGCACCAGGTACGAGCTCTGGGCGGCGATCGCCTCCGCCGCCTGCTTCACGATCCCCTCGATCAGGTCACCGCAGCCGGGCAGGTCGTCGATGACGCCGACGACCTGGCCGGACGCCATCACGCCGAGGTCGGGACGGCCGTCCACCATGGCCGCCTTCAGCAGCATCGGCGTGTTGGCGGCCATGAGGACCTGCGACCACGACAGTTCCTTGCCGTGCTTCATCGCCTTCCCGTCGGCGATCATCTCGCGCCATGACATCCCGGTCAGCTTCTTGAATCGGGCGCCGTTGCGCAGCGCCCGCACCAGCCCGCCGACGCGGCCCGAACCCTCCAGGGTGTCGACCAGCTCGCTGCGCAGCACCCGGTGCGGCATCCCGTCCACCTGCCGGGTCACCACGGTCTCGCCGGTCTCCAGATACACGCGCTTGACCGCGTCCGGCACCGAGCTGTCGGACGTCAGCAGGAACCGGGTGCCCATCGCGACGCCCGCCGCCCCGTAGGCCAGGGCGGCGGCGAGGCCGCGTCCGTCGAAGAAGCCGCCGGCGGCGATCACCGGGATGTCCACCGCGTCCACGACCTGCGGCAGCAGCAGCGTCGTGGCGACGGGACCGGTGTGGCCGCCGCCCTCGCCGCCCTGCACCAGGACGGCGTCGGCGCCCCAGCCCGCGACCTTCTCCGCGTGCCGGCGCGCGCCGACCGACGGGATCACCACGAGCCCGGCGTCCTTCAGCTTGGCGATCAGCTCCCTCTTCGGTGCGAGCGCGAACGAGGCGACCTTCACGCCCTCCTTGATCAGGAGGTCGATGCGGTCGCCCGCGTCGCCGGCGTCGGCGCGCAGGTTGACGCCGAACGGCGCGTCCGTGCGGTCCTTGACCTCGTGGATCGCGTCGGCGAGCTGGTCGAGCGTCATCGTCGCCGAGGCGAGGATCCCGAGGCCACCGGCGTTCGCGACGGCGGTGACGAGCCGCGGGCCGGCCACCCAGCCCATGCCGGTCTGGACGACCGGGTGCCGCACGCCGGCCAGCCGCGTCAGCGGGGTGTCGAGCACCTGCTCGCCCATGCCCGCCGCCTGCGGGGGGACGGCCTCCTGCTCTCCCCGGTTCGCTTCGTTCATGCGGGCACTTCCCTCTCTCGCAGACCCTTGGGGTCCAGGACCTCGCGCATGATGCGCAGCTCCTCGCCGCCGGGCAGCCGCGTCTCCGGCACCTCGTCCGGGACGGCCAGTTCGAAGCCCGTGGCGGCCACGACGTCGCCGACGCTCACGCCGGGATGCACCGACCGGAGCCGCATCCGCCTGTCCGGGGTGTCGAAGTCGAGGACGGCGAGGTTGCTCACCACGGCGCGGATCTCGTGCGCGCCCCGGTCCCAGCCGACGCCGCTCACCATGTCGACCTTCTCGGTGAACACCCGCGTCGAGTGCTTCGGCACCCAGTAGCTCGTCGTGTTCAGCAGCGTGTTGCCCGGCCCGCCGCGCACGCCGAGGAGCTGCCGCGCCGGGCGCTCCCAGTCGCCGATGCACGAGATGTTGGTGTTGCCGTGAGCGTCGATCTGGCTCGGCCCCATCACCACGTGCCGCCGCCCGTTGAGGACGAGCCACAGGTGGTCGCGGAACGGCAGCCAGCCCTCGGCCGTCGCCGCTGGTGCGCCGAGCGGGACGGGTTCGGCGCTCAGCGCCGGCCCGCCGTCGGTGGTCAGCAGGTCCGGTTCGAACGTGGCCCGCGCCAGCCGGGACCCCAGCATCGGCACGAACCCGGCGACCGCCGCCGCGACGATCTCGCCGTCGCCCCGGAACAGGTCGGCGCACGCGGCCGCGCAGACCTCGGCCCGCGTGACGGTGCCCGTGGTGCTGCCCGTGGTGCTGCCCGCGGTGTTGCCTGCGGTGCTGCTCGTGGTGCTCATCGGGATTCCTCCTGCCAGACCCGGACGGCGTCCTGGTAGGCGGCCTCGTCGCCGGACAGGAAGCGGTCCTGGAACGCCGCCCACTTGTCCGGGTCGGCCGCCGACTGGGCGTAGAGCTTCTGGAACGCCTCGTCCCGCCCGGCGTCGGGTGCGCAGTCGGTGAAATGCGCCCCGTTGGGCGTCTCCGCGACGCCCGTCACGTGCGACCGGCTGATCAGGAGGGACTGTATCGGCCCCTCCTTGGCGAAGTCGGCGGTGTCGACGAGCCGCTCGCACGACACGTAGGTGCGGTCCGCCGCCTTGGCGAACAGGTCGTCCATGTACGGGTCCGGGCCGAGGTACTGGGCGTTGCCGCGGGCGTCGGCGCGGTTCATGTGCACGAGCGCCACGTCCATCGTCAGGGCCGGGACGGCGACGAGTTCCCGGCCGTCCTCGTACGGCGACCGGATCGTCTTCAGCTCCGGGTTGACCCTCAGCACGTCGGAGCCGAGGCCCACGGGGGTGGGCAGGAACGGCAGCCGGTGCGCCGCCGCGTACAGCCCGAACATGAACATGCCCTCGTCGTACTCGGTCAGCTCGATCGAACCCGACTGCCGCGCCTGCCGGAAATGCGGCTCCAGCGGCACCGTGTCCATCGTCACGAACGCGGTGACGAGCCGCCGGATCTTGCCCGCGGCGCACAGCAGCCCCACGTCCGGCCCGCCGTAGGAGACCACGGTGAGGTCGGTGACGGGGGAGCGGAGGATCGCCCGGACGAGCGCCATCGGCTTGCGCCGCGAGCCCCAGCCGCCGATCCCGATCGTCATGCCGCTCTCCAGCGACCCGGCGACCTCCTCGATGGACAGAACCTTGCTCACTTGGCCCCCTTGGCGACGAAGGCGTCGCGGTGCTCGTCGCCGGCGCCGACGAGGTTGAGCTCGAACGTGAACCCCTGCTCGTAGCGGTAGCTGCGCTTCACGTCGACCGGGTCGATGCCGTTCAGCGACTCCTTGGCGCGCCGGATGACGTACCTGTCCTTCGCGGCGATGTTCGCGGCGACCTCCATGGCCTTGGCGCGCAGCTCGCCGGCCGGGACGACCTCCAGCACCGAGCCGTGGCGGTGCAGCTCGTCCGCCGTGACGTTGCGGCACGTGTAGACCATCGCGCGCATCAGGTGCTGCGGGACGAGCCGCGCGAGGTGGGTGGCGGCGCCGAGCGCGCCCCGGTCGACCTCCGGGAGGCCGAAGTAGGCGTCCTGCGAGGCGACCACGATGTCGGCGTTGCCCACGAGGCCGATCCCGCCGCCGAGGCAGAATCCGTGGACGGCCGCGACGACCGGGACCTCGCAGTCGTAGACGGCGGCGAACGCCGCGTAGCAGCCGCGGTTGGCCCCCACCAGGGCGGCGTGGCCCTCGGTGTTCTGCATCTCCTTGATGTCGACGCCCGCGTTGAAGCCGCGGCCCCCGGCGCGGAGCACGACGGCGCCGACCTCCGGGTCGCGGCCCGCGGCGAGGATCGCGTCGGCCAGTTCGTACCAGCCCGCGACGGTCAGGGCGTTGACCGGCGGAGCGTCCACGACGATCTCGGCGACCCCGTCCAGGGTCGTGGTGGAGACTCCCATGCGCTACCTTTCCACCAAACATTTGTTAGAACAGAAGGTAGCAGAGGCGGACAAGGGAGGCGCTATGCCACGGGAGACGCGATGGCACTGACGCTCGATCTGGGCGGCAAGACCGCCGTGGTCACCGGCGGTGTGCGGGGGGTCGGCGCCGGGATCAGCCGCGCCCTCCTCGAGGCGGGCGCCGATGTCGTCGCGGTGGCCCGGCGCGAGCCGGAGTCGCTTCCGGAGGCGGGCGGCCGGACGGCGAGGTTCGTCTCGCTGGACGCCCGCGACCCGGCCGCCGCGCAGGCCTTCGCGGACGGGCTGGACCGCGCCGACATCCTGGTCAACAACGCCGGCGGCGCCCCGTTCCTGCCGCTCGCCGACGGCGAGCTGCGCACCCACATCAAGATCATCGAACTGAACCTGACCTCGGCGCTGATCATGGCGCGGGCGCTGCGGCCGCGGATGCTGGAGGGCGGCGGCGGCTCCGTCGTCAACATCGGCAGCGTGAGCGGGCAGCGGCCGTCGCCCGGCACCGCCGCCTACGGCGCCGCGAAGGCCGGCCTGCAGAGCCTCACCACGTCCCTGGCCGTCGAGTGGGCGCCGCACATCCGCGTCAACTCCGTGACGGTCGGCATGGTCCGCACCGAGTCGTCGCATCTGCACTACGGCGACGAGGCGGGCATCGCGGCGGTGGAGCGGACCGTCCCGCTCGGCCGCCTCGCCGATCCGTACGACGTCGGCGCCGCCTGCGTGTTCCTCGCGTCCGACCTCGCGTCCTATGTCACCGGGTCGTCGGTGCTCCTGCACGGCGGGGGAGAGCGCCCCGCCTTCCTGGACGCCGCCACCGCCAACAAGCCGTGAACCCCCAACAAGCGTGAGCACAGAAGGAGTCGCGATGATCTGCAAGGACCGGGTGGTCGCCGTCACCGGCGCCGGGCGCGGGCTCGGCCGCGCGCACGCCCTGGAGTTCGCCCGGCAGGGCGCCCTCGTCGTCGTCAACGACCTGGGCGTCGCGCGGGACGGCACCGGCGACGCCTCGGAGGGGCCGGCGCACGACGTCGTCCGGGAGATCGAGGCCCTCGGCGGGCGGGCCGTGGCCAGCACCGACGACATCGCCACCGACGCCGGCGCGGCCGCGCTGGTCGCCGCGGCGACCGGGACGTTCGGGCGGCTGGACACCCTCGTCAACAACGCCGGGTTCCTGCGCGACCGCATGCTGGTCAACCTCGGCGAGGACGAGTGGGACGCCGTCATGCGCGTCCACCTCAAGGGCCACTTCCTGCCGCTCAAGCACGCCGGGCGGTACTGGCGCGCCGAGAGCAAGGCGGGCCGCCCGGTCGACGCCCGGGTCGTCAACACCTCGTCCGGCGCGGGCCTGCTCGGCAGCGTCGGCCAGGGCAACTACTCCGCCGCCAAGGCCGGCATCGTCGGCCTGACGCTCGTCGCGTCCGCCGAACTCGGCCGCTACGGGGTGACGGTCAACGCGATCGCGCCCGCCGCCCGCACCCGGATGACCGAGGAGGTCTTCGCGCAGACGATGGCCGCCCCGGCGGAGGGCGAGTTCGACGCCATGGCGCCGGAGAACGTCTCCCCGCTCGTCGTGTGGCTCGGGTCCGCGCAGTCGCGGGACGTGACCGGACGGGTCTTCGAGGCCGAGGGCGGCAAGATCTGCGTGATGGACGCCTTCCGGCACGGCCCCGCCGCCGACAAGGGCGCCAAGTGGGACCCGGCCGAGGTCGGCGAGATCGTCACGGGCCTCCTCGCGAAGGCCCCGGCCCCCGAACCCGTCTACGGCGCCGGCTGACCGTCTACGGCGCGTCCGGAAGCGGCGAGGGGGCGTCCTCGTCGATCCAGACGAGGAGGACTTCTCTCGCGCGGGCATAGAGGCGGCGGGCGTCCTCGGCGGACGCGAAACGGCCGAGGCCGCCCCCGCCCTCCCCGCAGTCACCGCCTGGTCGGTTCCGAATTGGAGCCCCCAGGCGAGAATGCCGCCGTCGTCCTCCTCGAAGCCGATCCAGCAGAGGGCGAAGCGGCGCGGCGCACACTCGAAGGCCAATTCGGTCGCTTCCTCACGGAGGTCGTGCGGGGTGGAAATCGTCGTCATGCCCCACAGAATGGCGCCGCCCGCTTACTCTGAGTGCGTCTTCGCATCACCTGTGAAGATCTGTGAGATCCACGGTCCCCCGAGTGAAGACGCGGCGACGAGATGAGGGAGTCGGCGATGGCGTCCCGCAAGTCGAGCACCACCACGGTCGCGGGCGGCGCGGCCCTCGCCTACTGGGGCGATGAGCTGTGCTTCTATCGCGAGCAGGCAGGTTTCACCCAGGAGCAGCTCGCCCGCAGGGCCTTCGTGTCACCGTCCCTGATCGGCATGATCGAGAAGGGCAGGCGCGCCCCCAAGCCGGAGCTCATCAAGGCGGCCGACAGGGCCCTCGGCACCGGTGGCGCACTCGCACGCCTCTGGAAGCGCATCATCGACAGCTCCTACCTGGAGTGGTTCCGCCCGTTCGTCGAGGTCGAGTCCGAGGCCACCGCGATGCTGGAGTGGGAGCCGCAAGCCGTGCCCGGCCTGCTCCAGACGGAGGAGTACGCCCGCGCACAGATCCGCAACGGGCGGGTCCGTGACACCGACGAGCAGATCGAACGCCACGTGGCGGCCCGGATGAGGCGCCAGGAAATCCTCAACCGCGACAACCCGCCATACCTGTGGGTCATCCTCGACGAGGCCGTCCTGCGGCGTCCGGTCGGTGGCGCCAAGGTCATGCGCGACCAGTGCGCCTGGCTGGTGCAAGCCTCCGAATCCCCGGACATCGTCATCCAGGTGCTCCCCTTCGCCGCCGGAGGGCATGCGGGGATGAGCGGGCCGATGACCTTGTTCTCGCTTCCGGACCAGAAGGACCTGGCCTACGCTGAGGCATTCGGGGGCGGGCAGATCATCGGAACCGAGGGGGAGGTCGAGGATTGCCGGCTTCGGCTCGACCTCCTGCGCGCGAACGCACTCCCGCCCGACGAATCCGTCCAGATGATGGCAGGGATGATCGGAGGGCCATGAGCGGTGAGATTCGCTGGCGCAAGAGCAGCCGAAGCAGTGATCAGGGCGGCGACTGCGTGGAAGTCGCCCGGCTCACCGCAGCCCAGTGGCGCACGAGCACGCGGAGCAGTGACCAGGGCGGCCAGTGCGTGGAAGTGGCCGGGCTCGGCTGCGCGTGCGCGGAACACGCGCGCTTGATCGCCGTCCGCGACTCCAAGAACCCGGACGGCCCTTCCCTGGCCTTCACACCAGACGCGTGGGACGCCCTCTCCCGCCGTATCAGAACAGGTGCCCTGGACCTCCGCTGACCTGCCGACCCGGTCTTCACAACTTTAGGCCGAACTTCACAGCGTGATCGACCGGGCACGGATTGTCCCCGGGGTGTGCCAAGGTGGAACTCGCCAACCGGCGAACACCCCCCCGGAACAAGGAGGACAGGTAGCATGCCCGTCATGGCGTCGAAGCCCCTCGAGCAGGTCACGCTCGCCGACCTGGCGACCAAGGACGACCTCCAGGACCTGGTCACCAAGGACTATCTCCACCAGGAGCTGAACTCGCTGAAGTCCGAGTTCAAGCACGAGATCGGCTCTGTGCGGCAGGAGATCGGCTCTGTGCGGCAGGAGCTTGGGTCGGCCGTCAATCTGCTCATGGGGGAGATCGGCAAGATCGCCGCCCGGCAGGAGGAGATGAGCGGGGTTCTGGCCCGTGTGGTCGCCCGCCTCGAAGGCACGGACGAGTAGAAGGCACGGACGCGTAACACGTCCGATGTGATGGGCCCCTGGGCAGAGCTCTCCAGGGGCCTCGTTTCGTCTCCTGGGCCGTCAGCGGAGTCGGTCCTTCCCTCAGCCGCACGGGCGGGCTCTGGCGGGCGCCCCACCGTTCCGGCTCCGGGGAGCCGGACGCGAACGGAATGGGGATCCCCGGCGGTGCGTTGTCGGTTTCGGGCCCGCGGAAAAACGATCGCCGCGGTCGCGCGCGGCGGTTACGGTGCGAAGATTGCGGACCCGCCTCCTCGGCCCGGCCCCGGCGGCTTCGGCACCGCGGGGCGGGCCGCGCGGCCCGGGATCCTATTCTTGTCGATGATTATGAGGACGCCTGTGAGATCGCCGCTCGCCGACCTGCGCGCGCGCCTGCCGGAGTTGATGCTGCGCGACCGGCACCGGCTGCGCCGCCGGATCGACGGCGCCGAGAAGATGCGCGACGCCGGGCGGCGCGCCAAGGTCGCCGAAGAGATCACCGCCGACATCGAGGCCGCCGGGCGGCGGGTGGAGCGGCGGCGCCTCGCCGTGCCCGCGATCACCTACCCGGCGCAGCTGCCGGTCGCGCAGAAGAAGGACGACATCCTCGCCGCGATCCGCGACAACCAAGTCGTGATCGTCGCGGGGGAGACGGGCTCCGGCAAGACCACCCAGATCCCCAAGATCTGCCTTGAGCTGGGCCGCGGCGTGCTCGGCTCGATCGGGCACACCCAGCCGCGCCGGCTCGCCGCCCGCACGGTCGCCGACCGCATCGCCGAGGAGCTCGGCACCGAGCTCGGCGACGCCGTCGGCTACAAGGTGCGCTTCACCGACCGCTCCGGCGACGACACGCTCGTCAAGCTGATGACCGACGGCATCCTGCTCGCCGAGATCCAGACCGACCGGCTGCTCCGCCGGTACGACACGCTGATCATCGACGAGGCGCACGAGCGCAGCCTGAACATCGACTTCCTGCTCGGCTACATCAAGGAGATCCTGCCGCGCCGTCCGGACCTCAAGGTGATCATCACCTCGGCGACGATCGATCCGGAGCGGTTCTCCGAGCACTTCGACGGGGCGCCGATCGTGGAGGTGTCGGGGCGCACGTATCCGGTGGAGGTCCGGTACCGGCCCGTCGCCGACCCGGACGACCCGTCCGCCGACCCCGACCGCGACCAGATCCAGGCGATCGTCGACGCCGTGGACGAACTGGGCCGCGAGGACCCCGGCGACGTGCTGGTGTTCCTCAGCGGCGAACGGGAGATCCGCGACACCGCCGACGCGCTGACCAAGCACTTCACCCGGCAGCGCGGAGCGACCGAGGTCCTGCCGCTGTACGCGCGGCTGTCGTCGGCCGAGCAGCACCGGGTGTTCCAGCCGCATCGCGGGCGGCGCGTGGTGCTGGCGACGAACGTCGCCGAGACGTCGCTGACCGTCCCGGGCATCAAGTACGTCGTCGACCCCGGCACGGCCCGGATCTCCCGCTACAGCCACCGCCTGAAGGTGCAGCGGCTCCCGATCGAGCCGGTCTCGCAGGCGTCGGCGAACCAGCGCAAGGGACGCTGCGGCCGCGTGTCCGACGGCGTGTGCATCCGGCTCTACTCCGAGGAGGACTTCGAGTCCCGCCCGGAGTTCACCGATCCGGAGATCCTGCGCACGAACCTCGCGTCGGTCATCCTGCAGATGACGGCCCTCGGGCTCGGCGACATCGCGGCGTTCCCGTTCGTCGAGCCGCCGGACCGCCGCAACGTCAAGGCGGGCGTCGACCTGCTCCACGAGCTGGGCGCCATCGACCCGTCGGAGAAGGACCCCCGCAAGCGGCTCACCCCGCTCGGCCGCAGCCTCGCCCAGCTGCCCGTCGACCCGCGCCTGGGCCGCATGGTCCTGGAGGCCGACAAGAACGGCTGCGTCCGCGAGGTGCTGATCATCGCGTCGGCGCTGTCCATCCAGGACCCGCGGGAGCGTCCCGCCGAGAACCAGCAGGCCGCCGACGACAGGCACCGCCGCTTCGCCGACCCCACGTCCGACTTCCTGGCGTTCCTGAACCTGTGGAACTATTTGCGCGAGCAGCAGCAGGAGCTGTCCGGCAGCGCGTTCCGGCGGATGTGCAAGAGCGAGTTCCTGCACTTCCTGCGCATCCGCGAATGGCAGGACCTGCACGGCCAGCTCAAGCAGGTCGCCAAGTCCCTGGGAGTCACGCTCAACACCACCGACGCCGCACCCGACCGCATCCACACCTCGCTGCTCGCGGGCCTCCTGTCGCACATCGGGCTCGCCGACGTCGACAAGAAGGACAAGCAGCGCCGGGGCCTGGAGTACATCGGCGCGCGCGGCGCGAAGTTCGCCGTGTTCCCCGGGTCGTCGCTGTTCAAGAAGCCGCCGCGCTGGGTCATGTCGGCCGAGCTGGTCGAGACGTCCCGGCTCTGGGGGCGGATCAACGCCCGGATCGAGCCCGAGTGGGTCGAACCGCTCGCACAGCACCTGGTGAAACGCAACTACAGCGAGCCGCACTGGTCGAAGAAGCAGGCCGCGGTCATGGCGCGCGAGAAGGTCACGCTGTACGGGGTGCCGATCGTCGCCGACCGCCGCGTCAACTACGGCCGCATCGACCCCGGGCTGTCCCGCGAGCTGTTCATCCGGCACGCGCTCGTCGAGGGCGACTGGGAGACCCACCACCGGTTCTTCCACGACAACCGCGCCCTGCTGGACGAGGTGGAGGAACTGGAGCACCGGGCCCGGCGCCGCGACATCCTCGTCGACGACGAGACCCTCTTCGACTTCTACGACGAGCGGATCCCCGACGACGTCGTCTCCGGGCGGCACTTCGACTCCTGGTGGAAGAAGGCCCGGCAGGCGGACCCGGACCTCCTCGGGTTCGAGAAGTCGATGCTCATCAACGAGACCGCGGGCGGCGTCAGCGAGGCCGACTATCCGGACGTGTGGAAGCAGGGCGCGCTGCGCCTGCGCCTCACCTACCAGTTCGAGCCGGGCGCCGACGCCGACGGCGTGACCGTGCACGTCCCCGTCCAGGTCCTCAACCAGGTGCGGCCGGACGGGTTCGAGTGGCTCGTCCCCGGCCTGCGCGCCGAGCTGCTCACCGAGCTGATCCGGTCGCTGCCCAAGCAGCTGCGCGTCAACTTCGTCCCGGCGCCCGACTACGCCCGCAAGGTCCTCGACCGCGTCGCGCCGCGCGCCGAGCCGCTCCTGGACGCCCTCGAACGCGAGCTGACCGCGATGACGAGCGTGCCCGTCGCCCGGGAGGCATGGGACCCGTCCCGGCTCCCCGCCCACCTGCGCATCACGTTCCGCGTCGTGGACGACGGCTCCAACGGAGGAGGCCGCACGCTCGGCGAGAGCACCGACCTGGACGAGCTGAAACGCCGCCTCGCGGGCAAGGTCCGCGGGACGCTGTCCAAGGCGGCGTCCACCATCGAACGCTCCGGGCTCACCGACTGGACGATCGGGGAGCTGCCCCGCACCTACGAGCAGAAGCAGGCGGGCTACGACGTCAAGGCGTACCCGGCCCTCACCGACGAGGGCGACGGCGTCGCCGTCCGCATGTACGAGACGGAGGCGGAGCAGCGCCGCGCCATGTGGCTCGGCACGCGGCGGCTCATCCTGCTGAACGCGCCGTCGCCGGTGAAGCTCATCCGGGGCCGGCTCACCAACAAGGGCAAGCTCGCGCTCAGCCACAACCCGCACGGCTCGGTCACCGCGCTCTTCGACGACTGCGTCACCGCCGCCGCCGACCGGCTCATCGCCGGGGCCGGCGGGCCCGCCTGGGACGAGGACGGCTACCGCGCCCTGTACGACCGCGTCCGCGCCGACCTGCACGACGCGACCGCGCAGATCGTCGAGCTGGTCGAACGGATCCTGGCCGAGGCGCACGAGGCCGACCGGCGGCTGCGCGGCACCACGAGCCTCACCCTCGTCCCGGCGCTGACCGAGATTCGCGGCAACCTCGCGGCGCTCATCCATCCCGGGTTCGTCACCGCGACCGGATGGGCGCGGCTGCCCGACCTGCCCCGCTACCTGCGCGCCCTGCAGATCAGGCTCGACAAGCTCCCCGAGAACCCCGGCCGCGACCGGATGCTCGCGCACCAGGTCGGCGTCCTCGCGCAGGAGTACGAGCAGGCGCTGCGCCGCCTGCACCCGTCCCGCCGCGACGACGAGCCCGCGCGGCAGGTCCGCTGGATGCTGGAGGAACTGCGGGTCAGCCTCTTCGCCCAGCAGCTCGGGACGCGGTTCCCCGTCTCCGACAAGCGCATCCGCAAGGCGATGGCCCAGCTCTGACCCGCCCCGGCATGATCGATTGTCGGGTATGACTGGTCTCATGGGGTTGCGGGAGTTCTATCCACCGGCCGAACCGCATGATTCCGGGCTGCTCGACGTCGGTGACGGAAACCGGATCTACTGGGAGACCTGCGGGAACCCCGACGGCAAACCCGCCGTCTTCCTGCACGGCGGCCCCGGTGGGGGTTTGCTGCCCGACAACAGGCGGTTCTTCGACCCGTCCGCCTACCGCATCGTGCTCTTCGACCAGCGCAACTGCGGGCAGAGCGTCCCCAACGCCGGCGACCCGGCGGTATCGCTGGAGAACAACACCACTCCACACCTGGTCGCCGACATGGAACGGCTGCGCGAGCACCTGGCCGTCGACCGCTGGCTCGTGTTCGGCGGAAGCTGGGGCAGCACCCTCGCCCTCGCCTACGCGCAGGCGCATCCGGGCCGCGTGTCGGAGATGGTGCTGCGCGGCGTGTACCTCGTCCGCCCGCCGGACGAGGCGTGGGCGTTCACCCCGACGGGCGCGGCGCACCTCTTCCCCGCCGAGTGGGCGGCGTTCCGCGAGGCCGTCCCGCCCGCCGAGCAGGACGACCTGATCGCCGCCTACGGCCGCCGCATCGGCGACCCGGACCCCGCCGTCCACATCCCGGCGTCCCGGGCGTGGATCGGCTGGGAACTCGCCGCGAACACGCTCCTGCCCGTCCCCCCGCCGGACCTGGACGACACCCTCGTCGTGACGTTCGCCCGCATCACGCACCACTACATCTCCCGCGGCGGCTTCCTCCCGGACGGCGGCCTGCTCGCGGGCGTCGACCGCATCCGGCACATCCCCGCCGTGATCGTGAACGGCCGCTACGACATGAAGACCCCGCCGGACCAGGCCTGGGATCTGCACCGCGCCTGGCCTGAGGCGGAGTTCCACATCGTTGAGGACGCCGGCCACGGCGGCTCCGAGCCCGGCATCCGCGACCGCCTCATCGAGGCGACCGACCGTTTTTGCTAACTTCGCTACTACGTGGGCACCCCCACATGTACCACTCAAGTCACTGCAGTCCCGCGCATCAGTGCGTAAGGTTCATTCCATGCCTAACAGCGAAGAGCGCGACAATAGCGGCCCCCAGGGGACGGCTTCGGTTCCCCAGGCCGGCGCGGTCTCCGAAGGCGCGGGGGACGGGGGCAGGGGGGCCGGCGGATCCGCCGAAACGGCGGTCGCCCGGATGGGCGAACCGGTCACCGTGTGGCCCTGCGCCAACTGCGGACGTCCCGTGCCCCAGCCGATGGGAGCGGTCCGCACCGTCCGCTACTGCCAGGACAACGACGGTGCCTGCGCCCGCGAGGCGCGCGACCGCAGGGAACGCGGCCGGGACGCGCCGGGCCTCACCGGGCAGGTCGCCTCGGCATGGGAGATGGTCGAACGGCTGGAGAAGGCCGCCGACGTGCTCGCCGACTCCCTGACGTCCGAGCTGAGCGTCGCCGGCGTCGAGCGGCGCGTCGCCGAGGTGCGCGCCGAGGCCGCCCGCGAGCTCGCCATCGCGCAGAGCGAACGCGACGCGTCCCAGCGCCGCGCCGAGGAGGTGTGGCAGGAGGCGTCGACGTTCCGGCAGCGCGCGGACACCGCCGAGCGGGACGCGGCGAGCGCCCGCGAGGAGGCGAAACTCGCCACCGCCAAGCGCGACGCCGCGCAGCAGGCGTGGGAGGAGGCCCACCAGATCGCGCAGCAGTCGATCAGCGCGAAGCTGGCCGCCGAAAGCGAGCGCGACCGCGTCGCGGCCCGCGAGACCGAACTGCTCGCCGCGCTGGAGAACGCCCGCGCCGAACTCGTCGCCGTGCACGCCAGGTTCGCCGAGGCCGAGGGCGCCGCCGAGTCCCAGCGCGTCGAGGCCGCCGTCGCCAAGCAGGGCGCCGAGGACCTCCGCAACGCCATGCGCGACACCGAGGCGCAGCGGCAGCGCGCCATGCAGGCCGCCAGCAAGGCCGAGGCCGAGCGGACCGCCGCCCTGCGCGCCCAGTCCGAGGCGGAGGCGGAGGTCGTCCGCGCCAAGGCGCGCGCCGACGAGGCCGCCAAGGAACGCGACGCCGCACAGGCCCACGCCCAGGCGGCGACGGCCGAGCGGGACGAGCTCACCGGCAAGATCAACGACCAGGCGGTTCAGCTGCGGCAGCTGTCGCAGTCGGTGGCCGAGCAGCAGGCCGCGCTCACCGCCCTCGCCGAGGAACGCGACGCGGCCCGCGCCGAGGCCGACCGCGCCCGCCGCCAGATCGACCAGTTCACGCACAGCACGCTGTCGTCCGGCGTCCCGCCCGGCGGCCGGATGCCCGGCGGCGGCAACCCGATGCCCCCGCCGGCCCACCCGCACGGCACGGGACCGCAGCCCGCCATGCCGCCGGGACCGCCCCCGATGGGCGGGCCCGTCCCGAGCATGCCGCAGGCGCACCACGGCCCCCCGCTGCCGCTCGGCGCGCCCGTCCCCAACGGGACGCCCGGTCCGAACGGGACGCCAGCCCCGAACGGGACGCCCGGTCCGAACACCGGGAACACCCCCGTGCCCGGCGCCGGCCCCCCGAACCACGCCCGCCCGGTCAACGGCGCGGACCGGGAGGACCCCCTCTTCACCGGCCCCTGACGGACGCGCGGCCCCGGCTCAGCCGTACCTGACCGCCAGGAACAGCGCCAGGGCCGCGACCGCCCAGATCATCGCGACATGGCCGCGTTCCCGCGCCGCCGCCTGCCGCAGGCCGACGATCCGCCGCCGGCTGAGCCGCAGGTCCCACACGGCGCGGCGGGCGCGTTCCCAGTGCACTCCCATGTAGATCGCCAGGGCGGCGACCCCCAGGAGCAGTAGAACGTTTCCGCTCATCAGACCCGCCTCCGTTTTCGCGGAAGCTCAAATTGAACAGCGGAACCGGCCGCCCCGACAATGTCCGGCGACACATTTCCGGAAACCATGCGGAACCGGACCGGGCCGGCCGCGAACGGATCATCGGCCGCCGAGGGTCAGCGCCCGAACCGCTCCGGGTCGATCTCGATCCAGATCTGCTCGGCGCGGCCCAGCAGCCGCCCGTCCGCCCCGTACAGCGCCGTCGCCGCGTGCATCTTGCGGCCCTCGCGGCTGCGCGCGAGCCCCAGCACGACGCACCGCTCCCCGGCCTCGGGCACGCCCATCACCTGGGCGGTCATCGTGCCGAGTACGGCAGGACGCTCGGCCACGTCGAACGACCATCCGCCGGGGCAGTCGAGCGCCGCCCACACCAGTTCCCGCTCCGGCACCCGCTCCGGCACCCACGGCGCCGCGACCGTGGCGTCGGCGACCGGCCCCGGTTCGAGCCGCAGCCCGTCGCCCGGCTCCCGCTCCGGCCCGCACACGAAGCAGCCGGGGAACGGGTGGCTCTCCGCCGCCCGGTACTTCTCCGCGGCCTCCAGCGCCCGCTCGAACGGGACGGGTGCGATGGGCGGCACCACGATCGCCCCCGCGAGCGCCTCCGCGATCAGCAGTTCCCCGTCCCAGAGCCGCACGCTGTGCCCGCGCTCGTCCTCGGCCGTGACGGTCATCTCGGTGTCCAGTGGCGGCGGCCGCCGCAGCGTCACCGTCACCGTGTCGATCGGCACCCGCCCCGCGAGGCGCCCCGCCACATATCCGCCGTTCCCGGACCCGTCCGGCCCGTGGAACCGCCCGTCAATGATCACCGTGTCCCCCGTGGTAACGCACACCCCAATAAAACGGCACCGATCTTAATGACCCGCTCCGACACTTCGTCCCACCACCCCCGGCGATGGAGGAGGCCGCCAATGCGCGAAGGAGGCGGGTAAAACGGGGCTACACGGCGCGCGACGGCTGGGGGCGGCCGGGACGCGTGGTGAAGAACACCGAGAGGGAGCCCTTGAGGCGTGCGCGGACGGTCTCCTCGTCGACGGGGCCGTCCTCGTGGACGGGGGTGCGGTCGAGGGCGCGGTCGATGAGGACGTCGATGTTGCGGTCGGCGACGAGGACGGAGCACGTGTCGCAGGCGTACCACGGGTAGAGCATGTTGAGGACGGCGACGGCGGTGTCGTCGTCCGACAGCTGCGTGGTGTCCAGTTCGACCTCGAACATGTCGGTGTCCTCGGGGTCCAGCGTGGGGTAGTAGAGCCAGCTCGGCCCCGGTGTGCCGCAGAAGTCGCAGCCCTGGTCCTGCGGGGCGGGTTCGCCGACGGCGAGCTCCAGCTCGTGGTCCCACGGCTCCACCCGCCGGTTGTGGCGGTAGCCCACTCCGTCGAGCGAACCTTCCCGGTTGTGGGTGACGTCGTGCACCTCGCCGCCGCAGCGGGCGCACATGAAGCCGATGTCCTCCATGTCCCTCCCCTGATCGCTGAGGCACCGGCCTCTCACAGTATCCGTCCGGGGCCCTCGCTCGTACCCGGGCACCGCGAACCCGGGCACGTGGAAGATCTTCCTTGACTCTTCACTTCCGGTGGCTCCCGCGTGACCACCGGCCGTGGTCAGCCGGCGGGGACGCGGTGGCGCGCCAGGTGCGCGAGGACGGCCTGGTTGGCCTCCCAGCCGTCCGGGAACTTCACCGGCACGCCGAGATGCACCGGTTCGGCGGACGGATGCGCGTCGAGCAGTTCGGGGATGCCCGCCCGCGCCACCACCACGCACGCGTGCCGGTGCCGGGACGCCAGGACGCACAGGCGCCCGGACTCCAGATGGAAGGCGGTGGCGTCGCGGCGCCCCGACAGCGGGTGCAGCACGACCGTCGCGTCGTACTCGCGGCCCTGAAGCCGGTTCGCGGTGTCGACGGTGATGCCCTCGCCGTGGCGGCCGAGCGCGGCGCGGATCGCGGTGACCTGGTCGCGGTGGGCCGCGCCGATCGCGACGCGCGCCGCGTCGACCGGGCCCGACCCGAGTTCGGAGTGCGCGACGGGACCGCGCTGCAGCAGCCGGACGGCCAGGGCCGCCGTCGCGCGCACCGCCTCGGCGTCGGTCCGCAGCGTGTGCCGCGCCGGCAGCTCGTAGAAGGCCCAGCCCGTCGCCGCCGCCTCTTCGAGCGCCTGGTCGTAGGTGGTGCCCATGCCGCGCGCCCCGAACTCCAGCCGCCGGTCGCCCGGTCCGGTTCCGGCGCGGAACCCGGTGAACGGGTAGAACGCCTCCGACACCACCGGCGCGGCGGACGCGGGCAGCCGCCACGACACCGGGAGCCGGTGGACGGGCAGGTCCGGGTTGTGCGCCAGCAGGACGGACACGGCGCTGCGCATCGGGTCCCACGCCAAGCCCGCCCAGCGCTCCACCTCGACGGTGGAGAACGGGTCGAGCTGCCCGGGGTCGCCCACGAACAGCGCCCGCTCGAACCGGCCGGCGATGCGCAGCAGCATGTCCGAGCGCATCTGGTACGCCTCGTCCACGATCGCCCACGGCCACGACCCGTCCGGCAGCGTCGCCCACTTCGCGGCGGTGGCGATCACGACGGTGTGCTCGGCCAGGTCGCCGGCCTTCTGCGCGACCCGCACCGCCGGATGCGCCATGACCCGCTCGGACGGCACGTACCCCGACGCCGACAGGCGGCCGAGCGTCACGTCCGGGTGCTTGCCGGCGAGGCGTTCGATGAGGTCGTCGACCTGCTCGTTCGTCTGCGCCACGATCATCAGGCGCTCGCCGGCCGCGGCCAGGTGCGCGGCGGCGCGGACGACCAGCGTGGACTTCCCGGCGCCGGGCGGGGAGTCGACCACCACGCCGCGGTGCCCGCCGCCGAGATCGGCGAGGACGTCGTCCACGACCCGCGCCGCCGCCTCGGACGGGTCCAGCTCGTCCGCCGCCACCGGCATCAGGTGGCGGCCCGCATGTCCGGTCAAGACCATTCCTCTTCGGCGTCCTCGTGGGTCGGCACGTACTCCTCGGGCGGCCCGCCGTGCGTCCACGGCGTGTCGTCACGGTCGGGGAACTTCGCCGCGCCGAACGAACCCTCGGTCAGCGAGGTGAAGCACACCCGGTCCCCGACCTGGGGGACGGCGCCCGGCTCGGGGGTGAGCTTGCGGCCCATCCCACCGGTCAGCTCCAGCAGCACGGCTCCGTCGTCCAACTCCACGATCCTCCCCTTGAGCGCCGGCCGCGCGGCGTTGCACACGGTCGTCCCGGCGTCGAGCCGCACCGGATCCCGCGTGCCGACCCGCAAGTGCGGGCGGAGCTTCGGCCGCTTGCCCGTCTCGTCGAGGCGGGCCGGGTCGCATTCGGTGACCACGCCGCCGAACGCCTGGCCCGCCAGCCGGTGCTCGGCCATGACGAGCGGGTCGTCGAAGGCGCGCTGCGCGTCGTAGGCGTCCTGGGCGCGTTCGAGGTCGTGCAGCCGCCGCGCCGCGCGGACGGGCGGGTCGCGGCGCGCCTGCGGATACGCCTCGCCGAACGTCTGGTGGTAGTAGGTGAAGGCGTCCCGGTCGCGCTCCCACCGCTTCGGCACGCTCGCCCCCTCCGGCAGCGCGCGCAGCAGCGCGACGGCCCGCCACATCAGGTCCCACGTCGGGGTGAGCTGGCCGGCGAGGACCGTGCGCAGCCGCTCCTCGGCGCGGGAGCCGCCGCCCGCCCGGTCGTAGGCGGCGATCGCCGGGGCGAGGACCTCGTTGTCGAACGTCGGGTCGGTCGTCGGCCCCGCCGGCGGGCATGTCACCGGGTCCTCGGCGCGCGCCGCCGCGGCCGGGCCGTCCAGCCCGTCCGGCGGGTCGATCCAGCCCATCAGCGCCGCGAGGTTGCCGTCCTCCAGCGAACTTTGACCCGTCGCCCAGTGCATCCGCAGCATCTCCGTCATGGCGCCCAGCAGCGACGACCCGGGATGGTCGTACCGGTCGGCGAACCATGTCAGCCACCGGCCGAGCACCGGGACCGCCGGGTCCACCGCGTACCGGCCCTCCGTGCTGCGGAACCGCGTCGACCGCCCCACCATCCGCAGGAACGCGACACCGCCCCGGTTCGGCACGAGAAGCTGGGGCGCGTCCCCGTACCGGATCCGCTCCTCGCCCTCCTTGCCGGGCGGCAGCTCCTCCACCTCGCCGCGGCTCGTCTCGATGTGGTTCAGCACGAGCTTGGCGAGGTCGGCGGCGAACGCGAACCGCAGGTCCCGGTTGCGCGGCTGCGGCACGATCAGCAGCGCCGGATCGTCCGGCCGGCTCCCGGCCAGCACCGCCAGCGGCGCCGCCGCCTCACCGGCCAGCTTCAGCGGGACGAGCACCAGCGGCGCGTCCGGCAGGTGGCAGTGCCGCACCGTCGCGACCGGCCGCGCGATCCCGGCCGCCGCCGCCTCCAGCCGCGCGAGCGAGGACAGCGCGCTCATGTACCGATCACGCGACCCCTTCCAGGGCTTCGGCGCGGAGGCGGGCCGCGGTGCGCAGCTGATCGGCCGTCTCCGCGAGGTCGTCGGACGGGGTGAGCGACCCGTCCGCCAGGGCGAGCGCGGTACGGATCGTGTCGACGCCGCCGAGGTCGTCGCGGACGGACCGGCCCAGCGCACCCGTCGACCCGTCCGTACGCGCCTCCTTCCGGCAGAACAGCGCCATCTCGCAGCCCGACATGCACTCCGGCGCGTACCGCGCCTCGACCGCGCGGACCGACTCGGCGAGCCCGTCCCCGGGCTCGAACGTCAGGTCGCCGGGCAGCTCCGCCAGGATCTCGTCGATGCGGGTGATGCGCGCGAGCTGCCGCTCCAGGACGGCGAGCTGCGGCCGCACGTCCAGCGGCGTCGCCGTCGGGCGGTTGGAGAAGTTCTCCGGGCACACGAGGAACACGTCGTGCGACACCCGCCCGGGATCGTGCCCCAGTTCGGCGACGAGCCGGCGCAGCGCCAGCACGTACACCGCGGACTGCCGCGCCGCCGCGGCGACCTGCTCCGGCTCGGCCTGCCCGTCCACCACGGCGAACGACTTGATCTCGATGACGTGCAGCCGCCCCGCGAACTGGAACGCGATGACGTCCGGCTCCAGATAGGCGAGCCGCCCGGCGATGTCCAGCCGCAGCAGCGGATGATCGAACAGCGTGCCCTCACCCGTCTCCAGCGCGCGGGCGACCAGCCGCCGGGTCCGCGAATGCCGCAGCTCCCGGCCCTCGTTGCCCGCGACCACCTCCAGGTCGTCGTAGGCCACCTCGGGGACGTCCAGGCCGAGCCGCTCGCGCAGCAGCGTCAGCAGCTCCGCGCACCCGTCCGCCTTCACCTGCGCCTCGAACACGTTCCCGCGCGTGATCGCGAACTGGGACTGCCCGAACGGCGCGGGGAAGCCCAGCTCCCGGGCCACCGCGTCCTTGTCGACGCCCGCCGCGTCCATCACCCCGCGGCGGGCGCAGCCGGGATTGGACGTCAGCGCGGCGATCGTGCGGGCGTCGTGATTGCGCGGGGGAGCGCCGCCGCGCAGCCGGTCCAGGTCCGGCGCGGTCTCGGTCATCGGTCTGTTTCTCCGTTGCTGGCAGGGCGCCGTCCGGACCGCCGCAGGGCCCGCAGCCGGCTGCCGAACAGCAGCTCCGCGTCGTCGAGCTGCGCCCGGGCGCGCCCGGCGGCGGACGCGCGCCGCCGCCGGTCCTGTCCCCGGTGCACGTCCAGTTCGGCTTCGGCGGCCTCGGCGAGCACGGCCGGATCGACGGTACCGACCGTATCGGTGACCGCGCCGGGAATGTTGGACGCGAAACGCCACAGCAGCCGCTGCACATCGGGGGACGGCGTCCCCCGGCCCGCGTGCTCGGCGAGGCGGGCGGCGGACGTGAGGAAGTCCGTGCGGGGGCTGAGGGGCCCGACGATCCGCTGCTCCAGCGGCCACGTGCTCACGGTGAGCAGCCCGCGGGCCGGGGCGAGCAGATCGGCGGTCAGCGCGGCGCACAGGTAGTAGGGCCGCGCGTACGGCGCGGTGCGGAACGAGCGTTCCTCGTCGCGGCGCAGGCTCGTCAGCCGGCTCCCCGGGATCTCGCCGGGGAAGAACGCGGCGTACACCGACCCGATCAGCTTCGGCGCGGCGGGCGCGCCGAGCAGGGTCAGCGCCTGGTGGACCTGCTCCCGGACGGGCAGCAGCCCGCGCGAACCGGCGCCGGGTTCCTCGCCGCCGCGACCGCCGGTGGTCCGGTCATTGGTGGTGCGGCCACCGGTGGTCCGGTCGCCGGGGGTGCCGTCTCCGAGGACGGCGTCGTCCCAGGCCGTCTCGGCCTCGCGCAGCTCGGCGCGCAGGTCGCGGGCCTCCCGCCGGTCGCCGGTCGCCATGGCCCGCCGCACGGCGGCGCGCAGCTCGGTGATGCGCGCCTCCAGTTCGTCGGGGGTCGGGACGCCGGGGGGCCGGAACATGCGGCAGACAGTACAGGAGCTTCCAGACAGTTCCAGCGTTTTCCAGTTTTGCGAGGTCCCCGCCGAGGTCAGCCGGGGAAGCTCGCGCGGTACGTGGCGGCCATGTCCTCGTCGCCGTGCCCCTGGGCGATGGCGCGGCGGAACCGCGCGCCCGCCGCGTCGTTGACGTCCACCCGGATCTCGGCGGCCTCGGCGGCCTCGTGGATCAACCGGGTGTTCTTCTCCGCGGTGCGGACGGCGAAGCTCGGCTCGAAGTCGTCCGCGAGCATGGCCTTCATCTTCGTCTGCAGGTAGACGCAGTCGAGCGGGCCGCCGGTGAGGACCTCGCCGAGCAGGGCCGGGTCGAGCCCGAGACCCTTCGTCAGCGCGACCGACTCGGCGACGACGGACGTCAGCGAGATCGCGTAGCTCACCGCGGCCAGCTTGAGGCGGGTGCCCGCGCCGCCCGCCCCGTCCTCGTCCAGCCAGAACGTCTTGGCGCCGACGCTGCCGAACACCGGCTCGAGGACGGTCCGCGCGTCCGGCGGCCCCGCCGCGAGGACGACCAGTTTCCCCTGTTCGGCGGGCTGCTTCGTGCCCTGGACGGGCGCGTCGACGAAGATGAGCCCCTGGTCGGCGGCGAACCCGGCGAGCAGCGGCACGGACGCGACGCCGACCGTGCCCATCTGCGCCCAGACCTGCCCCGGCCGCAGCGACGGCGACGCGTCCATCATGACCGACAGCGCCGTCTCACCGCCGTCCAGCATCGTGATGACCACCTCGGCGCCGCCGGCGGCCTCGGCGGGGGAGCCCGCCACGGCCGCGCCGTCGTCCGCGAGCGGTTCGGCGCGCGACGGGGTGCGGTTCCACACCGTGACCTGGTGCCCGTCCCTGAGCAGCGTGCGGGTCATCGCGGCGCCCATGATCCCGGTGCCGAGCAACGCGACTGCGGTCATGTCTCCCACTCCTCTGCGGACTGCCTGTATTGGATCATGCCTTTGGAACATGCTCGTTGGAACAATGGCTTGTCGAAACAATGTCTGCCTGCCACCCCGGAACGGGCGGACCGTGCGGTGCCGGCTAGCCGTAGGCGGGACTGTCGCCGGGCGTCTCCGCGTACATCGCGGTGTAGGGCGCCGCGAACGCGTCCAGGGTGCGGTCCAGCTGGGCCGACCACCAGGTCACCAGGGCGGCGAGGCCCCGCTCGCCGGTGCCGTCCTCGCCCAGGTACCGGTGCCGCAGCGGCGCCACGTCGCAGAGCCGCTCCCACCATTCGCGGTGCACCGCCGACTGGATCTGCCCCGCGTCCAGCGGGAACGCCGAGCGGTGGCCGCGCACGAACGCCTGGACGCGGTCGAGGTCGAGGCCCCGCTCGTCCCCGCAGGTGAACAGCCGCGCCGCCGCCCGCACGACCTCGCCGGCGACCGGGCCGGTCGCCAGCCCGTCCCAGCCGAGGACGGCGGTGACGTTGCCCGCCCCGCCGTACCGCAGGTGCCCGGCGTGGAACGCGCCGTGCAGATGGCCCACGGTGCTCACCTCGATCTCGGGCGGCTGATGGCCGGCGAACTCGGTGAGCAGTTCGCGCCGCTCCCGCAGGCGGCGGCCGGTCAGCGCCTCGAAGTCGGTTCCGCCGTCGCCCGGGACGTCCCGCAGCATCGCCTCGACGGCGGCCGCCGCGTCCGCGGCGCGCGGCGTCGGCACCAGCAGGCTCTGCTGCACCGGCGGCGTGATCCCGTCGAGCGCCGCGTGCAGCCGCCCGAGCAGCTCACCGAGGCGCTCGCACTGGCCGAACGTCAACTCCAGCCCGCCGCGCCCTCGCCCGCCCACCCACGGATACAGGACGTAGCCGCGCCCGACGGCGGTGACCAGCGTCCGGCCGCCGCGGGCGGGCATCGGCGCGAGCACCGGAAGGCCGGCCTCGTCGAGCGCGGTCGTCACGGCGTGCTGGAACAGCACGCGGCGCCGGTCGGGCGCGGCGTACTCCTTCAGGAAGAACGAGCCGCCGGCCGTGTCGACGCGCCAGCGCCGGCCGCCGGGCCCGGCCGCGACCGGGCCGACGCCGTCCGGCGCGTCGATCTCGAAGCGTCTCAGCAGCCGTGGCGGCGGCTCGGTGTCAGCACTCTGTGACGTCGGCACCTCGGCACCTCGGGCTGCGTCGGACGGACGATGGTCGAATGAGTGTTCTACGGCGACGCTACACGTCCCGCCCGCACCGCGAAAGGGAACCGCGCGGCTCAGGCGGGTTCGAGGACGACCACGGGAATGTCCCGGGTCGTCTTCTGCTGGTAGTCGTCGTACGCCGGCCAGACCGCGGCCATCTTCCGCCACAGCGCGGGCTTCTCCTCGGGCGTCGCGGTCCTGGCCCGCGCCGTGAACTTGTCGCCCTTCACCTGGACCTTCACCTCGGGGTCCGCCTTGAGGTTCTCGTACCAGAGCGGATTGTGGTCCGCGCCGCCCAAGGACGCCACGACGACGTACGCGTCGCCTTCGGTCTGGTAGATGAGCGGCGTGGTGCGCTCCTTCCCGCTGCGGCGGCCGGTCGTGGTGAGCAGCAGGGTGACGGTTCCCTGCCACTCGTGCCCCTCCGCACCGTCCGTCTCCTGGTATCGCTCGACGTGCTCCTTGCCGAACAGCATGGTCGCTCCTTCGCTCAGGCTCCGGGATGGCCGCGCGCCCCCCGCGCGGCCGTCCTCATAACCTCCGGACCCTTGATGGCCTTCCCGAGCGGACGCTTCTATTCCGGCCCGCGACCACCGGTGCCGGAGGACGGCGCGGCCGAGGTCGCGCGGCGTCGCGCGTGCGGCACAGGTGACGCCGTGGCCGGCGGGCGGGCCGTGCGGGACGAGCGGTC
Organism: Spirillospora sp. NPDC048824; assembly: GCF_043198455.1. Taxonomy (NCBI): domain Bacteria; kingdom Bacillati; phylum Actinomycetota; class Actinomycetes; order Streptosporangiales; family Thermomonosporaceae; genus Spirillospora; species Spirillospora sp. NPDC048824. The sequence goes on along the minus strand of NZ_JBICUS010000023.1, from coordinate 56,305 downwards.
AGAGGTCGTTGAGGACCCGGGTGAGCTGGCGCGCGGTGTCGTCGGGGCGCGCGGCCGTGATGCAGAGGTTGTTCATGGCGCGCATGTAGGTGTCGACGTCCGTCGGCTTGTCGAGATAGAGCGCGCTGGTGAGCTGCTCCAGGTACACGACGTCGGAGAGGCCGGGCTCGGCGAATCGCAGGATCGTGAAGGGACCGCCTGCGGCGGCGTGTCCGCCCGCGCCGAACGGCACGATCTGCAACGTGACGTTGGGCCGCTCCGACACCTCGATCAGGTGCTCGATCTGGCGCCGCATCACGTCGCGTCCGCCGAGGGGGCGGCGGACGACCGCCTCGTCCACCACGGCCCACAGCGTCGGCGCGCCGGGGGAGGTGAACCGCTCCTGCCGGATCGTGCGGAGCTGGACCCGCCGCTCGACCTCGTCGTCGGCCGCGTCGGAGAAGCCGAGGCGGACGACGGCGCGGGCGTAGTCCTCGGTCTGCAGCAGCCCCGGGACGAACTGCAGTTCGTAGGTGCGCAGCAGCGAGGCCGCCTCCTCCAGCCCGAGATAGACCTCGAACCAGCTCGGCAGAACGTCGCCGTACCGGTGCCACCATCCGGGGGTGTTGGCCTCCCTGGCCAGCTCCAGCAGCGGGGCGCGCTCACCGGGGTCGTCGACGCCGTAGAGGGTGAGCAGGTCGGCGACGTCGCGCTCCTTGAAGCCGACCCGGCCGAGCTCCATCCGGCTGATCTTGGAGTGCGAGCCGCGGATCTCGTAACCGGCCTGCTCGGTGGAGATGCCGCGGTCCTCGCGGAGCCTGCGCAGTTGGGCGCCGAGCAGAATTCGCAGGACGGTGGGGCCGCCGCGCCGGGGATAATCGATCAGCCGTCCGGACGGATCACCTTCGGGCGGAGGTGTTGGGGCAGCTGAATCCTGGGCCAAGGGGTCACCAGCCAGTCGACGGGTCTGCTCGTGGGCGGAACGGGCACCGCGGAACGGCACCGCCCTATGTTAGAGGATGGGGTCGGGTTTTTGGGAAGTATGAAAAACGCGTCCGGTTCCAAACGCCGTATGCCGCGGAGATTGCGCGCACGACCGGCGTGCGGGGCCGGTGACCTGTGCCGCCGGTGGCCGCACGGCTGCGCTACGTGTCGCCGCGGTGACGGCCGAGTTGGCCGGACGGTCATTTCCGTGGCGCCCGAGTCACCCGCTGGTGCATGAATTACCCGGCGCACTCCGGCGGTGGGGACGACCAATCCACGCCCATTCCATGCGACGTCGTGTGACGCTCGAATGACGATCGTCTCCCATTCCGGTGAATTTCCGGGGCGCCCGGACGCGCCGATCATGCCAGAGCGGCCCCGTCCGCGGCCGTGCGGACGGGAGCGCGTGATGAAGCTCTCGTTCGACCCGGGAGTGGTCCGGGATGCAGGCGGCGTTGGAGAGAGCAGAGAGGCGATCATCATCGCCGCTCAGCAGATGCGACCACCGAACCCGTATATGGGGGATTCATGAACGCGACCCGTGAACGAGCGGAGATCCGATTCCTGACCTCGGGCGATGTCACGGCGCACGAGCGCGCGGCGGCGGATCGCGCCGTCCAGGCCGCGCTGAGGGACGCCCGGGGCGTCACGTCCGTCCAGGTCACGCTGAGCGTCGTGGCAGACCCGTCGCTGCCGCGCCCCGCGCTGGCCCGGGCCGTCGTCGAGATGAACGGCCGCCGCGTCCGCGCCCAGGCCGCCGCGCCGCGCATCGACGAGGCCATCGACATGCTCCGCGAGCGCCTCGCCGTCCGGACGTCCTCCCTGCAGGCGGGCTGAACCCGCCGCGCACGATCGGCCGGCGGCGTCCCTCGGGGGGACGCCGCCGACCGCGTCTCCGGGCCCGTCAGGCGTCGCGGCGGGTGAGCGCGAGGGCGGCCAAGCCGAGCGGGGCGAGCGCGTACGCCGCCATCACGGCCGCCGCCGCACCCGGGGACAGCAGGTCGCCGTAGATGGAATTGTCGGCGCCGAGCCCGGCGGCCTGCCTGGGCAGGGCACTGGGCACCACCGACCCAAGGCGCCCGTTCCACGGCTCCGGCAGGTGGAGGACCAGCATCGGCACCACGTGCCACAGCAGGACGACCGACACGAGCGCCCCGGCCGTCGACCGCAGCAGCGCGCCGAGTGACAGGCCGAGCAGCGCGAACATCGCCACCGACGTCCCCGAGATGACGAAACCCGGCAGCTCGTGCGCGATGGACGCCCGCTGGTCCGGGAACGGCCGGTCTCCGATGACGAGTCGCGTCCCGAGGAACGAGCCGACCGTCATGGCCTCGCCCGCGACGAGCGCGACCGTCCCGACCACCGCCGCCTTGGCCGCGAGGACCGTCCGGCGCCGGGGGAGCACCGCGAAGGTGGTGCGGATCATGCCGGTGCGGTACTCGGACGTGATCGACAGCACGCCGAGGACGGCGAGGCACAGCCCCGCGACCCACCCGCCGATCTCCTGAAGCGGACGCAGCAGGAACTCCGCGCGGCGCTCGGCCGGCAGGCCGTCCCAGATGTGCGCCGTCTGGAACGCCAGCAGCATGACGAACGCGAAGGACAGGGCCGTCGCCGCCAGCACCCACCAGGTGGAACGGACCGACCGCAGCTTGTACCACTCCGCCGCGAGCGCGTCGGTCACGACGCCACCGCCCCGAACTCGGCGCTGCCGGCGGTCAGCTCCATGTACGCCTCCTCCAGCGAGGCACTGCGCGGCGTCACCTCGTACAGCGGGATGCCCTGCGCGGCGGCCATGTCGCCGATGGCAGCGACGTCCAGCCCGGTGATCGTCAGGGCGCCGCCGGGCAGGGGCACGCCGCCGGGCACGGACTCGACCGCGGGCAGGGACTCGATGACGCCCCCGGCCGCGGCGAGCACCGCGGTCAGATCGGCCGGACGCGGCGTGCGCACCAGGACCCCGCGCCGGAACCGGTCCGCCAGTTCCCGCACCGACGTGTCGGCGATCAGACGCCCCCGGCCGATGATGATCAGCCGGTCGGCGGTCAGCTCCATCTCGCTCATCAGATGGCTGGAGATCAGCACGGTCCGTCCCGCGGCCGCCAGAGCCCCCATCAGCTCCCGCACCCAGCGGACGCCGTCCGGGTCCAGCCCGTTCACCGGCTCGTCGAACATCAGCACCCCCGGATCGCCCAGCAGCGCCGCCGCGATCCCGAGCCGCTGCCGCATGCCGAGCGAGAACCCGCCGACCCGCCTGCGCGCGACCCCGGCAAGGCCCACCTGCTCCAGCACCTCGGTCACCCGCCCCGCGGCGATCCCGTTGCTGCGCGCCAGCCAGCCGAGATGGTCGAACGCGCGCCGCCCGCCGTGCACGGAGCCCGCGTCCAGCAGCGCCCCCACCTCCCGCATCGGCCGCCGCAGCGCCGCGTACCGGCCCCCGTTCACCAGCGCCTCACCGGACGTCGCCGCGTCCAGCCCCAGCAGCACGCGCATGGTCGTCGACTTCCCGGCGCCGTTCGGCCCGAGGAACCCGGTCACCGTGCCCGGCCTCACCACGAAGGACAGGCCGTCCACCGCGGTCGTCGCGCCGTAGCGCTTGGTCAGCTCATGTACCTCGATCATGCCGTCAACGGTCGTCTCCGGCGGCCCCTCCGCACATCGGAACCCGGGCGGTGACCGCGCGTGCGACCGTGCTCCGAGACCGCCCCCGCGCCTCCGCCCCAGGTATGACGTCCGGCGGCACGAGGTGCCGGCCCCGGCGTCCCGCTACCTTCGTGACGTGGACGATTCCGAGTTGCGCTCCCCGTTCTCCAGACGGCTCGGCCGGCGCCGGCTGATCGGCCTGGACGCCGGTGCGGCGGCCGTCTGCATGCTCGCGCTGCTCCTGCTGCCCGGAGACACCGACGCCTCCGCGGCCCTCGTGCTGCCGCTCGCCGCCGCAGTCGGACTGCCGCTCGCGGTGCGGCGGCTCTGGCCCGTCCCCGTCTTCGCGGCGGTCCTGTCCGCCTCGACGGTGATGCTGCTCCTCGGGCTGCCCTGGGACTCCTTCGTCGGGCCGGCGTTCGCCCTCTACGTCGTCGCCCTCACCCGCGTCCGCCGGCGGTGGATCCCGACACCGCTGATCGGCGTGATCAGCGGAGCCGTCATCCTCGGCGGCGCGATGGCCGGCCCCGCGAACCGGCATGCCGAGTCCGCCGGCCGGCTGCTGCTCGGGGTCGCCGTCCTCGGCGCGTCCTGGTCCCTCGGCCGCGTCGTCCGCGAACGGCGCGCGGAGACCGCCCGCTCCGCCCGCCAGTTCGCCGACCGGGCCGTCTCCGACGAGCGGCTCCGCATCGCCCGCGAACTCCACGACGTCGTCGCGCACAGCATGAGCCTGATCGCCGTCAAGGCCGGCGTCGCCGTCCACGTCGCCGAGGCCCGCCCGCAGGAGGCCCTCGACGCCCTCCGCGTCATCGAGACGACGAGCCGGGGCTCGCTCGCCGAAATGCGCCACCTGCTGGGCGTGCTGCGGACCGGCGGAACCGGCACCGACCTCGCACCGTCCCCGGGCCTGGCCGGCCTGACCGGCCTCGCCGAACGGGCCGCGATGGCCGGCGTCCACGTCGACCTCGAGGTCGACGCCGGGGAACTGCCCGAAGGCGTCGCACTCTCCGCCTACCGCATCGTCCAGGAAGCGGTCACCAACGTCGTCAAGCACGCCGCCCCCGCCCACTGCCATGTCCGCGTCGAGGCCGACGGACTCCGCTTGCGCATCGACGTCACCGACGACGGCCCCGGTGTCCGCGTCCTCCCGGGCGGCGACGGGCACGGGCTGATCGGCATGCGCGAACGCGTCATGATGTACGGCGGCGACTTCACCGCCGGACCCCGTCCCGAAGGCGGCTTCGCCGTATCGGCCGCCTTCCCGTACGAACCCTAGGGAACCCTTGGAACTGCGCGTTCTCGTCGCCGACGACCAGGCCCTGCTGAGGGGCAGTTTCCGCGTCCTCATCGACACCGCGCCCGGTCTGCGCACCGTCGGCGAGGCCGGCACCGGCGCCGAGGCGGTCGAGCTGGCCGGACGCGAACGCCCCGACCTCGTCCTCATGGACGTCCGGATGCCCGAGATGGACGGCATCGAGGCGACCCGGCGGATCTGCGGCGACCTTCCCGAAGTCCGCGTCCTGATGCTCACGACCTTCGACCTGGACTCCTACGTCTACTCGGCGCTGCGGGCCGGGGCCAGCGGCTTCCTGCTCAAGGACACCCCGCCCCCCGACCTGCTGTCGGCGATCCGGGTCGTCGCCTCCGGCGAGTGCCTGCTCGCGCCGTCGGTGACCCGGCGGCTGATCGCCGAGTTCGTCCGGCGCCCCGGACCCGCCCAGCCGCCGCCCGCCGGGCTGGAAGGCGTCACCGACCGCGAACGCGAGGTCCTCGCCCTCATCGCCCGCGGCCTGTCCAACACCGAACTCGCCGAGCACCTGCACCTCAGCCCCGCCACGGTCAAGACCCACATCGGGCACCTGCTCGCCAAACTCCACGCCCGCGACCGCGCCCAGCTCGTCATCGCCGCCTACGAAACCGGCCTCGTCCGCCCCCGCTGATCGAAGGCCCGTGCCGAAGGAGGCGGCTCCGAGCACGCCCGCGCGTCACTGAGCGCAGCGGCCCTCACAGCAGGGCCGGGGCCAGGTGCTCGGACTGGTCTGCGACGGACTCCGGTCCGTAACGAAACGAAATCCCATCGCGTAACGAAACTCGCTGTGAGGTGTGCGCGGCGCCCCTCATCCCCGCACGCACGGGCCGCCCCGCCCGATTCTGCAGCTCCTCCTGCCGCCAGAAAGGCACACCGCCGGCGCACGACGTCCGGCTGAACAACGCCCCGGCCGAAGCGGCACCTTGCACACGCGACATCCGCGCCTGCCACGGCCGTGACCATCCGCGCCGCGGCCGGCACCGCCCGCAAGCGCACCGGCTCCCAGCGCCTCCCTCCCCGGCCCCGCCTCGGAGGTCTCCTCACCGACCGACCGCCAAGCCTGGCCATGTCACCGGTCTCTTGGCCAGGGACGGCTAGGGCGGTGTCTTAAAGGCCTAGCGGGATGCCGTGCGGGTGCGGTAGGCCTCCAGGCGTTGGGCGAGTTCCCCGGGCCGGCTGAGCGCGACGAGGTGCCCGCCCGGCATGTCGTCGACCGGGATGCCCAGCCGCTCGCGCACGACCCGGCGCTGGAACTCGAGTGGGAAGAAGCGGTCGTCTCGTCCTTGCAGGAAGACGGTGGGGACGCTCGGCCACTCGCGGAGCGGCCACGGTTCCGCGAACGGCGTCGCCGACTGCGGCGTCTCCTCCTGAGCGAACGCCTCGGCCGTCACATCCGGCGGGACGTCATGGAAGAAGCTCTCCCTGGGGTCGAACTCGGCCGGAACGGCTCTCCCCTCGCCGGCCGCGTAGTCGGCCATGGCCTGCGCCTGGCCGGTGTTGTCCCACCAGGCGCCGCCCGATTCGCCGGAGACGGGGACCATTGCGTTGAGCATGACGAGCAGGTCCACCGGGATCCGATCGCAGACGAGCGGGGCGGTGAGGCCGCCCATGGACTGGGCCACCAGGACGACCCCCGCCCGGTCGCCGATCGCCTCCACCACGGTGTCGGTGTACGCGCGGAGGCCGGCCGAGTCGTCACCGGCCGGAAGATCCACGGCCACGACGTCATGGCCGCGCGCCCGCAGCTCCGGAACGAGCCGATGCCAATACCAGGCCTGGCCGCCCGCTCCTGGGATGAGCGCGTACGTCGCCATCGTCACTCCCGTTGTCATGTGCGCCACCGGTCGCCCGGCTCGTTCTCACGGTCGGTCCTAATTTAGGAGCAGCCTATATCGTTTTCCTATGGCTGGTCGCAGGAACTACGGCGATCCGTGCGGCATCGCGCGGGCGCTCGACGTGATCGGGGAACGATGGGCGTTACTCGTCGTCCGCGAACTGCTCCTCGGACCGAAGAGGTTCACCGCGCTGCACCGCGGGCTCGCCGGGATGAGCCAGAACGTCCTGTCGCAGCGTCTGCGCGACCTCGAAGAATCCGGAGTCGTCCGGCACCGGGTGCTCGGGCCGCCGGTGAGCGCCCCGGCGTACGAGCTGACCCCCCGCGGCCGGGACCTCGAACCGGTCCTGTTCGCCCTCGCGAGGTGGGGCGGCCGCGGCCCCCTCGATCCATCGTGCACCGGCGAGTTGAGCGCGGACGCCATGATGTTCGCGCTCAAGACGACGTTCGACCCGGACACCGCCCCGGGCCTGAGCGTCCGCCTGGCCCTGCGTTTCGAGGACGATCTCTTCGTGACCGGGATCGATGCCGGACGGTTCCACGTCGCCCGCACCGAGGCTCCGGCTCGCGCCGACGCCGCGCTGACCACCGATGTCGGGACGTTCAGAGCCCTCGCGTTCGGCGGCCGTCCGCTGGCGGAGCCCGCTGACTCCGGTGAACTCATCCTGGAAGGCGACGGCGGCCTCGCCGAGCGGTTCCTGGCCTGCTTCTCCCGCCCCTCGACCACCCCCTGACGTGTGTTCCGCTTTGCTCGAACGTATGTTCGGACTAGTGTGTCGTCCCGTGCTGATCGATGAACCCGTCTCCGCGGAGACCACCCCCACGGGCCGACCCTCCCAGATCACCGGGCCGCGCGGCCGCTACCGGGTGCGCCGCGTGCTCGAGGAATGGCAGGCGCCCGGCCAGTCGAGGTTCTACCGCCTCCAGGTCGCCACGCCGGACGGTCCGGCGATCGCCGAGGTCATCGGCGCGGTCGACGGCCCCTGGACGCTCCGCCGAGTCTGGCGCTGACCGGGGTCATCCACGGAACTGCAGTACGAGGCGGTCCGAGAATCCTCCCCGCTCGGCCGCCTTGGCCGAACGCCGCTCCTCCAGTTCGCCGGGCGTGATTCCGTGAAGTGCCGCAAGGGCGTGGACGACCTCCAGGAGATCGGCAAGCTCGGCGGGATCACCACTCGCGGCATACTCCCCGGCCTCCTCGTAGAGCTTGGCGCGCAGCAGTGCGCCGTGCTCTTCAGGACCGGCGACGCGGATCTCCGGCGACCGTCCGGTGGCCCGGATGATCTCGGGGATCCGGTCCCGGACCAGCTTCTCGGCACGCCCGCCCGCATCCTTGAGTGGATGCTCCGCCCTACCGTCCTGGACACCCCGTATCCGGTCTTGGGCGTCGCGCTCGGCCGCGACGTCCTCCAGCACCTCCGCCGGCGCCCCTGGCGCCCGATCGCTCTCCATGCGGCCCGACGCTACCGAGGTCGGTCAGGTGAGCGCTGTCTGGTCGGGTTCGCAGCTGAGCAGTTCGTGCAGGATGGGCGGGAGTTCGTCCCACAGCCACTCGTTCAGGGTGCCGGGGAAGCTCGCCGGCGGGCGAATGCCCAGGCGGTGGTGGGCCGCCTCCGTCAGTCGTACGGGGATGGGGCCGTCGTCCCACATCGGGTCGCTGTGTCCCCAGAAGGCGGAGAAGTCGGGGCCCGTCAGCATCAGCTCGGCGGGAAGGGTGTGCTCGCCCGGGTGCCTGCCCAGGGGGAGGAGCCGTTGCGCGGTCGTGCGGAGGATGTTGAGCGCGGCCAGGTCGTGCGAGCAGGCGACGTCGGTGATCTCCAGTTCCGGCAGCCCGAACCGGCGCAGGCCGCGGGTGGTGAGGTGGACGCAGGCGCAGCCGTCGATGGCGTCCCCCTCGGCGGGGCATCCGCCGGAGTCCGGGTCGGCGGGCAGGGCGGCGCCGATCCAGTGGTCGGCGAGGACGAACTCGTCGAAGCGTCCGAAAGGGACGACGGGCAGGACCTGGTTCGAGGCGAGGTCCACGGGCACGCCGCACAGCGCTTCTGCGATCGCTTGGGCGGCGGCGCGCGCCAGGTGCGGCCCCGAGGGGAGTTCGCCGACCGGCAGGACGGAGGTGACGCCGATGTGCCGTGTGGCCTGGCGGGCCCTCTCCGCGTCCTCGTGGTCGGCGCCGGTCACTGCGCTCAGGTCCCAGGGGGAGTCCGCGGCGCGATGGCAGGCCGTGACGAGACGGGGTGTGCCGATGCGCATCGACACCGCCGCCGCGAAGGGGCTGGGGAGCCGTTGCAGGATCGCCGCCGTCAGGTCGCCGGGGTCTTTGTCGGCGGCGACGACGAAGCCGGCGGTCGCCTCTTCGGGAACCGTGATGGTGACGGGCATTGCAGCCTCCTCAGGCCCTCGGACGGGTTGTGCCGTTCAGCTTTCAGGAGGCGGCACGGGAAAAGAAGTAGAACTGAATTCTGTGGATAACGGGGACGAGAAAAGGTGCAAATGTCGCATTAAGGCGATCAGAAGGCACAGAGGGCGGAGGTGATCCCGTCGACGGCGGGCGGGCGCGAAACCCGCCCGCCATGCACGGGTGACGATCGAACGGCGCGTATCGAGAAGGAATGCGCGAAGAGGTGCGTGTCAGCGGGCGGACGGTTCCACATAGCGGCGCTCGCCCGGCCCCACATAAACCTGGCGCGGACGTCCGATCTTGGTCGACGAGTCGTTCAGCATCTCGCGCCACTGGGCGATCCAGCCCGGCAGGCGGCCCAGCGCGAACAGGACGGTGAACATGTTGCTCGGGAAACCCATCGCCTTGTAGATGACGCCGGTGTAGAAGTCCACGTTCGGGTAGAGCTTCCGCTCGACGAAGTAGTCGTCGCTCAGGGCGACCTCTTCGAGGCGCATGGCGAGGTCGAGCAGCGGGTCGGACTTGCCGAGCGCGTCGAGGACCTTGCCCGTCGCCCTCTTCACGACCGCGGCGCGCGGGTCGTAGTTGCGGTAGACCCGGTGGCCGAAGCCCATCAGCTTGACGCCGGGCTCCTTGTCCTTGACGCGGCGCACGAACGAGTCGATGTCGTCGCCGTCCTCGTGGATTCCTTCCAGCATTTCCAGGACGGCCTGGTTGGCCCCGCCGTGCAGCGGGCCGAACAGCGCGTCGACACCCGCCGACACCGACGAGAACAGGTTCGCCTGGCTGGACCCCACGAGGCGCACCGTGGAGGTGGAACAGTTCTGCTCGTGGTCGGCGTGCAGGACGAACAGCATGTCCAGCACGCGCATGATCTCAGGGTCGATCTCGTACGGCTGCGTCGGCAGGCCGAACGTCATGCGCAGGAAGTTCTCCACGTACCCGAGGGAGTTGTCGGGGTAGAGCAGTGGCTGGCCGTTGGAGGTCTTGTACGCGTACGCGGCGATGGTGGGGAGCTTGGCTATGAGCCGGATGCTGGACTGGTCGACCTGCTCGGGCTCGAAGGGGTCGAGACTGTCCTGGTAGAACGTCGACAGGGCGCTGACGGCCGACGACAGCACCGCCATCGGGTGCGCCTTGCGCGGGAAAGCGGAGAAGAACGCACGGAACTTCTCGTCGAGGAGCGTGTGGTTGCGGACGCTGTCGGTGAACTCCGCCAGCCGGTCGGGCGGCGGGAGCTCGCCATAGATCAGCAGGTAGGCGACCTCGAGGAAGGACGATTTCTCCGCCAGTTCCTCGATCGGGTAACCGCGGTAGCGCAGGATGCCGGCCTCACCGTCGATGTAGGTGATCGCCGACGTGGTGGACGCGGTGTTGGTGAAGCCGGGATCGAGCGTGACATGCCCCGTCTCCTTGAGGAGGCTTCCCACGCCGAGGCCCGACGGGCCCTCCGTCGACTCGGTCACCTCGAGAGGCATCCGGCCACCCGCGTGGCTGAGCTCGAAATCCGACATGCTCGCTCCATCCCAACTGTGTCCACACCTGCGTAGACGTTCCGATCGTCCCGTTCTTCATCGTATCCACGTGATCACACGCGCCAATCCGTGCCCTCCGCGTTGGCGGGGACCGGCGCGGGTGTTCCGGCGGTGTCCGGCCGTTCACGGCGCCACCGGCCTTGCCGCCGGCGAGGTCGCGCCGGCCATGTCCGCGGCCATGCAGGGGCGGCGGTCCAGTTCCTATGGGGGCGGCTCCGGGAGGGTCGGAAGCTCGGCCGTGATCTCGACCAGCGTCCGCTCCTGGACGCCGATCAGCTGCTCGACGTCGATCGGCGGCCACTCCTCGCCATAGTGCGCATCCAGCAACGTCGACAGGGCGACCAGGACCTGCTCCGGCGTGGGCCGTTCCCCGGGGTCCTTGCCGAGGCAGCGCGTCACCAGCCCGCGCATGGGGGCGGGCAACCGGGTGAGGTCCGGTTCGCCGTGCACGATGCGTCCGCGGACCTTGCGGCCGGTCCCGAACGGCGCCGCGCCGGTCACCGCGAAAACGAGTGTCGACCCGAGGGAGAACACGTCGCTCTCCGGATGGACCGGGTCCCCGAGCGCCTGCTCCGGCGACATGTACGCGGGCGTTCCCAGGATCTCCGTACGCGACAGGGGCAGGGCGTCCAGAGGCCGCGCGATCCCGAAATCGATCACTCTCGGCCCATCCGAGGCGAGCAGGACGTTCGACGGCTTCAGGTCCCTGTGGACGATCCCCGCCCGATGGATCGCGATCAGCGCCTCGGCGAGCCCGGCGCCCAGCCGGCATGCGGTCCGCTCACGGAGCGGCCCCTTCTCGTGGACGACCTTGGACAGACTCACACCGCGGATGTACTGCGTGGCCAGCCACGGCTGGTCCGCGTCCGGATCGGCGTCGACGACGGGCGCGGTGTAGAAGCCGCTGACCGACTGCGCGGACGTCACCTCGCGGCGGAACCTCGCCCTCCACCTGGGATCGTCCAGCAACTCCGGCCGGATGACCTTCACGGCGACCAGCCGCCTGCTCTGCGATGCCCCGAGGAACACCTCGCCCATTCCTCCGGCGCCGAGCCGGGCGACCACGCGGTACGGGCCGATCATCTGAGGTAGGTCTGACTGCATGGGCAACGGGATCCGATCATGGTGGGCGCGCTCAATCGTGCCACGGCCGGGCGTCCCGTCCGACCGGGAGCGCATCACGTCCAGGGAAGCGCACTCCGTTCGGCCCAGTAGCCGTCCGGCGGAACGCTCAAGCCGGACAGCACCTCCCATTCGTCCTCACTGAGGTCGACCTCCGTCACAGCCAGGTTGGCCTCCAGTTGCGCCGGACTGACCGCGCCCATGAGGACCGTGTCCGCCCAGGGCCGGCTGAGGGCGGCCGCAAGGGCCAGCGCGTCCGGCCGGACGCCCTTCTTGGACGCGAGGTCGAGTGCAGCCATGGGCGGCCGCACGGCGAGCCTCCCGTTGGCCAGTACCTCCTTGAGCAGCACATGCAGCCCGGCGTCACGCGCCTCCCGCAGAGCCTCCCCGGCGGAGGTCTCCAGGATGTTCCACGTCGACTGGACGGACCTGAAGAGCCGCTGTCCGGAGACCTCCAGTTCCATGGCCCGGCGGATCGTGCCGGCCTGCCGCGGGCCGGACGTGGAGAAGCCGACGCGAACGCCGCCGGCGGCCGCTTCCGCAAGGGCTTCCTGTAGCCGGACGTCCTGAAACAGAGGGCTCTCTTCGGTCAGCGAATGCACCTGATAGACCGAGAGAGCCCCGTCGAGGAGACCGAGCGTCTCCGCGTACTGGGCCCGGTAGCGGTCGAGACCATGCTCCTTGACCTCGTGCACGGGCGCATCGGTCTTCCAATCACCGACGTAGGTGTACCCCCACTTACTCGATACCGTCACCTCTTCGGGGGCGCGTGCGGTGAGCCAGCCGCCGAGGAACTCTTCCGACCGGCCGTACGACCGCGCCGCGTCGATCCAGCGGATTCCGGACGCATAGGCCGCGTCAAGCACGTCCCAGGTCGCCTGACGCATCTCCTCGACGCTCCGGCCGGACGGCAGTTCGTCCACCCTGCCCACGTTGATGTAAGCGGGCCGCCCCAGCGCGGCAAGCCCGATCCCCAGCCGCCGTATCGCGTTCATCCCTGCAGCCTTGCATGCCCTGCCTCACGTTTGACGAGCCCGACCGTCCGAAATGACCGATAGGTCCTGAAAGCTCCCTGCGGGTTTTCCACAGGATCGCATTCTGGTATGTGCCGCGCGGTCCGTCCGCGAGGCTTGTCGCGTCAACGTCCGATCGCGGAAAGAAAGGGGCACGGCAATGCCTGTCCAGATCACTCGCGGCCATTACGGGGCCCACCAGTTCGCCGGCCATCTCGGGCTCGCGCGGTGGCAGATGCGCGTCGGCCTGGAGCACGGAATCCTGCCCGGACCCGACCTCGACGGAGAACGGTGGTCGTCGAGGCTCGCCGAGGAGGCCAGGGGGCACGGCGCGCAGGTCATCGCCAGATTCGGAGACGAACCGCCGGTCGGATCCACCAGGGCCGCCGCGAGGCTGGCCGCGCGGGTGGGGCTCGACGTCGAGCGGCGGGACGTCGAGGTCCTGGTCGCCCAGGGCGACCTCAACGTCATCAGCAGTTTCCGCGGGCACCCGGTCTACCTCCTTCGCGACCTGGACCGGCTCGACCCGCGCGCCGTCCGGTCGGTCGTCTCCGCCCGGAAGGGCCCGCTGATGGACACCGTCGACCCGGGGGGAGCGGCGACGATCCTCGACTGGCCCCGCAAGACGTTCGACCGGATCGCCGGTGAACGCAAGCTCACCACGGACCGGCTCGGCCGGTACGCGCTCGCCGATGTCCAGGCCCTCGGAGCGGACGAAACCCTGGTACGGCTGATCGCAGAGGAGAAACGCGACATGGCCCTGACCAAGACGCGGCGCTCCGAGGCCAGGATCGAGGACGTCCTGCGCGGCTGGCTTCTGCGCTGCACCGCCTACCTGGACCGTGATTCCGACGCGCCGCCGGACTTCGCTCGCCTGAGCCGAGCGATCCGTGCGCTCATCGCCGTCAGGGCCGAGATCGCCATACAGGAACAGGCGCCGTCCTAGACCGGGGTTCCTCGGCTCCCGGGCCGGGGGAGGGCTGTGGAAGCGCGTCTATGGGCGGCGGATGGTGGAGCGGCGTCTGGACGGGGGTTTCCGGTCCCGGCTCTGACGGGCGAGGGCCGAGAGGAGGCGGTCGCGGGCCTCGGTGCGGGACATCGCCGGGAGGCGCTCAGGGAAGGAGGCGGCCATCGCGGGAGAGGCGTCGACCAGGCCCTCGTCGTCCACGGTGGCGTGGTCGCCCGTCCCGGCGCCGAGCAGGATCACGGAGACGCCACCGGGGTGGCGGTCGAGGAGGGCCTTGATCCGGTCGGTCTCTCCGTCGGGATCGGCCACCAGGAGGAGACGGCGTGCGTGCCTCACCCCCGTGCTCTCGCGGATGGCGAGTTCGGTCTCGAGATATGCCAGGGCGGCGTCGAGATTGCCGGGTATGAAGAGGCCGGCGGTGTCGTCGTCGAGGAGCTCGTCCTCGGCCAGGCCGAACAGACAGGTGGTATCGGGGCGCGGTATCACCACCAGAGAGTTCCCGCCGTGCTCGTCGAGGGCCGACAGGGCCAGTATCCGCGCCGTCGCGACCGCGCCAGGGCCGGTCAGGCCCAGGGCCGGAACCGCGAACGGGTCGAGTGCGGGCCGGTGATCGAGGGGGGCGGTCTGCGGTGGTGCCACGGGCCCGGACGTGGTGAACGGGGGGAGGCCGGCGACGGCGTAGAGGCGGTGCCGGAACGGGTAGCAGATCGCCGCCACGGTGGGGAGGAGCAGGCCGAGGAGCAACACAGGCTGCAGTGAGGGTGGACTCGACTCGAGATCCTCCGCCTCACGAGTGAGTGTCGTGCGTGCGGGGGCGGGGATGGGAGTCGGTTCCGTGGACGGCTCGGCGGACGACCTGGGGGAGCGTGCGGGAGTCGGCTCCGGGGACCCGGTGGGCGATGCCGTGATCTTCGGAGGTGCCGGTGGTGGAGGCGTTGTGGCGGGCGAGTCCGGCGCGGTGGGCCGCTGGCGGAGCAACTCCTCGAGCTGCCTGCGCGATGGGGGCCGGCGCGGGGGCCGGGGCGTGCGGTCGTATCGGTCTCCCCGGCGGTGGAACTCCCCACCGCGCCCGGACCTCCTGCGAGACCTCTCGTACATCGCCAGCCATGCCTCCCGGCACTTGTACGCGGTGTACCAGTCGCCGGTGGTCCTGGCGTGACGGCAGATGGGCGGTATGGACCAGCGCGGCTCCGGCTCGACACGGGTGACCGCGTCGGCAGGTGCGGCCATGCCGATGGAGAGGGCGCCGGCCATTGCGGTACAACCCAGCACCCCGCCGGTACAGCGGAGCAAGCCGCGGATCACGACGGCAAGTCTGGGATGTGCCAGGAAACGGTTCATCTTCGCCCCGGGGGATCGCGTCGGTCACCGTGAGAATGCCGATCGTAGTCACTTTGGCTACGGAGCGTTGAATATTGCCCACAGTCGATCTTGCGATCATCGCTGCTCTTCCGTCCCGCTGCGGGTTAAATGCGCGGCGAATCCTGAATTATCCGGATTCGTCGGTTCGTTGCCTGCGCCGCGGCCGGCCCGGCAATGCACCTTCCCTGATTTTCCTGGCGACACGTGGTTCGCGGCGAGACGGTCCGAAGACGCACGGGTGGTTTCACGCGAAGTCCGCAGTGGCTCAGGCGCGATTCACCGGACCTGATCAGCAGGCGCGGGTTGCGGCGTGGTGCCACAAGTCTCACTCGGCGTTATCGAGGGCTCTCGCCGGTTTCACCACCCTGGCCGCGGAGACGGGCTCGGAATTGTGCGGCTCGACTTCCTGCCGGTTCGACCGTGTTTCAGGCGGCGATGGGGAGTGGAGCGTCGGCGGGGACCTTCAGGACGTCGTACATGCCGATGGGGAGGGTGTCGCTGCAGAGCCAGTCGTTGACCGTGCCGCCGAAGTCCTCGGGTGGGCCGACGCTGAGGAGGCGCGGGGCCAGCGGGCGCAGGCGTACCTGGAACCGTGCCGGGTGCGGGCGGCGGGCAGAGCCCCAGAAGTCGTTGAAGTCGCCCTGGCCGAGGTGCGGGGTGGCCACGATCGTGCGGGTGCGGGCGGCGGGGCCGGTGGCAAGCCAGGACCAGTGGTCGGTCAGGAGGCGCCGGGCGGTGGTGCGCAGGACGTTGAGCGCCGCGAGGTCGTGCGGGCAGGCGACGTCGCTCATCTGGAGTTCGGGAAGGCCGAAGCGGCGGAGGCCGCGGGTGCGGAGACGCACGCAGGCGCAGCCGTTCACCCCCTCCGGGTCGAGGTCGGGCTCCGCGGCCGTGCAGCGGCCGTTGGAGCGGAATGGCGGCAGGACGTCGCCGAGCCACTGGTCGGCCAGCACGAAGTGCGTCCTCTCGGTGGTGCGCGTCAGGATGTGGCCCGTGATGAGGTCGGCCACGAGGCCGCCGGTGGCGTCCGCGATGGCGTAGGCGGCCGCGCGGGCGACCTGGACGCCGCGGGGCTGGTCGGTGACCGGTGCGAAGGCGGTGACGACGGCGAATTCCGTGGCGCCGTTGAAGGCTCGCGCGGCCGGCCCGTCCCCGGGGCCGGCCGCCTCGATCTGCCCGGGGTCCCAGCGCAGGCAGGCGAGGTCCTCCCGGGTGGCCTGCAACTGCGGGGAGCCGAGCCGTCCGGTGATGTGGGCGTGATAGGGGCCGGCCGGGCCTCGGCGGATCAGGCCTGCGAGGTCGCCGGGGATGCTCGTGGCCGCGACGGCGAAGCGAGAGGTCGTGGTGGACGGGACCGGAAACGTGATCGTGGCCATCGGAGGCCGCTCCTTCCGTGCCGGGACGGGACCTGGCAAGCATGCGGCGGCGTCCCGGCCGGAAGCAGTAGAACCCGATTCTGGGGATAACTCTCGATCACGCCGGTCCCCGGGGCGGGCGGGCCGACGCCCGCGATCTGGCGCACGCCGTCCTGCTGCGACACGCCGTTCACCACGGAAAAGACCAGCTTCGGCCGAATTCGCGGTGATTCGCGCGGCATCGACGGCGTAATCAGGGGGAATGTGTACGTTGGGGAGATCAACACTGCTGTGAGCTGCGGGGACGGGCCTCGTGGCGCAGCCTTGGAAACTGGAGGTCCCCGTGGCCCGAACACTGTCGAGGGGCACCCGCGTGACCGGTGCCGAACGCACACGACTCGCCGCAGAACTCGCCCCGCGGTACGCGGCCGGCGAGAGCATCCGGGACCTGGCGGCCGAGACCGGCCGGTCGTACGGGTTCATCTACAACGTCCTGAAGGAGGCGGGCGTGCCGCTCCGTGGCCGGGGCGGCAATACCCGGCGCAAGAAGGCCTGACCCGCTCCCGCGATCAGAAGGAATGCGTGCATGACCGGAAGTCCCCCTCGCCCCCCGGGGGGACCCCGCGCGCTAGGAACGGTGATACGCCCCGGTGACCTCGAGGCGCCCGTTCAGGCTGGCGAGGTCCGCGGCCGCCCGCCCGGCCACCCAGCCTTCATGGTTGGACACCGAACCCGCCCGACCCTTGGCGAGGTTCGGGAACATCGTGCCGACGGCTTCTCCGACGGCCTGGTCGCGCTGGGCCAGGACGGGAACCAGGGTGTTTCCGCCGGCGCTCGCGGCCGCCCTGTCAGCCGCCTCCCGCAGCCGCTCCCCGACACGGGCGGCGTAGGCGTTGAGGAAGGCGTGACGGAACGAACGCGTCCTTGACCGTCCCCGCGCATCGCGCCTGGGACCCTCGCGCACCATGGCGGACGTCGCCTGGACGAGCAGCGACGTGAACAGCATCTCCACCGCGGCCAGATCGGCCGGATAACCGACGATCGTGGAGAACCCCAGCTCCCGGTGCCACACGGCCCTGCAGCGGTTGGCGTCGGCCACCACCGTCAGCAGGACCGCCTTGGGTGAGTCGTAGGGGTTGTCCACCGCGACGCGGAGCCCGGCGGGGCCGCCGATCTCACCGGTCTCCGCCGCCAGCAGCGCATGGTCGATGCTGTGCCGCGCCATCAGTTCCTGTGCGCGCGCGCTCAGCGCCTCCGCCTCTTCAGGGAACTCGGTCGACTCCGCCTTGGCCAGAAGAGCCCTGACCCGGCCGAGCGTCCGCTGATCGACGTCCCGGATCCGCTCGCGCGACGCCGTCCCCGTCCCCGGGGACGGGCCTGTGGCGGGCGTGCCAGGGGGTGGACCCAGGTTCGGGAGCCTTGGCAGGGCTTCCAGAAGGTGGACGAGTTCGATGGCGCATGCGACGTACGCCGGGTGTCCGACCCCTTCGCGTTCGCACCAGGCGTCCGGATGCTCGTCATCGTCCTCCCACCACACCTCGGCGCCGAGGACGGCGAGTTGCTCGTACCACCCGTCGTCCACGGCGGTGCCGGCGTAGGCCCGCATCTCGCCCGCGATCGCGTCCGTGGCGAGGCGTGCGTGTCTGCTGGTGCGGCGGCGGGACGTGAACCGGACCACGTCGGCCGGTTGCCAGCCGCGCTCCCAGGCCGTGGTGATCCCCTGGTCCAGCCGTGCGGCCAGGCATCGGCGGACGGCGATCGGCCAGCCGGGAACGCCGGGGCGTCCGGTCAGCTCCGCCACGAGCCGCTGGAAGGCGGCGGCGTCCCCGCGGTGGAGGGACCGCACGGCCTCGGCGGCCAGTCCGCCGGCGTCATCGGTGAGGGGAGCCGCGGCCGCCGCATCCCGGGTCCGTGAACGCCGCCGCGCCTTCCGCACCGCCACTCCCGCCGTCCGAGGTCACATGGGTACGACGCATCCTGCCATCCGGTGGTGACGGACTCGCCTCATGCCCGCGGTTTCGGCCGGTGGAACCGAAAGGCCCCCGGCCGGGGGGCCGTGGGGGCGGGAGGGGCGGTGGTTCCGTTCGCGGCGGTCCTAGTCGCGGCGCTCCACGCCGCGCATCTCCTCGATGACGACGCTCTGGTAGGCGCGAGAGGTGTCGGGGACGTAGCTGAGCCGCGCGAGGGCCTTGCCGTGATGGTCCCTGATCTCGAAGTGGTAGCCCTCCGCGGCCTCGCCCACGTGGGCCGCGGCCTGGTCGTGCCGCAGGCGGCACATCGTGTCGACCTTCTCCAGCGCCACTTTCAGGCTCCCCGCGTCGCTGATGAGCCGCGCCGGCTCACTCGTCTCCCAGATCTCGAACATTGGTCGTGTCCTGTCGGCGGTCGGACGGAACGGGGCGGGGCATTCCAGACGTCGGAGACAGCTTGAACCCCTTTTGTGGATCTTTCAATCAGTGCAGGTATCGGATTGATCACTATTCGAAGTTGTGCACGCTCACAGCGTCATGTCCGCATGTGGTGGCGGATGGGTGCTTTCGTCGGCTGCGCCGGAATCGATAGGGTCGGCCGGACATAACCGAACGAGATTCGGAGGGGGTCGGAGTGGAGTACCGGGTCGTGTCCATCGTCCGTGACCACGCCCGCGAGCGGGGGACGGCGCCCGCCGTCACCGGGGACGGGCGGACCGTGAGCTACGCCGAGCTGGACGAGCGCTCCAGCCGGGTCGCGCAGGCCCTGCTGGCGGCGGGCCTCGGGCACGGTTCGCGGGTCGCCTACGTCGGCAAGAACGCGCCCGAGTTCTTCGACCTGCTGTTCGGCGCCGCGAAGATCGGCGCGGTGACGGCCCCGGTCAACTGGCGGCTGACGCCCGCCGAGATCGCCGCGGTCCTCGCGGACGCGCAGGCGCCGGTGACGGTGGTGGACGCGGAGTTCGCCTCCCTCGCATCCGGGTTTCCCGGACGCGTCGTCCTCACCGGCGCGGACCACGAGGCGTGGCTCGCGGCGCATCCCGCCGACGACCCCGGCTTCGCCGGGACCCCGGACGACGTCGTCGTGCAGCTCTACACCTCCGGCACGACCGGGGTCCCGAAGGGCGTCCAGCTGACCAACGCCAACTTCGAGGTGGGGGAGCGGATGGCCCGCCGGTGGCGGCTGGACGGCTCGTCGGTCAGCCTCGTCCCGATGCCGCTGTTCCACATCGGCGGCTCCGGCTGGGCCCTGGCGGGGCTGTTCGCCGGGTGCCGGCAGGTCCTCGTCCGCGACATCGACCCGGCCGCGCTGGTCGGCACGCTCGAGCGGGAGCGGATCACCAACGCGTTCATCGTCCCGGCCGTGCTGCAGTTCATGTGCCAGGTCCCCGGCGCCGCCGGACGCGACTATTCGGCGCTGCGGGCGATCACCTACGGCGCGTCGCCGATCACCTCGGAGGTGCTGCGCCGGGCGCTCGACACGTTCAGGGCGCCGCTCTTCCAGCTGTACGGGATGACGGAGACGACCGGCGCGATCATCCAGCTCGAACCCGAGGACCATGATCCGGAGGGGCCGCGCGCCCATCTGATGCGCTCGGCCGGGCGCCCGTACGACTGGGTCGAGGTGAAGATCGTCGAGCCGGGCGGGGACGTGGAGCGGCCGGCGGGCGAGGTCGGCGAGGTGCTGACCAGGTCGACGCAGAACACGCCGGGCTACTGGAACCGTCCCGAGGAGACCGAACGGCTCCTCGCCGGGGACGGCTGGCTCCGCACGGGCGACGCCGGCTACGTCGACGCCGACGGCTACCTGTTCCTCACCGACCGGATCAAGGACATGATCGTCACGGGTGCGGAGAACGTGTATCCGATCGAGGTCGAGGAGGTCCTCGCCGCCCATCCGGCGATCGCCGACGTCGCGGTCATCGGCGTCCCGGACGAGCGCTGGGGCGAGACCGTCAAGGCCGTCGTGGTGCTCGCCCCGGGCGCCGCGGCTGCGGAGGACGAGGTGCTCGCCTACGCCCGCGACCGCCTGGCCGGGTTCAAGCGCCCCCGTTCGGTCGACTTCGTGGACGCCCTGCCCCGCAATCCCAGCGGCAAGATCCTCAAGAAGGACCTGCGCGCGCCCTACTGGGAAGGCCTGGGCCGGACCATCGCCTGAGCGACCGCATGAGGAGGTCCCCACGAGGCGGTCCCCACGAGGCGGTCCGCATGAGGCGGTCAGTCGTCGGTGACGGTGACGACCGTCTCCTTCGCGTCCGGTTCGATGAAGCGCAGGAGCGACTCGCCTTCGGCGGTCAGCTCGTCGATGGCCGCCTGGGGGAGCGGCTCGAAGGGACGCAACCGCAGTGTCGCGACCCGGCGCTTGTACTCCGTCTCCCAGATGCCGTGCGCGAAGCCGTCCCAGAGGAAGACGGCGCGGACGCGGAGGTTCTTGGTCGTGAGCGACGGCCGGTGCGCGTCGGCGATGATGCGCCTGCGGTCGGCATGCGCCAGGACGAGGCTGTCGAACTCGGGCAGGAAGCGCGCCGGCGCCGGAACGTTCTCGCCGGGGCGCGGAGCGTCGGGCAGGTCGAACAGTTCCCTTCCCCTGTCGTCGGTGAAGACGCGGAGGCCGGGACGCAGGCGCTCCAGTGCCCCACCGGTCGACGGGAGCCCCGACCAGGTCTGCGCGTCGGCGGCGGACGCGGGCCCGTAGGCCGCCAGGTAGCGAAGCATCAGTTCGTCTGCCGCGGGCTCCGCCGCCAGGGCGGCGCCCAGCCAGTCATCGGCCGGTGTGAACCGCGACGTACGCGAGTAGCCCCACCTGTCCTCGGTCGGAACCATGACCAGCGGCACGCAGAGCCGGACGGCGTACCCCAGGGCCCTGTCGTTGACGTCCGGAAACCGCTCCTGCAGAAGGGCGCGGACCTCGTTGAACGTCCGGGGCTCCGCTTCGAGAAGCGCACGCGCCGCCGGGACGACCTTGGTCAGATCCATTCCCTTGGCGCGGTCGCCCAGTACGCGGAGGGCGCCGTCCAGCATCGGCTGCATCGCCGTACGGAACGCCGTGTAGTCCGCACCGGACATCAGGTGCAGTGTGGCGCGCATCATCGTGGCGCGGACGAGTGACCGGTCGTGCAGAGCGCTGCTCAGGTCGGACGCCTGGAAGCCGTCCAGCCGCGTCCACAGTCCCAGGAACGGCGGTTTGGGCTCCTGCGCCTGCATGCCGAACAGCCGCTCCACGGCCTCGGTGACGGGGATCGGCTCCCGCGTGAGCAGGAGCTGCCGTGCCAGCGTTGCGCGGTTCAGGGCCCGGACGCTCAGGGTGTCTGTCATCCGACCAGAATGCCCGTCACCCACTCCGGGGCGCAGGCCCGCGGCCCGTGCCCCGACGCGGATACGGCGGACGAAGCGAATCCTCGCACGTCAAGCCGCTCTGGATGCCCTGGAGGCCCGGCCAGGAGAGAACGGGAACGATCGACGGACACAAGGGTTACGGGGTGAATCTTCCTAAAATGCACGTGCATCAGCTCTTGCACCTGCACGCCATCCCTAGCAGGATGAGCCCGGACCCCCGCACGTGAACTCCCCGGAGATCGCGATGAACGCACACTTGAGCGACAGTGACCGACAGGCGCTGCGGCTTGCCCATGATCTCCGTGAGGAGATGCGGGCGGCGCTTCCGCAGCTGCCGGCCGCCCCTTCTGTCTCCCCGTTCGTCGACCAGGCCGGGATGCCCAGCGTCCTGCTGCGAATGGACGCCGACACCGCCCGCGCGCTGATGGCCCTGCTGGCCGAGCGCCGTGTGGAGCGGGCCGGGCCCCCGTCGGGGGAGCAGCGCCGGATCGACGGCTCCCACGTGCCGGGCCCGCCGTCGGCCCAGGCCGTTCCGGCGGCCCAGGGGCCCGTGGTGGCCGCGACGTTCGGAGGCCCCGCCTACGGAGACCCCGCCTACGGAGACCCCGCCTACGGTGAGCCCCCCTATGGGGAGCCCGCGTACGGTGGGCCCGCCTATGGTGAGCCCGCTTACGGCGAGCCGCCGTTCGTCCAGCAGCAGCCGGGAGGGCCGGTCTTCACCGGCGGGACCGGACCGACGCCCCTCGTGCCATCGGTCTACCCCACGTACTGACCCGGCCCCTCCGCGCCGCCCGCCGTGCGGGAACCCAGGTCCGGACGGTGCGGACCCCGTCGGTCGTGCGCCCCTCCTTCGCCTCTCCTTCGCCCGTCCGGCGCGCCTCCGGCGTCCGTCCGGCAGGAGGCCCGGGAACATATCCGGGCCCGCAAACGCTGAACACCACAACCAGGTAAGAGCCATCCGAGCATAAAGATCTTTTTGCCCGTCGCCGGTGCATGGTCATCGGCCGGGAGGTCCGACAGGAAGGGCGCTCCGGAGTAGTCCCGGAGAAGAAGATCTACCTGGCCAAAGGTAAAGAAATCGCCTGTTTGGCGAAACTACGGTTATTGCGGATATAGTCAACGCCAGGTCAGGGTCAAGAAACCGTTGACCCCGGCTGATCACAAAGCCGTCGCCTCCCGCCCGCCAGGCGGGATCCATGCGCCGAAACCACGGCCGCACCATGCACCGGCCGTTCACCGTGCTGGGCCTATGAGCCCCCGGTCGGCGTTCATCCCCGCTCAATAAAGCCCGCGTCACACGCATGTCCGAGAAACGGTCGTGCGCCCGTTGAGCGCGAGCGCGGTCCGCCATGCCCGCGGGCCGTTGTCTGCGGGGTCCTTCTCGCGGCGGCATCTCCCGAGTCCCGAGTCTCGGAGCCGTTCCCCCCTGCCCGGATTCCGGCGTACGCCGCCCGGCGCGGAACGGCAGCCCTGTACCCCGAACGAAGGAAATTCATGCAGCAGCGAGCGATCAATGCCGTCCTGACCGGCGTCACCGGTACCGCCCTCGCGGGCATGCTCGTGGCCGGTGTCGCCGCCGTCAGTGCCGACACCGCTCCCGGCGAGCAGCAGTTCCTGACGCAGGAGGCCGTGGCCGCGCAGCAGCACGCCGTGGGCGCGCAGCAGCCCAAGGCCGGCAAGGACACCACCGCCGAGAAGCGCGAGACCGAGAAGAAGACCTCCGCGGGCGCCACCGAGAAGCGCGAGGCGGCGAAGTCCGAGTCCTCCGACTCCAAGCGCGAGGAGAAGAAGCCCAAGGCTCTGCTCAGCGGTACGACCACCGCGTCCTACTTCTGGGACGACGGCTCCGGCGTCCGCGGCGACACCGGCGCGCCCGCGAGCGGGAAGCCGATGCAGAAGGGCATGTTCGCCAGCCCGAGCTGGCCCATGCTCACCAAGGTCAAGGTCTCCTACAACGGCCGCAGCGTGACCGGCTTCGTCGGCGACCGCGGGCCCGGCGAGCCCTCGCACCGGGGGATCATGCTCGACCTCGACACCCACACCTTCCGTTACCTGCTGGACGGCGGCAAGCCCGAGAGCAACTATGTCTCCGGTGGCGGCCAAGGACACCTGAAGGGCCTCAAGTGGGAAGTCCTCGACTGGGGCAAGGGCCCCGGGAAGGGCAAGCCGCAGCCTTTCGGCTCCTGACATGAGGCCGCTCACAAACCGTGCCGTGAAACGGCTCACCGAACCGATGTGAGCCCGCTCACGAAAGGCATGTGAGGCCCCTCACAAACCCGGCACAGGGCTGCCGGTGCATGGAGAACGGGGATTCCCCGGTATCGCGATACCGGGGAATCCCCATTTTCAGCCCACGGGCCTGTGGCGGCGCGGGCGCTTCGCCGATCCGCGCCGATCCGCTCAGCCGGTGAGCAGCGCGATGACGGGGGCGAACTCCTCCATCGCCTCGTCCGAGACCTGGTAGTAGGTGAAGCCGAAGCGGTCGCGGCGGGTGAGCATCTGCTCGGCGATGTGCTCGGGCGGGCCCACGAACTGCGACGGCATGCCGAGGACGAGATCGGCCGCCGACGTCCCCCAGCCGCGCAGGACGGCGACCCGGGCGGCGGCGCGGCGCGGATCGGCGCCGAACGTGGGCGTCACCATCATGCTCAGCTCGACGTCGCGTCCTCCGGCGGCCTCCCGGACCCAGGCGGCCTTGCGGGCCACGGTGTCCGGGAGCCGCTCGGTGACCTCCTCGGAGATCGCCCCCTCGGGGAGGGCGCGGGGAAGGATGCCGACCGTGTCGGCGTGCCGCCCGGCGATGCCGAGCATGCGCCTGCTGCCGGCGCCGACGGCGAGCGGCGGCCGGTGCGCGGGCGGCGGGAAGACGGTCAGGCCGTCGATCCGGTAGTGGTCGCCCGCGAACGTGGTCTTCTGACCCGCGAGCAGGCTCCGCAGAATCCGCAGCGACTCCTCCAGACGCCCGACCCTGGCGCCGGCCTCGTCGAAGGCCATCCCGGCGGCCTCGTACTCCTCGCGGAGCCACCCCGCGCCGACGCCCAGTTCGAACCGTCCACCCGACAGGTGGTCGAGAGTGGCGGCCTCCTTGGCGAGCATCACCGGGTGCCGGTAGTCGTTGGCCAGGACCATCGTGCCCAGGCGCAGCGTGCTCGTGACGGACGCGGCGGCCGCCAGCGCCACCATCGGCGCGAGCTGATCCCCGAACGGCTCGGTGACGAAATGGTCCCGCAGCACCAGCGCGTCGTAGCCGAGTTCCTCGGCGCGCCGCGCCGTGTCGGCCAGTTCGGCGCCGGAACGGATCGACTCCCCTACGACGCCGAAACGGAATTTCCTGTCCATGCCGTGAGCATGCGTGGCGGACGGCCGGTGCGCTGGCGGGAATCCGACAGGGGGTTCGCGGCGAGGGGCCGGCCGGCGGGGCGAGGTGCCGACCGGTGGAACGGGGCGAGTGGCTCGATTCGCCGTCCGTGCGGCGTAAGGGCGTCACCGACTGCCCCGCTGCCACCGGTCACTTCCAGGCTGCGTCGCGATTCCCCGATTTGCAACCCGCCGGGCGCTCACAGCGGGCCACGGAACGCCTACGGGCCGACGCGCTGGGACAGCAGGCGGCCCGGCCAGTCGCCGACCTTGAACTCCGCGACCGGCTCGAAGCCGTTGCGCCGGTAGTACTCGACGAGCCGCCCTCCGCCGCCGCCATAGCAGTCGACGCGCAGCAGGCCGGCGCCCTTCGCCCGGGCCTCGTCCTTCGCCTTGCCGATCAGCGCGCCGCCGATCCCGTGCCCGGCGAACGCGCGGTCCGTCACCAGCAGCGTGATGTAGAGCTCGGGCTCGTCGATCGCGTCGACGTAGGACGGCGGCCGCGGCGAGACCGCCATGACCCCGGCCGGGCGCCCGTCCACCTCGGCCACCCAGATCTCGTCGCCGCGGGCGATGCCGGCGATCCGCTCCACCCGCCGCGGATCGTCCGACCAGGGTTCGCTGCCCCACTGCCCCGACCGGCCCTGCGCCGCGAGCCACGCCACGGCGCCGTCCAGCATCGCCAGCATCACCGGCGCGTCCCCGGCGCCTCCCCTGCGGATCTCCATCGCACCTCCTCGTGCGGCCGATCCTGGCAGTTCCCGATCATCGCCGCGAGAGGGGGACGCCGTCAGGCGTCGATGAACTCCTGCGCGCGGCGGAACAGGCC
Source organism: Spirillospora sp. NPDC048824 (assembly GCF_043198455.1). Classification (NCBI taxonomy): domain Bacteria; kingdom Bacillati; phylum Actinomycetota; class Actinomycetes; order Streptosporangiales; family Thermomonosporaceae; genus Spirillospora; species Spirillospora sp. NPDC048824. Next base: position 30,312 of record NZ_JBICUS010000023.1, on the reverse strand, counting down.
GAGGGTGATCGAGTGCAGCAGGTCGCCGGTCTCCCGGGGCGCCTTCCCGGCGAACGCGCGGGCGTTCGTGCCCTCCAGGACGATGCCGAGCTTGAAGCACGCGAGCACCGCGTACCAGGTGATGGACGACAGGTCGCGTCCGGCGACGGCGTCCGCGCGCTCGGCGTAGGTGGCGACCAGCTCGTCCGCCGCCGGGAGGCCGCCCGCCGCGCCGAGCGGACCGGCCAGCGCCGCGCTCTGATCGTCGCGGTCGGGCCAGGTGGCCAGCAGCCACCCGAGGTCGAGCAGCGGGTCGCCGATCGTGCACATCTCCCAGTCGACGATCGCGGCGACCTCGGGACCGTCGAACGAGTACATCAGGTTGGCCAGGTGGTAGTCGCCGTGCAGGATCCCCGGCCGCCAGGCCGCCGGACGATGCTCGCCCAGCCACCGGGCCACGCCGTCCAGGCCGGGGATGTCGGGACCCGGGTAGCCGTCGAGCGCGCTGTAGGAGTCGAGTTCCGACAGCCAGCGCCCCACCTGCCGCTCCAGGAACCCCTCGGGTTTGCCGAAATCGGCCAGGCCGGCGGCCTCGTGGTCGACCGCGCCCAGCGCCGACAGCGCGCGCGCCGCGTGCAGCCCCATTTCGTGCCGGACGGACGCGTCCCCGGCATGCAGGTCAGGCAGCGCCACCGTGGCGTTGAAGCCCTCGACCGGGGTCATCAGGTAGAAGACCGCGCCGTTCATGACGGACTCGTCCGGGCAGGCCGCGATGAGACGCGGCGCGGGGACGTCCGTGCCGTCCAGGGCCGCCAGGACGCGGGCCTCCCGGCGCAGGACGTCGTTCGTCCTCGCGCGCAGATGGCTCGGGCCGCGCCGGAGCACATAGTCCCGGCCGCCCCTGCGGAACCGGATCAGGGTGTTCTGCGTGCCCCCGGCCAGCGGCTCGACGTCCTCGAACGGGCCGCCGGGGAGGCCCTGCCCGTCCATCCAGCCGGTCAGGACGTCGAAGTCGACGAGCGCGCGGTCGATCTGCTCAGGCTGCACTGGCGGGTCCCTTTCCGGACACGGATCACCTGCCGACAGGAGATACCGGAGAGTAACAGTCATGCACTTGCATTACTCGTTCAGGTAGAGGCATTATTCGGGAAACGACGTCAGGAGGCTCGCCATGGCATGGGACTTCGAGACCGACCCCGCCTACCAGGAACTTCTCGACTGGGCGGACGCCTTCGTCCGGGACGAGGTCGAGCCGCTCGACCTGGTGGCCGGCGACCCGTACGACAAGACCGACCCCCGCTACAAGGAACTGGTCCGCCCGCTCCAGGACCGGGTGCGCGAGAAGGGCCTGTGGGCCTGCCACCTCGGCCCCGACCTCGGCGGCCAGGGCTACGGCCAGGTGAAGCTGGCCCTGCTGAACGAGATCCTCGGACGCTCCCGCTGGGCGCCGTCGGTCTTCGGCTGCCAGGCGCCCGACTCCGGCAACGCGGAGATCATCGCCCACTTCGGCACGCCCGACCAGAAGGAGCGCTACCTGCGCCCCCTCCTGGACGGCGACATCTCATCCTCCTATTCCATGACCGAGCCGCACGGCGGCGCCGACCCGACCCTGTTCACCACGCGCGCCGTCCGCGACGGGGACGGCTGGATCATCAACGGCGAGAAGTGGTTCTCCTCCAACGCCCGGCACGCCACATTCCTGATCGTGATGGCCGTGACGAACCCAGACGTGTCCGCATACGAGGGCATGTCGATGTTCATCGTGCCGGCGGACGCGCCCGGCCTGATCACCGTCCGCAACGTGGGCGTCGGCGGCGAACGCGAGGGCTCCCACGGCTACCTGCGCTACGACAATGTCCGCGTCCCCGCCGAGAACCTCCTCGGCGACGAGGGCGGCGCGTTCGTCATCGCCCAGACCCGCCTCGGCGGCGGCCGCATCCACCACGCCATGCGCACCATCGCGCAGGTCCGCAAGGCGTTCGACATGATGCTCGAACGGGCCGTCTCCCGGCAGACGCGCTTCGGCGCACTCGCCAAGATGCAGATGACCCGCGAGAAGATCGCCGACAGCTGGATCGAGATCGAGCAGTTCCGGCTGCTCGTCCTGCGCACCGCCTGGCTGATCGACAAGCACAAGGACTACAAGGCGGTCCGCAAGGACATCGCCGCCGTCAAGGCCGCGATGCCGAAGGTCTACCACGACGTCGTCCAGCGCGCGATGCACCTGCACGGCGCCCTCGGCGTGTCGAACGAGATGCCGTTCGCCGCCATGATGATGGGGGCCCAGGCGATGGCCATCGCCGACGGCCCCACCGAAGTCCACAAGATCACCCTCGCCCGGCAGCTGCTACGCGACGTCGAACCCGTGGAGGGCCTGTGGCCGTCCGGCCACCTGCCCACCCGCCGGGAGGCGGCCCGCGAACGCTTCGCCGACGCCCTGGAGCACGCAATCGGCAATGAATGACACCCGCGAACGCCTGCTGGACGCCGCCGAGTCCCTCTACGCCGCACGCGGCGTGGACGCCGTCAGCCTCCGGGAGATCATCCAGGAGGCCGGCGCCCGCAACGCCACGGCCGTCCAGTACCACTTCGGCGACCGCGCCGGGATCGTCCGCGCGATCCTCGCCCGGCACGCGGCCGAAGTGGAGGCCCGCCGGCACGCCCTGCTCGACGTCTGCGAGGACGGCGAGCAGGGCGTCCGCCCCCTGGCCGCCGCCCTGGTCCGCCCCATGGCGGCCCGCCTCTCCGACGCGTCGGGCCGCGCCTACCTCCAGATCTGGGCGGACGTCGTCAACCGCCCGAACCCCCTGGTCCCGATGGCGGTTCTCGACGACCCAGCGGACAGCCTCTGCCGCTGGCGCACCCTCGTCGAGCCGCTCCTCGAAGAGGACGCCGCCCGCCTGCACCGGCGCTTCACCGCCATCCTGTACGCCTCGATCGAACTGGCCCGCCGCGCCCGCTCCGGCCCCCACGCCGACGACCGCCTGTTCACCAGCTACCTGATCGACGTCGTCACCGCGATCCTCGGCGCCCCCGTCTCACCCGAGACCCGCCGCCTCGCCGCCGAACGCGACGCCGCCCGCCGCTGAGGTCACATTCGTCCAAGACGGCCGGATCCATCGCTCCCAGACTGGGCATGTCAGCCACGACCAGGGAGGACGACATGACAAGCGAGATCCGCCGGACCTTCTACCCGCTCATCAACTGCGCCGACACGGCCGAGTCCATGGAATGGCTGGAGAAGGCGTTCGGCTTCACGCCCACCGAAGTCCACCGGGACGACGACGGGAAGATCGTCCACGCCGAGATGAACTTCGACACCGGCATCCTCATGTTCGGCAACGGCGAACCCGGCAAGACGGCCCTCTACGTCGCCGTCGACGACCCCGACGCCCACCACGACCGCGCCAAGGCAGCCGGCGCCGAGATCTTCCGCGAGCTCAGCGACCAGGACTACGGCTCCCGCGACTACGCGGCCCGCGACCTGGACGGCAACGAATGGTACTTCGGCACCTACCGCCCCTGAGCGACCCGGCGCCCGCCGACGACCACGGCGGCCGGCCGCGCCAGCGCCGCCGGATCTTCGCGGGGATCGTCATGGAAGGTGACGAGACTCGCCGGGCGCCCCACCCGAAGCCCCGGAACGCCGAGGAAGTCGCAGGCCGCGGTGCTGGCCGCGGCCAACGCCTCCTCCGGTGACACCCCGAGTTCCACCAGCAGCGCGACCTCATCGGCGACGCTCCCGGCCACATCGGTGCCGACCAGGATCCGTACACCTCGCGCGACCGCGATCCGCAGCAGGTGCTCGAAGTGCTCGCGTCGCCGCATGCGCCGCCTGCGGCGCCCAGAGTCCTCGCCGGGCCTGGGGGCGATGGCCGCGCACAGCGTCGGCGTCCATGCGCCGCCCTGATCGGCGAGGGCCGCCACGTCGGCCTCGTTCATGCCGTCGCCGTGCTCGATCGAGTCGACGCCGGCGGCGATCAGGTCACCCGCGAACCCCGTGGTCGTATGCGCCGCGACTCTGGCCCCGGCCTGATGGACGGCCTCCACCAGCCTCCGGACGTCGTCCACCGGATACGCCGGAACGGCGTCGCCCGGACGCATGGCACCGCCGTCCACCAGGGGGAAATCGCCGATCAGCTTCACCCAGCGCGCCCCGCCGGCGATCTCCGCCAGCGCGCTCTCGATCAACTCGTCGGCGGACACGGGCGAATGCAACTCTGGAAAGTACCGTCCCTCCGGCGCGAGGAAACGACCGCAGGCGAGTAGCCTCACGCCTCCGGTGTCCTCCAGCATCCGCAGTGTCAGGCTGCCGGGGCTGCCGAGGTCCCGGACGACCGCGACCCCCGCGTCGCGTGCCGTGCCGAGGTTCGCGTGCGCTTCTTCGAGACTCAGCGGCCGCGGCCATCCGTCCTCGCCGCCGGCGATGCTCAGATGGCAGTGCGCGTCGACCAGGCCGGGCAGCACGAAGCGTCCGGGAAGCGTCTTGCTCCCGTCCGGCGGCACCTCGACCCATCGTCCCTGAGCGTCGATGCCGCCTGCGGCGGGCCGCCCCTCAGGCAGGAACGCACCCTCTACGCGCCAGCCGTCGGATTCTTTGCGGTGGACCCCGTCCCGTCTGCTGACCACCGCACCGGACTGGCCGACCGTCGCCCTCTCCTGCACACCCCGAAGAGTTCCACAGTCGGGGGCCCGGCGGGTTGGCACACAATCACACGATCCACATAAATCCAAAATAGGCGCATAGGGCCCTGTTGTCTCGCTTGTTGTCTTTCGCGACCATGTGTCTGGTTGATCATCTCTGGAGGGAGTTGCTCATGGCCGCGGAAATGCGTCTCACCCGCCGGGGACTGCTCGGAGGCACCGGCGCGGTCCTGGGCGGCGCGCTGCTCGGTCCGGTGGCGGGCGCGCCGTCCGCGGCTTCGGCGCAGGCCGCGCCCCGCGTCCACACCCGTTCCGAGTGGGGGGCGCGGCCGCCCACCTCGACGGCGACCGTGCTGGACCGGGCCCCCGACCACATCGTCGTCCACCACACCGCCTCGGCGAACTCCACCGACTACTCGCTGGAGCACGCCTTCGCGCTGTCCCGCTCGATCCAGAACTTCCACATGGACGGCAACGGATGGAGCGACACCGGTCAGCAGCTCACCATCAGCCGCGGCGGCCACCTGATGGAGGGACGGAACCGCAGCCTTGCGGCCGTCAACGCCGGCGACCACGTGGTCGGGGCCCACACCCTCAATCACAACAGCCACACGATCGGCATCGAGAACGAGGGCATCTACATGACCCAGGGGCCCACTGGCCCGCTGTGGGACAAGCTCGTCGCGACGTGCGCGTGGCTGTGCGACACGTACGGGCTCGACCCGCACGCGGCCATCGTCGGGCATCGCGACTACAACGCCACCGCCTGCCCTGGGGACGTCCTGTACGCGCGGCTGCCGGAACTGCGCAACGAGGTCGCCGGCAGTCTCGGCGCACGGCGCGTCGCGCAGAGCTCTCCCGCCGTGCCCAGCGGCCTGCGGGGACCGCGCCACACCTTCGACCACGGTCCTGCGGCGGCCCCGGGCGAGCCCACGCGCTGATCCGGGAACGGGCGGGAGCCCGGCCGGAATATCGGGAGGCACGCGGTTCCCGCGCGGTGTTACGGTGCGGAAGCCGGCCGCGGGACTTCGGTGCGACTTCCGGAACCCACCTTTCAAGTGATGATTCGCCGCTCGCGCCATCCTTCCCCGGCCGGCACCCCGCCCCCCGACCTGCGTGGAAAGCGATGACCGAGACGTTCGAGGAACTCGTCGCCTGCGAGGACGCGCTGATGTTCGTCAATGCGGCGATCACGTCGACCGGGCAGCGGGAATTCCAGCACTACCCCGGTGATCAGCGGCTCAGCCTTGAATTCCTGCACGAATACATGCTGGAGAACTACCGGGAGGTGTACGCGGCCGCTCTCGCACTGGACGTCAACGACCACAATGCGGCGATCATCGTCCGGAATCTGCTGGTGCGGGCGGGGGACGTCGAGGTCGGGCGGCGCCGGTACGAGGGGCGCCTGATCGCGCGGCGGCTGGAGCTGATGCCGCAGCACCGGGTGTACCGGGTGTTCGGGGAACTGAGGCGGCGCGGTGTGAACAACCGGCGGACGCGCGCCATCATCCGCGACTGGATGGCGGGGCGCGGTGACCCGGCGTTCGACTCCGTCAAGTACCGGAGCGCGGTGAAGGCCGCGGCGCGGCATGCGCATCTGCGGCTTCAGGGGGAGCAGCGCAATTTCCTGTTCGCGCCGTTCAGCGTGAAGGCGTTCAAGACGCCGATCTTCGAGCAGTGGCGGCGGGCGCACTATGAGCAGGCCGCGATCTATGAGCTTCCGTACACGGTCGCGGAGGGGTTCGCGGCCAAGCACGGCGTTCCGCGCGAGGTGTTCCTGGAGCGCATCCAGCCGCGGATGACCCGGCTGGAGCGGCTCCGCCTGCAGGAGAACGCGCGGAAGGCCGCGGTCGAGAACGTCCGCGCGGACCTGGGGGAGATGCCCCTCACCCGGCTCGCCTCGTACGTGCTGTCCCTGTCGCTGGACGCCAGGGCGGAGCGGCGCGCCGAGTTGACCGAGGCGCTGCGCACGGCCGCACGGCGCGTGGCCGGTGCGGCGCGCGGTTCGTGGGGCACGGTGACCGCGGTCCTGGACGACAGCTACTCCGCGACGGGGTCGGGGCAGAAGCGGCGGCGTCCGCTGGCGGTCGCTCTCGCCTCGAACTACCTGCTGGAGGCGCTCGCGAAGGAGTACACGCCGCTGTGGACGTCGGGACGCACCGACGAGCTGCTGGTGTACCCGTTCGGCCCCACGCCGCTCGGGCAGCGGATCATCGACGCGCTGGAGACGCGGCCCGAGCGTCTCCTCATCGTCTCGGACGGCTGCGACAACGCGCCGCCCGGCCTCGCCGCGGACGTCCTGCGGATCTGGCGGACCCGCCTCGACCCGGGGCACCGGCGTGCGCCCGGCCAGCGGGTGATGATCGCCCACCTGAACCCGGTGTACGACGCCGACGACTTCGACGTGCGGCGGCTGGCGCCGACCGTGCCCACCGCTGGCATCAGGGACGCCGAGGACCTGCCGACGCTGGTCGAGCTCGCCCGCTTCGCCGAGGGGCGGGTCGGCCTGGCGCAGCTGCGGGCTCACCTGGACGACCGGGCCGCACGCTTCCTGGGGGACCTCTCATGACGTTCACGCTGGACGGGCTGGAGACCAGGGCCGCGCAGACGTGGGGCAGCGTGCGGCTAGTCCCGCTCGTCCGGGACGAGCCCGTCCCGCATCTGCGCCTGCACCGGAAGGTCTACGAGGAGCCGGTGTCGGTCGTGGAGGTCGGGGACGGGACGGTGTACACGTCGTTCGTCCCGCACGCGTTCGTGGCGACCTGGAGTGAGAACGACCAGTTGCCCGCGGCCGCGTACGGGACGCGGCTCCTGGAGCACGACACCGAGGCCGCGCCGCCGCGGATGCCGGTGCGGACGACGCGCCGGATGGCGAGGAGGACGGGCAAGGACCGGCTTCGCTTCCTGCCGCTGCACCTGGCCGTCGAGGGCTATCTCGCGCTGCACTTCGGCGGCCCGGAGATCGCGTGGGAGGAGTGGTCGCGCAGGGCGGTCGCGCACGGGCTGTCGCCCCGGTGCGAGGAGACCTATCTCGGGCATCAGGTGCGGGGGCTCGAGGACGCCCTGCGGATCTTCGAGATCCATCCGGGGCAGTGCGGCGTGATGGTCTACGTCGCGGACGCGCTGGCGAGCGCGTTCGTCACCCCGCATCCCGACGACTACCGGGCGCTGCATCCGACCCTGGTCGAAGACCTGTTCGGGGAACTGATCTACGTGTACGGCCTCCTGGGGATGCCCGCGGGCGACCTGTCGGCGGGGATCGACGACACCGGGATCCGTTCGCTCAAGGACCTGCGGGCGGCGGCGGAGAGGCGGCAGGCCGAGTGGGCCGCCTTCCATGACGAGGTCATGGCCGGGCAGCTCCTCGACGAGGACGGATCCCGCCAGGTCGTGCAGTTCCTCAACGGCTTCGAGCTGGCGCGGTTCCTGCCGTCGTTCGGCCTGCGCAAGGAGAACCACATCGGTGAGACCATCACCGGCGCCGACGGGCGCGTCGCGTACATGAAGACGTTCCGGCTCTCCGACGCGCAGGTGAAGCGGGGATACCTCCTCAAGCGGCTGGCCGCGCACGAGTGGCGGCTGGACGCCACCGCCGCCTCCCTGGGCACCGATGAGGCGGCCTTCGCGTTGCGGCTTGAGCGGTCCGGGTTCGGCTACCTGCTGCGTCAGGACGTCCTCGACCACTACAGGGCCCAGGCCCGGATCACCTGAGACCGTCGAACAGGTCCTCTTCCTTGCCGGACGCCTCGACGCGCGAGTAGTGGCGGACGAACGTCTCGGACGAGAACGCCGCCTGCTGCACCTCCTCCGGCAGCCGCAGGAGGAAGATGTTCTCGCCCTGGCTCGCGTGGGCCTGGAGGGCCTTCCGCTTGACCTCCACATGCGCGGACACGTCGACCGTGCTGGTGATCAGCTCGTCGGGGGTCCCGAAGTCCTCGGGCGGATCGAAGTCGATCTCCACGCCCGCCTCGCGGATGGTCTCGAACATCTGCTTGATGCCCGAGCGGGGGATGGCGGTGTAGTACAGCTTGTCCGGCACGCCGCTCTTCTCGGCGGCGGCGAGCGCGATGCGGTGGGCCTGGATGTGGTCGGGGTGCCCGTAGCCGCCGTTCTCGTCGTAGGTGACGACGACCTGCGGGCGGTAGTGCTCCATCAGCGCGGCGAGCCGCCCGGCGGACTCCTCCAGCGGGACGTTCGCGAACGCCTCGGGATCGTCGTTCGCCGACCAGCCGGCCATGCCGGAGTCGCGGTAGCCGAGCAGCTCCAGATGGCCGATGCCGAGCAGGCCGGCCGACTCGCGCAGTTCGGCCAGGCGCCGTTCGGCGACCTCGGAGGCGTCGTGTCCCGGTTCGCCGGGCTTCACGCCGCCGGAGTCGTCGCCCTGCTCCCCGTTGGTGCAGGTGACCAGGACCGTGCGGATGCCCTCTGCGGCGCAGCGGGCGAGCAGGCCGCCGGTGCCCAGCACCTCGTCGTCGGGGTGGGCGTGCACGGCCATCAGCGTGAGTTGGTGCGTCATCCAGGCTCCTTCAGGACTCGGCCGCCCACTCTACGTCCCGCGCGCCGGAGTCGATCACGTCTGGGACGTGGCCTCCGCCGCCGACAGTTCGGCGACCGTCAGCGGGTGCGCCGGGTCGTCGAACGGGAACAGCGAGGTCGCCTCCAGCCCGTCCACCATGAGCAGTTCGCCGGGCGCGAGGAGGCGCCACCCCGGGTCGTCGTCCATGCGCTCGCTGGCGAGGACGAACGCCGGGCACGGCTCCCTGTGCGCCCCCACGCTCACCTGACCGGGCTCGCGGCCGGAGCTCAGGTGCCGGGCGGGACCGGTCTTCTCCAGCGTGGGCTTGAGGACCCACAGCTCGTGCGTGTCCGGGTAGCGCAGCGCCCACAGCCGCCGCGACTCGGCCAGCAGGACGTTCAGCGCGAAGACGGGCAGTTCGGCGGCGATGCGCCGGACGGCGGAGATCAGCCCCGCCAGTGCGTCGCCGCATCGCCGGATCTCCGCCGTGATGTAGGCGAACACCAGCTCGGAGTCGGTCTGCCCCTGGGTCAGGGCCCGTTCCACGTCGGTGAGCCACGAGCCGAGGACGTCGAGGCGCTTCACCACGCCGTTGTGGGCGAACAGCCGGTCGTCCATGACGAACGGGTGGGAGTTGTGGACGTCCGGTGCGCCCGTCGACGCGAACCGGACGTGGGAGACGAACGTGTGCGACACGACGTGGCGCGCCTCGGCGTTGAAGTCGCAGTCCTGGAACGCGGCGATGGGCGCGCGGTCGCGGACGGGTTCCTCGCCCAGCGAGAACCAGCCGAGTCCCGTTCCGTCGGGCATGCGGCGGCTCTGGGACGTCATGCTGTCCGGAGCGTCCAGCAGCCAGAACGTGCTGTGGACGCGCGGTCCTCCCGTGGTCATCCCGAAGAGCCGGCACATGACCGCACCATGCCCGCTCGGCGGAAACCTATGACGCGCGGCCGGAAATGACCTTCGACGGACGGTCCGTGATGTCGTACCGTCCGGGTATGGGGTCGCCGGTGGTTCTTCTGGACGTGGACGGAGTTCTCAACCCATTCGAAAGGCCCCACCGGGGCTACAAACGGCATCGCTGCTCGCCGAACGGCATGTCGTTCAGGCTGTGGCTCAACCCCGCGCACGGCCCGTCCCTGCTGGACCTGGCCGAGTCCGCCGGTGCGGAACTGGCCTGGGCGAGCTACTGGTGCGACAACGCCAACGTGTGGATCGCTCCGAGAGTCGGGTTGCCGGAGCTGCCGTTCGTCCCGATCCCGCAGTTCCCCGGCGCCGAGGAGGGGCGGACGCTCGGCGCGTGGAAGGCCCGCCACGTCGCCGCGTGGACCGAGGGCCGCCCGTTCGTCTGGTTCGAGGACGAGCCCGACGCCACCGAGTGCATCGCCGGCGAGCCCGACGTCGCCGAGCATCTGCTCGTGGAGATCGACCCGATGGGCGGCCTGACCGACGAGCACCTCGCCGCCGCCGCGACCTGGCTGCGCGCCCTCGCCCGCTGACACCGCAGGCCCGCTCACACCCGGGCCCGCTGACACCGCAGGCCCGCCGACGCCGCAGGCATGCCGGCCGCGGCTGCCGGGCAGGTTTCATTCGTCCAAGACGGCCCCCCGGCTACTCCGTAGCGTCCCTGGTGACAAAGAAGGGAGCCGACGATGTCGAGATCACCGCTGCTGGACCTGGCCTTCGGGTACATGCCGGCGCAGATGCTTCACGTGGCCGCGGAGATACGGCTGGCCGACGCCCTGGCGGACGGGCCGAGATCGAGCGCGGAACTGGCGAAGGAGACCGGAACCCACGCGCCGTCGCTGTACCGGCTGCTGCGCGGCCTCACCGGCCTGGGCGTCGTGGACCAGAAGGAGCGCGACCTCTTCGCGCTGACCGCGGAGGGGCGGCGGCTCCGCGCCGACGCCCCCGACTCGATCCGCGCGCTGATCAAGCTGTTCTGCGGCCCCGACGTGTGGCGGACGTGGGGCGACATGACCGAGACGCTGCGCACCGGGGAGTACGCGTGGGAACGCGCGACCGGCAAGACGCCGTTCGAGTTCTTCAAGTCGGACGGAGAGCTGTCGGCGACGTTCAACGCGGCGATGGCCGAGCACACCCGGGCGGTCGCGCCGGGGATCATCGAGGCGCACGACTTCGGCCGCTACGCCACGGTCGCGGACCTCGGCGGCGGTGACGGAACGCTGCTCGCCGCGATCCTGCGCGCCAACCCCGGGCTGCGCGGAGTGCTCTTCGACCTGCCCGCCGGCCTCGACGCCGCGTCCGGCACGCTGGCGGACGTCGCCGACCGGGCGCAGATCATGCCGGGCGACTTCTTCGAGTCCGTTCCCGAAGGCCCGGACGCGTACGTCCTCAAGAGCGTGATCCACGACTGGCACGACGAGAAGGCCACCGCGATCCTGAAGAACGTCCGCGCGGCGATGCGTCCCGGCGACCGGGTGCTCGTGCTGGAGCAGGTGATGCCGGAGATCGTCACGCCGGAGACGGCCGGCGTCGTCCGCAACGACCTCAACATGCTCGTCTCGACCGGCGGACGCGAGCGGACCGAGGCGGAGTTCCGGGAGCTGCTCGAAGGCGCGGGACTCACGGTGGTCTCGCTGACCGGGCCGCTGCCGCCGTCCGCCTACCACGTCATCGAGGCGGAACCGGCCGGGTAGGCCCGGGGGCGTCTTCGTCAGGGCCCGCTTACGGCGGGAGGCCGCGAGCGTGCAGGATGGTGCTGTCGTCCGCCCCCTGACGAAGGAGCGCCCCATGAGTTCTCTGGCCGGCCGTACCGCCCTGGTCACCGGAGGCGGCCGGGGGATCGGCCGGGCGATCGCCCTGGCCCTGGCCGCCGACGGGGCCGGGGTGGCCGTCGCCTACCGGCGCGACGAGGACGCCGCGCGCAAGACCGTCGCCGACATCGAGGCCGCGGGCGTGCGCGGCCACGCGTTCCGCGCGTCGGTCGACGACCTGGAGGAGTGCCGGGCCCTCGCCGCCCGCGTCGAGGCGGAGCTCGGCGGCCTCGACATCCTCGTGCACTGCGCCGGGATCGCCAGCCGCGGCCACAGCGTCGCTGGCACCGACCCCGCCGAGCTCGAGCGGGTGCTGCGCGTGCACGCGTTCGGCCCGCACCACCTCAGCCAGGCGCTGCTGCCGCTGATGCGCCGCGCCGGACGCAGCGACATGGTGTTCGTCTCCAGCGTGATCACCGACACCACGCCGCCGTTCGGCGCCCCCTACACGATGGGCAAGGCCGCGATGGAGGCGCTCGCGCGGACCCTCGCCAAGGAGGAGCGCGGCAACGGCATGCACGTCAACGTCGTCGCGCCCGGCGTGGTCGACACCGACATGGGACGGCGGCTCGTGCGCGCCACCACGGGCATCGAGGACATCCGGCAAGCGGACGCCTCATCCCCCTACGGGCACGTCTGCACTCCCGAGGAGGTCGCCGGAGTGGTGCGGTTCCTCGTCTCCGACGAGGCGTCCTACCTCACCGGGCAGCGCATCGTCATCGACGGGGGGACGTTCTAGCGCCGACGCTAGTGGCGCGTCCAGTCGGGCTGGACGAGGTCGGCGACCCTGACGTCGTGCCCGAGCAGCACCACCTCGCGGAACTGCCACAGCATCGCGCCGGTCGGGGCATGGACGCGCCACCGGGGCCCCAGCCACATCTGTAGCAGATGACCGCCGCCGGGCTGCGGAACCCATTTCGGCGTGTCGTCGTCCGCGAGCTTGCGCAGGCTCGTGTGGTGGACGGAGTGGACCTCGTCCGGGCTCGGCATCAGCGGCCCGGGGTCGTCCAGCACCACCACGACCGGCGTGATCGAGAAACCGGAGGTGGCGGGGAAGTCGTCGAGCCTGCCGAGGACGTCGGCGGACCCGGCGGTCAGGCCGATCTCCTCGTGCAGCTCCCGCAGGGCCGCCTCCTCGGGCGTCTCGCCCTCCTCCACGCGGCCGCCGGGCAGCCCCCACTGACCGGGGTTGCGCCCCCGGTAAGCGCGCTTGATCAGGATCACCGCGGGAACGCCGTCGTGCTCCACCGCGCACAGGACGACCCCTGCGCGGCGCAGGCCGGGCTTGTCCGGGACGGTCGTGTGCTCGAACGAGGCCAGCCTGCCGGCGGCGACACTCCGGAACGAGGCGAGGTCGCCGAACGGATCGAGGGGGTCGGTCATGCGTCGATGGTGCCAGGCCCCGGCTCGCGCTCCGTCCCCGGCTCACGGTTCGGCGCCGCCTCCCGCGCGTACGTCGCGGGCGGGGTCCCGACGGCGGCGGTGAAGTCGCGGGTGAAATGCGCCTGGTCGGCGTAGCCGAGCTCCGCCGCCACCTCCGCCCAGTCGACGTCCGAGCCGGACGCGGCCCGCTCGTGCGCCTCCTGCATCCGGTACCGCCGGATCACCCACTTCGGGCCGACGCCCACGTACTCGTGGAACAGGCGTTGCAGGCTGCGCGGGCTCATCCCCACGTCCCCGGCCAGCTCGTCCACCCGCAGCAGGCCCGGACGCGCCGCGATCCGCGCGACGATCCCGGCGGCCCGTTCGGCGGCCGGGTCGGGCACGGGACGCCGCCCGATCAGGAACTCCGTCAGCAGCGCGAGGCCCTCGGCCGCGCCCGGGGCCGCGAAGATCTCCCCGGCGAGCGCGAGGCCGTCCTCGCCGAACACCTCGTCCACCCCGGCGAACCGGCCGGTCAGCGCGGAGACCGGCACGTCGCCGCCGAGGAACGGCCGGAACCCGCCCGGCCGGAAACCGACCCCGACCACGCGGCCCTCGTCCGCGATCTCCTCGGTGAACTCTTCGCGCACCACGCCCACGATCCGCGCCCGCGTCGCCCCGCTGGTCAGATAGCTGGTGAAGGTCATGTGGACGGACGGCAGCGTGAGCAGCCGCTGGCGGTGCGGGGGCCGTCCGCGCAGGTCCCAGCGCAGCACCCAGAAGAATTCGGCGAACGGGGCGAGCGGGGGCGGCGGCGCGATCCGCTCGACCCGGAAGTGCTCCAGCCCCGTCCGCGCGTGCAGGATGCCCCGCGTCCCACCGGGTAGGGGTCGTTCCATCAGTTCAGGCTAACGTGGCGCGTTTCTTCAAGACCGGACCCCGCGGCCGGTTCTACCGTGGACGGCGTGTTCGAACTGATGAGCGAGGGAGAGATCATGGATATCCGGAGCCAGATGCTTCCCGCCGCGGAGGCCGCGGCGCGGATCGTCCTGGAGATCCCCGCGGCGAAGCTGGACGCGCCGACCCCGTGCGCGGGCTGGGACGTCCGGGCCCTGATCAACCACCTGATCCTGTGGAGCGCGCGCGGCGAGGCCGCCGCGCACAAGCTGCCGATCACCGGGCCGGGGGAGGACCACGACTTCACCGCCGAGCCCCGCTGGGCCGAGCGGTACGAGGAGCAGGCCAGGAAGACCGCCGAGGCCTGGCAGGACCCGGCGGCGTGGGAGGGCACGACCAGCCTCACCGGCAACAAGGAGGGCATGCCGGCCGAGTTCATCGCCGGGATCCTCTTCGGCGAGTCCGTCACCCACGGCTGGGACCTCGCCGCCGCCACCGGCCGCGAGCCCGGCTACCCGCCCGAGGTCGTGCGGGCCGCGTGGGAGCAGCTCGTCCCGACGGCGGAGGTCGGCCGCGAATACGGGGCGTTCGGCGCCGAGGTGCCCGTGCCGGAGGACGCGCCGCTCCTCGACCGGCTCGTCGGGCTGGCCGGCCGCGATCCGCACTGGAGGCCCGCACCGGGCGCGTAGCCCGGTGGGAACACGGGCGGGGCGCGCGGGTCCCGGGCGCGAACGGGCCCCCGCGCGCTCTACCCTTGAAGCATGTCTTCGACCTCTTCGATCCGCGTCCGCTTCGCCCCGTCCCCGACCGGCATGTTCCATGTCGGCGGCGCCCGCTCGGCGCTGTTCAACTGGGTGATGGCCGCGCAGTCGGGCGGGACGCTCGTGCTGCGGATCGAGGACACCGACGCCTCCCGCAACAGCCCCGAATGGACCGAGGGCATCATCCGCGCCCTGGCCTGGCTCGGGATGGACGGCGAACAGTACGAGGGCCCCTACTTCCAGTCGGCCAACACCGACAGGCACGCCGAGGCCGTCGAGACGCTCAAGGCCGCCGGCCGCGCCTACTACTGCGACTGCACCCGCGAAGCCGTGATCGCCCGCACCGGCGACCAGCACAAGGGCTACGACGGGTTCTGCCGCGACCGCGGCCTGGACGCCGGTCCCGGACGCGCCCTCCGCTACCGCACGCCCGACGAGGGCCAGACCACCGTCGTGGACCTGCTGCGCGGCAAGCCCGTCTTCGAGAACGCCGTCCTGGAGGACTTCGTCATCGCCCGCGCCGACGGGTCGGTCACGTTCCTGCTGGCCAACGCGGTCGACGACATGAGCCAGGGCATCACCCACGTCGTGCGCGGCGAGGAGCACCTGTCCAACGCGCCCAAGCAGCAGCTGCTGTGGGAGGCGCTCGGCGGCGAGCCGCCCGTCTGGGCGCACGTCCCCGTCATCGTCAACGAGAAGCGGCAGAAGCTGTCCAAGCGCCGCGACAAGGTCGCGCTGGAGGACTACCGGGCCGAGGGCTACCTCCCCGAGGCCATGCGAAACTACCTGATGCTCCTCGGCTGGGCCCCGTCGGGCGACCGCGAGATCGTCCCCTGGGACGTGATCGTCGACGAGTTCCGCATCGAGGACGTCAACACCTCGCCCGCGTTCTTCGACGAGAAGAAGCTCCGCTCGTTCAACGGCGACTACCTCCGGGCGCTGCCCGTCGAGAAGTTCATCGCCGAGTGCCTCCCGTTCCTGCAGGAGGCCCCGTTCGACGTCGACGTCGCGGTGTTCGCCGAGCTGGCGCCGCTGGCGCAGACCCGGGTGGCGCTGCTGTCGGAGATCGTCCCGATGATCGACTTCGTGTTCCTGGACGAGCCGCCGTCCGACGAGCAGTCCTGGAAGAAGGCGATGAAGGAGCCCGCCGCCGCGATCCTCGCCGCCGCCGAGACCGCCTACCGGGACGCGCCGTGGAACGCCGCCGAGCTCAAGGACCGGCTGGAGCGCATCGGCGCCGAACACGGCCTCAAGCTCGGCAAGACCCAGGCGCCCGTCCGCGTCGCCGTCACCGGCCGCACCGTCGGGCTCCCGCTGTTCGAGTCCCTGGAGATCCTCGGCCGCGACCGCACGCTCGCCCGCATCGCCGCCGCCAGGGCCGTACTGGATCGCGGCTAGCCGGGGGTCAGGACGACGCCGGGCCTTCGCCGTTGAGGGCCTGGCGGAGTTCGGTGAGGCGGCGGCCGAGTTCGTCGAACTCGCCGCGCAGGGCGTCCGGGACGCGCTTGCCGACCACCTCGGCCTGCTCCTCCACGGCCGCCAGCCGCTCACCGGCCCGCTGCGGCGCCTCCTCGGCGGGGCGCGCCCGCAGGAGCGTCGACTGCTCCCGCAGCAGGGCGGCCTGCTCGCGCAGCAGCGTCGTCTGGTCGCGGAGCTGCTTGTTCTTGTTGTGCAGCTCCACGAACACCGACACCTTCGCGCGCAGCACCCACGGGTCGAACGGCTTGGAGATGAAGTCGACCGCGCCCGCCGCGTAGCCGCGGAAGGCGTAGTCGGGGTCGCTGTTCACCGCCGTGAGGAAGATGATCGGCAGGTCGCGGGTCTTCTTGCGGCGCTTGATGTCGCGGGCCGTCTCGAACCCGTCCATCCCCGGCATGACGACGTCCAGCAGGATGACCGCGTACTCGTCGGTGAGCAGCGCCTTCAGCGCGTCCTCCCCGGACCGCGCCCGGACGAGGTCCTGATCCAGCGAGCTGAGGATGGCCTCCAGCGCGATCAGGTTCTCCTCGCGGTCGTCCACGAGCAGGATCTTCGCCTTGTCGTCCACGCGCGTCTCTCCGATTCCGGTCCCCGCCATCGCCGGCCGCTTCAGCGCCTACGGCGACCCTACTTCCAGGCCTCTCCTCTCCTCAGCGGACGATGGAGGGTTGCAGCCAGTTCCTCATGACGTCAAGAAGATGGTCCACGTCCACCGGCTTGGGCACGTAGTCGGAGGCGCCCGACTCCAGGCTCTTCTCCCGGTCGCCCTTCATCACCTTCGCAGTGATCACGATAATGGGCAGCTCGGCGAACTGCGGCATCTCCCTGATCGCCGCGGTGGTCGCGTAGCCGTCCAGGCCCGGCATCATCACGTCCATCAGCACGACCGCCACGTCCGGGTTGCGGTGCAGGACATCGATTCCGGCCTGCCCGTCCTCGGCGTACAGGACCTCCATCCCGTAGCCCTCCAGCACGCTGGTGAGGGCGAACACATTCCGGACGTCGTCGTCGACGATCAGGACCTTGCGGCCGGACAGGACCGTGTCGAGGAAGTCCGCGGGAGGTCCCTCCAGCAGGCCGGCGATCGCGGCCTCCGGCTCGCCGGGGCGCTCCCCGCCCGGCGCCCGCTGATCCGCCGGGAGCCCGTTGTCCCCGGCGGGCGCGGACCCGGCGGCGGGCAGACCGCCGTTGCCGGGCTCGCCGCCCGGCATCATCCCCGCCATGCCCTCCGACGCGACGACCACGTCGTCCGTCAGCGACGAGCGCCGCCGGTCGTCGCGCTCGCTGTACTGGGCGGGCAGGTAGAGCGTGAACACGCTGCCGCTGCCCGGCCGGCTCTCCGCGTGGATCTCCCCGCCCAGCAGCCGCGCGATGTTCCGGCTGATCGACAGGCCGAGGCCGGTGCCTCCGTAGCGGCGGCTCGTCGTCCCGTCGGCCTGCTGGAACGGCTCGAAGATCTCCTGAAGCTTGTCCGTGCTCACCCCGATGCCGGTGTCGATCACCCGGAACGCGATCACGTCGGGGGTGTTCCACAGCGCGGGCAGTGTGAAGTCGATGTCGCCGGCCCGTTCGATCAGCAGCCGCACCTCGCCCTCGGCGGTGAACTTCACCGCGTTCGACAGCAGGTTGCGCAGCACCTGCTGAAGCCGCTGCTCGTCGGTGTTCAGGACGGACGGGACGTCAGGCGCCACCTCCACGCCGAACTGCAGCCCCTTGTCGACCGACAGCGGACGGAACGTCGCGTCGACGTAGTCGACCAGCGCCGACACCGACAGCTGCTGCGGGTGCGCCTCCATCTTCCCGGCCTCGACCTTGGCCAGGTCCAGGATGTCGTTGATCAGCTCCAGCAGGTCGGTGCCCGAGTCGTGGATCGTCTGGGCGAACTCCACCTGCTTGCCGGTGAGGTTGCCGCCCTGGTTCTCCGACAGCAGCTTGGCGAGCACGAGCAGGCTGTTCAGCGGCGTGCGCAGCTCGTGCGACATGTTCGCCAGGAACTCCGACTTGTACCGCGAGGAGATCGCCAGCTGCTCGGCGCGCTCCTCCAGCGTCCGCCTGGCCTGCTCGATCTGGAAGTTCTGGATCTCGATCGCGCGGTTCTGCTGGGCCAGCAGCGCCGCCTTCTCCTCCAGCTCGGTGTTGGAATGCCGCAGCTCGCCCTGCTGGCGCTGCAGCTCGTCCGAGCGCTCCTGCAGCTCCTGCGCGAGGCGCTGGGACTCGCCGAGCAGCGCCTCGGTCCGGGTGTTGGCGCTGATCGCGTTCAGCGTCACCCCGATCGTCTCGATCAGCTGGCTGAAGAACGCCAGGTGGACGTCGGTGAAGCGGCCGAACGCGGCCAGCTCGATCGCGCCGAGCACCGCGTCCTCGAACACGATCGGCAGCACGATGATGTTGACCGGGGACGCCTCGCCCACCCCCGAACCGATCTTGACGTAGTCGGCGGGGGCGTCGGCGATCAGCAGCGGCCGGCGCTCCTGCGCCGCCTGCCCGACCAGTCCCTCGCCCATCGCGAACCGGACGGCCCCGATCCGCCCGCGCCGCATCCCGTACCCGGCGATCATGACCAGCTCGGTCTCCTCGCCGATGCTCTCGGCGAGGTAGAACGCGCCGTACTGGGCGGTCGCCGTCGGCGTCAGCTCACGCATGATCAGCTCGGCGACCTGCATGAGGTCCCGGTGGCCCTGCATGAGACCGCCGATCCGCGCCAGGTTCGTCTTGAGCCAGTCCTGCTCCTCGTTGGCACGGGTCGTCTCGCGCAGCGTCGCGACCATCAGGTTGACGTTGTCGCTCAGCTCGGCGACCTCGCCGCGCGCCTCCACGGTGATCGTCCGGGTCAGGTCACCGGTGGCGACCGCGCTGGCGACCTCGCCGATCGCGCGGACCTGGGTGGTCAGGTTGCCGGCCAGCTCGTTCACGCTCTCGGTCAGGCGCTTCCAGGTGCCCGACACGCCCTCGACCTCGGCCTGCCCGCCGAGCCGCCCCTCGATGCCGACCTCCCGGGCGACGCGGGTGACCTCGGACGCGAACGACGACAGCGTGTCCACCATCGTGTTCAGCGTCGTCTTCAGCTCCAGGATCTCGCCCTGCGCGTTCACGTCGATGCGCCGCGTCAGGTCGCCGTGCGCGACCGCCGTCGCGACCTGGGCGATGTTGCGGACCTGGTAGGTCAGGTTGGACGCCATCCCGTTGACGTTGTCGGTCAGGTCCTTCCACATGCCGCCCGCGCCGGGCACGTGCGCCTGGCCGCCGAGCCGGCCCTCGGTGCCGACCTCACGGGCCACGCGGCTGACCTCGTCGGCGAACGCCGACAGGGTGTCCACCATCGTGTTCAGGGTGTCCTTGAGCTGCAGGATCTCGCCCTGCGCGTCCACCTCGATCTTGCGGGTCAGATCGCCCTTCGCGACCGCCGTGGTGACCTGGGCGATCCCGCGGACCTGCATGGTCAGGTTGTTCGCCATCGAGTTGACGTTGTCGGTCAGGTCCTTCCAGACGCCGCTGACGTCCGGCATCCGCGCCTGGCCGCCGAGGCGCCCCTCCGTGCCGACCTCGCGGGCGACGCGGGTGACCTCCGAGGCGAACGACGACAGCGTGTCCACCATCGCGTTCACCGTGTCCTTCAGCTCCAGGATCTCGCCCTGCGCGTCCACGGTGATCTTCTTGCCGAGGTCGCCCTCGGCGACGGCGGTGGTGACCTGGGCGATGTTGCGGACCTGGTAGGTCAGGTTGGACGCCATCCCGTTGACGTTGCTGGTCAGGTCCTTCCACACGCCGCTCACGCCGGGCACGCGGGCCTGGCCGCCGAGGCGTCCCTCCGTGCCGACCTCGCGGGCGACGCGGGTGACCTCGGCGGCGAACGCCGACAGGGTGTCCACCATCGTGTTCACGGTGTCCTTGAGCTGCAGGATCTCGCCCTGCGCGTCGACCGTGATCTTCTTGCCGAGGTCGCCGTCGGCGACGGCGGTGGTGACCTGGGCGATGTTGCGGACCTGGTAGGTCAGATTGTTCGCCATCGCGTTCACGTTGTCGGTGAGGTTCTTCCACACGCCGCTGACGCCCGGCACGTTGGCCTGGCCGCCCAGCTGGCCCTCGGTGCCGACCTCGCGGGCCACGCGGGTCACCTCGTCGGCGAACGCCGACAGCTGGTCGACCATCGTGTTCACGGTGAGCTTCAGCTCCTGGAGCTCACCCGTCGCCTCCACGGTGACCTTGCGGGTCAGGTCGCCCCTGGCCACCGCCGTGGTGACCTCCGCGATGTCGCGGACCTGGGACGTCAGCCGCGCCGCCATGATGTTCACCGAGGCCGTCACGTCCCGCCACCGGCCCGTCATCCCGCGCGCCGGGGCCTGACCGCCGAGCCGACCCTCGGTGCCGACCTCGCGGGCGAACTGGGTGACCTCCCACGTGAACTGGTCGAGCAGCTCGACCATCCCGTTGACCGACTTGGCCATGCGCAGCAGCTCCCCGCGCATCGGCCGGCCGCGCACCCGCAGCTCGACCCGCTGGCTCAGGTCGCCCGCGGCCACCGCCTCCACCACCTGGCTCATCCCCGTGGCGAGGTCGGTCAGCTTGTCGATGATCGCGTTGGCGTCCTCCACCGCGGTCGCCCAGGTGCCGCGGAGCGTCCCCGGCGTCAACCTCCCGCGGAGCTGGCCCTCCCGGCCGATCTCGCGGCGTACGCGGCTCAGCCCCGACGCCAGCTCGTGGCCGTTCTGGCGGATCTCCTCCAAGATCGCCGCGGCCTCCGCCACGGCCCCCTCGCCCGGCACGGTCAGCTCCGACCTCGCCTTCCCGTCCCGCACGGCGATGAGCGCCTTGAGGAGCGGTTCGAGATCTGCGTCGCTGTAGCGGGGGGTGGTATCGCGGTACCCGCCGCCTGGGCGGGCGCGAGACGCGGTACGCGGCATGCTGTTCATCCTCCTGGCCCGCGATTGTCGGGTGTCCGGAGACCGGATGGCCGGATGGCACGGACTCCGTCTCTAGGGCCTTCCTGGCCGCACCCAGTACTCTACGTCGCCGTGCGATGCTGGACGCCGTCCGCACGCCGGAGGTGAACGGACGGCAATGAACGTGCATCCGCCCTTGTAGTCTTCGTGTTACGGTCTGTCGTGTTGGCGGGGGATCGCGCCGCCGAGGCCGGGCGCATCGCGCCGCCTCCCGGTTCACGGGTCCCGTGGCCGGGTCGCCGACCGGTCTGTCACGATGGCCAGGCCCGGTAGTGACGCTTCGAACGAGGGACGACAGTTGGATCGGCAGACGGCGTCGGCCACCTTCCCGTCCGCCGCCCCCGCGGTGGCGGACGCGCGCCGGTTCGTCCGGAAGGTGCTCGCCGACTGGGGCATGGACGAGGTCGCGGACGACGCGGTCCTGGCCACCAGCGAGCTCGCCACCAACGCGATCGCCTACGCCGGCACGTCCTTCGAGGTCTCCTGCCGGATCGAGGACGGCGACATCAAGATCGAGATTCGCGACCGCCATCCCACCCGGGGTATCGACATGCCGGGCGTCACCGCTTCCAGCGGGCGCGGCCTCCCGTCGATCGCCCGGCTCGCCGCATCCTGGGGCGTCTCCTACGACCGCCGCACGAAGGGCGTCTGGTTCCGGCTGCCCCGGCCGGGCGCCGCGGGCGCCGCCGCGCCGGCCGGATCCCTTCCCGGGGAGCCCGCCGAGGCCGGCGGTTCCGCCGAGCCCGCCCGAGACGGCGCCGCCAGGCGTGAGCGCACCCGTGAACGCGTCGCCCGCGACGGCCCGGGCGAGCCCGCCCGCGACGGCTCGGGCCAGGTCAGGGAGGGCAGGCTCGGAGAGGGCGTGGGCGAGGTCCCCGCCGCCGGTGACCGGCTCCTGCGGTCCCCGGCGGCGGTGGAATCCATGGAGGACGGCGTCGCCGGCGTCCGGGAGGTCCTCGGCGCCGAGGGCGCGGCCGTCCTGCTGACCGAGCGCGACGGACGCCTGATCATGGGCGCCTCCGCCGGCACCGCCGCCGAGATGCCCCTCGGCGAGCTGTCGGTGGCCGGACTCGGCCCCGCCGCCCGCGCCGGCTCGGCCTGGGTCGCCTCGGACGCCTCCGATCCGACCGCCGCGGCCCTGCAGGCGCGGTCCCTGGCCGCCGCGCCACTGGAGTCCCAGGGACGCCTCACCGGCCTGCTCGTGGCCGTCTCGTCCGTGTCCGGCCGGTTCGCCGAGGCCGACGGCGCACGTCTCGGCCGGCTCGCCGACGAAATGTCGCTCTCCCTGGAGAAGGCCAGAGTGGGGGAGCTGGAACGGTCCTGGCGGGGCTGGCTCAGCTTCGTCGCCGAGGCCAGCGACCTGCTCGCCGGGACCCTCGACCAGGAACGCACGATGGCGCTCGTCGCCCAGCTCGTCGTCCCCCGCCTGGCCACCTGGTGCGCCGTCTACAACGTCACCGAGTCCGAGCCCGACCGGCTCGCCTACGTGTGGCACGCCGATGAGAACCGCGCCGACGGGCTCCGCGAGCTGCTCGAACACGCGGGCGCCGCCCCGCCGATGGACGTCCCCGGCCCCTGGAACGGGCTCGCCGCCGCGCCCGCGGAGGTCCGGGCCGCCACCGGCGACACCGCCACCGACCAGGTCTACGCGTTCCCGCTGATCGCCCGCGGCCGGCGCATCGGCACCATCGTCATCGGCCGCCCGTCCGGCGACCGCTTCCCCCGCAGCGCGATCGAGCTCGCCGAGGAGCTCAGCCGCCGCGCCGCCCTGGCCGTCGACAACGCTCGGCTGTTCTCCGCGCAGACCGCCATGAGCAGCGCCCTGCAGCGCAGCCTCCTGCCGCCCGGCATCCCTGAGATCCCCGGCCTGGAGGTCGCGGTCGTGTACGAGCCCGCCGGGGAGGGCAGCGAGGTCGGCGGCGACTTCTACGACGTCTTTCAGAGCGGGCGGCGCCCCGGCGGCCCGGCCGCCGCGTCCCACTGGCGGTTCGCCATCGGCGACGTGTGCGGCACCGGTCCCGAGGCCGCCGCCGTCACCGGGCTCGCCCGGCACGCGTTGCGCATCCTCGCCGCCGAGGACATGTCCGTCCCTGGTGTCCTCGGCCGGCTCAACCGGCTCATCCTCGGCGAGGGCGAACGCGGGCGGCTGCTCACCCTGCTGCACGGCGAGATCGCCGCCAGGCGCCGCACCGGAGGCGTGACGATCAGGCTGACGAGCGCGGGGCACCCGCCCCCGCTGGTGCTCGCCACGGACGGCACGGTCCGGGAGGCGGCCTCGCCTCAGCCGCTGCTCGGCGTGTTCGACGGCGTCGACTTCCACACCGACACGGTCGACCTGCGCCGCGGTGAGGTCCTGCTGTGCGTCACCGACGGCGTCACGGAGCGCCGCTCCGGCAACCGGCTGCTCGGGGACGGCGAAGGGCTCGAGAACCTGCTCGCGGGCTGCACGGGGCTGAGTGCGGGGGCCGTCGCCGCCCGCATTCAGCGAGCCGTCCGCGACTTCGGCCCGGAGCCGTCGAACGACGACGTTGCCCTCATCGTTCTGCGGGCGTCATGATGGAGACCAACAATCGGTAAGGTGGGGTGGCGTGGGGCTTGCCTTGCACACGACACGACAGGACGGCCGTGCGACGATCGCCGCGCGCGGCTCCATCGACCTGCACTCCTCCGACGAGCTGCGGTCCCGGCTGACCGAACTCGTCGACGCGGGAGAGCGGGCGGTCGTCGTCGACCTCGCCGCGGTCGACTTCTGTGACTCCTCCGGTCTCAACGTTCTCGTGCGTGCGTACAAGCACGCGCGCGCGCAGAACGCCACGCTCACCGTCACCGGCGCCTACGGCCGGGTCGAGAACGTGCTGCGGACCACCGGCCTCGATCGCTTCCTGATCGAGGGCCCGGCGGAGGAGGCTCCGGCCGATGGGCGGTGAGGAGAGACGATGAAGAACGGCGAGCGGGCGGAGTGACCGACCCGATGACCGAGACCACACTGCGCGCGGCGCCGCAGACCGAGGCGGTCGAGTACGCGCGGCGCCTCGCCGCACGCACCATGCGGACCTGGGCGCTGATGGAGCGCGAGGAACTCGTCACCGCGATCGTCGCGGAACTCGTCGCCAACGCCGTCCGGCACGCGGGGACGGCGCTGGAGCTGCGCCTGCTGCGCGGCAGCGGCCGCGTCCGCGTCGAGGTCCGCGACCGCGCCGCCCAGTTGCCGCGGCTGACCGTCCCCGGCCCGCTGGACGAGTCGCACCGCGGCCTGTTCATCGTCGACCGTTTCGCGAACTCCTGGGGCGCCGACCCCGTGACCGGCGGCAAGGTCGTCTGGGCCGAGGTGGACATCTGACGGCCGCGCTCCGGTCAGGCGGACTTGCGGTACAGCTCGGCGACCATGAAGGCCAGGTCCAGTGACTGGCCGCGGTTGAGCCGCGGGTCGCAGGCCGTCTCGTACCGCTGATGCAGATCGGCCTCCGCGAGCCCGTGGGCGCCGCCGACGCACTCGGTGACGTCGTCGCCGGTGAACTCGATGTGGATGCCGCCGGGGTGCGTCCCGAGAGCCCGGTGGACCTCGAAGAACCCGGCCACCTCGTCCAGCACGTCGTCCAGCCGCCGCGTCTTGTGCCCGCTCGGCGCCTCGAAGGTGTTGCCGTGCATCGGGTCGCAGATCCACGCGACCGGCGCGCCGCTCTGATGCACCTTCTCGATCAGAGGCGGCAGCGCGTCCCGGATCCGGCCCGCGCCCATCCGGGTGATGAAGGTCAGCCGGCCGGGCTCGCCGTCGGGGTTCAACCGCTTGATCAGCGCCAGGGCGTCGTCGGCGGACGTCGCCGGGCCGAGCTTCACCCCGATCGGGTTCCGGATCTGCCGCAGGAACTCCACATGCGCCCCGTCCAGCCGCCGGGTGCGCTCACCGACCCACAGGAAATGCGCCGACACGTCGTACGGCAGGCCGCTGAGGTGGTCGATGCGGGTCAGCGCGCGTTCGTACTCCAGCAGCAGCGCCTCATGGCTGGAGTAGAACTCCACCCCGTGGAACTCGTCGGGGCTCGCCCCGCACGCCTTCATGAACGTCAGCGCCCGGTCGATCTCGCCCGCCAGCCGGTCGTAGCGGCGGCCCGCCGGGCTGGTCGCCACGAAGTCCTGATTCCAGGCGTGCACCTGCCGCAGATCGGCGTACCCGCCCTTGGTGAACGCCCTGCACAGGTTCAGCGTCACCGCCGAGCAGTGGTAGGCCTTCAGCAGCCGGTTCGGGTCGTTGCGCCGGGACGCGGCGTCGAAGGCGAACCCGTTGACCGCGTCGCCGCGGTACGCGGGCAGTTCCACGCCGCCGCGCATTTCCACGGGCTTGGAGCGGGGTTTGGCGAACTGACCCGCCATCCGGCCGATCTTGACGACCGGCACGCTGGCGGCGTAGGTGAGCACGACCGCCATCTGCAGCAGCGTCTTGAGCTTGTTCTTCACCGCGTCGGCGGTCGACCCGTCGAACGTCTCGGCGCAGTCACCGCCCTGCAGGACGAACGCCCGGCCCTGCGCGACGTCCGCGAGCTGGGCCTTGAGCTGGTCGCATTCGCCGGCGAAGACGAGCGGGGGCTGCCTGGCGAGTTCGGCGGCGACCGCCCGGACCTCGTCCGGATCGTCCCAATCGGGCTGCTGGAGGGCGGGGAGGGAGCGCCAGGCGTCAAGGTCCCCATTGGCGGATGTACTCACGCTGGAAAGGCTATGGCACGCCCCGCCCGTGCCGGACGACGGCGTCCACAGGAGCCACGAGGCGCGGACGCGAACGGACGGCCCCGGCTCCGGGGCCGCCCGTTTCGCCGATCACGGATCTTGCCGATCACGGATCTGCCGATCACGGATCTGCCGATCACGGGGCGGGGGTCGACGCGCCCGGCTTCAGGCAGCCCGGCTTCCGGCGGCCGCGCGCACCGGTTCCCGCGCGGAGCCCGGCCCCGCCGCCAGCGTCCGGTGGCCGCTCAGGTCGGCCTCGCTCGCCAGTTGCCGCAGCCGCCGCAGCGAACGGTCGGTGATCTGCCTCACCCGGTTGTGGCTCAACCCGTACCGGGCGCCGATCTGCGCGTACGACAGGGGCTGGCCGCTGTCCATGCCGAACCGGGCCCGGAGAATCGCGGACTCGCGTTCCGGCAGCCGGTCCAGCAGCCGCCCGAGGCCCTCGATGTCGTCCAGCGCGAGGATCTCGGCCTCCGGTGTGACGGCGTCCGGATCCTCCAGCAGGTCGCCCATCGGCGTCTCGCCCGCCTCGTCGACGGTCGCGTCCAGGCTCGCCGGGTCGCGCCGCCAGCGCAGCAGCTCGTCCACATGCTCGGCCTCGGCGCCGATCGTGTCGGCGATCTCCTCGCGGGTCGGCTCCCTGCCGAGCTCACGGCCGAGCTGACGCTCCGCGCGCCGCAGCCGGGAAAGCTCCTCCTCAACGTGGACGGGCAGCCGGATCGTGCGGGCGGTGTGGCTGAGCCCGCGGCCGATCGCCTGCCTGATCCACCATGTCGCGTACGTGGAGAACTTGAAGCCGCGGCGGTAGTCGAACTTCTCCACCGCGCGCATCAGCCCCAGGTTCCCCTCCTGAATCAGGTCGATGAGGGGCAACGAGTCGGTCGGGTACTTACGGGCGATCGAGACCACGAGGCGTAGATTGGCCTCGACGAAACGCTGCTTGGCGTGCAGCCCCGCCGCGGTCAGCGCCTCGAGCTCCTCGCGGGTCGCGCCCTCGGGCGCCCTTCCCTCCACGAGCAGCTGTTCGGCGTACAGGCCCCCTTCGATCGCCTTGGCCAGATCGACCTCCTCCTGCGCGTCGAGCAGGGGGGTACGGCCGATCCGGTCGAGGTACGCTCCGACCAGATCCTTGTCGGGAACGTCGACCCTGTCGCCCTTGGTACGGGTTGCAGCCATCCTGACCCTTCTCCGGTGCGATCTCCCTAGGAGGACAACGTTAATTACCGCTCTGTGATTCCCAAGTGGGGAATACTGCGAGGCTGTTAGCCGCTCTACGTCCTGATACCCCGACTGAGGAGAAACCGACATGGCGACGGTCACACTCACCGCGGAGAACTTCGACCAGGTCGCTCAGGCCGACGGCATCGTCATGGTCGACTTCTGGGCGGAGTGGTGCGGACCGTGCAAGAGGTTCGCCCCCGTGTACGAGAGGTCGGCGGGCAAACACGACGACATCGTCTTCGCCAAGGTCGACACGGACGCCGAGCCGGAACTGTCGCAGCGGTTCGGGATCAGGTCCATCCCCACCCTGATGGCGATCCGCGACGGCATGATCGTCTTCGCCGAGCCGGGCGCGGTGCCGGAGTCGACGCTGGAGAACGTGATCGAGCAGGTGCGCGGCCTCGACATGGAGGACGTCCGCCGCCGCGCGGAATCCTGAACCGCCTCCGGGTCTGAACCCGCCGCCGGCCCCACCGAACATGCTGGTCGCCGGGTCGTGCGGGACCACCGGAAGGTCGGCGTCCCAGGTGGCGTGTGCGGGAAGCGCGGCTGACGGCGCGGCGGCGTGACGGCAAAGAAGCGGACGCGGCCGCACCTTCCGCATCCGGCATGGTCGATGATGGACGGATGCTCGCCGATGTCGCCCGATACCTGGTGTGCCCCGTGTGCGGAGCGGACCTCGAAATGGCCGACCGCGGACTGCACTGCCAGGCCGGGCATGCCTTCGACATCGCGCGGCAGGGCTATGCGAACCTGCTGCCCGGCAACGCCCGTCCGGGAACGGCGGACACCCCCGAGATGGTGCGCGCGCGCGGCGAGTTCCTTGGGGCGGGCCACTTCACGGCACTCGCGGACCGGCTCGCCCGGGACGTCTCACGCGCCGATCCGTCCTTCGTCGTCGATGCCGGCGCGGGAACCGGGTACTACCTGAGCCGGATCCTCGACCGGTCGCCGGCCGCGGCCGGGCTCGCCTTGGACATCTCCAAGCACGCCGCACGCAGGGCGGCCAAGGCGCATCCGCGCGCCGGCGCGATCGTCGCGGACCTGTGGCGTCCGCTTCCGCTGCGCAACGGCGCCGCCGACACCGTCGTGAACGTGTTCGCGCCCCGCAACGCCGCCGAATTCCACCGGGTGCTCCGCGACGACGGGCTGCTCTTCACCGTGACGCCGTCCCCCGGGCACCTCGGGTCCCTCGTCGAGCCGCTCGGGCTGCTCTCGGTCGACCGGCGCAAGACCGAGCGCACGGATGCCGCACTCGCCGGTTACTTCAAGCTGGACTCGCGCGAGAACATCGAAGCCGAGGCCGTTCTGACCCACGACGAGGTCACCACGCTCGTGGGAATGGGGCCCAGCGCCCATCACGTCCCGGTCGAGCAGCTCCGCGAACGGCTGGTACGGCTACCCGACCCTCTCCCAGTGCCCATGTCCTTCGTGCTGTCGGGGTACCGGCGGCTTGAGTAGGCGCCGCGCATCCACGTCCTGCGTGAGTTCGAGGAGCACCTGGGGTATCTCGCCGGGCTGAGTCACATCCTCCACGCCGGGGACATCGACATCGAACCTGAACGAGATCGAGACCGCAAGGGCCGTGCCGCTCAGCAGAAGACGCTGGAGCGCCTGTCCCGCACGGAGCCACTCGGAGGGGGAGTCCCCGTATGTGGTCAGCACCGCCCGCTGAGTCGTCGCCTGTTGCGCCGCGGGCAGCGGATGAAGGGCCGCTCCTTCCAGCCGCACCGCCTCGCCCAGTTCATTGACGACGGAGAGGGACGGCCGCGCTGCGGCAGCCGGACGCTCCGCGAGGAAGGGGCGGAGCGTGGCGGCGTACAGGAGGCGTTCCTCCCGCGTGATCCGGTGACGTCCCGCGAGCCGCACTGACGCGAGAACCGATGGGCGGCCGGCGTCGGGAAGCAGCCGCGCCACCGCCTCGTGCCCGAGCTGGGCGGCGGCCAAGCGCAGATTCACGAGCGCGGCGCCACTGCTCAGATGCAGGCTTCGCCCGAGCGGGTCGTGTGCCGGGCGGAACCTGACGGGATCGGCGTGCACTTCGATGAGACCGGGCACGACCTTGAACCGCCACGCATGCACGTCGTGGATCGTCGGCCCCATCGTCGCGGCTACCACCAGGCGTTCGGCCGAAGCGCGGATGGCGACGGGCACATTCACGAGGCGTTCCTCCAGACCTCGGCCGGCTGTCCTGCCGGGAGCCACCGCACGCCCACGACGCCGGATTCCGCGGGCCTTGCGGTCTGCGCACCGTATCCCACTGTGACCCGACCCACGTAGTGCGTGAACAGCGAGGTCAGTGAGACGAATGGTGTGGGCGAGGGACAAAGCGCCGGCACGCTCGGGCGCCGCGATTTGACGACGTCGGCGGGGGACCCTACCGTCACTGCTGCCCCAAGGGATGCGGGACGCCACCGAGCGGCCGGCCGCCCGGGGGGCCAGGTCTCCAATAATGGTTCGAGCCACGCTCGGGCTGTTGTAGGATGGCTAGACAGCCCGGAAAAGGGATGCAGGACGCCGCGAGGTGGCCGGCCCGCAGGGCATCCTCCACGAAACGATCTTGACGGGTCTTCTGGTCTGTCGTTGTGTCGTTGCGTGGGGGAACTTGGAGAGTCTCCGTCCGTCGAAAAGATCTTGGTTGATCGGCTTGACAGCGGCGGCGAACCGGGTAAGTTAGAAGGGTTGCCCCGGAGCTGGGGCCTGCGGAAGCGGGTTCGGCGCGGTGGGTGTCCGTTTCTTGAGAACTCAACAGCGTGTTAAAAGCCAGTGCCTTTATCGGTTCGGTCGTTATTCGGCTGGGCCGCCCCGTGGCCGCCCTCGTGTTGGGGGTGGTGGGGATTTCTTTGAGGCAAAGAACCCTTTGGGTTCATTGCTGGGATTGTTTTCCAAGGTTTGGCCGGCCGGGTTGTGGGGGTTCGCCTCTGTTTTCTGGTTGGTCGTGTGGCCTTAATGGAGAGTTTGATCCTGGCTCAGGACGAACGCTGGCGGCGTGCTTAACACATGCAAGTCGAGCG
>NZ_JBICUS010000022.1:0-94545 GCF_043198455.1 Spirillospora sp. NPDC048824 | reverse complement strand
TACGCCGGGTACGGCGTGTTCGTTTATCCAGGCCACACAGCCACAGCAGCCACCTCGCCGCCGGTCAACGACCCACGGGAACAGCAGAAGAGCCGACAGTCGCGCGGAGGGCCATCATGTCGGATATGGACTGTGGGGTTGAACGTCCTGGAGCCATGCGGGGCGCATCCCCCAAGAGTCCGCCGGCGTGCTGCCCCATTCGCAGGCCGGTCCGAGGTGATCGATCTCTAGAGTCGAGTTGTCAGGATCAGCCGCGTACAGTTCCAGATCTTCGGCGTAGCGGACAAGCAGCTGCGTCCAGGACGGGGCCAGCACGTCCCATGAGGCGCATTCGACGTCGACCCGAACCACTTGTCCGGGTGTTCCCCCCGGTGCCGGATCAGAGTCGAGCAGCCACTGCACGTCGCCATTCATGTCGCCCACGACCACTGCGCCCGGCGAGCCGATGATCGGCCGTACCGGCCCGTTCAGCCAGAGCATCTTCGTATCGGCCAGGTATGCCCAGACTTGGGGATCGTCCCAGTCCGGCTCCGGATGGTGGTTGTCGCGCCACATCCGGGTCATCTCGATGATCTCGTTGGTGTCGCAGAGATAAGTAAGCGGTACCGGGCTGGGCTCAGGGGGCGGCAGGGTCGGACCGGGGTAGGTTCCGTCGTGAATGCGGAGGCTAGCGCGGAAATCCCAGGGCAGTGGTATGGCCAAGGCGGCCTCTACCGCATCGATTTCCTGTACCGCGGCCTGCGCATTGAGGTGGTGCAGGGAAGCCGGCAGGACGCGACTCAGGCCGGCCTCGATCCGCGCCCACGCCTCGGCAACGCGCTTGTCGACGTCGGCTCCAGTGTCGTTCACGACACAGACTCTAGACATCGCCGCCTTTGTACCGGTACGGGCGTCCTCTGCTGCCGCAGACCGCGCGCTCATGCCGAAGAGCGGATGTCAGCTGTTGGGTGTGGCGCTAGGGTGCTCCAGCGCCCAGGAGCAGATGGCGGACAGCGGCTCCTGCAGGGTCTTTCCGAGGCTGGACGCGCTACTTCGAGTGAAGCGGACGGGCGACGACGATGACGACGGCTCGGGGTCGCTGGTGCCGGTGGCGTAATCGCCCGCTAATGGCCCGCCGGTGATGACGGTGATAAACGATCAAGGCCCAGCGTCGGGGATCATGTCCCTGACCTGGGCCTTCTCAGTGAGCGGGTGACGGGAATCGAACCCGCGCTGTCAGCTTGGGAACCAAGACGGACTCGGCCGTCCCTCTTCCTGACCTGGCGTTCGCCCGTCCCGTAAGTGACCGCGAGTACCCCTCAATGACCGCCCCTAATGGCACGCTAATGGCACGCGCTCGGTCCACTGACCTGGGCTCTCGTGCGACCTCGTCGCCTGCCGCGCCTCTCGCCTTGCCTCGTCTGAAGTCAGGTCGCGATGGTTCAGCCGACGACGCTGGGCCTACCCGAAGGGGCGACCGAGGGGAGTGGCCGGCGCCGTGGGCAACTTCCAGCCCGAGCGTCATCACTCCTGGGAGCCGCTGCCCGGTACAGGCGAACCCGCGCTCACCAAGGGCAGAGACAAGTCGCAACCGAAGGCCCCCGATAGTCTCGCCGGATATCTGCACCACCACCCTGGAGACGAAGTGTCCGACACCCCCGAGCAGTTCGATGACGACGATGACATGTTCCATAACCCCGACCTCGTGGAGCGGGACGGCCTGGTCGCCATCTGGCTGAACGTTGCCTTCGAGGAGGACAACAAGACCATCGGCTGGTACGACCACGATTACGAGGAAGGCTCGACCATCGGCCACCTACAGCCGATACGCGAGTTGCTGACAGGCTTCAGCTACTGCGAAACCTGGATCGATGCCGCGGTACAGGCTGCGGAGAAACTGGGTGTTACCGAGGCGTACAACGCCTGGATGCTGTTCGACCACGAGTACGCGGCTCCAGCGGGGCCGTTCGAGATAGCGACAGAAGAAGAGAGGGTCGACGACCTAACTCCTTACTACCTGGGCGCGTTCCACTTCACCCCCTGACCCGTACAGGCGCAGCTCGGCGCCGGGTTCGGGGTCGGAATCACCACAGCCTGGCGGTACGTCAACGAGACGGTGACGCTGCTGTCGGCCCGATCCCCCAAACTCAGCCGGGCGCTGGCCAAGGCCAGAAAGGATGGCCTGCTCTACCTGGTCATGGACGGCACGCTGATCATTGTCGTACCGGCCTCGTGGAGCCGGCCGTGGATAAGGTAACGCAGGATCGTCATGTTCGCCGGTCCGAGCCCGGTGCGGATCTTGTTGGCGTCCTCGCCGAAGGTGACGTCCCGGACGTGGTGCAGCACCTCGATGAAACAGCAGTGCAGGGAGGTCATCGAGGTTTGTCGGACTGGCCAGGACACCGACGACGGGCGTTGAGATTCATGTACGCCGCTGTGGTTTACTGTAACTCGTTGCTGTGCAGAAACGTTTCACTTGATCTCCGTTCACCGCGCCGGCTGGGTCCGGCTGTGAGAGGATAATCTTTATGGACTTTAATTTTCGCGCGGAGTTGGACCAATTGGCCGAGGAGATCCGGCGGGATCCCCTGCTGGAACTGATCGAGTTCGAGGTGGGCGACCCCGTCCCGGAAGAATCCATCAACGCTGCGGAAGTTCGTTTCGGAACGCCCTTACCAGCGCCGCTGCGCCGGTTCTACCGGTCGCTCGGCAGTGTCAGCCTCTACTGGTGTTTCAAATCAAGCCTCGACGAGCGAACCCTTCAACTCATCAGCGAATGGGATCCGTACATGATCCCGGCCCCCGGCGTCTTCGACGGCGCTGTCAGGATTGTCCCGCTGGAGGATTTGCTGTTTAGCGAGGAGTTCACAATGGAGCAGCTCGAATGGCAAGAAGGAGAATCTGAACCGGAGTTCGACTTTAATGGAACGGTCTATACCAACAGTGATTTCGGCCGTATGGTGCGGCATTTTGACGCGATCAACCTCTATTATGCGATGTCGTTCATCGTGCAGCCGGACCATGCAGACTGGAAGATGATGCTCCTCGGCGACCACTGGATCGAGTACGACAACTCGCGGGTGACCTATCTGGAGGACTACCTCAGGTACGTCATCGCGGCCCGGGGTTTGGTGAGCGCCCGAGTGGAGTTGTTCAGCGAGTACCGCGGAGACCTCCACGAGCCGCTGCGATACGACAACGCCGTCGTCGCCGGCACCTGAACCCGACCTTCGGCCAGACGAACATCGGCGACATCCGGGAAGAGGACGTTCGGAAATGGCGGACGTCTCGTCTCAAGGCGGGCCCCATGAGCAAGCCGTCCTTCGGGCCGGTCACGGTCGCCAAGGCGTATCGGCTGCTGCGCGCCATCCTCAACACGGCGGTCCGGGACAAGCGCATCAAAGAGAACCCGTGCCAGATACCCGGCGCCGACCGGGAGTCGAGCCCAGAGCGGCCCGTCCTGAGCGTGGCCGAGGTCTACCGAATCGCCGACGTCATCGCGCCGCGCTACCGGGCGCTCGTCCTCCTCGCGACTTTCGGCAATCTGCGCTGGGGCGAGTTGGCGGGCCTTAGGTGCATGAACCTCGACCTTGACGCCGGGACGGTCCGGGTGGACGAAACCGTCTATGAGTTGGGGCCGCTGGTGAAGGGAACGCCCAAGTCGGAAGCTAGCCGGCGCACGGTCGTCCTTCCCGACCTGATCATTCCCGACCTGCGCAAGCACCTGGACGAGTACGCCCAACCCGGCCCCAAGGGGTTCGTGTTCGTCGGCGTCCGGGATGGGCAGCTTCGGCAGAGCAACTTCTCCAGGATCTGGGCTCGGGCGCTGGAGAAGGCAGAACTGGAAGTCGGTGCGATCCACGTCCATGACCTTCGCCACACGGGCAACACCTACGCGGCCGAGTCGGGCGTCGCTGGCTGAGCTGATGAACCGGATGGGGCACTCGTCCACGCGGGCCGCACAGGTCTACCTGCACGCGCGGCAGGATCGTGACCGGGAGATCGCCTCGTCGCTCGACAAGATGGCCGCGCGGGAACTCAAGAAGAGCAAGAAGAACAAGAAGCGGCGCAAGCCCAAGGGAGTCGGGCACGTAGCGGGCACGGTGGCTGATGAACAGAAGAGGCCCAGAGTCAGTGATAAGTCACTGGCCTGGGCCTTCACCTTGGGAGCGGGTGACGGGAATCGAACCCGCGCTGTCAGCTTGGGAAGCTGAAGTTCTACCATTGAACTACACCCGCGTGGGCGGCCGGTGGGGCCGCCATGCTGTGGATACTGTACCGGATCGTTGGTGCGGGTTGGGTGGGATAGTTTTCTGGCGTGCTGCTCTCCGATCGTGACATCAGGGCCGAGCTCGAGTCCGGGCGGGTGAAGATCGACCCGTATGAGCCGGGGATGGTTCAGCCGTCCAGTGTGGACGTGCGACTGGACCGGTGGTTCCGGGTGTTCGAGAACCACAAGTATCCGCATATCGACCCGGCTGTGGAGCAGCCGGATCTGACCCGGATCGTGGAGGTGGACGCCGAGGAGGCGTTCGTGCTCCATCCGGGGGAGTTCGTGCTGGCCTCGACGTACGAGGTGTTCGGGTTGCCGGACGATCTGGCGGCGAGGCTGGAGGGGAAGTCCAGTCTGGGGAGGCTGGGGCTGCTCACGCACTCGACGGCCGGGTGGATCGATCCGGGGTTCGCCGGCCATGTGACGTTGGAGCTGTCCAATGTGGCGACGCTGCCGATCAAGTTGTGGCCGGGCATGAAGATCGGGCAGATGTGTCTGTTCCGGACGAGTTCGCCGGCGGAGTATCCCTACGGGGCGGAGCGGTACGGGTCGCGGTACCAGGATCAGCGGGGGCCGACGCCGTCGCGGTCGTACATGAACTTCCATCGTACGAAGGTGTAGAACGTGCTCGATTCGTGACCCCAACGTGACGAAACGCACCAAAAGATGAAACATGTTCTCTGAACGGGTAGTTTCGGGCGACGCACTGGTTTGGCGTCTGGTTGACGATCTCATTGCGTGAGGTCGCCGCGTCCGGGCGCCTGGACGGATAAGGCGACCCGTTTCCGCGCCTCACCCGGCCGTGGGAACCCGAAAGGAGATCGTGTCAGTACTCCGCGCGGAAAGCGTCACCAAACTCTTCGGCCGTAAGTCGGCCGAGGCCCAACGGAAACTCAAGGCGGGCGCCGATCTGAAGGCGATCCGCGACCTCGGGGTCACGCCGGCTGTGGTGGACGCCTCGTTCGAAGTCCGCGAGGGTGAGATCTTCGTGGTCATGGGTCTGTCGGGGTCCGGCAAGTCCACGCTGATCCGGATGCTGAACGGACTGCTCGGGGTCACCTCCGGGAGCGTCGAGATCGACGGCGAGGACATCGCGAAGATGCCGCCGAAGGCCCTGCGGGCGCTGCGGCAGAACAAGGTCAGCATGGTCTTCCAGCACTTCGCGCTCTTCCCTCACCGGACGGTTCTGGCGAATGCCGCCTACGGGCTCGAGGTCCGCGGCATCCCGAAGGAAGAACGTGAGAAGAAGGCCCGAGAGTTCCTGAGACTGGTGGGTCTCGAAGGCTGGGAGGACAAGGTTCCTCGTCAGCTGTCGGGCGGTATGCAGCAGCGTGTGGGGCTCGCCCGGGCGCTCGCCGCGGAAACCGACATCATCCTGATGGACGAGGCGTTCAGCGCGCTGGACCCGCTGATCCGCCGGGAGGTCCAGGACCTCCTGCTGGATCTGCAGGGACAGTTCGGCAAGACGATCGTGTTCATCACCCATGACCTGAACGAGGCCATGCGCATCGGGGACCGCATCGCGGTGATGCGGGAGGGCCGGATCGTGCAGATCGGGACGGCCGAGGAGATCCTCACCGACCCCGCCAACGACTATGTCGCGCAGTTCGTGGCGGATGTGGACCGTACCAGGGTGCTGACGGCGTCCTCGGTCATGGAGAAGCCGCTGGTCACGGTCCTGTCGACGACGGGGCCGCGGACGGCGCTGCGCACGATGCGCGAGCATCAGACCTCGGCGGCGTTCGTGATCGGGCGGGACCGGAAGCTGATCGGCCGGGTCCGCGCCACGGTGATAGCGGACGCGGTGCAGGACAACGTCCAGAAGCTCGACGGGCTGATCGATCCGGAGGATCCGGAGCCCGTGGCGCCCGACACCCCCGTCGCGGACCTGTTCGTCCGGTGCGCCGAGAGCGACCTGCCCGTGCCTGTCGCGGACGAGGACGGGACGCTGATCGGCGTGATACCGCGGGTGACGCTGCTGACGGCCCTCGGCGCGATCAACTCGACGGTGGACGAGGTCATCGACGACGGGCCGGAGCCGGAACTGGCGCTGACGAAGGAGGGCAGCGGCGTTGACGACTGACGTGCGCGCGATCGAGCTGCCCCGGGCGCCGGTCGGCGAATGGTTCGACAGCCTGGTGAGCTGGTGCACCGACAACCTGGGGTGGCTGTTCGACGGGATCGGTTCGGCGATCGACGCGTCGGTCGTGGGGCTGACGGACGCGCTGACGGTCCTGCCGCCACTGGCGCTGACGCTGGTGCTGGCCGTGCTGGCGCTGCTGGTGAGCGGCTGGAAGCTCAGCGCGTTCACGGTCCTCGGCTTCGTGCTGATCGACAGCATGGAGCTGTGGGAGGACTCGATGGACTCCCTGGCCCTGGTGATCGTGTCGGCGGTGGTGTCGACGGCGATGTCGGTTCCGATCGGCATCGCGGCGGCCCGCAACGATGTGGTGAGCCGCATCGTCCGGCCGGTTCTCGACTTCATGCAGACGATGCCGGCGTTCGTCTACCTGATCCCGGCGATCTTCTTCTTCAGCATCGGGGCCGTCCCCGGCGTGGTCGCGACGGTGATCTTCTCGATGCCGCCGGGAGTGCGGCTGACCGAACTCGGCATCCGCGGCGTCGACCCGGAGATGGTCGAGGCGGGCGAGGCGTTCGGCACCCCGCCGAACCGGATCCTGACCCGCATCCAGATTCCGCTGGCGATGCCGTCGATCATGGCGGGCATCAACCAGCTGATCATGCTGTCGCTGTCGATGGTCGTCATCGCGGGCATGGTCGGCGCCGGCGGTCTCGGTGGCGTGGTGCTGGAGGGCATCAACCGGGTGGACGTCGCCAAGGGCTTCGAGGGCGGTATCGCCGTCGTCATCCTGGCGATCTACCTGGACCGCCTCACCGGTGCCCTCACCCATGGCCCGAGCATGCTCCGCACGCTGTTCGCGCGCGGCAGGAACGGCCGCGGTACGGCCCACCGCGGTGCGGCGGCGCCGGTGGCGGACCCGGTGGCAGACCCGGCAGCCGGCAAGCAGCTCGTCGGCTGACGAACCGCTCCCCCCAATCTCTCTATACGCAGGTCAACGAAAGGACGGGAATGCGCTTCAAGTTCAAGGGTCTGGCCATCGCGGCGATGACGCTGACGCTGGGGTTGAGCACCGCCGCGTGCGGCGACTCCAGCTCCGGCGGGGGAGAGGCCGACAAGGACATCACGATCGGCATGGTCGCGGGCTGGGCCGAGGGTGAGGCGGCGACGCAGCTGTGGAAGAGGCTGCTGACCGACAAGGGCTACAACGTCGAGGTCAAGACCCTCGACACCGGGCCGCTCTACGCCGGCATGGCCAAGGGTGACGTCGACCTGTTCCTCGACGCCTGGCTGCCGGGCACCCACGAGGACTACTGGAAGCAGTACGGCGACAAGCTGGAGAAGGTCGGCGCGTGGTACGACTCGGCGCCGCTGACGATCGCGGTTCCGGAGTACTCGCCGCTGAAGTCGCTTGAGGACCTCAAGGGCAAGGGCGGCCAGTACGACGGCAAGATCGTCGGCATCGAGAAGAGCTCCGGCCTGTACCGGGTGTCGCAGGAGGAGATGCTCCCCGCGTACGGCCTGAAGGACGAGTACACGGTCGCGACGTCCTCGACGGCGGCGATGCTCACCGAGCTGAAGAAGGCGATCGACGCCAAGGAGGACATCGTCGTCACGCTGTGGCGGCCGCACTGGGCGTACTCGAAGTTCCCCATCCGCGACCTGCAGGACCCGAAGGGCGCCATGGGCAAGCCCGACGGCATCTACACGGTCGCCAGCAAGGGCTTCAGTGAGGAGCAGGCGGACGTCGCCGGCTGGCTCAAGAAGTTCAAGATGACCGACGAGCAGCTCGGGACTCTTGAGGACCTCATGGAGAACAAGCACAAGGGCAAGCCCGACCAGGCCGTGGACGAGTGGCTGAAGAACAACGCCTCGTTCGCGCAGTCCATGACGGGCTGACCGCCCGCCTTCAGGGGCGTCACGTCCCAAGGCGCCAGAGGGCCGTCCGGGTTTCCGGGCGGTCCTCTGCCTTTGCGCCCCCGCGGTGTCCGGACGGGTCCGCGGAGGCGTCAGTGTGCGAGGCCGACGATGAACAGGACGGCGGCCAGCCCGAGCCCGGTGGCGCACAGCGTCATCACGCGCGGGTGGACGCTGTGGGCCTCGGGCAGGATCTCGGCGGCGGACAGGTAGAGCAGGACGCCGGCGAACAGCCCGAGGTACGGCCCGAGGACGGCGTCCGGTACCTGCGCCAGCGTCCCCAACGCGGCCCCGGCGACGGGGGCGGCGGCGTCGGCGAGGAGCAGCAGGACGGCGGGCCGGCGGTCGCCCCGGTTCAGGGACGCGGCGGTGACGGTGTTGAACCCGTCCGCGAAGTCGTGCGCGACGACGGCGAGGGCCACGAGGATCCCCACGTCCGTCCCCGACTGGAAGGCGAGGCCGATGCTGAGGCCGTCGATGAGGCTGTGCGCGACGAGCGCGGACGCGGCGAGCAGCCCCGCCGGGCCGGCGGTGGGCGCGTGGCCGTGGGCGTGCACGTGCGGGGCGTACTCGTGCTCGTGGGCCCGGTGGATCGCGACGGCCTGCTCCACGACGTGCAGCAGCAGGAACCCGGCCGCGAAGCCGATCATGGGGGCGGGGACGCCGAACGGGCGGTGCCGCGTCATCTCCAGCGACTCGGGGATCAGGTCGAACGCGACGACGCCGAGCATCAGCCCGCCGGCCAGTCCGAGGACGAGGTGCCGGTTGTCGCGTACCCGCATCGCCGCGACGCCCCCGACGAGCGTCATCAGGAACGCGACGAGGGACACGAGGACGGCCATCCCTGGGTTCTACCAGGCCGACCCGTCCGGAACCGCTCCCGGCGCCCTGAAACGCGGCAGAGGCCCTGGTGCGGGGCATACCGCAGGCGCCTCCCGTCCAGGGCCTCTGAAAGACGGGCGACGAGAAGGACCCCCGGCCGAGGCGGCGGCCGGGGGTCCTTCCTTCGTTCGGTGTCCGCTACTCGGCGGCCACGGGCTCCTTCTCCGGGGCGGAGCCTTCGCCCTTGATGGAGCGGATCAGGAGCTGGGAGACGTCGACGACTTCCAGGGACTCCTTGGCATCGCCGGTGTTCTTCTTCTCGTTGATGGCGTCGCCCAGCATGACGAGGCAGAACGGGCAGGCGGTGGAGACGGTGTCGGGGTTGGTCTCCAGGGCCTCGTCCACGCGCTCGGTGTTGATGCGCTTGCCGATGCGCTCTTCCATCCACATCCGCGCGCCGCCGGCGCCGCAGCAGAAGCCGCGGTCCTTGTGGCGGTGCATCTCCTGGGTCTTGACGCCTGGGACGGTCGCCATGATGTCGCGCGGCTGCTTGTAGACCTTGTTGTGGCGGCCGAGGAAGCAGGGGTCGTGGTAGGTGATGTTCTCCTCGATCGGGGTGACCGGGGTGAGCTTCCCTGTCTCCACCAGGTGCGCGAGCAGCTGCGTGTGGTGGACGACCTCGTAGTTCCCGCCGATCTGCGGGTACTCGTTGGCCAGGGTGTTGAAGCAGTGCGGGCAGGTCGCGACGATCTTCTTGGCGCCCGCGTCGTTCAGCGTCTCGACGTTCTGCTGGCCGAGCATCTGGAAGACGAACTCCATGCCCAGGCGGCGGGCCGGGTCACCGGTGCACGCCTCCATGGGGCCGAGGACGGCGAACTTGACGCCCGCGATGTGCAGGAGTTCGGCGACGGCCTTGGTGGTCTTCTTGGCGCGGTCCTCCAGGGCGCCGGCGCAGCCGACCCAGAACAGGTACTCGGTGTCCTCGGGGAGCTTGTCGTCGACGACCTCGACCTCGAAGTCCAGCTCCTCGATCCATTCGAGGCGCTTCATCTCGGACATGCCCCACGGGTTGCCCTTGTTCTCGAGGTTCTTCAGCATGACGCCGGCCTCGGACGGGAACGAGGACTCGATCATGACCTGGAAGCGGCGCATGTCCAGGATGTGGTCGATGTGCTCGATGTCGACCGGGCACTGCTCGACGCACGCGCCGCAGTTGGTGCACGACCACAGGACGTCGGGGTGGATGACGCCGTCGTCGGCGACGAGTTCCTTGTCCACCTGCATGGCGAGCTTCTGCTCGTCGGTGAACTTCTCCCGCTCCTCTTCCGAGGCGGTCATGTAGGGCGCCTTGGCGAGCGCGTGGTCGCGCAGTTCCAGGATGAGCATCTTCGGCGACAGCGGCTTGCCGGTGTTCCAGGCGGGGCACTGCGACTGGCAGCGGCCGCACTCGGTGCAGGTCGCCATGTCGAGGAAGCCCTTCCAGGTGAAGTCCTCGATCTTGCCGCGGCCGAAGATGTCCTCGTCGGGGTCGGCCTCTTCGAAGTCGAGCGGCTTGCCGTCCGACATCATCGGCTGGACGGCGCCGAGGCCGTCGGGGCGGCGCTTGAACATGACGTTCAGCGGTGCCAGGAAGATGTGCAGGTGCTTGGAGTGGACGACGAAGACCAGGAAGACGAGCGCGACGCCGATGTGCAGGATGAGCCCGGCCGATTCGAGGATTTCGAGGGTGTCGTCGCTCATGCCCTCGAACAGCTTGCCGGTCAGGTGGGAGAAGTAGGCGGCCTTGTTGTAGCCGAAGTTGCCGCGGGCGACCTCGACGCCCCGGAAGAAGAACATCGTCCAGATCACGTTGAAGATCATGAAGAGCGTGATCCAGGCGCCGGACAGGTGCGAGCCCTTGAACCGGGACTGGCGGCCCAGCCGCTTCGGCGAGTTCTTGAACCGGATGAGGGTGAAGACGACCAGGCCGGTGAGGCAGGCGAGGGCGATGGTGTCCTGGACGAAGCCGATCGGACCCCAGGTCTGCAGGACGGGGATGTGCGCCTCAAGCCCGAACAGCAGCTGGACGGCCGCTTCCCCGTAGACGGTGGCGAGCAGGAAGAAGGCCCACATGACGGCGAAGTGCGCGGCGCCGGCGATCGTCCATTTCAGCAGCTTGCGCTGGCCGAGGACCTCGACGGCCTGGCCTTCGAGGGCCTTCTTGGGCTCCCGCTTGACCTGCAGCGTTCGCTCAGGGTCGGGCTGGCCGCTCTTGGCGATCTGGTACAGGAACAGCACCCGCCGACCGGCGAGCGCCAGAGCGACCGCCGTTCCGGCGAGCCCAATGACCAACGTGATCCAGAACACTGTTCCGTCCTCCTGGGGTACGGGCGATGGCAGTCAGCGTAGGGCTCGCGACGGACTGCGCTTCATCCGGGGCCCGAATACTACTCGGTAGTAGCTTATGCGTCACATGCGCAGGTCACCCACGCTACGGCCGTACGAGGCCATTTCACGCACCGCCCTGGTGTCACGCATCCCCATACCTTATGGATTTCATGCGGCGATGAGTATCGGGCGG
Source organism: Spirillospora sp. NPDC048824 (assembly GCF_043198455.1). Classification (NCBI taxonomy): domain Bacteria; kingdom Bacillati; phylum Actinomycetota; class Actinomycetes; order Streptosporangiales; family Thermomonosporaceae; genus Spirillospora; species Spirillospora sp. NPDC048824. The sequence goes on along the minus strand of NZ_JBICUS010000022.1, from coordinate 82,914 downwards.
TTCCCGAGTCCATATCACCGGGCGGCGGCCGTCCAGCCGGCATCCCGTCCAGCGGTACGCACCGAACCGTTCCAGGAGGATTCGAATGACCGCGATGCCCGACCTCACACCCGCCGCGCAGCGCCTGGCCGGCCTGCTCGCGGGCGTCCGCGACCACCAGCTCACCGCGCCGACGCCGTGCACCGGCACCTCGCTCGCCGCGCTCATCGACCACGTCAACGGACTGACCCTCGCCTTCACGTGGGCGGCCACGAAGGACTTCCCGGACGGCGCGTCGCCGCCGCCGTCCGCCGACGCGTCCGCCCTGCCCCCGGACTGGCGCGCCCGCATCCCCGAGCAGCTCGACGCGCTCGCCGCCGCCTGGCGCTCCCCGGACGCCTGGCAGGGCATGACCAAGGCCGGCGGCATCGACCTGCCCGGCGAAGACGCCGGCCATGTCGCGATGAACGAGCTGGTCGTGCACGGCTGGGACATGGCCCGCGCCAGCGGCCAGCCCTACGACGCCGGCACGGAGGAGATCGAGGCCTGCCTCGCCTTCGTCGCGCCGACCGTCGAGCAGAGCGGAGGCAAGGGCGTCGAGGGCCTCTTCGGTCCCGCCGTCGAGATCCCCGGCGACGCGCCCGCCGTGGACCGCCTCGTGGCCCTCACCGGCCGCGACCCGTCCTGGACCGCGGCGTCCTAGACCCTTTCGAAGACCGCGGCGAGGCCCTGGCCGCCGCCGATGCACATCGTCTCCAGGCCGTAGCGGGCCTCGCGGCGGTGCATCTCGCGGGAGAGGGTCGCGAGGATGCGGGCGCCGGTCGCGCCGACGGGGTGGCCGAGGGAGATGCCGGAGCCGTGGACGTTGACGCGGTCCCAGTCGGCGTCCTTGAGGCCCCACTCGCGGGCGACGGCGAGGACCTGCGCGGCGAACGCCTCGTTCAGCTCGACGAGGTCGATGTCGGCGAGGGTGAGCCCGGCCCTGTCCAGGGCCTTCGCGGTGGCGGGGACGGGGCCGAGGCCCATCGTGCGGGGCGGCACGCCGGCGCGGGCCCACGACACGAGCCGGACGAGCGGCCGCAGCCCCAGCTCGGCGGCGCGTTCGGGGGTGGTGACGACGCAGGCGGCGGCCGCGTCGTTCTGGCCGCTGGCGTTGCCGGCGGTGACGGTGGCCTGGTCGTCGGACCTGCCGAGGACGGGACGCAGCTTCGCCAGCCCCTCGGCGGTCGTGCCGGGACGCGGGTGCTCGTCGGTGTCGACGACCGTGTCGCCCTTACGCCCCCGGACGGTCACCGGGACGATCTCCTCGGCGAACACCCCCGACTCCTGGGCCGCGACGGCGCGCCGGTGCGAACGCGCGGACAGCTCGTCCTGCTCCTCGCGCCCGATGCCGTACTCGCGCCGCAGGTTCTCCGCGGTCTCCAGCATCCCGCCGGGTACGGGGTGGTTGACGCCGCCGGCGGTGACGCGGCCCTGGGCGAGCGCGTCGTGCAGTTCGAGGGACGGGCCGCGGACGCCCCAGCGCGCCTGCGTCGTGTAGAACGGCGCGTTGCTCATGCTCTCCGCCCCGCCCGCGATGATCACGTCGCTGACGCCGAGCTGGATCTGCATGGCGGCGTCCAGGACGGCCTGGAGCCCCGATCCGCAGCGCCGGTCGATCTGGGTGCCGCCGACCTCGATGGGGAGCCCGGCGTCGAGCGCGGCGACGCGTCCGATGGCGGGGGCGTCGGCGGTGGGGTAGCAGTGGCCGAGGACGACCTCGTCGACCGCGTCGCCGGGCAGGCCGGTGCGTTCGGCGAGCGCGCGGATGACGGTGGCGGCGAGCTCGACGGGCGGGACGGTCTTCAGCACCCCGCCGAACCGGCCGATCGGGGTACGCAGCGGCTCGCAGATGACCGCTTCACGCATGTTCGCTCCTCAACTCGGGTGCCGACGGCGGCGCTTCGAAGGTTACGGCCCGGCTCCGGGCAGGGTGTCGGCGGGCTTCCGCCCAGTGGAGGACACCGCTCGGACGTTGGGGCGGACCGCGCCCGGGTAGCCCCGGCGTGGAGCGTCCCGCCCTGGGACGCTCATCAGGATCTGGGAGGACGTCATGGCGAGGCTGCCGATGAAGATGCTCAAGACGTTGATCGCCGCGGTGCTGGCCCTGACGCCGGCGTCGGTCCCGACCGCGATGGCGGTGGCCGGGGTTCTGGGGGCCACGGCCGCGGTGACGGCCGGCTGCGGCGGCGGCGGTGGTGACGAGGACGGCGACGGCGGCGGCGGTGACGAGGACGGCGGCGACCGGGAGAACGAGGACGGCGGCGACCGGGAGAACGAAGACGGCGGGGGCGGCGACGACGACTGACCCGCGAGCGGGCACCCGGCACCGTGGGCGTCCGGAACGCCCCCACTATCCTGCCGACGGACGCGGGAGGCGGCATTGCGGAGCGGCACGGTGGAGCACTGGGCGCGGGACGTGCGCACGATCCGGGTGATCGGCGCCGGGGCGATGGGGCGCGGCATCGCGCAGTTCGCGGCGGCGGGCGGGCTGACGGTGGAACTGGCGGACGTCCGGGCGGAGGCCGTGGTCGACGCGGTCGAGTACGTCTCCGGAATGTTCGACAAGCTCGTCGGCAAGGGACGGATGGCCGAGGGTGAGGCGGAGGCCGCCAAGGGCAGGCTGCGGCCGGTGGGTGAGCCGCTCACGCCGTTCCAGGAGTGCGATCTCGTCATCGAGGCTGTGCGCGAAGACCTGGATACCAAGCGGGAACTGTTCTCGGCCCTGGAGAAGGCCTGCCCCGAGCACACGATCCTCGTGACGAACACCAGTTCTCTGCCGGTGACGGCGATCGCGGCGGCTCTGAAGGACCCGTCCAGGGTCGCGGGGCTGCATTTCTTCAACCCGGTGCCGTTGATGCGGCTCGTCGAGGTGATTCCGGGCGCGCGGACGGCCGAGTGGATCCCGGGGGCGCTCGCCGAACTCGTCCAGCGTCTCGGGCACGAACCGGTGCTCGCGCCGGACGCACCCGGCTTCCTGGTCAACCATGCTGGGCGCGGCCTGGTGACGGAGGCTCTGCAGATCCTGTCGGAAGGTGCCGCCGAGCCCGTCGACATCGACCGGGTCGCACGGGACGTCCTGGGCCTCAAGATGGGCCCCTGCGAACTGCTCGACCTCACCGGGATGGACGTTTCGCACCCCGTCATGGAGTCCATCTGGACGGGCTTCTACACGGAGCCGCGGTTCCGTCCGTCCCGGCTCGGGCGGGCGCGGATGGAGGCGGGCCTGCTCGGACGCAAGACGGGCGAAGGCTTCTACAAGTACGTGGACGGGTCCAAGCAGGAGCCGCCCGAGGTCACGGCACCGGCCGTGGAGGCCCGCCCTGTCTGGGTGCACGGCGACGTCCGTGAGGAGCTGGGCGCGCTGCTGTCGACGGCCGGAGTCGAGGTCGAGGCGGGGGACGAGCCGTCCAGCCGGGCCGTCGTGCTCGTCGCACCGCTCGGGCGCAGCACCGTCGACACCGCCCGCACCGAAGGCCTCCCCCTAGAGCGCACCTTGGGCGTCGACCCGTTCGGCGGGTTTTTCACCCGTCTCACCGTGTCCGTGCACCCGGGTGTCGACCAGGAGACCGGTCGCGCCGGTCTCGCGGCCCTCGCCGCCCCGGGACGCCCCGTCACCGTCGTCCGGGACGCCCCCGCGCCCGTCGCTCAGCGGCTTGTCGCGTCGATCGTGAATGTGGGCTGCGGGATTGCGGAGCAGAGGCTCGCCCGTCCCGAGGACATCGACACGGCCGTCCGGCTCGGGCTCGGCTACCCGCGCGGTCCGCTGGAGTGGGGTGAGGACGCCGGGGCCGGCCGCGTCCTAGAGGTCCTGCGCGGCCTGCACGCCTCCACCGGGGACCCGCGCTACCGTCCGAGCGCCTGGCTGGCCGAACGGGTGGCGCTCGGCCTCCCCCTCACCGCGACCGGCACAGTCCCGTCCGACCTCACGTCCGACCTCACGTCCTGACGGCGACCGGGTACGCCCGTCCGGCAGGCCGGTCCGGCAGGCCCCGGCCCGGCAGGCCCCCGCCCGGCAGGCCCCCGCCCGGGTGCCGGACGGGGGCCTGCCGGGTGGGAGCCCCGGGTCACAGAGGCCAGGAAGGGAGCTTCTCGGCCGGCTTCGGCCTGGTGTCGGTCCAGCCGGAGTCGCGGACGACCGAGTAGTCGATCACGAACCCGGGCTCGCGGTCCCGGTACGGTCCTCCGGGCCTGGTCAGCACGTTCTGCGCGGCCAGCATCTCGCCGGTCTCCCGGTCGAAGATCAGCTCCGCCCGGCTGTCGTACTCGCCGCGTTCGGCCTCCGGCGCGCCCCACTCCCCGGTGATGCGGCTGGTCTCCCGGTCGGCTGCCAGCGCGACGCCCTCACGTCCCAGCGGGTCGGTCCGCTCACCCACCGACCTCACCCCCGGCTGCGCGGCGAGCGCCCGCATGAGCCCGGCCCGGACCGCCGGCGGCACGGGCGCGTCCTGCAGCATGTTCTCGACCAGAAAGAGCTTGTGGAAGGCGGTCATCGGCGGCGGCGTCCGCAGCCTCCCGCTGTGCTCCCCGACCCGCTCTTCGGCCTGGCGGAGCTTTCGCGGGTCCATGATCTTGCGCGACCCACGGGGCACGAAGAACATGGCGGCGAGCTTCTCCGGGTCGGTCGGCAGCCGCTGGAAGTCCTCGACGGTCCTGCCGCCCAGCCAGTTCCCGCCGCCCGCCGGGTCCGGGTCGTCCACCTCCCACTCCGTCGCCTTCCGGCCGTAGGTGTAGTAGTGGTCGTTCGACCAGACCCTGAACTCCGGCGGCGACCCGGCCTTCTTCCACAGCTCCTTGTCCCGCGCCGTGTGGAGCCTGGCCGGCAGTTCGCGTCCGTAGAACGCCTCGCCCATGCCCGACTTGGCGCCCGACCATCTGAAGAACTCGGTCTGCGCGCCGACGATCGCGTAATCACCGGTCTCGGCCCGCACGATGTAGGACTGGCCCGAGATCCAGCCGGAGGACCAGTACTTGCCGATCGGCTGCGCGGCGGCCTTGTCCGCCGCCGCCAGCACCGCCCGGTCGGCCAGCTCCACCTGAGACGGCGACCCCGGTGGTGCGGGCGCCCCCGAACCGACGGCGGTGATGGCGACGGCGGCCGCCGTGCCCGCCGCGACCACGCCGAGCCCGGCCTTGAACCGCAGCCCGAACCACGACGGTGTGCGGCGCGCCGGGGCGGCGATCTCCTTGCGCAGGCGCCGGCGGCCCGTGTCGGCGGCGGCCTCGGCCGGCCGCTCGTCCAGCATCTCGGCGATCATCTGCATTTCGTCCATGGTCAGTCTCCGTCGGTGAGAGAGAGGGCCGCACGCAGCTTCCGGCGTGCGCGGTTCAGGCGGGAGCCGACCGTTCCGGACGGGACGCCGAGCACGGCGGCGATCTCCTCGTGCTTGAGGTCGGCGAGCGCCACCAGCAGCACGACGTCGCGTTCCTTGCGCGACAGCCGGGTCAGCGCCCGCGCCAGGTCCGGACGCCTCCCGGCGGCCGTCACGGCGCCCACGACGCGGTCCTCATGGCCGCCGATGTCCGGTTCGGCGCCGAGCCGGGCGAGCGCCCGGTAGCGGCGGGTCTCGACGCGGCGGTGCTGCGCGACGAGCGTGGTCGCGATGCCGAACAGCCAGGGCCGGACGTCCCCCCGGGCGGGATCGAACGCGGCGCGGCGGCGGAACGCGGCGAGGAACGTCTCGGCGACGACGTCGTCCGCCGCCTGCGCGCCGAGGCGTCCGGCCACGTACCGGTACACGGCCGGGAAATGCCGGTCGTACACGGCGGTGAACCGCTCGGGGTCGTCCAGGGACGCGGCGACGATCGCGGTGTCGTCGATCTCGTGCGCGGTGGTCACGCGACCGTCCGTGTGCCGGATCCATCGGTCATCACACACCTCCAGGGGGGATTGTCCTCACCCCTTACTCCGTCACCGCCCCGTTCCGCTTTCGGTGATTCGCCGGCCGTTTTCCGAATGATCCACGCAAGCAGGCCCCCCGCCCCGGGTCGGGGGCGGAGGGCCTGCGGGACGGGAGCCCCGGGGTCAGTGAGGCAGCTTCGCCGGCGGCTTCGGCTTGCCGTCGGTCCACGTCGCCGACCGGACGGTCTGGTGCTCGACGACGAAGCCGGGCTTCATCCCGGCGTACTCGCCGCCGGGCCTGGTCAGCTGCTCCTGCCGGGACAGCAGCGCGCCCGTGCGCTCATCGAAGATGATCACCGGGCGGGAGTGCCACGTCCCCCGGCCGGCCTCCGGCCCGTCGGTGATCGTCGTGGCGCGGTCGGCGGCGGCCAGGGCGACGCCCGGCCGGCCCAGCGGATCGGTGACGCGGCCGATCGGCCGGACCCCCTCCTGAGCGGCCAGCGCCCGCATCAGGCCCGCCCGCACCTTCGGCGGGAGCGGGTTGTTCATCAGCAGGGACGCCACCCTCATGATCTTGCTGTGCGGCACGGCCCGCCGGAAGGCGGGGCCCTTCGCCCGCGCGCCCGGCTGGAGACCGGCGGCCGCCCCCTCGTCCTCCGGACTGAGGAACATGGCGGCGAGCTCGGCCGGGTCGGTCGGCAGGTTCCGCAGATCCTCCGCCGACTTGCCGTCCAGGAAATCGCCGCCGCCGCCCGCGTCGTGGCCGGCCTCCGGCCCCTCCGACCGCCACGGCGCCGCCTTGGTGGTGAACGTGACGTCGCCGCCGTCGGTCGGGACGCGGAAACTCGCCGGCGACCCGGCCTTCCGCCACAGCTCCCGGTCCCGTGCGGTCTGCGGGCGGGCGGGCAGGTCGCGCTGGAAGTACGCCGAGCCCATCCCGGACTTCGCGCCGTGCCAGCTGAACGACTCGCCGTGCGAAACGGTGATCGCGTAGGCCCCGGTCGGGGCGCGCACGACGGCCGCCCGGCCGCTGACGATGTCGCTGTACCAGTACTCGCCGGTCGGCTGCGCCTCGGCGTTCTCCGCCGCCGCCAGCACCGCCCGCTTGCCCAGGTCGACACTGGCGGGAGTGCCCGGCGTCGCCGGGGAGCCGGAGCCGGAGCCGATGGCCGCGACGGCGACGGCGGCCGCGGCGCCGGCGGCGAGGGCGCCCAGCCCGAACGCCCCCCAGCGGACGGGACGGCGCCCCCGTGCCCGTCCCGCGGGCGGCGCCGCCTCCGGGGCCGCCCGGAGCGCCCGCTCCAGGTCACGTTCCCGGCGCGCGCCGGCGGCGGCCGGGTCCGCCGAGGGGTCGAGCTGCCCGGGCCGTGCCGCGGACAGCGCCTTCATCACGTCATGCTTCATCGGACTGCTTTTCCTCTCAGGAGTGATTCGGGACGGCGCCGCGCGCGGACACGTCGGGGTCCGGTATCCGCGACTGCGCGGTCAACGCGCGCTCCAGCCGCCGCCGGGCGCGGTGCAGCCGCACGTAGAGCGCGGCCTTCGAGCATCCGACGACCTTCGCCGCCTCGTCCGGTGACAGCGCGTGCCAGGCGACCAGCGTCAGCAGCTCGCGGTCGCCGTCGGACAGGTCCGCCAGCGCGCGCAGCACCCCGGCGCGCTCGGCCACCGCCTCCGCGACGTCACCGGCGGGCGGCTGCCCCGCCGCCCAGGTCCGCAGCTCGCGGGTCAGCGCGTCCCGCCGTTCCCGCACCCGGTACGACTCGCGCAGCAGGTTGCGCGCGATGCCGAACAGCCAGGGCAGCGGCTCGTCCGGTAGGTCGCGGATGCGCCGCCACGCGACGCAGAACGCCTCACTCGTGATCTCTTCGGCGGCCTGCCCGCCGACCCGGCTCACGACATAGGCGTGGACGCGCGGATGGTACGCGTCGTAGACCGCCGTGAACCGGGCGATGTCTTCGGGGTCCGACAAGGTTCGAGCCCTTCGTCCGGGGGTTCGTCACCCGGGTAGTGGTCCGGGCCCGCCGCTTCTTACCGAAGCATCCGGAGTACCTGGAACGGAACGGCCGGTCTCGGTCCGGTGGAAGGACGGAGACCGGCCGGTGCGGGACCCCGGAACCGGGCCCGGCCTGCGGGTCAGCGCAGCCGGAAGGGCTGTTCCGCCGGCGGCGAGGGCTTGGTGTCCGTCCAGCCGGTGCTGCGGAAGACCTCGTAGTTGATGACGAAGCCGGGCTTCCGCGTCCGGTACGGGCCGCCGGGGTCGGTCAGCTCCTCGTGCAGGGACAGCAGTGCGCCGCTGCGCTCGTCGAAGACGATCACGTTGCGGGAGCGGTAGGTCCCCTGCTCGCTCTTCGGCGTGCCGGACTCGCCGTCGTCCGTGCTGGGGAGGGAATATCCGGCCAGCGCGACACCCTGGCGGCCCATCGGGTCGGTGACCTGGCCGATCGCATGGACGCCCGGCCGGGCTGTCAGCGCCCGGATGAGACCGGCCCGGACCTTCGGCGGCGTCGGGCCGCCCAGCAGCTCCCCCACGTTCCGGATCTGGACGTTGGGCAGCACCCGCGGGGCGATGGGCGGGGGCGTCCTCCCCAAGGACCGCAGCCTCTCCAGATCCGCCGGCCCCTCAAGGAACATCGTGGTGAGCTCGGCCGGGTCGGTGGGCAGGTTCTGAAGCTCCTCGGCCGACTTGCCCAAGGCGACCTTCCCGGCGCCCACGGGGTCCGGGCCCGTGCCCGGCACGTCCGAGCGCCACGTCGTCGCCTCGGTGGTGAAGGTGAGGTGCTTGTCGCCCGACCAGACGCGGAAACTCGACGGCGACCCGTCCTTGCGCCACAGTTCCCCGTCCCGGGCGGTCAGCGGGCGGGCCGGGAGGTCGCGGCCGTAGTACATCCCGCCCATGCCGGGCTTCACGCCGTGCCAGCCGAACAGCTCGCTGTGCGCGCCGACGATCGCGTACGCGGCGCCGGACTTGGACCGTACGACGTAGGACTGGCCGCTGACGACGTCGGTGTACCAGTACTTGCCGGCCGGCTGCGCCTCGGCGTTCTCCGCCGCCGCCAGCACCGCCCGCTTGCCCAGGTCCACCGAGCCCGGGGACGTGGGCGCGCCGGGCGCCTCCAACCCCGCACCCGGCCCCACGGCCACGATCGCGACCGCGGCCCCGGCACCCAAGGCGGCCACACCGGCACCGGCCTTGAGCCGCCAGCCGAACCGCCGCCGTCCCGCTCGGGAAGCCCTGAAGCGCTTCCCGCCCGGCGCCATCTCTGCCTCCAGCATGGTCAGCGCCTTCGCCGCGGCCTCGGCCGACGGGGGCGGCGGCTCGCGCAGCAGCCGCCGGATCCGGTCCGTCTCGTTCGCGTCGATGTCGTTCACGCGGGCGTCTCCTCAATGATCAGGGTGGGGTTGACTCCGCCGAGCGACTCCCTCAGGCGGCGGCGGGCACGGTGGAGCCGGGACGCGACCGTGCCGGTCTTCAGGCCGAGTGCCTGCCCGACCTCCTCGTAGGACAGGTCGGCCAGCGCGATCAGCAGCAGGACGTCCCGGTCCCCGCGCGGCAGGCGGGCCAGCGCGTCCCCGAGGTCGGCGCCCACGCCGCCGGCGGTGACGCGCGCCGCGATGACGTCCTCGTGGCCGTCCTCGGTGTGCTCGGCGGGCGTGCGTGCGAGGGCCCGGTAGCGGCGGCTCTCCGCACGCCGGTGCAGCCCGATCAGCCGGGTCGCGATGCCGTACAGCCAGGGACGGACCGTGCCGCGCTCCGGGTCGAAACGGCCGCGCTTGCGGAACGCGGTGAGGAACGTCTCGGCGGCGATGTCGTCCGCCGCGTCCACGCCGAGGCGCCGCGCCGCGTACCCGTGGATCGCGGCGAAATGGCGGTGGAAGATCTCCGCGAACGCGGCGGGATCGCGCCGCGAGCGGACGATCGCCACCGCGTCGGGCGCGTCCGCACCGGGATCCGGTGGGTCGGGATGGGCCATGAGGTGATCCTCGCTGTCGGGGGGGAAGTGCTCGGTCACCCGGTTCTCAACCGATGCCCCGCTCCGCCTTCACGCACATGCCTCATCCTGCTCATGGCGGACGGCGGACGGCGGACGGCGCGGTCTCGGGCGTCGTCCCCCCTCCCCGCGGAAACGCCTTCGCCCTTCCCGCAGGGAGCCCGGGAAGGGCGAAGACCTCTGGTGAGCGGTGAATCCGGCACCGCCTCGGATCAGCGGATGCGGTAGGCCCGGATGATCTGCTGGTCGATGCCGCTGCCGCCCGCGTCGGCGGCCGTGACGCGGACCGACACGGACCGGCCGCCTGCCGCCGGTGGGAGCGGCGCGCTGAAGCGGCCCTCGCCCAGCGGCTTCACGGCGGCGGCCTGCCAGGTCTTCCCATCGTCCAGGGACGTCCAGAAGCGCAGGCCGGTGACCTTGGCGCCGCCGGTGCCGGCGACTCGCGCGACCGTCAGGACGGCGGGCTTGCCCGTCGGCTGATTGCGCAGGTCGAGGCCGAGGTCGTAGTCGACGGTCAGCAGCGGGACGCGGACGCTCTCATTCCCGCGCGGCGCGGCCGAGCGGAACGTCCAGGACGTGGAGGTGCGGGTCGACACCGGCAGGATCGCCGACGCGTCGTTCCGGTACGTCAGCCGGTACTCCCTGCGGCCGGACGGGATGAGGAAGTCGCCGGCCGGCCCCTCCTTCTCGCCGAGCTTCTCGTCTCCGGCGAACAGCGTGAGCTTGCCCTTTATCCCGTTCACGCCGCAGTCGAACCCGTCCGGACGGGTCTGCAGGTCGACCAGCTGGACGTGCAGGTTGCCGCGCGTGCGGGTCGTGGGGGCGGGCGTGCAGATGCTCGGGGAGACACCGGTGGCGGAGTATGGGCCGGGGCGCAGCGGCTGACGTCCCCATGTGTGCTCGACACGCCGGCCCGGCCGGAGTTCGAGGAACGTGCTCTGGTCGACCCATCCGTCAGGAATGCCCTGCGGGGACCCCCAGGCCAGCCAGCGGACGCCTCCGCCGGTCGACACGTGATCCGTACGGGTCGTCCCGGCCGGTGTGTCGGACGCCAGTCCATCGAAGAGCAGCAGGCCCTCGGGGGTGAGCCCATAGCGCTTGTCGCTGATGAGTTCGCTCTCGTTCCCGCCGAATGCGGCGAACCGCTGGTGGACGCGGGCCATCCTCGCCTGGGCGGCGGTGGTGATGACGTGGGACGGATCCGCGGGGATCCCGCCGCCCAGAGGACGCAGCACGTCGTAGAACCCCTCGGGCCCGCTGAGCCGGTGTGCCGTGTAGGCCCGGAACCCGCCGGTCTCGGGGGCGTCCATCGGCTGGAGCATCATGGGTGACGTCTCGGCGTCGCCGGAAGTGACGAGCATCGTCCAGATGCCCTGCCTGGTGGAGCGGACGACGGCCGCGTAGTTCGAGAGCGCCTTCGTCCGGGTGCCCTCGACGCTCACCGTGGCCGGACGGGCCTTCGCGCCGTCGAGCGTGACGGTCATGTCACGGTCGACGAGGACCTCGGGGGTGCCGGCGAGGGCGTAGCGCCAGTCGTTCCCGCCCGTTCCGCCGTGCTGGACGGACCCGAGGACGGCATACCGGCCTTCCGGGACACGGATCTCGGTCGTGCCGTCCAGGACTTCGACGATCGTGGAGAGCTCGACGATGTCGGTCAGGTGGGTCACGGTCGCGTAGGCGTACAGGTCCGCGGCGTCCGTGCCGGGCAGGGGAGTCGCCTTGACGGTGAGCGTGTGCGTCGGGGGTTCGACGTAGAAGGTCACCGGCGTTTCGAGGGTCGCGCCGGCGCCCTTCGCGGTCACGACCGCCGTGTACAGGCCGGGACGTCCGGCGAGCTTCGAGGCGTCGATCTCCAGGTCGGCGGACGCGGTGGCGCCCGCCGGGATCTCGACCCGGGCGGGGACGCTCGCCGCGCCGTGGGCCGTGCGGCCCTGCCGGTCGACGACCTCGACGCTCAGCCCCATGTGGACGGGGCGGGAGGCGTTGGACGTCCAGCCGAGCTCCGTGGACAGGGCGCCGTGGTCCGGGTACTGCGACGTCCCGAGGTCGACGATGCTCTGGGCGGTGAGGACGGGGGCGCGTGCGGCATCGCCGGCGTCGAGCCGTCCGGCCCCGCGCTCGTAGGCGTCACCGCCGGTGGCGGGGTCGCCGGTGCCGACGAGGGCGGCCTTGAGCCGGGCGGGCTTCCAGCGGGGGTGCTTCGCGGCGAGCAGCGCCGCGGCGCCGGCGACGTGCGGTGCCGCCATCGACGTGCCGGACATCTTCGTGTAGTTCGCCCCGATCGGGGTGCCCAGCGCGGTGCCCTCGGCGCGCGCGGCGACGATCTCGACGCCGGGTGCGACGATCTCCGGTTTGGCGGTATGGCCGACCGGGCCCCGGCTGGAGAACTCCGCGAGTGCGTCGTGGGCGTCGACCGCGCCGACCGTGAGCGCGGCCTTGGCCGTGCCCGGCGCGCCGACCGACTGGATCGCACCGTCGTTGCCCGCGGCCACGACGAACAGCGTGCCGTGCTCGGCGGTGAGGTTGTCCAGCGCCACGGAAAGGGGGTCGGTGCCGTCGGTGGGGAAACCGCCGAGGCTCATGTTGACGACGTCGGCGCGCGGTGCGGCCCACTGCATCCCGGCGATCACGCCGGAATCGGTGCCGTAGCCCCGGTCGTCGAGGACCTTGCCGATCAGCAGGTCCGCGTCCGGGGCCATGCCCTTGCGCTCGCCGCCCGACGCGGCACCGGTCCCGGCGATCGTCGCGGCGACGTGCGTGCCGTGGCCGAGGCGGTCGGCGGTGCCGGGCGATTCGGAGAAGTTCTTCGTCGCGGCGATGCGGCCCTTGAGGTCCGGGTGCCCGGCATCGACGCCGGTGTCGAGAACGGCGACCTCCGCTCCCTTGCCGGTGTATCCGGCCCGCCACGCCTTCGGGGCGCCGACCTGGCGCAGGTTCCGGTCGAACCGGCGTGCGGTGGGGGCGGTGGGGGCGAAGTTCGCCTTGACCCTGCCGTCCAGCCAGATGCGCCGGATGCCGCCCGTGGCCTTGGCGGACGGGCCGCGCATCCCGGCGAGTGCGTCGCCGAGGGTGCGCGCGTCGTCCTTGGACTGCCGGACGGCGACGGCGTCGATGCTCGGCAGGTCTCGCGTCTTGTCGAGGGCGCCGCCGAGCGCCGACATGGCGTGGACGCCCTTGTCGCGCTGGACGATCAAGGGCAGGTCCTTGCTGCGGGCGTCGTCGTAGCCCTGCGAGATCAGGGCGGTGACGTCGAACAGTTCGCGGTCGATGACCCGGCCGGCCAGCGGCGCGATGTCGAGCGGAGTGACCACGACGTGCCCGTCCGGGCGGATCTCCTTGCGGAACGAGCGCTTCTCGCGGCCTGGTGCGGGGGTCACCGAGACCATCGGTGGCTTGCCCTCGACCGTCCGAACCTGGACCACGTCACCGGTCAGCAGGGTGACCTTCCATGCCTTGCCCGAGGGCAGGCCGCCCGTGGGGGGTGGCGGCGGGTCGGCTTGGGCCGGCGCGGGCGTCGCGGTGAGCGCGCCCGCCGCCAGCAGGATGCCGAGCAGTGCCCGGCTCCGGCTTCTGGGGGTCATCGAGTCTCCTCTCCTCACAAGTGATCACCCGATGCGGGTGATCGACTTCACGGCGGAGGTGTCGACGGATCCCGGTTTCTTTCAGGAGATGGGGAACTGGAATACCTGGCTCAGACGTCCTGTTAATGAAGACGTCAGCAAAGTTGAGTCCGGTCGACTCAAGTCATTTGACAACATGGGGAGGTCCGGGCACCCTTGCGAACAGCAACCGAACCGGCCGCACCCCGGGGGGCGACCGGGGCGCGATAACAACCGGAACCGCGGCAGAACACCCGAACTGCGGCAGACACCGGAACCGGTACACCGGAAACGACGGAGGACGAGAACATGGCACGTGCGGTCGGCATCGACCTCGGGACGACCAACTCGGTCGTCGCGATTCTGGAGGGCGGCGAGCCCACCGTCATCGCGAACGCGGAGGGGTCGCGGACCACGCCGTCCGTCGTCGCGTTCGCCAAGAACGGTGAGGTTCTGGTCGGAGAGGTCGCCAAGCGACAGGCGGTGACCAACGTGGACCGGACGATCCGTTCGGTCAAGCGCGAGATGGGCACCGACTGGAAGACCAAGATCGACGACAAGGACTTCAACCCGCAGCAGATGAGCGCGTTCGTGCTGCAGAAGCTGAAGCGCGACGCGGAGGCCTACCTGGGCGAGACCGTCACCGACGCGGTCGTCACGGTTCCCGCCTACTTCTCCGACCACCAGCGGCAGGCCACCAAGGAGGCCGGCCAGATCGCGGGCCTGAACGTCCTGCGCATCATCAACGAGCCGACCTCGGCCGCGCTGGCGTACCACCTGGAGAAGGAGAACGAGGCCACCATCCTGGTCTTCGACCTGGGCGGCGGCACGTTCGACGTGTCCCTGCTGGAGGTCGGCGACGGGGTCGTCGAGGTCAAGGCCACCAGCGGCGACAACCACCTGGGCGGCGACGACTGGGACCAGAAGGTCGTCGACTGGCTGGTCGAGAAGTTCAAGAACGCCAACGGCGTCGACCTGGGCAAGGACAAGATGGCCCTCCAGCGGCTGCGTGAGGCCGCGGAGAAGGCGAAGATCGAGCTGTCCGGTTCGTCCGAGACGCAGATCAACCTGCCCTACATCACCGCGTCGGCCGAGGGCCCGCTGCACCTGGACGAGAAGCTCACCCGTGGCGAGTTCCAGCGGATGACCTCCGACCTGCTCGACCGGACCAAGGCGCCGTTCCACTCGGTGCTGAAGGACGCCGGCATCGGCGTCGACAAGATCGACCAGGTCGTCCTGGTCGGCGGCTCGACCCGGATGCCCGCGGTGTCGGACCTGGTCAAGGAGCTGACCGGCGGCAAGGAGCCCAACAAGGGCGTCAACCCCGACGAGGTCGTCGCGATCGGCGCCAGCCTCCAGGCCGGCGTGCTCAAGGGCGAGGTCAAGGACGTCCTGCTGCTGGACGTGACCCCGCTGAGCCTCGGCATCGAGACCAAGGGCGGCATCTTCACCAAGATCATCGAGCGGAACACCACGATCCCGACCAAGCGGTCGGAGACGTTCACCACCGCCGACGACAACCAGCCGTCCGTGGAGATCCAGGTCTACCAGGGCGAGCGCGAGATCGCCGCGTACAACAAGAAGCTCGGCACCTTCCAGCTCACCGGTCTGCCGCCGGCGCCGCGCGGCGTCCCGCAGATCGAGGTCACCTTCGACATCGACGCCAACGGCATCGTGAACGTCAGCGCGAAGGACCAGGGCACCGGCCGCGAGCAGTCGATGGTCATCACCGGCGGCAGCGCGCTGCCGAAGGACGACATCGAGAAGATGATGCGCGACGCCGAGGACTACGCCGAGGAGGACCGCAAGCGCCGCGAGGAGGCCGAGGTCCGCAACCAGGCCGACACCCTCGCGTACTCGACCGAGAAGTTCCTGCGGGAGAACGACGAGAAGGTCCCCGACGAGATGAAGACCGAGGTGAGCGACGCGGTCGCCGAGGTCAAGAAGGCTCTGGAGGGCACCGACGTCGACGCGATCAAGGGCAGCGCCGAGAAGCTGGCGCAGGTCAGCCAGAAGATGGGCGCGGCCATGTACGCGCAGAACCCGGAGGGCGCGCAGCCGGGCGGCGAGGACGCCGGCCCGACGGCCGACGCGCAGGGCGGCGACCAGCAGGACGACGAGGTCGTCGACGCCGAGATCGTCGACGAGGACAAGCCGAAGGGTGATGCATCGTGACGTCCTCTCCCGACGAGGGCGAGGAGAAGGAGGGCCCGGTGATCCGCGACAAGCGGCGCATCGATCCCGAAACGGGGGAGGTCCGGGGGACCGGTGAGTCCGGCGCGCAGGCGGCGCGGCCACCGGCCCCGGAGGCCCCGGCCAACGGGGGCGCCGAGGTTACGGGCGAGGAGGTCTCCTCGTTGAAGACACAGCTGGCGGAGCGTCTCGCGGACCTCCAGCGGCTGAAGGCCGAGTACGACAACTACCGCAGGCGCGTCGACCGCGACCGGGTCGCGGTCCGGGAGCAGGCCGTCGGGCAGGTCCTGTCCGAACTGCTCCCGGTCCTGGACGACATCGGGCGTGCCCGTGACCACGACGAGCTCACCGGCGGCTTCAAGTCCGTCGCCGAGAGCCTGGAGGCGGTCACCGGCAAGCTCGGCCTGGTGCGGTACGGCGAGAAGGGTGAGCCCTTCGACCCGACCGTGCACGAGGCGCTCATGCATTCGTTCTCCCCGGATGTGACCGAGACGAGTGTCGTGGACGTCCTCCAGCCCGGTTACCGCATCGGCGAGCGGATACTGCGCGCCGCACGCGTCGCGGTGGCCGATCCCGAGCCCGACGCCGCCGGAGAGCCCGGCGACGAGGCGGGTGACGACGGCGAGTGACCCCCGGCCCGGCGCCGAGGGGTCCGGGGGTCGCCCCCCGGAAGGACCCGGTGTCCCGTCCCGGCCGCGACGGCCGGGGCGGGACCGCCGGGGCACGTGAAGACATGTGGCAAGTGGCGATAGCAGAAGGCGGGGCGCCGTGAGCACCAAGGACTACCTGGAGAAGGACTACTACAAGGTCCTCGGTGTCGCGAAGACGGCTTCCCAGGAGGAGATCAAGAAGTCCTACCGGAAGCTGGCGCGCAAGTACCATCCGGACGCCAACAAGGGCGACACCGACGCCGAGGACCGTTTCAAGGAGGTCTCCGAGGCCTACGACGTCCTGTCGGACGACAAGCGCCGCAAGGAGTACGACGCGGTCCGGTCGATGCCGGGCGGTTTCCGCGGCCAGCAGGGCGGCGGCTTCCCCTTCGACTTCGGCGACCTGTTCGGGCAGCCCGGCAGCGGCGGCGGAACGCAGGCGGGCGGCGCCGGGGAGCGCATCGGCGACCTGTTCGGCGGCCTGTTCGGGCGGGGCGGCGGCGGCACCCGCACGACGGGCACGACGCGGCGTGCGCGCCGCGGCGCGGACGTCGAGACCGAGGTGACGCTGTCGTTCGGACGCGCGATGAACGGCGTGACCGTCCCGATCAAGCTGACCAGCGAGGCCCCCTGCAACGGCTGCCGCGGGACCGGCGCCAAGGCCGGCACCGTGCCGCGGGTGTGCCCGAACTGCGAGGGCACCGGCCACGAGACCCGCAACCTCGGGAACTTCGGCTTCCAGGAGCCGTGCAAGGACTGCCACGGCCGCGGCCTCGTCGTCGACGACCCGTGCCCGATCTGCCACGGCAGCGGTCGCGCCACCGGCACCCGCACCATCCAGGCGCGCATCCCGGCGGGCGTCGCCGACGGCCAGAAGATCCGGCTCAAGGGCAAGGGCGCGCCGGGCGAGAACGGCGGCCCGCAAGGCGACCTCTACGTCAACATCAAGGTGCAGCCGCACCGGGTGTTCGGCCGCACCGGCGAGAACCTCACGCTGACCGTCCCGGTCACGTTCCCCGAGGCCGCGCTGGGCGCGGAGATCAGGGTGCCGACGTTCCAGGGCCAGCCCGTCACGCTGCGCCTGCCCGAGTCCACGCCGAACGGCCGCACGTTCCGCGTCAAGGGCCGCGGCGCCCCCCGGCGCGACGGCACCAAGGGCGACCTGCTCGTCACCGTCGACGTCCAGGTCCCTCAGAAGCTCGACGACCAGGCACGCGAGGCCCTCGCCCGGCTCCGCGCCGCGGGCACCGGCGACGACCTGCGCGCCGACCTCCTCCAGCAGGCACGACAGGAGTGAGTTGGGTGGATCCGTTCGGCGATGACACACCGGTTTATGTGATCTCGGTGGCGGCGCAGCTGTCCGGGCTGCATCCGCAGACGCTGCGGACCTATGACCGGATGGGGCTGGTGTCTCCCGGCCGGACGGCGGGACGGGGCCGCCGCTACTCGATGCGCGACATCGTGATGCTCCGCGAGATCCAGCGGCTCTCGCAGGAGGAGGGCATCAACCTGTCCGGCATCAAGCACATCCTGGAGCTGCAGCGCGACAACGTGCGGCTCCGCGAGGAGCTCCTCAAGGCGCACGCGGCGCTGGAGGACCTCGCCAACGAACTCGAATCGACGCGTTCCGTCGCGGCGCGGCTGGCGCAGCAGCGGCGGCACGGTGAACAGGGCGGTACCCCCGGCTCCGACCTGGTGCCCATCAGGCACACGAGCGTCGTGGTCTGGCACGAGCGGAACCGGGACTAGGACATCAGGTGGTTGACGGGGGGTCTGGGACATGGACTACAAGCTGACGCAGAAGAGCCAGGAGGCGGTGTCGGTCGCGGTCCGGAGGGCCGCGGCCGAGGGGCACCCCGAGGTGGAGCCCCAGCATCTGCTGGTCGCGCTGATCGCCCTGGCGGACGGCACGGCGGTGCCGCTGCTGGAGGCCGTCGGCGCGGACTGGCAGGCGATCAGGCGCCGCGCCGAGGAGCAGCTCGCGGCGAAGCCGAAGGCGCAGGGCTCGACGGTGGCGACGCCGCGCCTGTCGGGTCAGCTGCAGCGGTCGGTCAACACGGCGGCGAACCGGGCCCAGCAACTGGAGGACGACTACGTCTCGACCGAGCATCTGCTGGTCGGGCTCGCCGCGGACGGGGGCCCGGCGGCGGGCCTGCTCAAGGAGTTCGGTGCGACGCCGCAGGCGCTGCTGGACGCGTTCGAGAAGGTGCGCGGCCACGCCCGCGTCACCACCGAGAACCCCGAGGGCACCTACCAGTCGCTGGAGAAGTACGGCGTCGACCTGACGGCGGCGGCCCGCGACGGCCGGCTCGACCCGGTGATCGGGCGGGACTCGGAGATCCGCCGGGTCGTGCAGGTGCTGTCGCGGCGGACGAAGAACAACCCGGTGCTCATCGGTGAGCCCGGCGTCGGCAAGACCGCCGTCGTGGAGGGCCTGGCGCAGCGCATCGTCGCGGGGGACGTCCCCGAGTCGCTGCGCGGCAAGAAGCTCGTCTCGCTGGACCTCAGCGCCATGGTCGCGGGCGCGAAGTACCGCGGCGAGTTCGAGGAGCGGCTGAAGGCCGTCCTGAACGAGATCAAGGAGAGCGACGGGCGGATCGTCACGTTCATCGACGAGCTGCACACCATGGTCGGCGCGGGCGCGGCCGAGGGCGCGATGGACGCCGGCAACATGCTGAAGCCGATGCTGGCCCGCGGCGAGCTGCGGATGATCGGCGCGACGACGCTGGACGAGTACCGCGAGCGGATCGAGAAGGACGCGGCGCTGGAGCGCCGGTTCCAGCAGGTCTTCGTCGGCGAGCCGACCGTGGAGGACACGATCGCGATCCTGCGCGGGTTGAAGGGCCGCTACGAGGCCCACCACAAGGTGCAGATCAACGACTCGGCGCTGGTGTCGGCGGCGGCGCTGTCGGACCGCTACATCACGTCCCGGTACCTGCCGGACAAGGCGATCGACCTCGTCGACGAGGCCGCGTCGCGGCTGCGCATGGAGATCGACTCCCGTCCGGTGGAGATCGACGAACTCCAGCGCACCGTCGACCGCCTCAAGATGGAGGAGATGAACCTGTCCAAGGAGACCGACGAGGCGTCCCGGCAGCGTCTCGACCGGCTCCGCGCCGACCTGGCGGACAAGCAGGAGCATCTGACCGGCCTCGTCGCCCGCTGGGACAAGGAGAAGGCCGGCCTGAACCGCGTCGGTGAGATCAAGGAGCGGATCGACCAGCTCCACGGCGAGGCGGAGCGCGCCCAGCGCGACGGCGACCTGGAGACGTCCGCGCGGCTCACCTACGGCGAGATCCCGGAGCTGGAGAAGCAGCTGGAGGAGGCGTCGGAGGCCGCCGACAACCGCGACGCGATGGTCAAGGAGGAGGTCGGCCCGGACGACGTCGCCGACGTGGTCGCGTCCTGGACGGGCATCCCCGCCGGGCGTCTCCTCGAAGGGGAGACGGAGAAGCTGCTGCGCATGGAGGACGAGCTCGGCAAGCGCCTGATCGGCCAGGCGGCCGCGGTCCGCACGGTGTCGGACGCGGTCCGCCGCGCCCGCGCCGGCATCTCCGACCCGGACCGCCCGACCGGATCGTTCCTGTTCCTCGGCCCGACCGGGGTCGGCAAGACGGAGCTGGCGAAGGCCCTCGCGGAGTTCCTGTTCGACGACGAGCGGGCGATGACCCGCATCGACATGAGCGAGTACTCCGAGAAGCACAGCGTCGCCCGGCTCGTCGGCGCCCCGCCCGGGTACGTCGGCTACGAGGAGGGTGGGCAGCTCACCGAGGCCGTCCGGCGCCGCCCGTACTCGGCGGTGCTGCTGGACGAGGTGGAGAAGGCCCACCCCGAGGTGTTCGACATCCTCCTCCAGGTCCTCGACGACGGCCGGCTCACCGACGGGCAGGGCCGCACGGTCGACTTCCGCAACGCGATCCTGATCCTGACGTCCAACATCGGGTCGCAGTTCCTCGTCGACCCGACGCTGGAGAACGGCGCGAAGCGCGAGGCGGTCTGGAACGCCGTCCGGAACTCGTTCAAGCCGGAGTTCCTCAACCGCCTGGACGACGTGATCCTGTTCGACGCGCTGTCCACCGCCGAGCTGACCCGGATCGTGGACCTGCAGGTCGCCAAGCTGGCCGAGCGTCTCGCGGAACGGCAGCTCACGCTGAAGGTGACCGACGCGGCCCGCGAGTGGCTGGCGATGACCGGCTACGACCCGCTGTACGGGGCGCGCCCGCTGCGCCGCCTCGTCCAGACGGCGATCGGCGACCAGCTCGCCCGCGAACTCCTGTCCGGCGGCGTCCTCGACGGCGACGAGGTGGTCGTCGACCTCGACGAGCCCGCCGACCGCCTCACCGTCGAACCCACCCGCGGCCTGAACCTCACGAAGTAGGGCGCCTGTGTGCCCGCCACCCTTTCTGGGCCGGCGGGTGCCCGCGTGTCAGGCGGTGAGCCAGTCGGCGGGGATGTCGTCGCGGAGGCGGTCGAGGGTCTCCTCGTCGCGGGTGCGGACGGAGAGCCAGCCTCCGCCGTCGCAGAGGAGCACGCCCGGGCCGGCGTAGAAGGCCTGTCCGTCCTCGCCTTCGGGGTGGGCGGGGAAGGGCAGGCGGGTGAAGCGGCGGTCCAGTTCGCCGTCGTCCTCGAAGTCGCCGTGGTCGCAGACGGGCTCGTCCGCCTGGAGTGCCTCGGACAGGACGATCTCGATGCAGGACACGGAGAAGGCGTCCAGCCAGCCCTCCCAGCGCTCCGCCTCCTTGTCCTGGAGGTCCCGGCGCATGCGGACGGGCGGGTCGGCCTTGTCCAGGTCGGTGAGGAGGACGCCCCACGACGCGGCTCCCTGGTTCTCTTCGCGGAAGACCAGGGCTTCCTTGCGGTCGTCCACGTAGAACTCGTCCGGGCGCAGCAGTGAGTGCATGGTGCTGTGCAGGTCGGCGCGGCGCCCGAAGAGCGTGTACGCCTCGCGGAGGGCGGCGGGCAGGCGCATGCCGAGGTGTTCTTCGGCCGCCGTCAGTTCGGCTTCCGGCGTCCCGTCCTCCGGAGTCAGCGGTGTGCGCCAGGTCGCGGCGAAACCCCGGATGTACGTCCAGGCCGCCGACCGGTCGCGCAGCGCGGACGGGAGATCCCGGACAAGGTCGAACGAATCGGTCACGTTCGGGAAGCTACTCCGGTCATCGCCCGTCCGTCGGCCGATGACCGGTTCTGCTGTGAGCGTGGAACCGTTCCGTACAGAACGTACAGAAGGCAGAGTCTTCCCCATGAAGCTTCTGATGCTGGGCGGGACGGAGTTCGTCGGACGAGCCGTCACCGAAGACGCGGTCGCCCGCGGATGGGACGTGACCGTCTTCCACAGGGGCCGCCACGAGCCGCCTCAGGGCGTCGTGTCGTTGCACGGCGACCGCACCGCCGAGGACGGTCTCAAAGCCCTCGCCGGCGGGCAGTGGGACGCGGTCGTCGACACCTGGTCGGGCGCACCGTCTGCCGTACGGGACGCCGCGCGGCTCCTGGACGGGCGGGTCGCACGGTACGCCTACATCTCCAGCCGTTCGGTCTACCGCTATCCCACGCCGGCCGGGCTCGGCGAAACCGCCGCCGTGGTGGACGGCTCCCCCGACGACGGCGAGGTCGACTACGCGTCGGCCAAGCGCGGGGGAGAGCTCGCGGCGACGGACGTGTTCGGCGACAGGGCGCTGCTGGTGCGGGCCGGGCTCATCATCGGCCCCTACGAGAACATCGGGCGCCTGCCATGGTGGCTGACGCGGATCTCCCAGGGCGGTGAGGTTCTGGCGCCCGGCCCACGCGACGCGGGTCTGCAGTACATCGACGCCCGGGACCTTGCCAAGTGGACCCTGGACGCCATCGAAAACGGAACCGGCGGGGCGTTCAACCTCGTCAGCCCACCAGATCACACGACGATGGGCGAGTTGCTCGAAGCGTGCATCCAGGCGACGGGCTCTGACGCCGACCTCGTCTGGACGTCCCCGGAAAAGATCCTTGAAGCGGGCATCCAGCCTTGGACGGACCTTCCGATCTGGATTCCACCCGGCGAGGCGTACGACACGATGCACCGCGCAAGCGTGACCAAAGCGGTTTCCGCGGGCCTGCACTGCAGAACCGTCCAGGAAACGGTCGCGGACACGTGGGAGTGGCTCCGAGCCATCGGAGGCCGGGCGCCGCAGCGTCCCGACCGCCCGGTGGTCGGCCTGAACGCCGAGACCGAAACGAAGGTCCTGCGCTCCTGACGAGGCCGCTCTGCCCTAACCCGGATGCCGCTTCAGTGGACGCGACAGGCCCCGGTCGGCTAGAGAGGCTCACATGACCGCTTTGGTACTGGGGCCCCATCTCCGGCACGTGAGTCACCACACCGCGACGATCTGGGTGGAGACCGACCGTCCGTGCGAGGTTCGGGTCGTCAGCCAGGAGCACGGCGTGGACGCGAACGCCCGGACGTTCACCGCGCACGGCCACCACTACGCGCTCGTCGAGATCGAGGGGCTCGCGCCGGGCGCGCGGATCCCTTACGAGGTGCAGGCCGACGGCGAGACCGTCTGGCCCGAAGCCGGCACCGGGTTCCCGCCGTCCCGGATCAGGACGCTCGACCCGGAGGGCGCCCTGCGGATCTCGTTCGGGTCCTGCCGCCGCTCGCCGGGCACCGTCGAGCAGTTCGGGTACGACGCGCTCGCCGCGTTCGCGGACCGGCTCCGCGCGGGCGGCGACTCGGTCACCTGGCCGGACATCCTGCTCATGGTCGGCGACCAGATCTACGCCGACGAGCTGACCGACGAGATGCGCGAGTTCATCGGGAGCCGCCGCGAACCGGAAGAGCCGCCCATCGACGAGGTCGCCGACTACGAGGAGTACACCCACCTCTACAAGCTGGCGTGGCACGACGATCCGGCGGTGCGGTGGCTGCTGTCCACCGTCCCGACCTTCACCATCTTCGATGACCACGACATCAGGGACGACTGGAACACCTCCTATGCGTGGCGCCAGGAGATGTGGTCGCAGCCCTGGTGGAAGGCCCGCATCACCGGCGGGATCGGCTCGTACTGGGTCTACCAGCACCTCGGGAACATGTCGCCGCAGGACCGCGCGTCCGATGCCGTCTTCAAGGCGGTGCGGGCGGCGTCCGACAGCACCGGCGACGCGGGCGCCGTCCTCGACGAGCTCGCGGAGAAGGCCGACAAGGAACCGGCCAGCACGCGCTGGAGCTACGCGCACGACTGGGGCGGAACCCGCCTGATCGTCGTCGACAGCCGATGCTCCAGGCTCCTCACCGCCGACCGCCGCGGCATGCTCGACGACGAGGAGTTCCAGTGGCTGGACGGCAAGTGCCAGGGCGGCGTGGACCATCTCCTCATCGCGAGTTCCCTCCCCTACCTGCTGCCCAGGGCGATCCACCATGCGGAGTCGTGGAACGAGGCCATCGCCGGGGGCGCCTGGGGCAAGGCCGGAGCCAAGTTCGGGGAGAAGGTCCGGCAGGCCGCCGACCTGGAGCACTGGGCGGCGTTCGAGCGGTCGTTCCGCACCCTGGCCGCCGCCGTCGTCGCCGTCGGACGCGGTGAGCGCGGCCCCGCCCCGGCGAGCATCTCCTTCCTGTCCGGCGACATCCACTACTCGTACCTGGCGCGGGTCACCGAGCCCGGTACCCAGTCGAAGATCACGCAGATCGTCTGCTCGCCCCTGCGCAACCCTCTGGCCGGGGTGTTCCGCTGGGCCAACCACCTCGCGTACTCGCGGGCGGTCGGCGGACCGTTCCGCGCCCTGGCGAAACTGGCGAAGGTGCCCGTCCCGCCGATCCGGTGGCGCATGACCGACGGCCCCTGGTTCGACAACGCCATCGCCACCGTCGAACTGTCGGGGCGCAGCTGCGACGTTCGCTGGGAGACACCGCGCGACGGCGGCAGGCTCACCGAGATGGGCAGCGCGGAAATTACGGGCTGACGGGTATCCGGCCGGCGGGGGACGCGTTCCGTGAAAATCCGCCGGCACGGTCAGAATGAGGCAACAACCAGTGGTCAAGCCATCACAATTTGCGAGCATGAAACGGCGTGCTCCACTCGGGCTCGCATGAAAAGCCGCGGAACAACCCCCGGGCGCGCCGCTCACCGGTCGCTCACGCTGCCGCTCACCATGGGCGGTTTAAGCGCGGGTCGCGGGGATCCCGGGATTGAACCCGCGACCTGCTTCTTCCCGTAAAGATCATGGGGAACTACAGGGCCGGCCCGAATCGGCTGGTAGCGTCCGCCGCGGCTTCTGATTTCTTTGTTACCGGGGAGTCGCCAACCGGCGGCCTGCCATGAAAGAGTGGCGAAACGCCGTATTGGCCTACCGGGCTTACGCGCTTCACTACGCTATAGGCGCCCGAGGACACTACGCCGGATGGGCATGCTGTGAGCTCCCGTGTTTGAGGAAGGGCGGTGTCGCATGGATCGCTGCGCGCTGTTCGTAGACGCCGGCTACCTGCTGGCCGACGGCGCGATGTCGGTGCATGGCACACGTCATCGCGAAACCGTCTCGTGGGACTTCGGCGGCCTCCTGCAGCTCCTGGGCAATCTCGCCAGAGAACGCACCGGAATGCCGCTGCTGCGCTGCTACTGGTACGAGGCGACGGTCGAGGGCCGCCGCTCCCCCGAGCACGACGCGCTCGCCGACCTGCCCGGACTCAAGCTGAGACTCGGCCGCATCCGCCCCGGCCGCCGCGAGGGCGTCGACTCCGAGATCCACCGCGACCTGATGACCCTCGCCCGCAACGGTGCGCTCACCGACGCCGTCCTGGTCAGCGGCGACGAGGACCTCGCCCAGGTCGTCACCGACGCCCAGGACCTCGGCGTCCGCGTCACCATCGTGCACGTCGCCGTCGACGGCAACTGGACGATCTCCCGCGTGCTGCGGCAGGAGTGCGACGACCTCATCGAGATCGGCTCCGGCCACCTGCGGCCCTACGTCAACCTGCTCGCCGGCATGGACGGCACCGCCGGCTCCTCCTCCCTCGGGGCGAGCCCGCTGTCCAACGGCCACGGCTCCAACGGCCACGGCAGCTCACTCGGCCCCCTCCAGACCACCTCGCACAACGGGCCGCCGCCCGCGTCCCCGCTCAGCCGGCCGCCGGCGACGCCCGCCCCGGCCGTCCGCGACCTCGGCCCGGCCATGACCGGCAACACCGGGCTGAACGGCCCCGGCTCGACCGGCGGCCACGGCACCGGCCCGATGCCGCTGCCCGGCTCGTCGGACGGGCACGGGGGATCGTCGTACGGCTCCGGCGGCGGATCGTCCTACAGTTCAGGCAGTTCAGGCAGTTCAGGCGGCGGGTCGTCCTACGGGTCCGGCGGGGGATCGTCGTACGGGTCCGGTGGCGGGTCGTCCTACGGCACCGGCGGGCAGCAGGTCCCGCTGCAGGCCGCGCCGACGTCCGGGCCGCCCTCCGCGCAGGCCCCGCCGTCCCAGGCGCCGCCCGCGCAGCCGCCGAACCCGGGGCCGCAGTACACCTCGTCGCCGATCCCGGCACCGTCCCCGCCGCCGCCACCGCAGACGATGCAGTCGGGCGGCCAGAACGGCCCGTACACGGGCCCGCAGCAGGTCTCGCCCGTGCCGGTGCAGCAGAACGCCCCGACGCTGGCGGACGCGGTCAAGGCCGCCCACCAGGAAGGCCAGGACTTCGGCGAGTCCGTCGCCAGGGACGCGCCCGCCCTGTGGCTGGAGGCCGTCCTCGCCCGCAAACCGCGCATGCCGTCCGACCTGGAGGCGCGGCTCCTGCAGGGCTCCTCGCTGCCCATCGACTTCCTTCTGCACGACGAGGTGCGGCACGCGCTGCGCCGCGGATTCTGGGACGCTCTAGAACGTTCCCGCAGGTAAGCCGCCAGGTACGCACCGGTATTGCGCGATCATCACCGATTCGGCCGCTTCGGCCGCGCGGCGACGGGTAGCGTTGAAGCGTGACGCATGTGACGGAAGACGATCTCGACGACCTGGAGTTCGACACCCTGCGCACCGGCGATCACATCTCGGCGGCCCGCCGGCTCGCCGAGCTGGCCGAGTCGGTGTCCGGCGGGGTGTCACGCGCCAACGTTCTGCTGCGCGCGGGTGAGCAGTGGCAGCATGCCGGCGACCACGGCAAGGCCGCCGAGCTGTACCGCAGGGCCCTGGACGACGGCGGCGAAACCTACGGCGACCCGCGCGCCTACCTCGCCGACGCGCTCTTCGAACTCGAACGCCCCGACGAGGCCCGCACGCTCCTGGACCAGATCCGCGACGACAAGCCGCGCGACCCCGAGGTGTACCGCGCCGTCGCCGAGGTGCTCTACGCCCAGGGCGACGCGACCGGCGCCCACGAGTGGGCCACCAGCGGCGCCGACGTCGTCCTCGCCCTGCGCGACCGCGCCGTGGGCACCGGCATCGGCGGCCCCGACGAGCCCCCGGTCCCCGGGGCCGACACCCTCACACCGGGCCCGGACGACGTCGCCCTCGCCGAGGACAGCCTCGAAGCCCTCCTCCGCCTCCGCTACCGCGCCCGCATCGACCTCGGCCGCGGCGAAGACGATTACGACGCCCTCCTGGACGACCTCCTGAAGAACGGGTAGGGCTCCACCCGGCTACAGGGTGGCCACCAGTTCGCTCAGGGATTGGGCCACGGCCTTCGGAGGGTCGTGTTCGGTCACGGGCCAGCCGCGTAGGCGCGCCTCTCTGACGGCCTCCTCGTGCTCGGAGGAGCCGGAGCGGTCCGAATGGGTGCGGAGGTACCCGCAGGGCGCCTCCGGCCAATCTGGGGGCATGGGGAGGTCATCGTGGGGCGAGCCCTCACCGTGCAGGTGCAGGGGGCGCGGGAGGTCGGCGTCGACGAACACGTAGCCGCCCACGGGACGGTGCGCGGCGCGCTGGGCGAGGGCTATGCCGGGCAGCAGGGGCCCGGCGGCGCCGTGTGCGGCCAGGACGAGCGGGGCCACCGGATCGGTCGCCGTGATGATCAGGGAGACGCGGGCGATGTAGCGGTGGCCCGTGCCGTCCGGGACGTCCGGTGCGACCACGTCCAGGCCGTACGAGCGCAGCATCTCCGGCAGGTCGCCCCAGGCGGCCGCGTCGGCGTTCGGCGCGTGCAGCAGGATCAGCGTTCCCGGCGTCATCTCGTCCCCCTCCCGGGCACCGTACACGGCGGCGGCGGGGGCCGTGCACGGGGTGAACGGGCAGATGGGGGTCGAGCGGAGCTCGTCGATTGAATGGCGGTGGGTGGGGGCTGGAGACCGGTGAATAGGCTTCGTCGGGTGAGCGATCGCGAAGAGCTGCTGCAGATGATCAAGGACAAGGCCGTGGTGCACGGGGACGTCGTGCTGTCGTCGGGCAGGCGGGCGTCCTGGTACGTGGACCTGCGCCGGGTGACGCTGGACGGGGTCGCGGCGCCGCTGGTGGGGCGGGTCATGCTGGACGAGACCGCCGGCCTCGACTACGACGCCGTCGGCGGGCTCACGCTGGGCGCCGACCCGGTGGCCGCGGCGATGCTGCACGCGGCGGCGGCCCGCGGACGCACGCTGGACGCGTTCGTCGTGCGGAAGGCGGGAAAGGCGCACGGGTTGCAGCGGCGCATCGAGGGGCCGGACGTGGCGGGGCGCCGGGTCCTCGCCGTCGAGGACACCTCGACCACGGGCGGGTCCGTCCTCACCGCGGTGGAGGCGCTGCGGGAGGCGGGGGCGGAGGTCGTGGCGGTCGCGACGATCCTGGAGCGCGGCGCGGCGGGACGCATCGCCGAGGAGGGCCTCGCGTACCGGCATCCGTACGGCGTCGCGGACCTCGGCCTGAGCTAGGTCGCCGGCGCTTCGCCGACGAACCACTGGCCGCGCTGGCCGTTCGGCTTCGCCGGCTGCACCTCGCCGTAGATGGTGACCTGCAGGGAGCCGCCGTTGGTGGCGACGACCTGGAGGGGGGCCTCGTCGTACTGGAGCGTGTCGCCGGTGCCGAGCGTGCCGTTGGTGAGCACCTTGCCCTGGGCGTCCGCGACCCGGACGACGACGTTGGTGGGCTGCCCCGTCACGCGGATGACCAGGGGGACGGCGGCCGCCGGCGACTTCGGTGCCTGGCTTTCGCTGGGGGACGCGTCGGCGGACGCGGTCGCGGGCGTGGGCGTGACGGGACCCTTCTGTTCGGGCTCGCCGGAAAGGGCGTTGACCAGTGCCATGCCGCCCACGACCAGAAGGGCCAGGGCGGCCATCACGGCAAGCACCGCGATCAGTATGCGCGCGAGACCCCTAGGGTCCGACCGATGACGTCCCACATGGGGAGGTTAGCGATAACTGTCACCGCTGAGCGACGGACGTGACTCTTCGGGGCCATTCTTATTCGGACCCTGGTCCGGTTTACGCCCCTTCATCATCTCCCGGACGATCGGAATCAGGGACAGAAGGACGATGACCGCGACGCCCGGAAGGATGTACTTCTCGATGTCCGGGACCTGGGAGCCGAGGAAGTGGCCGACCAGGAAGAGCGTCTCCGTCCAGAGGATCCCGCCGACGGCGTTCCAGATCAGGAACTTGCGGGAGTCCATGCCGAGCATCCCGGCGAGCGGGTTGAGGAACGTCCGCACGATCGGGATGAACCGGGCCAGCACGACCGCTCGGGCCGGGCCGAACCGGTTGAAGTAATACTCGGCCTTCTCCACCCACTCGTGTTTGAAGATTCTGGAGTCGGGGCGGTCGAAGAGCCTGCGGCCGTAGCGCGCGCCGAGCCAGTGGCCCGTCTGCGCGCCGGCGATCGCCGCGATCGGGCCGCCGATCATCAGCACCGGCAGCGAGAGCGGCTGGAACTCCTGCCCGTTGACGGTCGTGACCGCCGTGAGGATCCCCGCGGTGAAGAGCAGCGAGTCACCGGGAAGCAGGCAGCCGAACAGCAGTCCGGTTTCGGCGAAGATGATGGCGATTACGCCGATCGTCGCGAACGTGCCGAAGAGCTGCAGCCATGCGGTCGGGTGCAGCCACTCGGTGATGCTGAGGGGAAGGGCAGTGAGATCCACACAGCGAGCGTACCTTTCCACACGCTCCGATTAGGCGGGATACTGAGGGTGGACGGCATGCCCGACCCGGGAGACCGGGTGACCTGGGCCCACACCCGGGTACCTGGACCACCGGGTGCTACCGCCCGGCCGGATGCCCGGCGGCACCGACCAGTATGAAAGGACGCTGATCAATGCCCATCGCAACGCCCGAGGTCTACGCGGAGATGCTCGACCGTGCGAAGCAGGACGGTTTCGCCTTCCCCGCGATCAACGTGACGTCCAGCCAGACGCTGAACGCCGCGCTGCGCGGCTTCGCCGAGGCCGAGAGCGACGGGATCGTGCAGGTGTCCACCGGTGGGGCGGAGTACCTGTCCGGCTCCACGGTCAAGGACATGGTCATCGGCTCGACCGCCCTCGCCGAGTACGCCCGGGTCGTGGCCGCCAAGTACCCGGTGAACATCGCGCTGCACACCGACCACTGCCCGAAGGACAAGCTGGACGGCTTCATGCGCCCGCTGGTGAAGATCTCGCAGGAGCGGGTGGCGCGCGGTGAGGAGCCGCTGTTCCAGTCGCACATGTGGGACGGGTCGGCGGTCGAGCTGCACGAGAACCTGCGGATCGCCGAGGAACTCCTGGACCAGTGCGCCAAGGCGCGGATCATCATGGAGATGGAGATCGGCGTCGTCGGCGGCGAGGAGGACGGCGTCGCCAACGAGATCAACGAGAAGCTCTACACGACGCCCGGCGACGCGCTCGCGACCGCCGAGGCCGTCGGCGTGGGCGAGAAGGGCCGCTACATCCTCGCGGCGACGTTCGGGAACGTGCACGGCGTCTACAAGCCGGGCTCGGTCAAGCTGCGTCCCGAGGTGCTCAAGGACATCCAGGACGCGGTCGGCGCCAAGCACGGCAAGGACAAGCCGTTCGACCTGGTGTTCCACGGCGGCTCCGGTTCGTCGCTGGAGGAGATCCGGGAGGCGGTGTCGTACGGCGTCATCAAGATGAACATCGACACCGACACGCAGTACGCGTTCACCCGCCCTGTCGCCGAGCACATGTTCCGCAACTACGACGGCGTGCTGAAGGTCGACGGCGAGGTCGGCAACAAGAAGCAGTACGACCCGCGCTCGTGGGGCAAGGCGGCCGAGGCGGCGATGGCCGCCCGCATCGTGCAGGCGGCCGAGAACCTCCAGTCCGCCGGGCAGCGGCTGAAGTAACCCGAAGCGGTACAGGCCGGGCGGCCGGGCTCGACGTCGAGAACCCGGGCCGTCCGGCCTGCGCGTTGTTTGACGAAACTCCGGTAGGCTCGGTGGCGTGGCACTGCCCCGCACCTACGAGTCGCAGAACTGCTCGATCGCCCGGTCGCTGGAGGTCATCGGCGATCGGTGGACGCTGCTGGTGATCCGCAGCGCGCTCGAGGGCGTGCGGCGCTTCGACGACTTCCAGGACGCGCTGGGCGTGGCCCGCAACGTCCTCACCGACCGGCTCAACCGGTTGTGCGACGAGGGCATCATGCGCCGCGTCCCGTACCAGGAGCGGCCGGAGCGGCACGAGTACCGGCTGACCCGCAAGGGCGTCGAGTTGTGGCCCGCGATGATGACCCTGCTGATGTGGGGCGACCGCCACTACGCGCCCGAGGGCCCGCCGCTGATCATCGGACACCGCGGCTGCGACGGCGCCCTGACCCAGCAGTTCACCTGCGACTTCTGCGGCGCCCCCCTCGGCCCGTCCAACGTGGAACCCCGCCCGGGCCCGAGCGCCTGACGCCGGCCGCCCCTCTTGGAGTTGCTTCACGCAACTTTATGCGGTCCAATGAGTTGCATGACGAAACTCGATGTGCGCACCGCCGCCCACATTGACCCGGCGCTGAACGACGTCCGGATCCGCCCGTACGGCCTCACCGACCACGACCGCGTCCACCGGATGTCGGCCCGGCTGTCCGCCGCGAGCCTCTACATGCGCTTCTTCTCCGGCACCCCGCGGATCCCCGACCACTACACCGGCATGCTCGGCCGCCTCGACCACTGGGACCGCGAGGCCATGGTCGCGCTCGACGGCGACGAGATCGTCGGCATCGCCGAGTACGTCCGCGGCACCGGGCGGCCCTGGTGCGCCGACCTCGCCGTCCTCATCACCGACCCCTGGCAGCGACGCGGCCTCGGCAGCGTCCTGGTCGCCTGCCTGGCCCAGCTCGCCGCACGGCGCGGCATCACCGAGTTCGACGCCGACGTCATCCTCGGCAACCGGAACGCGGTCCGATTCGTCCAGCACGGCTGGCCCGCGGTCCGCCCGACCAGCGAGGGCGGCTCCGCGCACTTCCGCCTGCCGCTCCCCACGGCGGGCTGACCCGGGTTGGTCGGAGCCCGGCAGCCCTGCTTACGATGACCCGCATGACCCAGAACCTGCTCGGCGGTCCTCCTCCGACCGAACTGCCGGACAACACCGAGGCCCGCACGGCCCTGGAGAACGGCGTCGACCCGTTCGAAGTCGCCGCGCGCCACCCCGACTACCCCGGCGCTTGGGCCGAACTGGCCGACCGTGCGTTCGCGGGCGGCAGCGTCATCGACTCCTACGCGTTCGCCCGCACCGGCTACCACCGCGGCCTCGACATGCTCCGCCGCGCCGGCTGGAAGGGCCAAGGCCCCGTCCCGTGGGAGCACGAGGCCAACCGCGGTTTCCTCCGCTGCCTCCACGCCCTGGGCCGCGCCGCCGCCGCCATCGGCGAGGACCACGAGGCCGACCGCTGCAAGACCTTCCTCCGCGACAGCAGCCCCACCGCCGCCGACACCCTGGCGAACTGATCGTGCCCCGCCCCCGGCGGTGAGGTGCGGTTTCCTCGATCTGCTGGGAAAGGTAGGCTTCGATCGCAAGAGGCCCCATCGCTACTTGCGGCGACCGGGGCCTTCGTCGTGGGAAGGGAAAGTGGCATGCCTGCCATCGTTCTTGTCGGGGCGCAGTGGGGAGATGAAGGCAAGGGCAAGGCCACGGACCTGCTCGGCGGGGACGTCGACTACGTGGTCCGCTACCAAGGCGGCAACAACGCCGGCCACACCGTGGTCATCGGGGACAAGAGCTACGCGCTCCACCTGCTGCCGTCCGGGGTGCTGTCACCCGACGTCGTCCCCGTGATCGGGAACGGCGTGGTGATCGACCCGGCGGTGCTGCTCGGGGAGATCGACGGCCTGCGGGACCGCGGGATCGGCTGCGACCGCCTGCTGATCTCGGCGAACGCGCACCTGATCATGCCGCACCACCGGGCCCTCGACAAAGTCACCGAGCGGTACCTCGGCAAGGCCCGGATCGGCACCACCGGCCGCGGTATCGGCCCCGCCTACGCCGACAAGATCAACCGGATGGGCATCCGCGTCCAGGACCTGTTCGACCCGAACATCCTCACGCAGAAGCTCGACCTGGCGCTGCGCGAGAAGAACCAGGTCCTCACCAAGGTCTACAACCGGCGCCGCATCGACACGGGCCCGATCGTCCAGGAGTACCTGGCCTACGGGGAGCGGATGCGTCCGTTCGTCGCCGACACCGAGCTCATCCTCAACAAGGCGCTGGACGACGACAAGCTCGTGCTGCTGGAGGGCGCCCAGGGCACGCTGCTGGACATCGACCACGGCACCTACCCGTTCGTGACGTCGTCCAGCCCGACGGCGGGCGGCGCGTGCGCGGGCTCCGGCCTCGGCCCCACGAAGATCAGCCGCGTGATCGGCATCATCAAGGCGTACACGACGCGGGTTGGCTCTGGACCGTTCCCCACCGAGCTGCTGGACGAGCAGGGCGAGTACCTGCGCAAGACCGGCGGCGAGTACGGCGTGACGACCGGGCGCGACCGCCGCTGCGGCTGGTTCGACGCCGTCATCGCCCGCTACGCCACCCGCGTCAACGGCATCACCGACTACTTCCTCACGAAGCTGGACGTCCTGTCGGGGCTGGAGCGCGTCCCGGTGTGCGTCGCCTACGAGATCGACGGCGTGCGCGTGGACGAGATCCCCACGACGCAGACCGAGTTCCACCACGCCAAGCCCGTCCTGGAGTACCTGGACGGCTGGCAGGAGGACATCACCGGCGCCAAGACGTTCGACGACCTCCCCGCGACCGCGCAGGCGTACGTCCGGTCCCTGGAGGAGATGTCCGGCTGCCGGATCTCCGCGATCGGCGTCGGCCCGGGACGCGACCAGACGCTGTCCCTGCGGTCGCTGGTCTGAGGCACGTGGCCGTCGAGGTCCACGGCCACCGGGGAGCGCGCGGCCTGCGCCCGGAGAACACGCTCCCCGGGTTCGTCCACGCCCTCGAACTGGGCGTGGACGCGATCGAACTCGACGTGGGCATGTCCGCCGACGGCGTGGTCGTCCTCAACCACGACCAGGCCCTCTCGCCGGTGAACCTCACCGACACCGCCCCCGCGTGGCCCGGCGACCCCGCCTTCCCCTACGTCGGCAGACCGATCCGGGAGCTGACCCTCGCCCAGCTCCGCACCGTGGACGCGGGTGCCCGGCGACACGAGGCGTTCACGCAGACCCCCGTCCCCGGCGCCGGGATCCCGACCCTCGCCGAGGCATGCGCCCTGCTGGCCCCCACGGACGTGGAGATCGCCGTGGAGCTCAAGACCGACCCCGGCTGGCCGGCCGACGACATTGAACGCCTCACGGACGCCGTAGTGGAGGTCCTGGCGTCCGCCGGCCTGAACGGCCGGTCGCGCCTCCTGGCCTTCGACTGGCGCGTCCTGACGGAGGCCCGCCGCCGTCACCCGGAGTTCCCGCGTGTGGCCCTGGTCGAGCGCAAGACCCTCGTCGCGGACACCCCCTGGCTCGCGGGCCTCCCGCCGGGCGACCCGGTGGCCGCCGCCGCGGAGATCGGCGCCGCCTACCTGTCCCCCGAACACGCCGTCACGACCCCTGGCCTGATCGAAGAGGCCCACGACCGCGGCCTCCGTGTCGCCGTCTGGACGGTCAACGCCCCCGAAGACATGGTCCGCTTCATCAAATACGGCGCGGACGCCCTGGTGACCGACTACCCGGACCGCGTGCGCACCGTCCTCGCGGCCGTGTAATTCCTGCGACCACGCGATCCCTACAACCAGCCGTTGCGGCGGAAGCCCCGGTAGAGGGAGAAGCAGGCGAGGGCGATGACGCAGAGGATCATGGGGTAGCCGAAGCGCCAGCGGGTTTCGGGCATGAAGTCGAAGTTCATGCCGTAGACGCCGGCGATGGCGGTGGGGACCATGAAGATGGCGCCCCAGGCGGAGATCTTGCGCATGTCCTTGTTGTCGGCCACGGTGACCTGGGTCATGTGGGCCTGGAGGATGGGGTTGAGGAGCTCGTCGTAGGACTCGACCTGCTCGCGGACGCGGGTGAGGTGGTCCTCGACGTCGCGGAGGTACTCCTTGATCTCGGCCGGGACGAAGCGGCGGCCCGACAGGCTGCGGAGCGGGCCGGCGAGCGGGCCGACGGCGCGCTTGAGCTGGATGACCTCGCGCTTGAGGCGGTAGATGCGGCGGGACTCGTCGGTGCGCTCGGGAGAGAAGACGGCTTCCTCGACTTCG
Source organism: Spirillospora sp. NPDC048824 (assembly GCF_043198455.1). Lineage (NCBI taxonomy): Bacteria > Bacillati > Actinomycetota > Actinomycetes > Streptosporangiales > Thermomonosporaceae > Spirillospora > Spirillospora sp. NPDC048824. The sequence goes on along the minus strand of NZ_JBICUS010000022.1, from coordinate 48,114 downwards.
TCGATGTCCTCCATGACGGCGTCGGCGACGCCGACGTAGCCGTCGACGACGCGGTCGGCGACGGCGTGCAGGACGGCCGCGGGCCCGAGGGCAAGGCGGGCCGGGTCCTTCTCCAGGTCGCGGCGGACGGGTCCGAGTTCGCCGTGGGTGCCGTGCCGGACGGTGACGACGAAGTCGGGGCCGCAGAAGAGCATGATCTCGCCGGTCTCCACGATCTCGGCGCCGCCGGGGCCGCTGGCGACGTAGCCGACGGTCTTCATGACGACGAAGTGGACGTCGTCGTAGCGCTCCAGCTTGGGCCGCTGGTGGGCGTGGATGGCGTCCTCGACGGCGAGCGGGTGCAGGCCGAAGACCTCGGCGAGTTCGGAGAGTTCGGTGGCGGACGGCTCGTGGAGGCCGACCCAGACGAAGCCGGCGCTGTCGCCGTCCGGGGTGAGGCGGCCGTCGCGGATGAGGCGGACGGCGTCGGCGACGGTGTCGGTGGAGACACGGTGGCCGTCGATGTAGGCGGCCCAGTCGATGACGGCGGAGCCTCGGTGCGGCGCCTGGACGCCGGTGGGACGGCCGCGCGTCTTGAACAGGACGCGGCCGGGGCGGACTCGTGTCATGGCCATGGGGTGCTCCTAACCCGCCGGCCACGCACGCAGGGGCGCGCTCGACCCGTGCCGGTCAGCGAGGGGAGCGCGCGAGGGCGGTGGCCGGACGCCAGATGGAGGCGGACGGTCGGACAGTTCCGTCCGGACTGTGAGGGTTCTCCGGCGAACTGCAAGGATCACCAGGACTCATCCCGACCACCTCCTTTCACACCTCGGCAAAGCCTGTGGAAGCGTACCAGCCGACATTAAGGACGCCGCCCGCAACGGTCGCGTTCACGTCCGCCGATGTGATGCCCGTCTCGTGCCTCCTTCCCCTCACGGTGCCCAGTAAGCTCGCGTCACGTGCGAGTACTCGTCCTTGGATCGGGTGGCCGCGAGCATGCGCTCGCCCGCGCCCTGCATCGTGACCCTGCCGTCACCGCCCTCCACTGCGCTCCGGGCAATCCGGGCACGGCCGGGATTGCGGACAACCATCAGCTCGACCCCACCGATCCGGTGGCGGTGACGGAGCTGGCCGGGCGGCTGCGCGCGGACCTCGTGGTCGTGGGCCCGGAGGCGGTCCTGGTGGCCGGCGTCGGCGACGCGCTGCGCAAGGCCGGGTTCCCGTGCTTCGGGCCCGACCGCGACGCCGCCCGCATCGAGGCGTCCAAGGCGTTCGCGAAGGAGATCATGGCGGCGGCGGGAGTCCCGACCGCCGACGCGCGGGTCTGTGAGACGGCCGCCGAGGCGGAGGAGGCGCTGGACGCCTTCGGCCCGCCCTACGTGGTGAAGGACGACGGTCTCGCGGCGGGCAAGGGCGTCGTCGTCACCGAGGACCGGGCGGCCGCGGCCGGACACGCCGCCGCCTGCGGACGTGTCGTGATCGAGGAGTTCCTGGACGGCCCCGAAGTCTCCCTGTTCGCCCTGTGCGACGGTGAGCACGCCGTCCCGCTGCTGCCCGCGCAGGACTTCAAGCGCGCGTACGACGGCGACGGGGGCCCCAACACGGGCGGGATGGGCGCGTACACCCCGCTTCCGTGGGCGCCGCCCGAGCTCGTGGACGAGGTCATGTCCACGGTCGTCCAGCCCGCCGTGGACGAACTGCGCCGCCGCGAGATCCCCTACGTCGGCGTCCTGTACGCGGGGCTGGCGCTGACGTCCAGGGGCGTGCGCGTGGTGGAGTTCAACGCGCGTTTCGGCGACCCCGAGACCCAGGTGGTCCTGGACCGCCTCGCCACCCCGATCGCGACACTCCTGCAAGCGTGCGCGATCGGCGGCCTGGACCCGGAGTTCCGCCCCGAGTGGCATCCGGGTGCGGCCGTCACGGTGGTCGTGTCCGCCGAGGGGTATCCGGCCGCCCCGGTGAAGGGCGACGAGATCACCGGCCTGGACGAGGCCGCCAAGGTCGAGGGAGCCTACGTCCTGCACGCGGGCACGAAGCTCGACGCGGACGGGCGTCTCGTCACGAACGGCGGCCGCGTCCTCAACATCGTCGGCACCGGCCCCGACCTGCCCACCGCCCGCGGAGCCGCCTACGAGGCCGTCTCCAGGATCACCCTCCGCGGCTCCCACCACCGCACCGACATCGCCCTCAACGCCTCCCGCATATGAGATGATTACTTGATTACACCCCCATAAGCGAGGTTCCATGACGTCCTCCCCCATGGCGCCAGGCGGGGAGGTCTACCGCGTCACGACGCTGGAGCTCTTCTTCGATCTGGTCTTCGTCTTCACGCTGATCCAGCTCAGCCACGTCCTGGTCGACGAGCTGACCCCGCTCGGGTTCTTCCGGATCGTGCTGATGTTCGGCGTCCTGTGGTGGATGTACGGCGGGTACGCGTGGCTGACCAACACCCTCGCTCCGACCACGACGGCGCGGCGGCTGATCATCCTGGTCGGGATGGGCGGCTTCCTCATGGTCGCGATCGCCACCCCGACGACGTTCGAGGACGGCGGGGTCGTGTGGGGGCTCGGCTACCTGGTCCTCGTCCTGGCGCACGCGACGCTGTACGCGCAGGACAACAAGCACATTCTGCGCGTTCTGCCGGCGAACCTCCTCGCGGCCGCGCTCATCATCGTCGCCGGTCTGCTCACCCCCGGGCCGGCGGTCTACGCGTTGTGGACGGCAGCGCTCATCGTGCCGATCGCCCAGCCCTACATCGTCCCGGCGGGCGGGCTGTTCACCATCCGGCCCGCGCACATCGTCGAGCGGCATGGGCTACTCGTCATGATCACGATTGGTGAGTCGATCATCTCCGCGGGGTCGGGCGCCGTGAACGCCCATCTCGACGCCGGTCTGGTCGTCGCGGTACTGCTCGGGCTGGCGCTGGCGGCGGCGATCTGGTGGAGCTACTTCACCGGCGACGACGCGCGTGCCGAGGAGTCGCTGGCCGCCGCCGACGACGTCCACCGGACGCAGATGACGATGTTCGGCTACTTCTATGCGCACATGCCGATGATCATCGGTGTGATCGTCATAGCGGCCGGGATGAAGAAGGCCGTCGGGCACGCCTGGGACCACCTTTCCGTCGGGCCCGCGCTGGCCCTCGCGGGCGGGGTCGCGCTCTACCTGGCGGGAAATGCCGCGTTCCGCGGGATCATGCGGATCGGGCCGTCGCGCGCCCGGCTCGGCGGCGCGGCGGCCGCGCTCGCGGCCGCCCCGGTCGGGCTGTGGGTGGCCGCCGCCGAGATCGCCGGGCTGGTGCTGGTGATCGTCGCGGTGCTCGTCCTGGAAGCGCGAGTGCCCCGGGCGGACGCGGTGGCGCCCGGCCTGGGACAATCGTCGGGTGATTGAGCGCTACACCCTTCCGGAGATGGGACGCGTCTGGAGTGACGCGCACAAGTACGAGCTGTGGTGCCAGGTGGAGGTCCTCGTCGTCGAGGCCCACGCCGAGGCCGGCACGATCCCGCCGGAGGTGGTGGAGCCGGTTCGCAAGGCGCCGCCGCCGACGCCGGAGGCGGTGCACGCGATCGAGGCGGTCACGCAGCATGACGTGATCGCCTTTCTGTCCGCGTGGGCGGACAACACCGAGCCCCGCGAGGCCGCCCGGTACGTCCACTTCGGCATGACGTCGTCCGACCTGCTCGACACGGCGTTGGCGCTGCAGCTGGTCGAGGCCACCGACATCCTGCTGGAGAAGGCGGACGCGCTCGTCGGGACGCTGCGCGACCACGCTCTCGCGCACCGGGGGACGCTGCGGGTCGGGCGGACGCACGGCATCCACGGCGAGCCGGACGTGTGGGGGCACCGCGTCGCCGACTTCGCGTTCGCGATGGCCCGGTCGCGGGACCGGCTGCGGCGCGCCCGGGAGGCCGTCGGGGTGATGGCGATCTCCGGTGCGGTCGGGACGTACTCCAACATCGACCCGGCCGTCGAGCTGCATGTGGCGCGGAAGCTGGGCCTGCAGAGCGCGGACGTGTCGACGCAGGTCGTGATGCGGGACGGCATCAGCGAGTGGGTCTCGTCCCTGGCGATCATGGCGACGGTGTGCGAGGCGATCGCGCTGGAGGTCAGGCACGGCCAGCGCACCGAGGTCCGGGAGCTGTGGGAGCCGTTCGGCAAGGGCCAGAAGGGCTCGTCGGCGATGCCGCACAAGAAGAACCCGATCATCTCGGAGCGGCTGGCGGGGATGGCGCGGATCGTGCGTGCGCAGATCGTCCCGGTTCTGGAGGGCATCCCGCTGTGGCACGAGCGCGACATCTCGCATTCGTCCACGGAGCGGATCGCGCTGCCGGACGCGTCCGTCGCCCTCGACTACATGCTGAATCTGACGAACCGCCTCATGTCCGGACTCGTCGTGGACGAGGCGCAGATGAGGGCCAACCTGGAGTCGACCGGCGGCCTGATCTACACCTCGACCGTGCTGCTGGAGCTGGTCGAGGCGGGCATGTCGCGCGACGACGAGGCGTACCCGCTCGTCCAGAAGGCCGCGATGGAGACGTGGGAGAGCGGCACGCCGTTCCGCGAGACGCTGCGCAAGCACGCGACGGAGGCGGACCTGGCGCTCGACGAGGCGCGCCTGGACGAAGTGTGCCGTCCGGAGCGTTTCGTCGAACGCCTGGGCCCGGTCTTCGGCCGCCTGGCGCAACTCCGATGACTCCTCCACCGGCCCGGCGGGAGGGGCCTTGACCGCGACCCTGATCGAGCTGAACACCTACCCGCTCAAGAGCGGCGGCGGAACCTCGCTGGAGAGCGCCGAGCTGACCGCCACGGGTCTGCCGCTCGACCGCGAGTTCATGCTCGTCACCCCCGAGGGCCGTTTCCTGTCGCAGCGGGATCTCGCGGAGATGGCGCTGATGCGGCCGTCCTACGACGGCGAGATCCTCACGGTGGACGTCCCGGACGCCGCACCGCTCGTCCACAAGGCCGCGGGCGACGGCGAGGTCCTGGACGTGGTCGTCCAGCGGAAGGAATGCCAGGGCGTCGACCAGGGCGACGAGGCGGCCGCGTGGTTCTCGTCGCTGCTCGGCCAGGACTGCCGGCTCGTGCGCTTCACCGGCCACCGGCCCACGTCGCGGGGCGGCGGCGAGGTGATGTTCGCCGACGGCTACCCGCTGCTGCTCATCTCCGCCGAATCCCTCGCCGACCTCAACGCGCGCCTGGACGTGCCGCTGCCGATGAACCGGTTCCGGCCGAGCCTCGTCATCGAGGGCCTCGGCGCGTTCGCCGAGGACACCGCGCGTCTCCTGCGCGTCGGCGAGACCGTCATCGAGGCGGTCAAGCCGTGCAGCCGCTGCGTCATCACCACCACCGACCAGGAGACCGCCGAACGCGGCCGTGAGCCGCTGCGGACGCTCGCCGCCTATCGCAGCCGCGACCGCGGCATCCAGTTCGGCCAGAACTGCGTGCCCCGCACGCTCGGCACCCTCGCGCTCGGCGACCCGGTCGAGGTCCTGGAAGCACGCTGAGTCAGCCGACGACCTGGTCGGTGTCGTTGCCGTAGCGGTCCTTGATGACGGTCGGGACGATCTCCACGGTGAGGCCGGGAAGCGAGGCGACGGCGCTGCTGCCCGCCACGGGACGCAGAACGGCCGTGAGGTCGTCCAGGGCGGTCAGCGGGACGTGCACGTCCAGGACGCCCTCCCGCGGCTCCTCGACGGCGTAGGCGTCGGCGGGACGGAACGTGAGCCTGGCGTCGTCGGCCTCCAGGATCAGATCGCGCCCGAACGGGAGCCGCCCGCGGAGCGAGTCCGCGACATGCGGGGCCTGGTGCGCGCCGATCCGCAGCGTCGTCGATCCGGCGGCGCGCTCCCACTCCACCTTGGGGATGTGCAGCAGGCCGCCGCTGGAACCGTCCCGCGCGCTGCCCTCCTCGACGGCCCGGGCGACGTCGGGGCGGGCCATCAGCGACGGCCGGTCGATGTCGGTGACGAACAGCGGCAGGTGCGGCGCGAGGATCTTCATCAGCTCGTCGGCGTTCCACTGGCGCAGCGCCTCGTACTCGTCCTCGGCCAGCCCGACGACCTGGAGGAAGAGGACCCGGCCGTGCGGCGTCGAGATCTCGCCGAGCTCGGGGTCGGCGATGAACGTGACCGCGCGGATCTGCGAGTCGTGCCGGTCGGCGTTGATCGGCCCGTTGGCGTTCATGTGGTGGCCGGGCTCGAACCAGTTGCCCGACTTGAACACGTACCGGCCGAGGTTCTGCAGCAGGTTCGGCGCCCACATCGGCGGCGCCTCGTCCGCCGGGTCACGGGCGACACGGAAGGTGAACTCGAAACCCCAGCCCGACTCTTCCGGGTTCTGGGACTCCTTCGTGTACAGCTCGCTCATGCCGTACGAGACGAAATGCCAGTGCGGGACGGGATCCGTACGGGGGTAGGCGCTGATGCCGTCGAGCGGGTCGGAGCCCCCCAGCGACCATTTGAGGATCGTTGCCAGGTGGAGCGGATTCGCGTCCCCGTAGAGGGGGCGCAGGGCGTTGTCGATGGCGTCCCATCCGGGTGATTCGTCCATGGATGATCACCATAGACTTGACCGCGGACACCGCGCCGACACTTCGCTCACCTTGTAATTTTCCCGTAGGAGGCGAACCTTCGGGGTACTTCGGGTGTCTCAACGAACAGAACCGACGCCACGGTGGCGCGGGCCGGACATCACACACCCGGGCCGATGGTTTACTGGGGTCGCGTTGGCGCAGAGGGGGACACCGTTCGGCGCGCTCGGCCCTCGTGCTCCCACTTGCAGGTACGTAACCGGCATCCGAGAAGGAGTATGGCGGCATGAGCATGGGCCACGAGGTTCGCTATCGCGTGCGCGGCGGCAGGCAGCTGCACGGCACGGTTTTCGTCCAGGGGGCCAAGAACGCCGTCCTGCCGATGATCGGCGCCTCGCTGATGGCCTCCAAGGGACGGACCGTCCTGCGCAACGTCCCGATCATCGAGGACGTACGGCGGGCGGTGGAGCTCGCGCGGGCCATCGGGGCGAAGGCCGAGCTGCACGAGACCGAGCGCACCCTCGTGATCGACGCGTCGTCGCTGAGCAGCCCGGTGCTGCCCGCGGAGATCGCCTCCCGGTTCCGCGGCTCGTTCCTGTTCGTCCCCGCGCTGCTGCACCGGCTCGGCGAGGCGGTCATCGAGGGCGTAGGCGGCTGCAATCTCGGCAGCCGCAACCTCGACTTCCACTACAACGGCTTCAAGCGGATGGGCGCCACGGTCACCGAGCACGTGGCCGACAACGGCGACGGCATCATCCACATCAAGGCCGGCGACCTGCGCGGCGGAACGCTCTACTGCGACACCCCGTCGCACACCGGCACCGAGAACCTGATCATGGCGGCGGCGCTGGCGTCCGGCACCACGCTGATCAAGAACGCGGCGCTGGAGCCCGAGGTCCTGGACAACATCGCGATCCTGCAGGCGATGGGAGCCAGGATCAGCGGCGGCGGCACCGGGTTCGTCACCGTCGAGGGCGTGGACGAGCTGACCGCCGTCGAGCACACCGTGATGCCCGACCGGATCGACGCCGGCGTGTTCGTGATGGCCGCCGCGATCACCGGCGGCGACCTCAGCCTCGTCGGCGCCAGCCTGGAGCATCTCGGCGTCGCCGCCGACAAGCTGGAGCAGATGGGCGTGGAGTTCCACCAGCAGGGCGCGGTGCTCCAGGTCCGCCGCGAACGGACGCTGCGTCCGATCAACGTCATCACCGACGAGTACCCGGGCTTCGCCACCGACCTGCAGTCGCCGATCATGGCGCTGTCCTGCCTGGCCGACGGCCCGTCCTACGTCTACGAGCGGATCTTCGACGGCCGGTTCAAGCTGGCGGACGAACTCGGCAAGATGGGCGCCGACATCGAGGTGGACGGCAACCGCGCCAAGGTGAACGGGCCGCGGGCCCTGCGCGGCGCCGAGGTCGAGGCACACGACCTGCGGTGCGGCAGCGCCCTCGTCCTGGCGGGCCTCGCGGCCGAGGGCGAGACGACGATCACCTCGGCCTACTACCTGGACCGCGGTCACGCGCACACCGCCGAGCGCCTGTCCCAGCTCGGCGCCGAGATCGTCCGCGAGGCCGACTAGGCGACGGCGGCCGTCCGGGGCGGTGTGGTCCGTCCGGGGCGGGGTGGTCCGGCCGATTGTGGCCCCGTCCTGACCAACTCCGGAGTGGCATCTGACGGGCACTGTTACGCCGAACCCCGAAAGTGGTTCAGCAATGTGTGACGAGTCGACTACGGGCCGCTGGGCCGCTTTGCCCGCCTGCCCGCCTGCCCGCCTGCGATCACCCGCTGAGCTGGGCAGAAAACAGCTGGAACGGTCCGCTTCGGCCGGGCCGTAACCCGGTAAAAAATCACCGGCCTCGATCATCGGAGCCGAAAGGCCGGATCGCTCGTCCTTCCAGGAGGGCTGACAGCGGGGCGGACAAGTTTCGGCCCGCGTGTAAACCAAACGGACGCCCCAGGGGTCTTTCCAGTGCGCGACGGCGTCAGGAGAGGCCCCCAGACGTGTTTTCGGGTCTTGTTTTTCAACTTCGGACGCCCGAAGATGCAGGATCAAGGCTGGCCGAATGGTGACAAATTACTGACCAGGGGGTCCCGTAGGTTACTTTTTCGCCGCACTCTTGATTCGATTCCGCGTCTGGGCGTCACACATCGCCGCCTTGACCCGATCTGCTAGCAGAAGGGGCTCCGGGTGAGTGGGGCTGCAGGAGGAGGTTCTCTTCCGCTTCTGGGTGGCGGTGGGGGGCTGCGGGAAGGCGAATCGCACGGGAACTGCGGTGCCGGGTCAGAAGGCAGGGCGACAAGCCATGAGTCAACCGTTGGGCGGAGCGTGCGCGAACGCGTGGTCGGGGTCGGACCCCCGCCGAGAGGACGGACCGGAAGCGAGCGATCATCGATGACGGCCGCACGAACGGGGTCGGTGAGCCCCGACCTCACGATCGGTGTCGTAGGCCCGCATGACCTGGTCGAAAGGGTCATGCTCATGGGCCACGGCCCCACACCTGTACCGAGCCGGCTGGTCGCTGCCGCCTACCGAGACGAACAGGAGGCGGCCGACAAGGTCGTGCGCCTGGGCTCGGGCGTGGACGTGTGCCTGTTCGCCAGCCCAGTCCCCTACGACTTCGCACGCAAGGCGGGCGTGCTCACCATGCCCGCGACGTACGTCCCGCTGAACGGCGCCGCCCTGCAGGGCGCGCTGCTGCGGGCCTCACTCGACGAACGCTTCGACCCGGCCAGGGTGAGCATCGACGTGCTCGGCCGCGCCGAGGTCGAGGAGGCGTACTCCGAGATCAGCCTGGGCACCGAGCAGGTGCATCTGCGCGAAGAGGCGGCGGGCCCCGGCACGCTCGCCGCCTTCCACGAGCGGCTGTGGCGGCGCGGCGCGACGACGGTCGCGATGACCTGCGTGCACGCCACCGCGGAGCGGATGGAGATGGCCGGCGTGCCGACCCTCCGCGTCCGCCCCACCGGCGCGGCCATCCGAAGCTCCCTGCAGACGGCGGCGCTGCTCGGCGCCCACCACCGGCTGGAGGAGTCGCAGCTCGTCGTGGTGCTGGTGGACGTGCCGACGCTGCGCGAGACACCGCGCCGCGTCACCCCGCGCTACTGGCGGGACGAACTGAAGCTCGCACTGCACCGGGTGCTGCTTCAGGAGGCGCACCGGATGAACGCGTCGGTGTGGCCGCTGGACGACCACAGCTACCTCGTCATCGCGACGCGCGGCTCGGTCACCGCGTCCACCGAGGGGTTCCGGACGCCTCCGTTCGTCGAACGCGTCCGCGAGGAACTCGGCCTCGCGATCGAGGTCGGCATCGGCATGGGACGCACCGCGCACGAGGCGGAGAACCATGCCCGGGCGGCGCTGGCCCGCTCGCAGACCTCCCAGCGGGCACAGGGCTTCGCCCTGGACCGCGACGGCCGGGCCCTCGTCCCCGCGCCGCGCACACCGCCGCGCACACCGCCGCAGGCCAAGCCCAAGGGCCTGGAGATCCTCGCACGCCTCGCCGACAAGCTCGGCGACCAGGAGCAGCCTCTGATCGTGGACGCGGAGAACGCCGGCAAGATGCTCGGCGTCACCCCCCGCACCGCCCGCCGCCTCCTGCGTACCCTCGTCGAGGAGGGCCTGGCCTGGCCACTGCCCCCGAACCGGACCCCGCAACCCGGCCGCCCCCGCCAGCTCTACCGCCTCATCGTCGAGAAGCTGGGGCCCGCGAAGACCAGCTGACAGGCCGTCAGAGCCCCCGGACGCGTACACCGGTCCGGGGGCGGGGCGGGCCTCAGTTCCGGTAGGGGACGCTCTTGGCCACGGCCAGGAAGGCGTCGTTCTCCTCGGGGGAGCCGATGGAGACTCGGGCGCCCTCACCGTCGAACGGGCGGACGCTCACTCCCTGGGCGTCGCAGGCTCCGGAGAACTCCATCGTCCGGTCGCCGAGGCGCAGCCAGACGAAGTTGGCCTCCGTCGGCGGGACCGTCCAGCCGGCCGCGAGGAGGGCGCCGCGAACGCGGTCGCGTTCCTTCACCGTCCCCTCGACGCGCTCCAGCAGCTCGTCCGTCGCCTTCAGCGACGCGATGCCCGCCGCCTGCGCGACGGAGTTCACGCTGAACGGCAGGAACGTCTTGCGGATCGTGCCGGCCACCAGCGGGTGCGCCACGAGGAACCCGATGCGCAGACCGGCGAGCCCGTACGCCTTGGAGAACGTCCGCAGGATCACCAGGTTCGGGCGGTCGCCGTACAGCGTGAGCCCGTCGGGAACCTCGTCGTCGCGGATGTACTCGCGGTACGCCTCGTCCAGCACGACCAGGCAGTCGGCGGGGACGCGGTCCAGGAACGCCTCCAGTTCCGCGCGGCGGACGACGGTGCCCGTCGGGTTGTTCGGGTTGCAGACGAAGATCAGCCGCGTCCGGTCGGTGATCGCGTCGGCCATCGCGGCGAGGTCGTGCGTCTCGTCCCGCAGCGGCACCTGGACGCCCGTCGCGCCCGACAGCGACACCAGCAGCGGGTACGCCTCGAACGACCGCCACGCGTACACGACCTCGGCGCCCGGCTCGGCGACGGCCTCCAGGAGCATCTGGGTCACCCCGACCGAGCCGCAGCCCACCGCGACATGGTCGGCGGGGACGCCGCAGAACGACGCGATCGCCTCGGTCAGCGCGGTGGCGTTGTTGTCGGGATAGCGGTTGACGTTGCGCGCCGCCTCGCCGATCGCGTCCACGACCGACGGGAGCGGCCCGTGCGGCGACTCGTTCGACGACAGCTTGAACGAGCGGCCCTCGGGCGACACCACGACCTTGCCGGGCTTGTAAGCCACGAACCGGTCGAGGACGGAGCGGAAGCGCGGAGTGGTTGCCTCGGACACCGTTGTCCTCCAGTTGCACAGGGGTATTGCGCCCAGCCTACGCAGCGCCCCTCATCACGCGGTACGCCGCATCATCCAGCAAACCGCCACGATGCGGACGAACTCCCAGTCGTGCGTGTCGTCCGGCCACCAGCCCCGATGGAACGCGTCCTCGGCGAATCTCCGCAGATACCCCATCAGCTCTTTCTCGCCGGGATGCCCGAGTTCCTCCCGGAGGCTGGCGACATGCTGGTCGACGGCCGCCGCAAGGCCCGGGGAACCGGCCATCTCGGCGACGCCGGCCTCGCCGATGTCCCTGACGAGCAGGCCGAGCACTTCGGGGGAGTCACCGTCCATAGGGTGCGAAACTAGCAACCGTCCCGCGACGGCGTGAAATCACCCCTGGTCAAGGAACCCGGGGACGCAGCATCGGCGGACGCAGCTGCTCCGCGTCGCCGCGCCTGTACAGCCGTGCGGGGCGGCCGCCGTCCCGCGTCGTCGTCCGCTCGGTGGGGATCAGGAACCTGTCCGCGCCGGTGACCTTCCGGTGGAAGTTCCGCGGGTCCAGGCTCGTCCCCCACACGATCTCGTAGACGCGGCGCAGCTCCGCGACGGTGAACTCGGGCGGGCAGAACGCGGCGGCCAGCGATGTGTACTCCAGCTTGGCGCGCGCCCGCTCCATCCCGTCGCACAGGATCCGCCGGTGGTCGAACGCCGCCCGGTCATGGTGGACGAGATCGTCCACGGCCGTCCACAGCACCTGCGCGCGGCTCGACGCGGGCAGATCCGGCGCTAGCCCCAGGTAGGCGACGCTGACCACCCGCTGCCGGGGGTCACGGTCGGGATACCCGTAGGTGGCGAGCTGCTCCAGGTGGATCCGCACGTCCGCGAGACCCGCCCGCTCCGCCATCAGCCGGGACGCCGCGGCCGGCAGATCCTCGTCGAGCTGGATGAACCCGCCCGGCAGCGACCACGCTCCCTCGTACGGCGCCCGGTCACGCCGCCACCGCAACGCGCACAGACGCTGCTCCCGCACGGTGAGCACGACAAGGTCGACGGAAACGGCAAGCCGCGGCACGGACATGAGAACGAACCTAGCCCGAGTGGCCCACCGCTAGCGCCCGGACCGCCACACCGTCCGCAAAGATCACGAAGGCCCGGCCGGATTCCGGCCGGGCCTCGCGCTCGCGACGGAACGTCAGTCCTCCTTGGGGGCTTCCACGGGGACGGGGGGAGCTGCCGGGGCGGAGCCGTTCTGGCCGGCGTGCCCGTTCTGGGCGTTCAGGTTGCCGAGGAGCTGGCGGGCGACGCCGAGGCCGGTGCCGCCCAGCGTGAGGGCCTTGGCGAGCATGTCCTCGATGCCCTGGGCGCCGTTGAGCACGACCATGTTGTCGACGTTGCCGAACACGCCGGCGCCCGCCTCGACGATCTGCGGCCACTGCTCGGCGAGCTGCTGGGCGATGACGGCGTCGGTGTTCTCGGCCAGCGCCACCGCGCGGGCCTTGATCGCCTCGGCCTCGGCGAGGCCCTTCTGGCGGGTCGCGTCGGCTTCGGCCTCACCGAGGAGCCGGATGGCCTCCGACTCCCGCTGCGCCTTCAGCTGGACCTCGGTCGCCGCGGCCTGGGCGTAGGAGATGCGCTCCTCGCGCTCCGCCTCGGCCAGCTTGACCTGCTCGTACGCCTTGGCGTCCGCGGGCTTGCGGATCTCGCTCTCCAGCCGCTTCTCGGTGCGCTCGGCCTCCAGCTCGGCGTTGCGGGTCTCCTTGAGGATGACCTCCTGGCGGGCCTGCTGCGCGGCCTGCTGCACCTGGCCCTCGTACTCGGCCTTCTTCATCTCGGTGTCGCGGATGACGGCGGCGTTCTGCCGCTCGGTCTCCTGCTCGCGCTCGGTGGCCTCCTGGTTGCGCTCGGCCTCGGCGATGCGGGCGGCGGCGGCGACCTTGGCGGCGTGCGGACGGCCGAGGTTGGTGATGTAGTCCGTCTCGTCGTCGATCTCCTGGATCTGCAGTGAGTCGACGACCAGGCCGAGCTTGCTCATCTCGTCGGCGGCGGAACTGCGGGTCTCGCTGGTGAGACGCTCGCGGTTGAGGATGAGGTCCTCGACGGTGAGGTTGCCGATGATGGAGCGCAGGTGGCCGGTGAACAGCTCGTGGATCGCGCCGTCCATCGAGGCCTGCTGCTCCAGGAAGCGCCGGGCCGCGTTCGCGATCGAGACCAGGTCGTCCCCGACCTTGTAGATGACCACGCCGCGGACCTTGACCGGGATGCCCTGCTGCGTCACGCAGCTCACCTCGAGGTTGGCGGCACGGCTGTCGAGCTGCAGCCGCCGGGACACCTGGAAGCCGGGCAGGACGGCCGTCCCCTTGCCCGTCACGATCTTGAATCCGAGGCTGTCCATGCCGTCGATCGGCTTGGACCTGGCGCCGAGCCCGGAAATGATCAGCGCCTCGTTCGGCTCGGCGACCCGCCAGACCAGTTTGAACAAGATGATCAGCAAGATGACGGCGACGACGGCTGCGATGGCCACGGCGAGCACGGGCATACGGCCTCCTCTTCATTTATGGGGCTGCCGCGCCCCTTCAGGGCGGGCGCCGCAGAGTTTCCCAGTAGACGCGGGAAACGGGCGTTCGGTTCATCACTGGCCTAGAGCGGCCGCCACGTACACCGTGCGGGGCGGCTGATACTCGACCACGATGACGATCACGCCGACACCGAACTCGTCGCGGGGGTCCACGGGATGGGCGTAGAACGCCTCCACCCCGCCGCGGATCGGGATCATCACCTCCCCGACCAGCCCCGGCCCGATCTTGCCGGTCACCCGGCCCTCTCTGCCGATCAAATGCACCCCCACGCTGGACTGGAATGCTCGAAGCCGCGCTCCGCGCACGTAAAGCGAACGTTAGCCCCTGGATGAGACGGATAGCGACCCACGTCCCCCGGCCGTGGACTACGGGAGGATGCGGTCGGCCTGGGCGAGGGTGTCGCGGGCTAGGCGTTCGGCTTCTGTACGGGTGGCCTGGGGGCCGTAGACGGTGAGGGTCGCCAGGTAGTGGCGGCCTCGGAAGACCACGTACCAGGTCCGGGTCTTGGTGTTTCCGGTGGTGGTGACGACGCCGACGGTGCGGGAGCCTTCGCCTATGTCGCCCTTCGGTGACTCCACCACGCGGTGCTGTGACCATTGGGAGCCGACCTTGGTGCGGAACTTCAGGCAGCCGGCGGGGATGCGGGCGTTGACCTGCTTTTCGGCGTCGGCGGCCGGCATGCCCATCAGGGTCTCGGTGACGGTCTGCCCGCGTTTGGCGAAGGTGACGAGCGCCGCGGGGACGTCGCCGGGCACCGCGCCGCCGGGGCGGCCCGTCCCGCAGCGGGGTTTGTCCAGTTCGGCGGCGCGCTGGAGCCTGGTGGCGTTCTGGATGGCCGTGAGCGTGCCGTAGGAGCCCGAGTCGGGCTCTCCGGCCTTCTGGTAGCCGGGGACCTCGGTGAGGAGGGCCTGGGCGAGCTGGTCGGAGGTGTAGCCGACGCCGGCCACCTCGGCGGGGGCGGTGCCGTTGACGGGGCGGGCGCGTTCTCCGGCGCCGCCGCATGCGGACACCGCGGCGGCCGTCGACAGCAGCATGATCGGGAGGAGCCTGTGCGCCATGGCGGTGACCTTACGGCGCAGAGGGTGCGAGTCGCCCCGGACGACACGCGTTCGGGGCGAACCGGGCCCGAACATCCGGGCCGGCTCAGCTCTGCTCGGCTCGTTCGTTGTACTCGGCGGCGTAGTCCTGGCCGGACAGCTTCTGGATCGTCTCGACGATCTCGTCGGTGATGGCGCGGCGGGCCTTGGCGGGCGGCAGGTCGCCGTAGTGGGAGAAGTCCATCGGGGGGCCGATCCGCACGGTGGGGCGGGGGCCGAAGACGCGCGGCAGGGACGCGCCGAGCGGCTGGATCTTCTCGGTGCCCTCCAGCGCGACGGGCAGGACGCGGGCGCCGGACTCCAGGACCAGCCAGCCGACGCCGGTGCGGCCGCGGTACAGCCGTCCGTCGGGGGAGCGGGTGCCCTCCGGGTAGATCGCGAAGGCGCCGGCGTTGTCGAGGACCTCGGCGGCCTGCTCCAGCGCGCCCATCGCGGCGCGCCGGGCGCCGCGCCGGACCGGGACGTGGCCGAGGTTGGTGAGGAACCAGCGGACGAAGCGCTTCTTGAGCCCGCCGCCCTCGAAGTAGTCCGCCTTGGCGATGTAGGTGACCGGCCGCGGCACCGCCAGGGGGATGATGAAGCTGTCGATGAACGACAGGTGGTTGCTGGCCACGATGAGCGGCCCGTAACTCGGCACGTTCTCCCCGCCCACGACCCGCGGACGGAAAAGCAGCCAGAGGATCGGACGCACCACGCGCGTCATGAACGTGTAGAACATCCAGCCTCCCGAATTCGCCACCGACACTGTAACGTCTGCGCCGATCCGGGCCCGAGTCAGCGCCCGCCTTTCCGTCCGCCGGTCGGGTCAGGAATTGCCCATCCGCAGGTCAAGGCTGGCCTGGCCGCCCTTATCCGCCATTTCTTACCGTATAGTAAGTTTCTGTCCGGTAAGTTATTGGCCCGTTTCCGGGAGGTCCGGGACGCGCCCGGACGGTCCGGACGATCCGTCGGGTAGGGTCTAGAGCGGAGACCGGACGGCCGTCTCGGGCAGGTTACGGTCCGGGGCACCGCCGGGCGACCTGGTCCTTTTCCCGGGAAGTGCTTGGAATGCGGGCACGGGTGCGCAATCCTGAGGAGTCACCTGAGATGGCCGGGTACCACCGGATGGGGCGTGAGGTGACCATGGACTTCGACATCAACCTGATGCGCGACGACCGGTGCACTCTCGTGCGCGTGCACGGAGACATCGACGTGGTGTCCCGCGCCCGCTTCGAGGAGACCCTGTTCGAGGTCGTGGACTCGGGCGAACCCCTCGTCGTCGACATGCGCGAGGTCACGTTCTGCGACTCGACCGGCCTGAACGCGCTCGTCGCCGCCAACCGCCGCGCCGGTGAGCGCGGCACGTCCGTCGCCCTCGTCGCGCTGCCGCCGCGCGTCCAGCGGGTCTTCCGCATCACCGGGATCGACAAGTTCATCCCGATCTACGACACGCTCCGCGAAGCCATCGTCGCCCTCCCCACCACCACCAGGCCCTGACTCAGGTACAGCCCTCGAACTGGGGGACGTGGGTGTTCAGTTTCAGGCCCGAGTCACCGAACCACTTCGTCAGCAGGCGCGCGGCAGTGCCGTCCTGGTACATGCCGGTGATGGCGCGGTTGACGGCCTCGCAGCCCTTCAGGTCGCCCTTCTTGAGGCCGACGCCGTACTTCTCGTCCGTGAACGGCGCGTTGATCATGCGGCCGGG
This sequence comes from Spirillospora sp. NPDC048824, assembly GCF_043198455.1. Classification (NCBI taxonomy): domain Bacteria; kingdom Bacillati; phylum Actinomycetota; class Actinomycetes; order Streptosporangiales; family Thermomonosporaceae; genus Spirillospora; species Spirillospora sp. NPDC048824. Next base: position 31,411 of record NZ_JBICUS010000022.1, on the reverse strand, counting down.
GCGGCCGGCGGCGAACCCGGCGAGGATCAGGTCGTCGGTCGACACGGCGTCGAGTCTCCCGGCGGCGAGCGCGTCCATGCAGGCCCCGTAGGTGCCGACGGTGACCGGCTTCGCGGCGACCTTGCGCTCCTCGATGACGCGGCGCCAGGAGTTGGAGCCGGTCACCTCGCAGATCCGCTTGCCCTTCAGGTCCCGCACGTCGTTGATGGACGCGGCGTCCGCGCGGACGAAGGTGTCCTGGTGCGCGACGTAGTACGGGCCGGCGAAGGTCACCTTCATCTTGCGCCGCGCCGTGATCGAGTACGTCGCGACGATCATGTCGACGGTGCCGTCGGCCAGCGCCTCCTCCCGGACCGACGAGTTCGTCGTCCGGAACGTGACGCGGTCCTCCGGGACGCCCAGCTTGCCCGCGATGTAGGTGGCGACGTCGACGTCGAAGCCCTCGTACGTGCCGTCCGGGCGTTTCACGCCGAGGGCGGGCTGGTCCTCCTTCACGCCGATGACGAGGGAGTCCTTGCCGGCGACGGTCTCCTCCTCGGCGCCGCCGAGGCCGCAGGCCGACAGCGCTGCCGCGGCGGCCAGGAACGCGGCGGCCGCGGCGATGGCACGGGTGGCGCGCATGCTCGTCTCCCTTTTCAGCGGAACTCGGCCAGCCGGGGGCGGACCCCCGCGAGGATCAGCAGGGCGATGACGGCGGCGCCGCCCGCCGGGACGGCGTCCCAGCCGCGCAGCCCGCCGTCGGCGTCGTCGATCGCCTCGTCGAACGCGTCCTGGTGGACGGCCGTCAGCTCGCTCAGCGCCTTGTCGTAGGCGCCGAAGTCGTTGATCGCGTTGGACGTCCGGCCCATCCGCACGTCGACGGCCCCGGCCCGGTTTCCGGCCGCCGCGAGCTGCCGCATCCGCGCGTCGTTGCGCTGGACGGCCCGGTACGCCTGGAGCGTCTTCTGCAGTGCGTCCGCCTCGCGGCCCGGTTCCACCGTGCGCGCCTCGTCGCCGAAGAAGCCGAGGAACGGGACGTCGTCCTGGCCGGACTTGAAGGAGCCGAGCGTCCCCTCGAGCCCCGCGTAGTAGTTCTCCAGGTTCACCGGCTTGTCCCCGAGGTCCGGGTAGATCACCGACAGCGACTTGTCGAGGTAGGTCTGCTCGTAGGTGTCGGCGCGTCCCGGGTCGAGGAGGTAGCGGCTTTCGTCGGCGAACGCGCTGTGGCTGATCGCGCGGGCCCGGGACAGCTGCAGGATCGAGTCGAAGCCGTCCTCCTTGGCCTTCCGCATGTGCCCGGCATGGGCCGTCAGGAGGCCCACGCCCACGGCGGTGAGGGCCAGCGTGGCGAGCGTCGCCAGCACCAGCGGGACGTTCAGGACGCGGCGGAACGTCCGTCCGAGGTAGAGCTGGGTGGCGATCAGGAACAGCAGCACGATCAGGCCGGTCACGGCGACCCACGTGCGTCCCGCCAGCACCGCCGAGCGTTTCGTCTCGTACTGCTGCCGGACCTGCGCGCCCGTGTCGAGCGTGATGTTGTACGCCTTGGGCAGGAGCTGGAGCTTCATCAGGTCGGTCGCCTGCCGGTAGGCGTCGACGACCTCCTGCGGCAGCTCGCCCGGCGGATGGTCGGCCTGCGCGTCGAGTTCCATGGCGCGCCCGACGAGCCGCTCGTACTTGCCGAGGCCGTCCAGCACCTCCTGGACGGTGCGCCGCAGCGCCGGGTCGCGGCCGGCGAGCTGCGCGGCCTGCACCGCGGCCGCGTCGGCCTCCGCGCGGCGCCGCTCGTACACCTTCAGCGACTCGTCGTAGCCGATGCCGAGGTCGTGGTCGCGGCCGATGAGCAGGATGTTGGAGACCTGCGCGTCCATGTCGCTGAGCGCGAAGTACAGGGTGCCGGTCGCGACGACCTGCGGGCCCGCGTCCCTGCCGATCGTCTGGACGGAGTCGCGCGCGTTCCCGATCGCCAGGGTCAGGACGGCCAGCAGTGCCAGGATGGCGGCCAGGCACAGCACCACGTGGATGCCGACGCGGCCCGGGATCGTCCGGAGCCAGCGTCCGCGCACGAACGTCCGCAGGCGTCCCGCGCGGGGCCGCACGGTGTCCGCCGGCGGCCTGGACGCCGGGGAGGGCGGGCCGGCCGATGGACTTCGGGGCGGAGTCATCGTCATGGCGGGCCTTCCTGCAGGGACAGCGTGATCGTCGTCCAGGCGCCGACGTGGATGCGGTCGCCGTCGGCCATCCGCACCGGCGTGTTCACCCCGATCGGGTCCGCTCCGCCGTTCACCGTGGTGCCGTTGGTCGAACCGGGGTCGACCAGGTTCCAGGTTCCGTCCGGCTGGGCGAGCAGGACGGCGTGCAGGTGCGAGACGCCGGGGTCCTCGGGGGGTGCGCTCAGGTCGATCTCCGGGAGGAGCGCGCGGGACGTGCTGCGCCGCCCGATCCGGACCTGGTCGCCGATCAGCGGGACGCGGCGCTCCGGGCTGTACGGCGGGAACGTCAGCCCCGCCGCGTCCGGCCCCATCTGCGCGATCACCGTGTCGAAGTAGGCGCGGTCGGCGGCGATCAGCGCCGATGGGCCGGGCGGGGAGAGCCGCGGGCTGCTCGTCCGCTGCGACGGCACCAGCGGCCTCGGCCGGGGGGCGGGCGGCTGGGCGGTGCGGAGGGCGCCGGTCTCGAAGTCGTACCCGTCGACCTCGCAGAAACGTCCGGAGCGGGGCGTGCCGCAGTGCGGGCATGCCGGGGAGGCGGCCTTGTCCGGCCCCGCGTCCGGCCCCGCGTCCGGCCCCGCGTCCGGCCCTTCCTCCACGTCCGCCTTCGGCGCGGGGGCGGGTACGGGTGCGGGCGCGGCGAACTCGGCGCGCTGCGCGCCGTCCATGAGATCGCCGCACACGTCGCAGTAGTCGGCGGCCTCGGACGTGTGCCCGCTCGGGCAGACCGGCATGAGCCTCAGCCTCCTCCTCGCGCCTCGTCGCCGTGGCGGGTCCGCACAGTCCGCACGGAACGGGTGTCGAGCGACATCTCGTCCGCCTTGGACACCTCCCGCTTCAGCCGTACCGTGCCGCGCACCGGGTCGATGACGTCGACGACCCGGTCCAGCAGGCCGGAGATCTGCTCGTTGCCGACCTCCCGCGCCAGGACGACCGCCCGCCCGAGCCTGGTCGTCGCGGTGTCCTCGTCGCCCTCCCGCCTCGCCTCCAGGCCCTCCTGGATGGCGTCGGCCAGTTCCGACTGCCCGGTGTGGTGGGCGACCCGCCCGTTGATCCGCGTCGACCTGGCCTCGTCGTCGGTCCACTCGGCCAGGACGTTCCCGGACGCGAGGACCTCGTCACCGGCGATGAGCTTCACCCACGCGGCCCGCATCTGCCGCCCCACATCGCCGGGCTCGACCTCCACGCACACGTGGTACTCGCGGTTCTCGTCGCCCCACGCGCCCAGCGGATAGTCGGCCGTCTGCTTCCCGGACTCGACGCGCCTGCCGGTCAGATCCTCCACGGTGGGCACCATCTGCTTGACGAACCGCAGTTCCGCCTGCTGCGGCGTCCACACGCGCAGCGACACGTCCGCGACCTCCTTGCTCATCGCGGTCTGCGTCATCGCGAGGAAGTCGGCCTCCAGGTCCGCCGGGTCGGGGACGTCGAGGAACCCGCCCAGCAGCGCGGAGGTGATCTTGCGGACCTCGGCGACGTCCCAGTCGGTGCCGACGCCGCGCGCGTCGCACTGGAAGTGCCCCGAGCACTGCTCCAGCGCCGCGCCCAGATCCTCGGCCGACTCGTGCTGGTTCTTGCCGTCGGTCAGCAGAATCGTGTGCTTGACGGCGTCCTCGTAGCCGGTGAACAGCCGGTCGGCGAGCCGCAGCCACGACCCGATCGCCGTCCCGCCGGCCGCCTCCAGCCGTCCCACCGCCTGCGCGGCGCTCCGCCGGGACGTGTCGTTGGCCTCGGCGAGCCGCTCCCCCTGCGGGTAGATCATGCGGGGCTGGTTCGCGCCCGCGACGACGGCGAACCGCACCCCGTCGCGCAGCACGTTCACCGCGGCCCGCGCCGCCCGTTTCGCGGCGGCCATCTTGCCCCGGTAGGACATCGACCCCGAGGTGTCGATGATGATGATCTCCGCCGCGGGCGCCCGCCCGGTGCCCGTACCCCCGCCGCCACCGCCGGACGAGCGCGCCTCCACGGTCACGATCGCGTGCATCTCCCGTCCGCCGTCCGGGAGGTAGGGGTTCTGGTCCACGCGGACCGTGAACTCGGGGAAATCGCTCATCTGCCCGGCTCCCTGCTCGGTTCTGGCGGCGGACAGGGGAGCACCGCCACCGTGACGTTGTCGTGCCCGCCCGCGTCGAGCGCCGCCCGCAGCAGCCGCCGCGCCACGCCGAGCGGCCCGTCCGGCCCGCTTGGCCCGTTCGGCCCGCCCGGCCCGTCCGCGCCGCCCAGTGCCACGGCCGCGAGGTCGGCGGCCTCGGGCAGGTCGTTCCACAGCCCGTCGCTGCAGAGCACCACGAAGCCCGGGGCGGCGGGCCGGAACGCCGCGAGCCGCGGCTCGGCCGCGCCCGCGTCCGCGCCCAGCCATGCCGTCAGCAGATGCGCCCGCCGGTCCGCCCACGCGTCCGCCGCGCCCATCTCACCGCGCTCGACCATCTGCGCCGCCCACGAGTCGTCCCGCGTGAGCGGCCACGAGCCGGCGGCCGACAGCCAGTACGCCCGGCTGTCCCCGATCCACCCGATGGTGACGTCCGGCCCGTCGACGACGGCCGAGACGAACGTGCACGCGGGCGCGGACTCGGGGTTCTTGGCGAGCCCCGTCACGACCTCGCCCGCCCGCGCCGCCGCGCCGCGGGTGGCGTCCCGCGGGTCCATGCCCAGCGAGACGCGTCCCGCCAGGACGGCGGCCGCGGCATCGGCGGCCACCCGCGACGCCTCCTCCGACCCCGGCGCGCTCGCGACGCCGTCGCACACCACCGCGCACGCACCGGCGGGCAGCGCCGCGAGCGCGAACGCGTCCTCGTTCCGGCCGCGCCGCAGCCCGAGGTCGCTCACCGCCGCCGCGAACCCGCCCAGCTCCGCCTCGACGTGCTCCCGCCCGCTCGGCTGCCGGAACCCGCACTGCTCGCAGTACCCGTCCGTCCCGACGGCCCCGTCCCCGCAATCCGTGCACACGCCCTTCCCGGCCGCATGCCCGGCCTCAGGGTCCGCTGCGAGCGCGGCGCCTGCGCCGGGCGCGGAGTCCGGGGGCACCGTGGTCTCGGGGGGCGGGGACCAGTCGCCGGTCGTCGGGTCGGGGCGGCCGCATCTCTCGCAGAAGCGGTCGTCCTCGTGGACGGGCTCGCCGCAGGTTCGGCAGAGCCCGATGTGGGTGTGCTGGTCCGCGTTCATCGTCAGAACAGCGTCCTCGGGCGTATCGCGTTGGCCCGTTTGACCATCGCGTGCCGGTGCTCGGTGCCGTCCGCGAGCTTGGCGAGGACGCGGTAGGTCTCCTCCAGCTTCGCGCGCAGGGACGCCTCGTCCAGGTCGGTGCCGAGGATCTGCATGCGGGAGCCCGGCGGCGCCGGGGTGCGGTCGGCGCGGACCCAGGTCAGGGCGGCCTCCAGCACCTCGGCGGCGAACGCGGCGGTGCGCTCGGTGTCGAGGCGCAGGGACGACAGGCGCCGGCCGGCCTCGACGAGCGTGGCGGCGTTCAGCTCACCGGGGCGGCGGCCCCGGACGGCGGTGGCGATGGCGGCGAGCTGCGCGGCGAGGTAGTGGCTGGAGACGCGGGGGACCGAATCCAGCACGCGTTCGGCGGCCTGCCGGTCACCGGCGGCGATACGGGCGCGGGCCAGCCCGAACACGGCGCTCACGTGGGTGGGGTCGGTGCGCCAGACCGTCTCGTAGAAGCGGTCGGCGTTCGCCATGTCGCCCAGGATCTCGTGGCAGAAGGCGAGCGCCAGCTTCGGCGCCTGCTCACCCGGCGCGAGGTCGTACAGGTCGTTGAAGACGGCGGCGGCCTCCGCGCCGCGCCCGCCCGCGAGGGCGCGGACACCGCGGTACCAGTCGACGCGCCAGTCGTCGGGGGCCTCGGCGGCGATCTCCTCGATGAGCCGCCGGGCGCCGTCCAGGTCGTCCAGCTCGATCCGGACCCGGACCAGCGCGAGCCGGACCTCCCGGGACGCGACCGGCGCGGCGCTCAGCGCGGCCGCCAGGTCGCCCGGGTCGCGGGCGGTGAGCCCGGCCAGGAACGCGGCGGCCGCGTCCGAGCCGTACACCAGCGGGACGGGCAGCGCCGCCGCGGCGGCCGGCGGCTCCAGCGGCGCGAGGATGGGCGGGGCGGCGCCGTTCACCCGGTCGCCGCCCCGGTCGGCCAACCCGATGATCTCGGCGCCGGCGGTGTGCTGCTCGGCGCCGAACAGCGGCGACGGCGCGGGCCGCGGGCGCCCGTCCTCGGCCGACAGCACCTCGCGCAGGACGCCGGTGAGCTGCTCGGCCATCTCGGCGGCGCTCTGGAAGCGGCGGGCCGGGTCCGGGTGCGTGGCGCGGCGCAGCAGCCGGTGGTACGACTCGTGCCGCTGGAACAGCGGTACCTCTTCGCGGGGCGGCAGGCTCCGCAGATGCCGTCCGGTGTAGCCGCGGAACGGGAAGCTCAGCACCGCCAGCGTCCGGCCCACGGTGTACAGGTCGGACGTGACCGACGGGCCCTGCGAGCCGATCTCGGGGGCCTGGTAGCCGGGGGTACCGAAGATCGGGCTGTCGATGTCGAACGCGCGGCGCACCCCGCCGAGGTCGATCAGCTTGAGCTGCTCCTCGGACTGGATCGCGTTGTCCGGCTTGAAGTCGCAGTACAGCAGGCCGACGCCGTGCAGGTAGCCGAGGGCGCTCAGCACCTCGAGCCCGTACGCGATCACCTGGGGGAGCGGGAGCGCCGCCTGGTCGCCGTGGTCCTGGCGGGTGCTGAGCAGGATGTCCTTCAGCGACCGGCCGCCGACGTACTCCATCACGATGTAGCCGGAGTCGTCATGCCGGACGAAGTTGTAGATCTTGACGATGTTGGGGTGCTCGACCTCGGCGAGGAACGCGCGCTCGGCGGTCGCGGCGGCCAGCGAGTCGGCGTCCCCGGTGTCCAGCAGGCCCTTGAGGACGACCCACCGTTCGCTGACGTTGTGGTCGCGGGCCAGGTAGACCCAGCCGAGCCCGCCGTGCGCGAGGCAGCCGAGCACCTCGTACTGGCCGCCGAGCACCTCGCCGGCGCGCAGCTTCGGCGTGAACGAGAACGGGTGCCCGCAGTTGCGGCAGAACCCCTCGGTACGGCCCGGGCGCCCGCCCCGGCTCCGCCCGACCTTCTCGTCGCACCGGCTGCAGTAGCGCCGGTTCTCCGGCACCTCCGGCGTCTCCATGATCGCGGAGGCGGGGTCGCGGGCGGGGACGGGCGGCACCTCGACGAGCCCGGCGCCGAGCATCCCGCGCCTGCTGGCGCCGCTGGAGCCCGTCCCCCGGGTGCCGCCGCGCGACGCCGTCCGCCCGGACCCGACCGTGCCCCGTCCGCTGCCCGCCGTGCCGGCGGACGCCGAGCCGGGGCCGCTCGGGTGCGACGGGGCGGACGGACCGGACGAGGCGGACGGACCGGACGAGCCTGACGAACCCGGCTGCCTGGTGGTCGGGGGCGCGGCCGGCGTCCGCGTCGTCACCGCGGCACCCGGCCGAGGCGGCACGGCGGGGGCCGGCGGGGTCGGCGGGGCCGGGTAGGGACCGGACGGCGCGGACGGCCGCGCGGGCGGCGCCGACCGGGCGGGCTGCGGAGCCGGGGCGCCGGGCCGCGGCGCCTGCGGAGGCCGCACGGGCTGCGACGTCTGCACAGGCTGCGCCGCGGGCTGTGCCGGTTGCGCGGGCTGCGCCGGTTGGGCGGCCGGGGCGGGCGCGGGGGCCGCGACCGGGGCCATCCCGCAGACGTCGCAGAAGCCGTCGGCCTCCACCTCGCCGGTGCAGCCGGGCTGGGTGCATCGGTTCATCGCCGGGTCCCCGTCTCGCTCTCGCACGCCCTGATCGCTCGCTGGTACTCCCCGAGCACCATGGTCGCCCTCCGCAGGTCGCAGGGCGCCGTCCACAGCACATCACGGGCCTCCCCGTACAGCGCGGTGAGCCGCTCGTCCTCGACCAGGCCCAGCCGTGCGGCCTTGGCCAGGTACGCCTCCAGGCGTCCGCGCAGCTCGCTCCGCCGGTCGAGCAGGCCGGCACTGAGACGCAGATCACCGCGCGCCCGTTCCAGCGCCTCGACGGCGGCGCGTTCGAGCTCGGCGAACCGTCCGGCCATCTCCACCCACCGGCCCGCCTCGCGGAGCCGCTCCAGGGCCGTGAGCCGGTCGCGGAGCGCGATGCCCAGCCCCCGCGACGGTTCGGGAAGATTCGGCGAAAGGATCTTGATGAGGGCCATCGCGTGCGCCTCGCAGGCACGCTGCTCCGTCCGCTCGATCTCCTCGATGGACGCGGTGACCCGCGCGACGTGGTCCGCGTAGTCGTCGCGCATCCGGGCGACACCGGCCAGCTCGTCGTCCAGCGAGGTCAGGGCGCCGCGGACGCGGTCGAGGCGGCCGGTGTCGGCGCGGCCGTCCCGGACGAGCGACAGCGGGTCGGTGCGGATGACGCGGCCGAGCGCGGTCAGCTCACGCCCGACCCGGTCCAGCTCGGGATGCCGGGTGCCGTCGAGGGAGTGCGCCAGCCGGGCCGTCTCCCGCCAGCCCTCCTCCACCTCTTCGAGCGGCAGCAGCAGCGCCGTCCAGGCCGCGTCGGCGGCGGCGACCTCGCCCGCGACGGACTCGTACGCGCCGCACATCATCGCGACCGCGTCGTTCAGCGTCACCCGCCGCTCCTGCGGGCCGAGCAGCGTGCGGTCGCGCAGCGGGGTCTCCCCGCCGGGCAGTTCGACCGACGTTCCCGACAGCAGCCCGGACAGCTCGACCAGCGTCGCCATGTCGGGACGCGACGACCGTCCGCGCAGCTCCGACGCGGTGTCCAGGACGCGCTGGTAGGCGTCGAACAGCGCCCACAGCCCCGCCATGACGGCCTTCGCCTCCTCCCAGCGGCGCCACGTCTCGCCGGTGAGGCGGGCGCCCTCCAGAAGCCGGCTGCCGTCGTGGCCGTCGAGTTCGAGAAGCGACGCCGAGATGCGGTCGCGCTCCCGCCGGAGGGTCCGCAGGGCATGGTCGACGCCTTCACGACTCATGGGCGCGGCGGCCCCGGCCCCGCTCTGGTCCAACGTCTGCCCCGCGATCGCTCTCCTATGGTCCCCCCGAGCATGCCCGGCGCACCGGTCTGGGAGCGCGGACCGGTCCACTATCGGACGTACGCTCTCATACAAGTGTGATCCGTGACACTAGCCGAAACAAGCGTCTTTCTCCCGCGGACGGGCCACACCGGGCGCGTCCGGCCGGGACCGTCCGGCCGCCGACCCGTACCCTGTGGACCGGGAACCTCGTTGTCATAGGTGACGTTACGAGAGGTAGCACGTCTACGAGAGGAGTGGTGAGTCCGCAGTGCCGGACCCCAGTCATAGACCCGGTGCCCCATGCTGACCGCGGTGCTGGGGGTGCTGGCGGTGATCCTTCTCACCGCCGCCACCGGATACTTCGTCGCCCAGGAGTTCGCCTACGTCGCCGCTGACCGCGCGACTCTGGAACAGGCCGCCGAACGTGGCGACATTCCCGCGAAACGGGCACTGAAGGTCATCGGCAGGGTTTCGTTCATGCTGTCGGGCGCGCAGCTCGGCATCACGATGACGACCCTGGTCGTCGGCTTCATCGCCAAACCCGCCCTCGCAGAGCTGATCCAGCCGCTGCTGGAGGTCGCGGGAGTCCCCATGGGCGCGACGGGCGCGATCGCGCTCGCCACCGGATTCGTCCTGGCGACGCTCATCCAGATGCTGCTGGGCGAGCTGTTCCCCAAGAACCTCGCGCTCGCGCGCGCCGAGTCGCTGGCGCGCGCGCTGGCCGCGTCCACCCTGATCTACCTGACGATCGCGGGGCCGCTGATCCGGCTGTTCGACAGTTCCGCCGAGCGCCTGCTGCGCGCCGTCGGCGTCGAGCCCGTCGAGGAGCTGCACAGCGGCGCGACGCTTGAGGAGCTCGGCGACATCATCGGCAAGTCGCACAGTTCCGGGCACCTGCCCGCCGACCTGTCCGGCCTGCTGGACCGGGCGCTGTCGTTCGGCGACCTCACGGCCGACGAGGTCATGGTGCCCAGGCCGCAGGTCCGGACGCTGCCGGCCACCGCGCCCGTCGCCGACCTCGTCGCGCTGATCCGCGAGACCGGGCACAGCGCCTACCCCGTCTACGGCCAGGAGGTCGACGACGTGATCGGCGTCGCGGGCGTCCGCGAGGTCGCCGACGACACCCTCGACCCCGCCACCCCCGTCGGCCGCGTCGCGCGGCCGGCGCTGCTCGTCCCCGGCAGCCAGCCGCTGTACGGGGTGATCGAGCACATGCGCGACTCCGGCGAGGAGTTCGCCTGCGTCGTCGACGAGTACGGCGGCCTCGCCGGCATCCTCACCTTCGAGGACGTCGCCGAGGAGCTCGTCGGGGAGATCGCGGACGAGACCGACGCGCAGGAGGAGATTCCGACCTCCGGGCCCGACGGGTCCTGGCTCGTCGACGCGGGCATGCGCATCGACGAGGTCGGCCGGCTGACCAAGCTCGACCTGCCCGAGGGCGACGCCTACGACACCCTCGGGGGGCTGGTCATGGCGGAGCTGCGCCGGCTGCCGTCCCCCGGGGACCGCCTCACCGTCGACGTGGAGGCCGGCTCGGTCGAGCTGGAGGTCGTGAGCGTGGCCCGCCGCGTCGCCGAGAAGATCCTGATCAAGGCGCCGTCGGCCGTCCCGGCGGAACGCCCGCGGGGCTCCGCCGAGCCGTCCGAGCCGTCCGAGGCGTCCGAGGTGCCGGCTCCGGCTGCCGCCGCCGAGGACGACACGGTCCCGTCCGGTTCGGAGGCGTCGTGGACCCGCTGACCACGCTGCTGATCACCGTTCTGCTGCTGGTCGGGAACGGGTTCTTCGTCGCTGCCGAGTTCGCGCTGGTCGCGGCGAACCGCCCCCAGCTCGAACGCGCCGCCGCCACGGGCAGCCGGCCCGCCGTCGCCGCGCTCGCCGGCGTCCGGGAACTGTCGCTGATGCTCGCCGGCGCCCAGTTCGGCATCACGATGTGCTCGCTGGGCCTCGCGATCGTCACCGAGCCCGCGTTCGAGCACCTCCTGGAACCGCCGCTGCACGCGCTCGGCGTCCCCGACGCCGGGACGAAGGCCATCGCGCTCGGCACCGCCCTCGCCGTCGTCACGTTCCTGCACATGGTCATCGGGGAGATGGCGCCGAAGTCGTGGGCGATCACGCACCCGGAACGCTCGGCGCTGATCCTCGCGCTGCCGTTCCGCGCGTTCGCGAAGGTGTCCAGGCCGATCCTGTCGGCGCTGAACTCGACGACGAACGCGCTGCTGCGGCTCTTCCGCGTCACGCCGAAGGACGAGCTGGACAGCCACACCGACCCGGCCCGGCTCAGCCACCTGGTCGGCGAGTCCCGCCGCCTCGGCCTCATCGGACGCCGTGACCACGAGCTGCTCCGCCGGGCGATCTCGGCGCGGGAGGCCACCGTCGGGCATCTGGTGGTGCCGGCGACGTCCGTGACCGCGATCGGCGCGGACGCGACCGCGGCGCAGATCCGCCGGACCGCCACCGCCAGTGGCCACAACCGGCTGCTCGTCCGCGACCGCGACGGCGCGATGACCGGGATCGTGCACGTCCGGGCGGCCATCACCGAACCGGACGGCGAACGCCGCGCGGACGAGATGGCCCACCCGGCGACCGTCCTCACGGCGGAGACGACGGTCCTGGACGCGGTCAGCCGCATGCGCCGCGCCCGGGCCCCGCTCGCCGTCATCAACGACGAGCGGGGCGAGTTCGCGGGCATCGTCACGCTGGACGACCTCCTGGCGGAGCTTCTGGCCACGAACCCGCACTGACGCACGCCGCGCACCTGCGACGACGGCGCAGGTGTCGAGGTGCTGCAACGGGATATCCGGGTCATCCTGGCCATATGAGCGGACACGGTCACGGTCATGGGCACGGGCAAACACAGGGGCACGGGCACGGACACGGTCGTGTGCGATCGCTCAAGCGCCGGTTGCTCCACCTCCTGCGGCCCCACTCGCACGAGGCGGCCGACAAGGTGGACTCCGCGATGGAGGCCAGTGCCCAGGGCATGCGCGCCCTGTGGATCTCTCTCGCCGGCCTCGGCGCGACCACCGTTCTCCAGGCCGTCGTGTACGCGTTCACCGGCTCGGTGGCGCTGCTGGGCGACACGCTCCACAACGCCGCCGACGCCCTGACCGCCGTCCCGCTGGGAATCGCGTTCCTCCTCGGCAGGCGCCCGCCGACCCGCCGCTACACCTACGGATACGGACGCGCCGAGGACCTCGCGGGCGTCGTCATCGTCCTGGCCATCGCCGCATCGGCGCTGGCCGCCGGGTACGCGGCCGTGCAGCGGCTCGCCCATCCACAGCCTGTGGAACACCTGGCCGCCGTCGCGGGCGCCGCCCTCATCGGCTTCGCCGGCAACGAACTCGTGGCCCGCTACCGCGTCCGCGTGGGCCGCCGCATCGGCTCGGCCGCCCTCGTCGCCGACGGCCTCCACGCCCGCACGGACGGCTTCGCGTCCCTCGCCGTCCTGCTGGGCGCCGGAGGGCTCGCCCTGGGCGCACCCTGGGCCGACCCCGTCGTCGGCCTTCTCATCACCGTCGCGATCCTGGCCGTCCTGTGGCAGACGGCCCGCGAGGTCTGGCGCCGCCTCATGGACGCCGTGGACCCCGTCCTCGTCGACCGCGCCGAGGCCGCCCTGTCCTCCACGCCGGGCGTCCTCGCCGTGGGCGACGTCCGCCTCCGCTGGATCGGCCACCATCTCCGCGCCGAATGCGACGTCGTCGTCGACCCCGCCTCGACCGTCGTCCGCGCCCACCAGGTCGCCGTCGAGGCCGAGCACAGCCTCCTGCACGCGCTCCCCCGCCTGTCCGGCGCCGTCGTCCACCCCGACCCGGAGGCCCGCCACGGTGAAGATCATCACGCCGCGCTGGCCGGACACCGATGATCATCGACCTGTGAGACGTTAGTCCGGCGCAGAACGGGAAATTACGGCCCCGGGCGGTCGATCTGGGACGGGATGTCGTCGGTGAATCAGCCATCAGAAACCAACGGGCCTGACGAAGAGAGCCCGGAAACCCTCGGAGACGAGAACACCACGCCTGCCTACGTCCCGCCCTCCGACGTCCCCACCGTCGTCGCCCCCCGCCCGAAGAGCACCTTCGGCAACGCGGCGGACGACCTTGAGCCCACACCCGCCTCCCCGGCGGACGACGCTCCCGAGGACGTCCCGGTGCCCGCTCCGCCCGAAGAGCCGGCCGACGAAGAGCGGACCGGGGAAGATCCGGCCGGGCTGGACCCCCGGGCGGCGTTCGAGACCATGCCGCTCGACGAGGTCGAGGAAGGGCGTGAGCCGACACCGCCGCTCGGGACGGAGGCCGCCGAGGACGGGTGGGGCGGGCGTGAGCTGGTCGAAAGCGTGTACGGGCCGCTGACCGGGTTCTACGAGCGACTCGACGCGCGGCTGCGGGAGGTACCCGAGGACGTCCCGCCGGTCGGCTGGGCGCCGCACATCGCGGCCCTCCGGGCGTTGCGGGAGGGACGGGTCACGGGGGACTGGGAGGTGCTCGCGCGGTTCCTCGTCGCGCCCGGTTCGCTGGAGGCGGGGACGGAGGAGGTCCGGCTCGTCCAGGCGGAACGCGGAGACGAGGTCGTCCGGGAGATCGTGAAGGAACTGGCGGCGGCGGACGGCCGGGCGCTGCTGGTCGCTCCCACGCCGGAACGGGCCGCCGACCTGCTGCGGGGCCTGGAGAACGATCCCGAGGTCTTCTCTCTGCTGATCGAGACCCGCCCGGCGACGGCGGAGGCCCGTTCGGTGGCGACGCGGGCCATGCCGCCGGTGGACGAGGAGGCCGTCGAGGCACCGCCGATGCGGGAGCCCGGTTCCGGTGGGACGGTCGAGTTCAGGCCCGTGACGGGGCGGCCCGAACCGGAGCCGGAGGAGAACTCGTCGGCGGTCACCAGGGCCGAGCCGCTGCCCGTGCGGCCCGAGGCGGAGCCCGCCGTCCCGGAGGAGGGGCCGTCCGCGCCGGAGACTCGGGTGCGGTCGGCGGCGCTGCGTCCGGTCGGGGAGGCGTGGCGGCATTCGTGGGACACCGAGACGCGTCTGCTGCGTCGCGGGCTGATGTGGCTGGAGCAGTGGCCCAGGGACGCGGCGACGCTGAGGTCCGTCCAGGCGGAGCATCTGCGGAGGGGCGAGGAGCTGGAGGCCGAGCAGGCGGCCTTGGCGCACACGATCGGGGAGTCCCGGAACGCGGCGGAGGGCGCCGGGCGGGCCGCCGAGGAGGCCGAGGCGGAGGCGGAGCGGCTCGCCGCAGTCCAGGAGGAGGCGGAGGAGGAGCTGACGGGTCCGCGCGCGGAGGCGGAGCGGCTCCAGACGATCGCGGACGAGGCGGCGGCGGAGGCGAACGCCCTGACCCGGACGGCCGACGCCACCTACGCGCGCTGCGTCCAGATGGACGAGCGCGCCAAGACCGCACAGGCGGAGTTGCAGGCGGCGCGGCAGGCGGAGGCGTCCCTGACCGACGAGCTGGCGCAGGCGCGGGGGGCTCTGCCCGGCGCGGCGGAGGAGGCCCACCGGCTGACGGCGGCGGACGCGGACGCGGCGGCGGAGGGCCACGCCGCCTACTACCGGCTCGTCTCGGCGGAGTCGGCGCTGTCCGCGGTACGCCGGAAGATGTCGTTCGGGCAGCGGCTGCATGTGGCGGCGCCGCCGTCAAACTGGAAGGGCCTGCGCGCGGAGGTCAAGGCCAAGACGCGGGAGGCGGACGAGGCCGCGCGGCGGGCGCGTGAGGCCAAGGACGCGGCGGAGAACGCGGAGCGGATCCGGCGGGGCCTGGCGTCGTTCGTGTCGGAGGGCGGAGCGCGGCTCAAGGCGGCGCAGGAGGCGCAGGAACGCCTGGGGACGGAGCTGACCTGGCTGGCGTCGGAGCGGGAGACCGCGGGCGCCGAGCATGAGGAGCAGGCGCGGCTGGCGTCGGAGTCGGTGGAGCGGGCCACGCAGGCGGCCGTCCGGGCGCGCACCGCGCGGCAGGCCGCGCAGGAGATCGAGGACCGGGTGAACGCCGCCCGGACGTCCCGCGAACGGGCCCTCGCGGCGGCGGGACGGGCCCGGTCGGACGCGGAGACCGCCACGGCCCGGGCCGCGGAGGCGGAGGCGGCGCTCGAACGCCGCACCGCCGAGGCGGCCGAGGAGATGTCCCGCCGTGAGGCCGATCTGGAGACCGCGCAGCGCACCGAGGCCCGTTCGCGGGAGAACGTCGTGGAGGTCTGCGGCTCGGATCCCGCCGCCGACCCCGAGGTCGTCCCCGCGCATCAGCGGCGCGCGATGGCCCGCATCGAGCAGCTCACCGGCTACCTGGAGGGCGGGCTGGCCGCGGGGAGCGAGGTGCTGCTCCGTACCGCCGACCTCGTCATCGGGACCCCGGCGGGTGTCGCGCTGACCGCCCGCGACGAGGAGTTCGACGCGTTGATCGTCGCGGACGCGGGGGAGGTCACCGACGGCGAGTTCCTCATCGGCGCCGTCCGGGCCCGGCGCTGGGTGCTTCTGGGCGCGGCGGGCTCCCGTCCGCCGTCGTACCGGGAGTACGCCGGGGCCCCGTCCGGCAGGCTGGAGGACGGCCCGTTCGGACGCGCCGCGACCGCGGCCCCCCACCTGCTCGGCGGCTGAGCGGCCGGTCGGCTCCGCGCGGGGGGCGCCGCCGCGGCCCGGAGCCCGTCAGTCGTTCCGGGTGAAGAACGGCGAGGCGCCGGGGTTCTTCGCGCGGGGTGCGACGTGGGCGCCCTGGACGGCGGCGGCCGGCTCGCGCCGCGGAACCGGTCCGGTGTTGCCGGACGGCCCGGACGGGGCCCGGACGGGGCGGGGGCCCTGCCGAACCTGGGCGAGTTCGCGCTCCAGGCGGCGCTTCTCCGCGACCAGGGAGGTGAGCGACTCCTCGTGTTCCTCGCGCAGGTCGCGCAGGTCGCGTCGGGTGCGCAGGCGGCGGCCGGCGCCTGCGAAGGTGAGCAGCATCCCGCTGAAGAAGACGATGGCCACGGCCGCGCCGGCGAGGAAGACCTGCCATTGCTCGTTCACGCCGGGAACGGACTGGCCGAAAACGACGAGGTTCGCGGCGTCGGTGTTGTCGAGGACGACGCCGACTCCTGCGGCGACGGCGGCCGCGACGAGCAGGAAACCGAGGAACACCATGGGCAGATCTCCTCTGCAGTGACTCCGGAGGGGGTACGGAGGTTCTCCACCATGCCAGACTGCAACCGGGTCGTGTCGCATTCGTCGGATAAATACAGGTCAGAGGGCATTCGTCCGAACCGATGCGGAAGGTTCCCTCCCGACCTCACCGGGTAGTGCCCGTTGCCGGGAGGGCGCACCGACGAACCCGGGAGGAACCCATGCCCGTCGAGGCCATCGTCTTCGATCTGGACGGCGTCCTGATCGACTCGGAGCCGGTGTGGGAGGAGGTGCGGCGCGCGTACGTCGCCGAACACGGCGGACGCTGGCTGCCCGACACCCAGGACCGCCTCATGGGCATGAGCACCGAAGAGTGGGCCCGCTACCTCGCCACCGACCTCATCGACGGCGTCACGGCGGAGGAGGTCGCCTACGAGGTGATCGACCGGATGCTCCAGCGGTACGAGGCCGGGCTGCCGCTGCTGCCGGGGGCGGAGGACGCCGTCCACCGGATGTCCGGGTACCGTCCGCTCGGCCTCGCCAGCTCGTCCCCGCGCGCCCTCATCGACCTGGTGCTCGGCAAGCTCGGGGTGTACGGGCGGTTCCTCGCCACCATCTCGACCGAGGAGGTCGACCGCGGCAAGCCCGCCCCGGACGGGTACCTGACCGTGGCCGCACGGATGGAGGTGCCCGCGAGCGCCTGCGTCGCCATCGAGGACTCCAGCAACGGGCTCCGGTCGGCGCACGCCGCGGGGATGACGGTGATCGCCATCCCGCGTCCGGCGCACCCGCCCGCGTCCGACGCGCTGGAACTCGCCGCGCACGTCGCCGGTGACCTGGACGAGGTGACCCCGGAGCTGGTGGAGGTCATCCACAGCTGAGCGTTCCCGGGGGCGGGCGTCGGCGGGCGCTCATAGTATGGGCCGATGGCTTCCCCCGAGACTCCGGAGACCCTCGACACCCTGCGGCGCGTGTTCGGGTACGACGCGTTCCGGGACGGCCAGCGCGAGATCATCGAGCATGTGGTCTCCGGCGGGGACGCCCTGGTCCTGATGCCGACCGGCGGCGGGAAGTCGCTGTGCTACCAGATCCCCGCGCTCGTCCGCAAAGGCACCGGCATCGTCATCTCGCCGCTCATCGCCCTCATGCAGGACCAGGTGGACGCGCTGCGGGCCCTCGGCGTCCAGGCGGGCTTCCTCAACTCCACCCAGGACCTCGACGAGCGCCGCGTCACCGAGGCGCAGTTCGTCGCCGGCGAACTCGACCTGCTGTACCTGGCGCCCGAGCGGCTGAAGCTCGCCTCGACCGTCGAGCTGCTCGACCGCGGGACGGTCTCGCTGTTCGCGATCGACGAGGCGCACTGCGTGTCCCAGTGGGGGCACGACTTCCGCCCCGACTACCTGATGCTGTCCGGCCTGCACGAACGCTGGCCCGACATCCCCCGCATCGCCCTCACCGCGACCGCCACCGAGGCGACCCGGGGCGAGATCGCGTCCCGCCTCCGGCTTGAGGTCGGCCCGGGGGCGAAGACACGCCATTACGTCGCGAGCTTCGACCGACCCAACATCCAGTACCGGATCGAGCCGAAGACCGACGCCAAGCGCCAGCTCCTGCGCCTCCTCCAGACCGAGCACAAGGGCGACGCGGGCATCGTGTACTGCCTGTCCCGCAACTCGGTGGAGAAGCACGCCGCGTTCCTCACCGAGAACGGCATCGAGGCCCTCCCGTACCACGCCGGCCTTGACGCGCGGATCCGCGCCGCCAACCAGTCGCGTTTCCTCCGCGAGGACGGCCTCGTCATCGTCGCGACGATCGCGTTCGGCATGGGCATCGACAAGCCCGACGTCCGCTTCGTCGCCCACCTCGACCTGCCCAAGTCCGTCGAGGGCTACTACCAGGAGACCGGGCGCGCCGGACGCGACGGCCTCCCGTCCACCGCCTGGCTCGCCTACGGCCTTCAGGACGTCGTCAACCTCCGCAAGATGATCGACGGCGGCGAGGGCGACGCCGCGTTCCGCCGCCGCCAGGCCATGCACCTCGACTCCATGCTCGCCCTCTGCGAGACCGTCGAATGCCGCCGCGTCCAGCTGCTGAACTACTTCGGCCAGTCCGGCGAGCCGTGCGGCAACTGCGACACGTGCCTGACACCGCCCGAGACGTGGGACGCGACCGTCCCCGCGCAGAAGGTCCTGTCGGTGATCGTGCGGCTCGACCGGGAACGGCGGCAGAAGTTCGGCGCCGGGCACATCATCGACATCCTGCTCGGCAAGAAGAGCGCCAAGGTCATCCAGTTCGACCACGACTCCCTGAAGCCCTTCGGGGTCGGCGCCGACCTGCGCGAGGCCGAATGGCGCGGCGTCGTCCGGCAGCTCCTCGCCCAGGGCCTGATCGCCGTCGAGAGCAACCACGGCACACTGCTCCAGACCGACGCGAGCGCCGACGTCCTGCGCGGGGAGCGCAAGGTGATGATGCGCCGCGAACCCGAACGTCCCGCAACGAAGGCCGCGAAGACCGCCAAGGACCGCAAGGCTCCCGTCGAGCTGCCCGCCGAGTCCATGCCGATCTTCGAACGTCTCCGCGCCTGGCGCGCCGCCGCCGCCAAGGAACAGGGTGTCCCCGCCTACGTCATCTTCCACGACGCGACACTGCGGGAGATCGCGACCGCCCTCCCGTCGTCCCTCACCGAACTGGGCCGCGTGAACGGCGTCGGCGAGAACAAGCTCGCCAAGTACGGCGACCAGGTCCTGGAAACCCTCGCCGCCTCCGCCTCAGACGAGGAATGACCGCACGAGCCTCGCCCCCGATTCCCTCGCACGACCCCCCCGTAGTCCGCAGCGGCCGGCACCCCGCGACGACCGCCGAGCCGACCCCGCCCCTGGCATCGGCCCCGCATGTCACGAAGGGCTGATGACCGTGCGGTCCCCGTCCCTCTCGTAGGCCACGACGTGGACGACCGGGAGGCCGGCCCTCTCCGCGCGCGCCCCGCTGGTGCGCGGGCCCGGCACCACCAGCAGGGGCGTCCCGTCCCGCCGGTCCGCCCCCTTCTCGTGGGAGCCCAGCTCGCCGGCCGTCCTCAGCCGCGTGACGCCCGGGCCTCCCGCCGCCACCAGATGCCAGCGCCGGGGCGACCGCCACCACACGGCGGCGGCCACCGTCGCGGCGGCGGAGGTGGTGTCGCTGTTCGTCCCGCCCCGCTCGGACAGAGCCCGCCCGCCGCCGGAGATCAGGATCGAGCTGCCCGGGGCGGCCCACGGCGACGACGCGTCCACCGTCAGCAGCGTCGCCCGGCCGCCGCCGTCGGGCAGGTCGCCGCTCCACAGATGCCCCAGCCGCAGGTCGCCCGACTCGCTCAGCGACGTCGCCGCCTCGCAGGCGACGGCGTGCAGCGCCGCCCAGCGGAACCGCTCCGCCTCCTCCGGCGGGTCACGGAACCACACCCGCGGCGCCGCGGCGTGCGGGTCGTGCGAGGCGAGCTGCGTGACCGTCCGCGGCGACCCGCCTGCGGCCGGCCGGAACGTCATCTGGAACGCCACATAGTTCTGGCAGGGTCGCGTGAACCAGTCCCACGGCAGCGGATCGCTCAGCCCGTCCCGGACCGCCACCGGCGTCCAGTCCGGGGAGCGCCCGGACGGCACCGCCGCCCGCACGTCCCGCAGCCACGGCGGGACGAGGTAACGCCACGTCATGCCCAGCATGATGAGCTGCCCATCGCCCGTCCCGAGCCTGCGGACCGACTCCACGCCGCGCGACAGGCGCCGCTCGAAGTACTGCGCCACGCTGGGGGTGTCCCGCGGGCCGGGGGAGTCGCGCAGAACGACGAGGGACGCGCCGTCCACCGTCCCGGCGTACAGGACGACGATGCGGCCGAGCGGCGGGTGCCGGTGGTGGGCCCGCCACGCGCCGGCGGCCCGGCGCAGCAGCCGGGCGTCGTGCCGCAGCCCGCCCTGGGCGGGCCATTCATCGATGGTCGGCGTGCGGGTCGTCCGCCACGCCCGCGGGTCGATCGCGGCGGGCTCGCCGGGCTCCTCGTCCGGCCCGGTGAGAATGAACCCCGCGCACAGCAGCGCGGCCGCGAGCCCGGCCGCCACGGCGGCGCGCCAGACGGGCCGGGCGGCGCGGGGCGTGCGGAGCCGTACGAGGTCGGGCTCGAACGCCTCGATCTCGGCGCGCTGCGCGGCCTCGTCCAGCCCCGTCCGGGCGTCCACGGCGGCGGTGGCCCGGTCCACGTCCCGGAAGTCCGCCTGGCCGTGGACGCCCAGCTCGGCGGCGACCTCGGGTGCGGTGAGACCGTCACGGCGCAGCAGGAACGCGAGACGCTCGCGCGGCGCCAGCTCCAGCAGCGCCGCCCGGACCGGCCCCCGCGGCGCCGGCGCGGGCTCCAGGAGAACGCGGTGCAACCGGTGCCGCCCGGTGGGCGGGTCGGTGAGCAGGATCGCGACGAGCCGCGCCCGCATGGCCGGGTAACCGCCCTTCCGCACCCGGGCCGCGCGGGCGGCGATCCGGCGCGCGCTCATGAGCGGGGCGTCGCCGTCGTCCAGCACCAGGTACGCGAGCCGCACAAGGGCGGCGTAGTGCTCGCGGTCCACCGTTCGCACCGGGCACCTCCCACACGCATTGTGCGCAGCGCTCGGTAACGGCCGGGTGGAGGCGCCGCTCAGGGCGTTCTGAGCCTGGCCTCCCGGGCGGCGCGCTGCCCCGATTCGACGGCGCCGTCGATGTATCCGGCCCACCTGGTCGCCGTCTCGGTGCCGGCCCAGCGCAGCGGCCCCACGGGTTCGCGCAGCGCCGGGCCGAAACGGGTCAGCGTCCCGGGCGCGGCGAACGCGCCGTAGCAGCCGCGCGAGTACTCCTCCTCGCCCCAGTCCCGCTCGATGTACGCGACCGGTTTCCTCGCCCGCGGCCCGAAGTATCCGGCGAGGTCGGCGAGGACCTGGGCGCGGCGCTCCGCTTCGGTCAGGCGGGCGGCGATGTCGGCGTGCCGCCCCTCCAGGAACCCGACCAGCACGCCCGGCGCACCGCTCTCCGGCGTGTTGTCGAACGTGATGCCGAACGGCCGCCGCGCGCTGGTGACCTGGCCGCTGAACCCGTCCCCGCGCCAGAACGGCTCGTCGTACACGACGTTGACCTTGATGACGCGTCCCATCGGCATCCGCTGGACGAGCTGGTCCCGGTCACCGGGCAGGCCGGGGGTGTAGCGGATGCGTCCGGCCAGCGGCGGCGGGACGGCGATGATCGCGCGGCGGGCCCGGATCTCCCCGCCCGGCGTGCGGAGCCGCACGGAGTCGTCCGCCCAGTCGATCTCGGTGACCGGGGAGTTCAGGGAGATGCGGTCGCCCAGCCCGTCCGCCAGCGCGAGCGCGATCCGCTGGGACCCGCCGGAGACCCGGTCCTGCTGGGCACCGCCGGTCGTGTCGATCAGCGGGTCCAGGCCGCCGGCGGCGGACATGTAGAAACCCGCCCACAGCGCCGACATGTCCTCGGCCTCGGCGGAGAAGACCGCCTGCGTGATCAGGCGCATGAACGCGCGTCCCCCGCCGGTGTGCAGGTTCCGGCGGATCCACGTCTCGAACGTCTGGGCGTCGAGCCTCGCCGCGTGCCGGGCGGTCCACGGCGCGTCCGCCGGGATGCCGCGCATCATGCGCTCGACCCGCACCTGCCCCTGCGCGATGTCGGCGAGCGTGACGGGCGAGAGGCGGGGGATGCGGCCGGTGTACTCGCCGCGGGTCCTGCCGATCTCGGCGATGTGCCTGCCCTGGTCGTAGGTCGGGTAGGTGGACAGCCCGAGTTCGCCGATCAGGGCGAGCACCCTGTCCTGGCCGGGCCCGACCCACTGGCCGCCGACCTCGATCGGCTCTCCGCCGGGCAGTTCTCCGTTCAGCAGCCGTCCGCCGACCCGGTCCCGGGCCTCCAGGACGACCACCTCGTGCCCGTCCCGGACGAGGTCGCGGGCGGCGACCAGCCCCGCCGTCCCGGCCCCGACGATCGCGACATCGACCATGTCACCGCTCCCTCATGCAGACCGCATCCGACATACATCATGTATGTGTTACGTCCTCACCACGGCCGCGTTCTACGGCGCGCTGACCGAACTGGCCCTCTCCATCGCCGACGCCGCGGACCCGCCGCAGGCCCGAGACGAGGCCGTCCGCCTGGTCGGCGCCATGCTCGACGGCCTGAGCTGAAGACGATTCCCAGGGTTCTCCCAGGATCCGCGCGGACTAATGCC
The DNA here is from genome assembly GCF_043198455.1 of Spirillospora sp. NPDC048824. NCBI lineage: Bacteria > Bacillati > Actinomycetota > Actinomycetes > Streptosporangiales > Thermomonosporaceae > Spirillospora > Spirillospora sp. NPDC048824. The sequence continues at coordinate 8,894 of NZ_JBICUS010000022.1, read as the reverse complement.
AGCGGCACCGGGTTACATGATCTCCATGCGAACCAGACACACGACCGCCGCCGCCGGCGTGGGCGTCGCGGGCCTCCTCGGCCTGGGCCTCTACCTCGCCGTCCCCGCCTTCGCCGACGACCCCTCCCCGTCCGCGTCCCCCACGGCCGAGCCGAAACATCCCCGCTGGGACCGTCCCGGCGAAGACCGCCCGTTCCGGCGCGGCCACGGCCTGCCCGGTCACCGCTTGGGCGGGCACGGCGTCCACGGCGAGGCCACCGTCCAACGCGACGACGGGTTCCGCCTCGCCACCTGGCAGCGCGGCGAGATCACCGCCCTGTCGTCGACGACGCTGACCGTCAAGAGCGCCGACGGCGTCTCCTGGACCTGGACGACCAACGCCGACACCCGCGTCCGCAAGGACCACGAGAAGGCCGCCGTCAAGGACCTCGCCGACGGTGACAAGATCCTGGTCGCGGGCGAGCGCTCCGGCGGCACCCGCACCGCGAAGCTCATCCGCGTCCCGAAGGCCGGCTGACCCCCGGCGGCTCGCACGCGCGGTATTTTCAGAGCAGGGGACGACGATGCGCGGGAGCCGATGAGCGAGGGCAGGCGGGTCCTCGTCGTGGACGACGAGGCCAACATCCGTGACCTGATCGAGGTCGCGCTGCGCTTCCACGGCTTCACGACCGTCACCGCGGAGACCGGCGACGAGGCGCTGCGGGCCGCCGCCCGCGAGCGGCCCGACCTCGTCCTGCTCGACGTCATGCTGCCCGACGTCGACGGCTTCGAAGTCTGCCGGCGGCTCCGCGCCGACGGCGACCAGGTCCCGGTGATCTTCCTGACCGCGCGGGACACCCCGTCCGACACCGTCACGGGCCTCACCCTCGGCGGCGACGACTACGTCAGCAAACCGTTCTCCATCGAGGCCCTGATCGCACGGGTGCGGGCCGTCCTGCGCCGGGCGGCCCCGCCCCCGTCCGACGCCGTGCTGCGCGTCGCCGACCTGGAACTGGACGAGGCGCACTGGACGGTCCGGCGCGGCGGCGTCACCGTGGACCTGTCCCCGACCGAGTTCCGCCTCCTGGCCTACCTCATGCGCAACGCGGGCAGGGTCCTGTCGCGCGGCCAGCTCCTGGAGGGCGTGTGGGGCTGGGACCACGGCAGCCCGCAGGTCGTCGAGACCTACATCAGCTACCTGCGCCGCAAACTGGACCCGCTCGGCACGCCCCTCATCCACACCCAGCGCGGGGTCGGCTACGCGCTGCGGCCATGACGCTCAACGCCCGGCTGCTCACCGGCCTCCTCGCCATCACCCTCGCGGGCCTGGCGGTCATGGGCCTGGTGAGCGCCCTCGTCCTGAACGGCTACCTGATGCACCGGGTGGACGAGCAACTCCAAGCCGTCCCGGACCGCGCCGTGGCACGCCTCCTCCGACCCGGACTGCCCGAACGAGGCGTCGCCCCGGCCCAGTTCGTGGTTTTGGTCGTCGGCCCCGCGAACCAGGTACGCGTCCTCAGCGGCGACGCACCGAACCCCGAACAGGCCGTCACCGAAGTGGAACGCCTCCCCCGAACCGAGCTGGACGCCCACGCCCGCACCCGCGAACCGTTCTCCCTCCCGGGCCTGCGCGCCGTGGCCCGCCCCAGACGCAGCAGCGTCATCATCGTGGCGTCCCCCCTCGGCGAGATCCACTCGGCCGTACGCAACCTGGTGCTCTCCGAGATCGCCACCGGCCTCGTCCTCGTCGCGATACTCGCCCTGCTCGGCCGCAGGCTGATCGGCCGCGGCCTGCGCCCGCTCGGCCGGATGGCCGCCACCGCCGACGCCATCACCGCCGGCGGCGACCTGCGCGCCCGCATGCCCGACCCCGGCCACCGCACCGAAACCGCCCGCCTCGCCGCCGCCATCAACGTGATGCTGGAACGGATCGAGCAGGCGTTCTGGGCCCGCAGCCGCTCCGAGGCCCGCGTCCGCGCATTCGCCGCCGACGCCTCCCACGAACTCCGCACGCCCCTCACCGCCATCCAGGGTTACGCGGAGCTGTACCGGCACGGCGCACTCGGCCCCCGCGAGCTCCCCGACGCCATGCGCCGCATCGAGGACGAGGCGCGCCGCATGAACCGCCTGGTCACCGACCTCCTGGAACTGGCCCGCCTGGACCGCGAGGCGTCCCTGGAACCCGTCCCCACCGACCTGGTCGTCCTGGCCCGCGACGCCGTCGCCGACGCGACCGCCACGGCCCCCGACCACCCCATCGAACTGGACGCCCCGGAAACCCTCATCGCGACCGTCGACGAGGCACGCATCCGCCAGGTCCTCACCAACCTCCTGGCCAACGTCCGCGCCCACACACCCCCCGGAACCCCGGCGACCATCCGCCTCGCACCGGGAGTCATCGAAGTCCGCGACGAAGGCCCCGGCATGTCCGCCTCCGACGCCGCCCGCGCCTTCGAACGCTTCCACCGCGCCGGCCAGGGCACCACCGGAACCGGCCTGGGCCTCCCCATAGTCGCCGCCATAGCCGCCGCCCACGGCGGCCGCACAGAACTGTTCTCCACCCCCTCCAACGGAACAACAGTCCGCCTCACCCTCCCAACAGCACCCGAACCGGAAACCCACACCTAGGCCGCCAAGACCCCCTGCCTTGGCGCGTCCGGCGCAGGCACTCGTCCCCGCCCTGATCAAGCCTCGCGGTCGCACGGCCACACGCAGGAGCCCCTCAAACCAAAGACCGGAAGCGGGGCGCGCCCCGAGTCCCCCAGAGCCGGAGTGCCTCGCCAGAGGCGTCCTCCGCCTGTCGGGACGCTCCGCCATGTGCCAGCATCCCGGGATGGCTGAGGTGACGTTGGATGTGGACGCTGATCCGGTCCCCCTGTTGATCGTGCAGACCGAAACATGGGAGGTGCATATCTGGGCGCCTCTCGCGGACTTGTCTCGGCTGAGCGGGATCCGTGAGGCACGTTGGGACGAGCGCCGCTCCCTGAAGGTCGGCGTCTGTGCGGGCTCGCCGGTCTTCTGGTCGCTGTCCGAAGACGGGCAGGCAACGATGCTGATCGGCCGGGACGACGAGACGTGGGATGCCGCGCTGATGATTCCGCTCACCGTCGTGGACGAGATCGTCGCCCTTGCGCACTGAGATCGAACCGCCTGCGGCGCGCCCCGTGACGGTCGGCGAGAGCGACGCCAGCGGACGCGTCGCGATGCGCGGGGAAGGCGTCCGGCCAGGCAGAGCGTGAAGGCACCATGGCGGGCAACGTAGGCGCTCGTTCGCCAACTCCCCACGTGGTCGCCGGAAAGGGACGAACGCTCACGATCGACCAGGCGAAACGCGGCTCGACACGGTGACCGGCCACCACCGTGAAGCGCATCAAGAACCACGACAAGACGATCAAGCGCAGGACGTGCCTGGTGATCAGGGACTCAGAACGCCCAAGCCACGCCGGACGCTGGTCCTCACTCCGCAGTTCGCGGCCAAGCCCCGGACACTCCACCTCCGACAGCCTGAGGCCAAGATCGGCGCTCTCTCCGAAGCCTGACGAACCCGTTGCCCCCACGGCACATGACAGAGGCCCCTTCCATGATCGGAAGAGGCCTCTGACGTGTGCGCACCCGAAGGGATTCGAACCCCTAACCTTCTGATCCGTAGTCAGATGCTCTATCCGTTGAGCTACGGGTGCCTGCCGGGGACAACTGTACCGGCTCCCTGGACTCGTCCGCGAATCGGTTCGGGCAGGACTTGCGAGCAGGAGTGTGACCTGAGTCACGGAACTTTTTGTGGTGAAGGTACGCCAAAAGGGTGATCGAGTCGGGAGCGACCTGCGAGGTTTGACTCCGTTCGAAGCCCAACCCCCTGAAGGAGAATCCTCATGCGCATGTCTGCCACCAAGCTGGTCGGCATCCTCGCCGTCGGTGGCCTGATGCTCGGCTCCACCGGTTGCGGGGCGGTCGACGCCCTCGCCGGAGGCAAGAAGAAGACCGCCTGCGAGAACATCGAGAAGGAGCTGCGGAGCTTCTCCACCAGCGGCCTGTCGTCGTCCGGCGGCGCCGACGCCACCGCCCGGAAGTTCTCCGACACCGCGTCCGCGATCCGCGCGGAGGGCCAGAGCGCCGGCGGCGACGTCGAGAGCGCCGCTGTCGCGTTCGCGGGCGACCTGGACGAGACGGCGGAGCTGCTGCGGGACATGAGCTCAGGCAACACGACCCCTCGCCAGCCCAACACCGCCGCCATGCGACGGCACGGCAACGACCTGGCCGAGGCCTGCGGTTTCAGCGCCTTCCGTCTGGGCTGACCATCGCGCTCCTGCGGCCCCGGGAGCGCATCGTCCGGCTGATTGTCTTAGCGTAGCCATGCCGTCTCGGACTATGCTGCTGGGACCAACGGGCCAGACTTTGCCGGTAGGCGCGCCGAACCGGTAGCCTGTCTGCGCCTGACGGCTACTGGAGGATTCGCCTAGTCCGGTCTATGGCGCCGCACTGCTAATGCGGTTTGGGTGCAAGCCCATCCGGGGTTCAAATCCCCGATCCTCCGCCTCTGACCAGCGCCTCCGCTGAGGACCACCATCCTCGGCGGGGGCGTTTTTGGTGTCTGGTGTGGCCATGGTGTGGCCATCACGTCGCAGCGGCACCACGGCGGCCACCGCTTCGGCTGCGGCCTTGGCCACCTCGGGCAGGACCGAGGTGTAGGTGTCTGCCGTGAACGATGACCGAGCGTGACCGAGGGTCGCGCTGATCACCTTCATGTCGACCTTGCCGAGCAGGCCGAGCGTCGCCGCGCCGTGCCGGAGGTCGTGGAACCGGATCGGCGGTAGAGGGCCGCTGTCGATGGCGACCATGGCCGCGTCCTGGCTGATCCGGTGTCGCCGAGCGATGCGCTCGATGGGCCAGTCCTCCTCGAAGTACCTCTTACGGACGGCGTTGTAGCGTTCGATCAGGGCGTCGAAGCGCTGGGAGATCCACTCTGGCCGCAGCGGCGAACCGTCCTCCCGGGTGAACACTCGTCCCGACGCCACCCAGATATCGGCGTCGGCTGCCAGCTCCTCCTTGTTCTGGCGAGTACGCCAAGAGCGCAGCGCCGCGAGGGTGGTCTTATCGAGGCTCACGGAACGCTCGCCCGCTTCGGATTTGGTGTCGTCGTACTCATCGTCTGGACGCGTCTCCCGGACGGTGAGTGTCTCGCTGGCGTCGAGGTCGGTGTCCGTCCAGGGTAGGCCTGCAACTTCTCCGCGGCGCAGTCCGCGGAAGGCGACCAGGTGGAAGAGGGCGTAGAGCCGCTCCTCGGCTGCGAAGTCGAGGAACGCGCCCGTTTGAGCGGGAGTCCAGACCATCACGGGGCCAGGTACCTTGCCCGTCTGAAGCCAATGCTGGACCCGCGCGGACGTCCAGACGATGGGCTTGGCCCGGCGCCCCTTTACGCGGGGCAGCTCCACATGTTCCACAGGGTTGTAGGTCAGCCGCTTGGTCTTGACTGCGGTACCCATGGCAGAGGAGAGAACGGCGTGGATCTTCTTGATCCGGGCCGGAGAGATCGGCTTGGTCTGCTTCTTTCGGCGCGGCTCACCGTCTGGATGCTGCTTCTTTGCGGAGTCGGCTCTCACCTCCGTAAGCCTTCGCAGCACTTCGCTGGGCTTCTTACCGTCGGGGAGCGGACGGTTGATTTGGGCGATCGCCTCGTACATGTTGTTGACGTCCCGGTCACGAAGGTCCACCAGGCGTAGATGCCCGAGCGCCGGCTTCAGGTAGAGATGAACTATCTCCTCGTAGTCGGCGTAGGTTGAGCGGGCGAGGCTTCTTTTGCCTGGCAGCCAGTGTTTCTCGAGGTAGGTTCCGACCGTCAGGGAGCGATCGGTCACATGACCTACGTGACCAACCTTCGCGAGTTCCTCCGCCAGCGCATTGTCCGCGTCTCGTTCACTGGCGAACGGACCTACTAAGGGTCTGCGCCTCTTACCGTCCACGCCACGTGGTGCGTCGTAGCGAAACCACCAGGCACCGTGATTTCGCTTCTTGAGCTGTGGGCACTTGCCCTCTGGGTACTTCTTGCCGGTCTCTGGGTTGCGGCATCCACACCGCTTGAAGGTACGTCCCTTCACCCGTCATCCTCCTTCGGTCGGGATCGTCCGGATCCACGGTCGTTCTTGATCGCCCTCGAGATCGCCTGGACGCTGACGTCAAGCTCGGCGGCGATACCCGTCAGCGTCATGCCTGAGTTGCGAGCTTCCAGCAGCGCGGCCCTACGCACGGCAGCCAGTTCTCCGATCAACGCTCGGCCGGATGCGGCAAGGACTTCGCACTCCTTGGCGCGCCCAATCGCGTCGAGTCGGTCGAGTCGGGCTAGGCGCGTGGCGAGCCACTCGACCGTACGCACGGCGTGGTCGTGAGGGGCTTCTTGGCTCAGGGGTTTGTCTGCTGACGGATCCATGACGGAGACCGATCAGAGCATCACTCTCCGTAAATGTCAACCCTGGGGTTGACAGATACCTCGGGCCGGGACGCAGAGGCTGCCCCGGCCCGTAGCGAAATCGGCAGGAGGAGAGTCCAGATTACTGGCGGGCTACGCCGAGCAGCTTGAGCAGCTCGGCAGTAGGTACTCGGTATGCCGCGCCGATCCGGATGACTCGGCACGGAAAATCGCCACGCTTGGCGAGTTCGTAGGCATACGTGCGGGAGAGCCCAAGGGCTCGAGCTGCAGTCACGATGCTGACGACGGTCGGAAGTTCATCCAGGTCCGAGGACTTGAGGGTTTCCATGATCCTGCCTCCAGGTTGGGTGTTCTGGCCTGTCGCGGCGTCCACGTCGGGCGCGCGAACGCATCGATGCAGAGATACGTCAGGCCGCCTGTGAGATTCGGGCAAATGCTTGCCACGGTGTGCCGTCCGGGACTGACGGAAGTGTCAGGTGAAGCACCATCCGCTATCGCAGGTGCCGTCGCCGTTCTCGAAGGGGAGGGTGTCGGCGGTGGGGGTGACGTCGGCGAGGGAGGCGTTGTAGCGGGTGAGGTAGACGGGGTCTTTGCCCAGGTGGGCGCGGCGTTTGTTGATGGTGGCTTCGAGGTGGCAGGCCTTGGTGAACAGGGCTGGTTGGTCGCGGCGCATGTCTTGCCAGGTGGTGAGGCGGTGGAAGGGGCAGAACCAGCAGGCGGATTTGGGTGGGACGGGCAGGCCGGCGGAGCGGATGATGCGGGGGCAGTCGGTGCGGCGGATGCCCAGGTCCAGGAGTGGGTAGACGATGCGTTCGTAGGGTTCGTGGCGGCGGGTGTTGGCGCGGTGGATTTCGTCGAGGCTGATGCCGATGGCGATGGTGGCGGGGTTGGCAGGGCTGGCGCCGTGGGCTTTGAGCCAGCGGCCGATGACGCGGATTTTGAAGTCGGCGGTGCAGGAGCGGGTGCCGGGGGCTCCGTTGCTCATGCGGACGGGGATGGGGATGGAGCGGGACCCTTCGCGGATGAGGCGGCCGTAGAGGGTTTCGGTGGTGCCGTCGCGGCGGATGCGGTGGAGTTCACGGAGGTCGATGCCGTGGGCGGCGGCGTAGGGGGCGGCGTGTTCGCGGATGTAGCGCAGGGTGGCGGGGTGTTCGGAGTCGTCGCCGACGTTGGCGAATAGGAAGCGTTGGAAGTTGATGCGGCCTTGGGCGGCGAGGACGAGGGCGGCGGTGGATTGCCATCCGCCGCCGTAGCTGAAGGCGCGGATCGGCCCGCAGGACGGCTTCTTCTTCGTCCCCTTCGTCGGAGACCTGCGTGGTGGGTGCTGGTTCCTGGTTGGAGGGGCGTGGCTGGAACCGTGGCGGCGGTTGGGGTTGTGGTGTGGGTGCAAGCGTGGGCCTCCGGTCAGGGTTCGGTGGTGGATGGTGTGGGGCGGGTGGCGCCGGTGTATTGGCGTTCGCGGTAGGGGTTGCCAGCGAATTGGGCGATGCGGACGACGTCGCCGGTGTAGGGGGCGTGGATCATGCGGCCGCGGCCGTAGTAGATGCCGACGTGGTGGATGGTCGCGGAGTTGGCGGGGTTGGTGGCGAAGAAGAGCAGGTCGCCGGGCTGGAGTTGGGCTCGGGGGATGTGGGTGCCTGCGTTGTACTGCGCGGCGGCGACGCGGGGTAGGTGGACACCGGCCTTGGCCCAGGCGTGTTGGGTGAGGCCGGAGCAGTCGAAGCCTTTGGTGCCGGCGCCGTGGGCGATGCCGTAGGTGGGGCCTGAGGGTCCGCCGCCGCCCCAGGAGTAGGGGGTGCCGAGCCAGCGCAGGGCGGCCTTGACGGCGATGGCGCCTCGTCGGCTGGTGGTGGGGGTGGCGTAGCGGGTGGCTTGGTCGAGGACTTTGCGGACGTACCAGTCGGCGTGGTTGTAGCGCCAGATCGCCTGCTTGAGGCGCTTACTGCCTTTGCCGGCGCCGTTGGCGCACAGGTAGTTGGCGGCGCCGTAGATGGCGTCGGCGGGGTTGTAGCGGTCTTTGCGGCCGTCGTGGTCGCCGTCGGCGCCGTAGGCGGCCCAGGTGGCGGCGAGGAATTGCATGGGTCCGCCGGCTCCGGCGTGGTTTTCGCCGGTGTGGACGCCGGGCATGGTGGAGCGGCCGTGGTCGGATTCGATCTTGCCGATCGCGGCCAGGACGTTCCAGGGCAGGCCGGGGCACGATTGGGCGGCATCCATGTACCAGCGCAGATACGCGGCCGGGATGTCGCGTTTGGCTTCGGCGGTGGGTCCCGCGTTCCGCAGTTCGTAGACACACGGCTGTGATCGCCGGCGAGTCGCCGCTGGTCAGCGCTGTGCGGCGCTGGTTTCCAGGGCTGGCAGGCTCGAAAGTGTAGTAACACGAGTTTGTGGGATTCCACTGTGGAACAGGGGAGTCCCTGGTTTCCTGTGGTCATGTACTTGCGGTTCACGCAGCGGAGCAACGCCGATGGGTCGATCGTCCGGTATGCGGCGCTTG
>NZ_JBICUS010000021.1:0-108914 GCF_043198455.1 Spirillospora sp. NPDC048824 | reverse complement strand
GCCGAATACGCAGCCCTTGGCGCCGGGCACCGCGAACGAGTTGCCGACGTGTTTGGCCTGCAGCACCTCGGGCGGCGGGTCCGACCGCACGATCGAGATGCTCTCGCCGGTGATGGGGGTGTTGGGGGCGGGCGGGCTGGTGGTCCCGGTGGTCAGGCTCACGTTGATCGGGTTGTCGTTGGTGCCGACCGTGCAGTGGCTCCCGAGGAACGGATTGATCAGCCGGACCTTCAGCCCGATGTTGATCACGAAGTCGCTGCTGACCGGCATCTCGAAGGAGCCGGCGTACTCGACCTTGGCGTACACCGCCGACAGCAGCGGGTCACCGAACAGGCCGGGCTGGACGAGCATCTTCGGGGAGTCGATCCCGCCGAAGACGGTCTTGCTCTCGAAGGTGTCGAGGTTGAAGGTGGTCGCGTACGTGATCCTGATCGGCTCCTCGATCGCCTGGTCGAAGTTGCCGACCTTGAAGGTGCCGCTGGTCACCACGCCCACGAAGCACCGCGAGTAGAGCGGGCTCGCTCCCTCCGGGAGAGTCGGGCAGTCGGAGAAGTCGAAGCTCTCCGGGATCGGGTCCGGGTTGGCCGCCGAAGCGGAGGACGCCATGCCGAAGGTGAGCAATGCAGCGGCGGCCACGGCGGGAAGCGCGAGCCGGGAACTGCGTCTCCGGAAACGAGTGAACTTCACCAGTCCATCCTTTCTTCTTGCCGGGAGAAACGGACACTGAGCGCCGGACGGCCACAGCGTGATCCCAGCCGACGCGGAACCGTAAAGCGGATCCTCGACGAGAAAGATCCTCGATTCCCAACCGGAGAGTAATACCGAAACAATGACGGTTCAATACGCCGCAACGCTCGAATGTGAAGATTTTTTCACTTTGTTAGCAATCATCAAGAATGGACATCCCAAGAGCAGTCGATATTGTCACCGAACGCATATCGTCGGGGGTGTGCACAACCCTTACCCAAGGCTCGTTCAGTCTTGCCCCTGGGCCATGTCGAGAATGGAGCAGGGGAGCTACCGGGCTCGCCGCAGGCCGGTGACAGCCCGCGGCGAGCCGGCCTGACCATACCGCCGCCCGGGGTGGTGCGGGCGACGGTGCGGTCGGTCTTGGAGCCGATCTGCGCGGAAGTCGGAAGGCACTGGGGCACGCGCCCACGCGACGCACCTGGCCGGTCAGGGCGAAGTGATCTGCTGCTCCGGACTGAAGGCGAAATTGCCCTCCTGCAAAGTGAAGGCATCTGCGAAATTCATGAAATTGAATCCAGGAATTTGACAGGTCGACTTCACCGTCGGCCTCAACGTCTGAGATTTCATGGAGAAGACGCCGTTGCTGTAAGTTCCAATGATCTCCCCCGGACGTTCGTACTTGGCCACGGGGTTGAAAATGCTGTCCAGCACCGCGTCGCCTATCCGCAGCGAGCATTTCTTGCCTTCTCCGACATCAACGGTCGCGTTAAGGACTACCCCGTTAATCTTCATCTGCGGATTGCCGCCGCCGACATCAGTGAACATGTTCAGCCACAACGAGCCGTCCTGGGTGGCTTCGCCCACTACTGGATAGACGGAGCGATCTGACGCCTCGACCTCGCAGCCATCGAGGGACATGTCGCCCTTGCCCAGCCTGAAACGCGACTGCCAGTGCCCACGGTCCATCTGGAGCCGCATGGTCGCCGAATCACACCTGAACTGGCCCTGGAACCGGCCACTGGTGTCGTTCTTGGTCAGGACGAACGGCTCTGCAACCGCGGTGACGTCCCCACCCGGATATACGGTAAATTTTTCAGGAAGTGGACCCGCACCGTTCACGCATTGATTGTTGGCCAGGATGTTGCACCATCTTCCTGATTCCAGATTCGCATAGTTGCCGCCCCCCGAAACGCTGGCCGTAAGAATCGGACTGAGGTCTTCAGTCACTCCACATCCGGAGAAGGGGGGAATCTCTACATCCTCGGCTATGAGCGGCTGCCCCTCATAGTATTGCGTTGTTCCAGTTCTTTCATTCCCCATGAATCCATTAGCCGAAAGCAGAGTCGGACCTGTCATGCATTCATCACCCAGATCGAGGGGAACTCCATTCACCTCGGCCTGGCCCGCTTTGATTCGAATGTATGCACTGGCCGCGATCTCCTGCCTTTTGACAGTCGGATCCGGTAGGTCCATATCCCATCGGAGCCGCTGGAGAATCCGCAGGTTACCAGTGATCGGGTCAGCCTCCCCGCCCCCCGGCGCACCGATCTGAACGGCGTTCGCCACGGCGCGTGTCGGCATGAAACCGAAACCCAGCATAGTGGCGGGAGTCGGGTAGGTGCGGTTGACGAAATATCCGCGATACTCCTGGTAGTTCGGCCCAAAGAACCCATTGCCAACATAACTTTCGGTCAGCGCCCGCGCATTGTTTTCAACGGCAATGGGAGCAGCGTTCCCGACCTTCTTGATATTGAAGAATCCCGTGGCTTTGATGCAGTACATAAGCCCGGCCCCGTAGCGGGGGAATATGCTGCTCGGAGTTGGCGGGGACTCATATATCTCCGCCAGTTCCAGTTCGGGATCGTAGTTGATGGCATATCGCGGGTCTTCACCCCGACCGGGGATTACCTTGCACAATCCCTCCTGAGCAGCGGCGGCCTGACGGGTCGGCGCGCTCGACGCGCCGGGAGCCGAGGCCCCTCTCGCACGTCCCACCCGTACGGTTCCGAGCACCGCTTCCTTCTCCGTCACGCAATGCAGCGCAAGCTCCGCCGTGTCCTTCCCCGTGGTCGTGTCACCCGGCACCAGTGACAGGGCCATTTCCCTGGCAGACCATGAGAGCCCACCCGGCGATCCGGGGACCACCGGCGGCGCCACCCCGCTGCCGGTCAGGTGCACGGCTCCGTCACCGCGTGCCGGTGCGGCCGCCAGAGCGAAGGCCGGCCACCCGCCGCGACGATCGCCGCCGGGCTCGTGGACGGCGACTTGGATCTCCGCGACCCCTCCGATCGCGGTGGACGCCGCGGGCGATGGGGCGAGTCCCGTCACCGGTGGTGTCGAGGCTCCATTCGGGGAAGTCGCCGAAACTTCCTTTAGCAGCTCTGGAGGGAGACCGACGTCGACCTTGATCGTGCCCAGCTGGATCGGCTGGCCAACGGCCCCGGACGACGGAACGGTCGTTTCGATCCGCAACGTCACTTTGTGCGTTCCGGCCTTACCGGAGCAAACGAGCCCCATATCCGCACCGAGGTCCGCCATCGCCGCCGGAACGGCCACCAAGGCACCGCCGCTCACGGTCAGGGCCGCGATCGCCGCGATGCGCGCGACGCCTCTGAACACCTGGTGCATGTCACATCCTTGATCTACGGGGGAACCGCACCCGGGCGGCGAGCGCCCGGGTGCGGCTTCGGCAAGGGCCGTGCCCTCACCTCATGAGTTACATCGTCTGCCCCGGGTTCAGGGCGAGCTTGCCATTGAGCGTGACCGTGTCGCCCGGGTTGATCAGGCTGGTGGGGCAGCCGGCCGGGGGAGCCGGGGTGGCGGTCTGCACCGATAGGTCGTTGGCGCCTCCCACCGGCAGCTCGAGCATGCTGCTGCCTCCAGCGGTCGTGGGGTTGGTGTGCACGCCCGCGATCTTTCCGCCCGTACCGCCCGGGCCCGTGATCACTGCCGTGCACGGGACGCTGGGAGCGTCGAGCTGGAACTTGACGCCGGTCAGCTCGCCGATCGTCGTCGTTGCCGTGCCCAGGTCCGTGACGTCCAGGAACCACGGCAGGCCCTGAGGCGTCACTGTGGTCGGGATACTGCCGTTGGCCACGCATCCGGAGAAGCTGATGCTGGTCACCGTGGCGATGTTGTCGCCGGGCACATTGGTGCCGCCCTTCACGCTGCCCTCGGCCGTCACCGATGAGCAGACCAGGACCGCCCCGGTCTGATTGTCGAGACCCGCGATCGGACCGACGTTGGTCGCGATGACATTGCCGCCGGGGCTGACGCTGGGGACGACGGGGTAGGCGACCGCGGAGGCAGGGACCGTGGCGAGGGCGGCGACCGCAGCCGCGGCCGCAGCCGTGGTCACGGCCTTTCGGGTGATTTTTCGCATGTCAGTTGTTTTCCCTTCAGGGGGGTGTCTTCTTCTACTCGTAGGGACACTGACCGCGTTCTACAGAACGGACTCCTCCGGGTTGACGGGAGCAGAACCCCGGAAGCCGAACTTCTTCAGCTCCATCGCAAGACCACCCAGCCCTGCCGTACTCATATCGGAATATACCTGCCAGTAGTGCACCTCTCAAGAGCCAATCCAGACATTTCCTCGGCCCCACAGAAGTCGTCACTGCCGATTGTCAATCGATTAGCATTCAAGCACTATTCATTTGTCATCGACTTACAGTCATCTCGGCCGACTCGGTAGTTGTGCGTTACCAGGCCATTCGACGGCCTTCCAGGAGCCCGGCCTAGGAGATCTCATACTGAGCCACGAACCGGAAATCGTCGCCCGGGGCGATCATCGGGGGGCAGGAGCTGTTCGACACCTCAAGGTCGTCGTCATCCAGGTTTAGAATGCTCGGAGAGCCGCTCGTATAGGTACCGGAGACATCTCCGGGCGAGATGATCGTTGCGGTGCACGGCACGGAGGGCATGTTCAGCGTGAGGCTGACACCCGCTAGTTCGCCCAGGGGGCTGCCCGCGGTGAAGACCCATGGCAGGTTCGTGGCAACCACCTGCGCGGGGATAGACCCGTTGGCCACACACCAGTCGTTGACCTCGCCGGGCGAGGAGAAGGACACGAAGGGTGGACTAGGGGGGCTCGGCGCGGAGCCGGCGAGTGTCGACGACTGGCAGGTCAGTACGAACCCGGTCGAGATGTCGTAGGTCACAACGGTCTGGGTGTTTTGCCCTACGATGAAAGTGGCGAATGCCGGACGGCGCTGAGTGTGACGGTGGCGGCAGTAGCCGCGATGGCGGTCAAGGCCCTTTGCGCGAACCTTCGCATATCGATCTTCCTCCGTTTCCGTATCCGGCCCTGTGCGGTCAGGCACCGAGGGTGTCGATGGCGGTGATCTTCCATTTGCCGTCGGTGTGGATGGCGTCCACTGCGAAGACTGCGGCGGAGTAACTCGTCTCGTTCTTGTCGGTGCGGGTGTTGCGCTGGTCGGCGAAGACGAGCAGGCGAGCGCGGTCACCGGTCAGTGATTTCACCGCCGAGTTGGTGACCGTTGTGGTTAGCACCTGCTTCTGCTCGGGCGCCTGCTTGCGGACCAACGCGAAAAGCTGGTTGTACTGCTGGACGGCCTTTCCGGTGAGCAGTTCCTGTGCCGCCTTCTCCGTTTTGGCGACGTCCGCGTAGTTGTAGGAGAACACCGTGTTAACGGCCGTGGTGATTTGCCCTCTGACTTCGCTGGTGCGGGCGTTGTCGCTCAGGGCGGCGTTCTCCGCGGAGGCGGCGCCGGTGAGGCTGCTTTCCTGGTCGGCCGCCCAAGCGGCCGTACCGACCAGCGCCATTGTCAGCGCACCGAGGAAGACGACCAGGCGGATGCGCGCGGTGCTGGGAAATACCCGGCCGATGGTGCTGATCGCTGCCATTCGCTTCTCCTCCCCGTCAGGGCGTTCCGGTCGGGGCCTGGCCGAGCGCCGAAAGTTTCCAGCCCGACGAGGTCTTGGTGAGCTGGCCAGCGAAACGCCGGATGTTGTCGGAGGGTTTGCCTTCGGCGCCGGTGATGGTGATGCGGACGGCGGCGATGACCGCCGCCTTTCCGGCCCGGGTGTCGAGTTCGGTGAGCCCGGACTCCAGGATCTTCGCGGAGCTCGTCGTCTCGGCCTTCTTCACCTCGGCCTCCAGGCGCGAGCGGCCCTTGACGATCTCGTCGTAGAGCTTGGCCGTCGTCGAGTCCTGCCAGACCTTCAGACCGGCGTCCACGTTGCGGTGGTCGAGGGTGTTGAGGTTGACGATCGCCTGGTCGGCGGCGGCGAGAACCCTGTCGCGTTCGGCGGCGTAGGCCAGGTCGTCGTTGCCCGCCGCCGCGTTGTACGACCAGCCGAACCACGCGGCCGCGGCCGCCGCGATCAGCGTCACCAGCGAGGCCACCCGGATCAGGGGGTCCCTGGAAAGACGGCGCGGCGCGGGCTCGTCCTTCTTCTCGGACGCGCCGGGCTCGTTCGCGTCCTCGGATGCCTCAACCTCGTCCGTCTCCTCGGGCTCCGGGGGCGGCGCGGCGTCGTCGGCAGGCTTGGGGACTTCAGCCTCGGCCTCTTCCGCCTTCGGATCGGCGGTCTTGATCTTGGACACCGTGATATCCACCCCTTGTTCCTTCAGGCGGCCCGGAGGTCGCTGATGCGCCAGCCGTTGTCGTTGCGTGCCGTGACGATGAGCTGGGCCGCGATCGGCGGGCCGGTCCGCTTGCCGTCACGGGTGGTCGTCTGGTCGAGCATGACCAGCAGGACCGCCGTTCCGTCGGTGAGCTTGATCAGCCCGGCCTTGGCGACCTTCGTGGTGAGGGAGAGCTTCATGAGCGGCGCGTTCTTCTTCACCAGGCCGAACAGCTTGTGGTACTCGCCGGTGGCGTCGCCGGTGAGCACCTCCTTCGCGGCCCGTTCGGTGGCCGCCGGATCGGTGTAGACGTAAGTGAAGATCCGCGCGATCTTCGCGGAGACGTCCGCGACGACCTTCTCGGTGGCGGCCTTGTCGAGGAGCGCCCGGTTGGCGGCCGGTGAACCATCGCTCCGCTTGTCGGCCCAGCTGTCGACGGCGAAGGCGGACAGGCAGATCGCCAGGGCGAGGGCCACCGGCCACCCCAGCCCGGCGGCCCGCTTGAACGTCGGGGCGAGCGGGCGCAGGGCCGGTCTTGTGCGCGGGATTCGAACGCGTCGCGCCGGGCGTTCCTGCCGGGTCCGCGGTTCCTGTTCGGTGATGCTCACGACCCGCTCCCCTCGGCCGGCTTTCCCCCGGGCGGCAGCGGTTTCAGTTCGCTGACCTTCCAACCGCCGGCGACCCGCTGCATCTTGACCTCATAGCGTTTGCGCTGCTCGGTGCGCCGGCCGTCCTCCCCCGTGGCGTCGGTGAAGATCCGGACGGACGCGATGATGGTCGCCTTGCCTGCGGAGCGGTCGAAGTCGGTGACGGCGAGTGCGGTGATCTTGCCGTGAGAGGCGGCCTTCTGCTTGGCGAATTTCGCGCGTGCGGTGGGCATGTCGTGCTTGAGTGCGTCGTGGAACGGCCCGGTGGCGACGCGCAGCCAATGTGCGAGGTCGAGGTCGGCGCGCTTGGGATCGATGCTGTTGAGCAGCGTGATGTGCTGGACGGCCGTGAGGGTCAACTCGTCCCGCGCGGCGGCGTACTCGTTGTCGGCGCCCCGCCCGGCCTGGAAGAGCGACCAGAGGGACACGCAGAGGAAAACGGTTGCCGCGGCGATCAGCACGTAGCCGACCGGGCGGATCAGCGTGATCGCCCGGGTGGCCGCCTTGCGCGCCGCCGCGGCGCCGATCATCGTGGGCCTCCCAGTCCGAGCAGGCCGCGCAGGTCGGTCGACTGGGCCGGGTCCGCCGGGGCGGACAGCCCGAAGGTGCTGAAGATGTCGGTGACCTCGGTCCTGGTCAGGGATCCCGGCTTGGCCGGCGCCGGAACTCCCTTGCGCGGCGCGTTCGCGGAGCCGCGCACGTTGATGCCGGTGCTCGGGGCCTCGGTGCAGCGGGCGCCGGTGTTGAACGCGGGCGCGGTGGACAGGTCGAGGCCGTTGCGGTAGCGGGTCTTGCCGTAGCCGCGTGTGCAGGGCTGCGGGTTGAAGAACGTGTTCACGAAGCCGACCCGCAGCTTGTCGCCGGACACGATGGTGGACACCATTCCGGCGACTTGCGGCAGCCGGACCAGCAGTTCCTCGATGGCCGCCTGGCGCGGCTCGCCAATGCGCGCCATGGTGAGGAAGTTGGCCAGCAGCCGGCTCAGGTGCGGGTCGAGGTCGCGGAGCAGGCGGGACACCTCGGCCGCCGCGCCCGGACCGGATGCGATGATGTCGCGCAGGTCGGCGTCGGAGTCGCGGAGCTGCCGGGCCAGGAGGCGCGTGTTCAGCGAGAACGACTTGAACGCACCAGACAACTCGTTCTGCGTGCGCAGCACGTCCCCGCCGTTGTGGATGAGTGCGCGGGTCTCGGGGAAGGCGGAGTCGGACGCCGACACGAACTGGGCGCTGGTGTCGAGGAGCTGCTGGAGGTGCGGCCCCTGCCCGGCGAACGCCAGGCCCAGCTCGTCGATCAGGACCCTGACGTCGTTCAGCGGAAGCGACCCGGCGAGGTCGTTGAGGCTCTTGAGCGTCTCGTTCACCGGGGCCGGTGTGGTGGTGGCGCTCCGCGGGATCGTGGCGCCCTGGGCCAGGTAGGGGCCGGATTCACTCCGCGGCCGTAGGTCGACGTACTGCTCGCCCACGGCGGAGCGGTTGGCGACTACCGCTTGCAGGCTCGACGGAACTTCCGGCGCGGAGTTCTCAATGTGGAGTTCGGCGATGACGCCGTCGTCGCTCAGGTCGAGCTTGCCGACCTCGCCGATGGTGACGCCGCGGTAGGAGACCGCCGACCCCTCGAAGAGGCCGCCGGTGGTCGGCAGGTCGAGCTTGACGGTGTAGTAGCCGCGCATCCCGACGTAGCGTCCGAGGTCGGCGTAGTTGACACTGACGTAGCCGACCACGGCCAACGCGATCATGATGAATGCGACGATCTTGATACGGGTGCCCAGTGTCAGCATGTCACTCGCCCTCCCCGAGCGTCGGCAGCGGAAGAGGAGGCGCATCGCCGGGGGTACCGGAGCCTCCCGGCGGCGGCGCCTGCGGTACGACCTGCCGCGGCGCCTCCGGCGTCGGCGCGGCCGGCGCGTTCAGTTCCTGGCCGCCGCCCGTGCTGGGGCATGGTGGCGGCTGCAGCCCTGGGAGCTCCTCCGCGGCCAGTGCGCGGGCCGCCGCCTCCTGCCCGCCGCCCTCCTGCCTGGTGCGCTTCTGCTCGTCGTCCTCCTCATCGATGCCGTCGAACGGCCCCTCCTCTGCCACCGGCGGGACGACGCAGTTGAACCCCTCGGCGGCGACGATGGTCATGTAGCCGTTCAGGTAGTCGCCCTTGACGGCCTTGAGCGCCTCGTCGGTGAACGGGAAGGTGAGCAGCACCTCCATCGACTTCGGCAGATCGCGGCCGGCGTCGGCGAGCTTGCGGAGGATCACGGCGAGGGAGCGCAGGTTCGCGGCCGTGTCGTCCTTGCTGGCGTTGATCGTCTTGACGGCGACGTCCGACAGCTTCTCCAGCTCGCGCAGCATCTCCACGAGCTGCCCGCGCTGATCCTCCAGGACCTTCAGGCCGGGCGACAGGTCGTCCAGGACCGTCTCGACCTGCCCGTTGCGGGAACGCACCGTGGACGACAGGCGGTTGAGCCCGTCCAGCGCGTCGGTGATCGACCTGCGGTTGCGGTTGAGGGTGGTGGTCAGCTCGTTGAGGTTGCGCAGCGTGGACCGGATCGAGTCCTCCCGGCCGCCGAGCGCCTTGTTGAGCTCCTGGTTGATCGTCCGGATCTGCGGGAGCCCGCCGCCCGACAGCAGCAGCGACAGCGCGCCGAAGACCTCTTCGACGTCGGCGTTGCGGGACGTGCGGGCCACCGGGATCGTGGCGCCGTCGGTCAGCGGCTGCGCTGAAGGCGCGGACGGGGCGGCGAGCTCGATGTACTTCTCCCCCAGCAGGCTCGACTGCTCCAGGTTCGCGGTGGCGTTCGCCGGGAGCCGCACGTCGCCGTTCACGATCAGCGTGACAACGGCGTCCCACGACCCCTTCGGCAGCGACACGTCCTTGACCCGCCCGACCGGGACGTCGTTGACCCTGACGGCCGCCTGCGGGACGAGGTTCAGCACGTCCTCGAACTGCACCTTCACCGTGTACGGGTGGTCGCCGAGGTCCGCGCCGCCCGGCAGCGGAATGTCCTCGATCTGCATCGAGCAACCCGCCGCCAGGACGGTCGCGGCCGTGCAGACCGCCATCACCTTCGCGGGCACGCGCATCAGCGGCCTCCCTCGTCGCCGGTGCCGGCGTAAGTCCGGCCCGCGGGCGGCAGCGGCAGCGGCGGCAGGCCGCCCGTCTGCGACGGCGGGACGGCGGTCAGCCCGGACGTGCGCAGCCGTTCGCACTGCTCACGGATCGTCTGGGTCGCCGACGCCGCCGCGGCGCACACCGGGCTGGCGTTGGCCGCCGGTGGGTCGACGCCCGGCTGGTCGAGGCTGCCGAACGCCATGGTGATCTCCAGCACGTTGCCGCGGGCCATCAGCGAGCGGGTCTTCGGGTCGTAGGCGTTCAGCGCGTTCTGCGCCACCAGGGGCGCCGTGTCGAGGATCTCGGCGAGGGACGCGCGCTGGTCGACGAGCACCTGCGTGATCTCGGCGAGCTTGTCGACGTTGCCCTTGAGCGCTTCGCGGTTGTCGGCGATGAACTGCTTCACCTCGCCGAGCGCCCGCGCCAGGCCCGCCAAGGCCGCGCCGAGTTCCTGCCGGTCGGCGGCGAGGAAGCCGCTGACCTCGGCGAACTGGTTCTCGACCAGCCGGATCTGCTGCTCGTTGTCGCGGAGCATCACGCTGAACTTGTTGAGGTTGGCGACCGTGGCGTACAGGTCGCCGCTGGAGTCGGCGAGCGTCTGGGACGCCTTGCCGAGGTCGGCGATCGTGGTGTTGAGCAGCTTGCCGTTGCCGCCGAGGTTGGCGGCGCCGACGCTGATGACGTCCGACAGCGCGCCCTGGGCGTTCAGCCCCTGCGGCCCCAGATCGTTCGCGAACGTGCGGACGGCGGTGTAAAGCTGGTCGAGTTCGAGCGGCGTCGCGGTGCGGCTCACGTCGATCGAGGCGCCGGCCGCCATCTTCGGCCCGCCGCTGTAGGCGGGGTCGAGCTGCACGTACCGGTCGGACACCAGGTTCGGGGCGATCACGACGGCGCGGACGGCGGCGGGGACGTCCACGTCCTCGTCCACGGTCATGTCGACCTTGACCCGGGTCCCCTGCGGCTCGATGGCGTCGATCGAGCCGACCTTCACGCCCAGGACGCGCACGTCGGAGCCGGGATAGACGCCGATGGCGGTGGCGAAGTAGGCGGTGATCCGGCGTCCGGGGCCGTCGGTCAGCATCGGTATCAGCGCGATTCCGACGAGGACGACGAAGATCACGATGGTCGCTTCGAACACCATCACCTGCCGGTCCCGCGTGGCCGATGGCAGCCGGGGCAGTCTCACGGTGCGTGTCGGGGACGACGCCATGTCACCGGCCTCCCGTCAGGTGCGGCGGCTCGCAGCCCTTCACGGGCGGCGTCCATCTGCCGTTCTCCAGGTAGTTCTTCGGGACGGTGCCGCACAGGTAGCCGTCGATCCAGCGGCCGTTGCCCGTCGTGTTGCCGACGAGGCGCAGGTAGGGGGCAGCGGTCTCCAGGGTGCGGTCCAGGTTCTTCTGGTTGCGTTCGAGGAGGTCGGTGACCTTGCCCAGCGAGGCGAGCGTCGGACCGAGCGTCCGCCGGTTGTCGTCGACGAGGCCGACGAGCTCGTTGGCGAGGTCCCGGGTGCCGACGAGCATCGCGTGGATCGCCTGGCGTCGTCTGCGGAGTTCGGCGAGCAGCAGGTTGCCGTCCTCGAACAGCGTCTCGAACTGGTCATTCTGCGCGGCGATCGTGCCGGACAGCTTCTTGGTCCCGGCGAGGAGCTGCGCCAGCTCGGCGTCCCGGGACGCGATCGTCTTCGACAGCGACGACAGGCCGGTGAGCGCCACGCGGACACTGGCGGGGGTGTCCTCGAACGTCGTGGCGATCGTCTCCAGGCTCGCCGCCATCGAGGCCGTGTCGAGCTGCTCGAACGTCCGCCCGAGGTCCTGGAACGCGGTCGTCACGTCGTAGGGGGCGATGGTGCGCTCCAGCGGGATCGGCCGGTCCGGATCCTGCTCACGCGCGCCGAGCGGGTCGAGCTGGAGGTACTTCGACCCCAGCAGCGTCTTGATCATGATCATGGCCCGGGTGGAGTCGCCCACCCACGTGTCCTTCACCCGGAAGGTGACCTTGACCTTGTCGCCCTCCAGCTCGACGCCGGTGACCTTGCCGACCTTCACGCCCGCGACACGGACCTCCTGGTCCGGCTTCAGCCCGGCGGCCTCGGAGAAGTACGCGTCGTAGGTCGTCCCGCCGCCGATGAGCGGCAGGTCGTCGGCGCGGAAGGCCAGCAGGCCGAGCACCAGCAGCAGCACGAGGCCGATGATCGACACGGGGATCGGGTTGCGCTCGCGCAGCGGCTTCAGCCGCGGCCTGCCCTTCTTGGGCCGCGGCAACGCGCGGGGCAGCGGCGGGGTCGGGGGTGTCATCCGCGGCACCTCTCCTGCGCGTCTTCCGAGATCGGGATGCCGGTCGGCGGCGGCTTGCCCGAAAGATCCGAACCGGCATAGTGGACGCCGATCAACGTGACCTCGCACTGGTAGAAGTTCATCCACGACCCGTAGGAGGCCAGCCGGCCGAACGTCCGCAGCTTCGTGGGCGTCCGCTCCAGGAAGCGCTCCAGCAGCGGCGCGTCCCGATTGAGGTTGTCGCTGAGGCGGCCGAGCTGGACGATGTCGTCCTTCAGCGGGTCCCGCGTGACCTGCAGCAGCCCGGCGGTCGCCGACGTCAGGTCGGCGATCGACGCGATCGCCTCACCGATCGGCTTGCGGTCGGCGGCCAGCCCCGAGGTGAACTTGCGGAGCGTGGTGACCAGGTCGACGAGCTGCCTGTCCCTGGAGTTGACCGTCTGGACGACGCTGTTCAGGTTGGTGATGACCTGGCCGATCACCTCGTCCTTGGCGGCGAGCGTGCTGGTCAGCTGCCCGACCGTGCGCAGCAGGCTCTCGATCGTTCCGGCCTCGCCCTGGAGCACCTTCACGATGGACTCGGAGAGCTTGTTGGCGTCCCCGGGCGACAGCGCCTGCATCAGCGGCTGGAAACCCCGGAAGAGCTGGGTGAGGTTGAGCGTGCCGGACGTGTTCTCGACCGGGATCGTCCCGCCGGGCCTCAGCGTCGCGCCGGGTGCACCGGTGCCCTGGTCGAGGGCGATGTAGCGTCCGCCGACGAGGTTGAGGTACTTCACCGCGGCGGTCGCCGACGCCGGGATGTCCCGGTCGCGGTCCACCTCGAACGTGACCAGCGCGAGCCGCCGGTCGGTCACCTCGATCTCCTCGACCTGGCCGACCTCGACGCCCGCGATCCGGACGCCGTGGCCCGGATGCAGCCCGGCCACGTCGGTGAACTTGGCGTGGTAGGTGACGCGGTCGCCGCTGGTGGCGCCGGTGATGCTGGACGCCAGCAGCCCGGTCGCCAGCACCGTCACCACGATGAAGATCAGCGAGCTGGTGAAGGGGAACGCCATCC
Organism: Spirillospora sp. NPDC048824; assembly: GCF_043198455.1. Lineage (NCBI taxonomy): Bacteria > Bacillati > Actinomycetota > Actinomycetes > Streptosporangiales > Thermomonosporaceae > Spirillospora > Spirillospora sp. NPDC048824. Next base: position 95,564 of record NZ_JBICUS010000021.1, on the reverse strand, counting down.
CCTTCAGGCCCTGGCCGGTGAGCCTCACTTGACCGTCACCTCCGTGCCCCGGTAGATCGGCCCGACGAGCACGCTGGACCAGTCCGGCAGTTCCTCGGGCACCTCGTCGACCGAGGGGCCGGCCAGCTCGTTGACCAGATCGTTCTCGGACGCGGAGTTGGCGGGTCCGAGGCCGCCGCCGACGGCGCCGCCCTCCCCGGGGACACCGCCGGCCGGGAGCACCTTCGTCTCCCCGCCGCCGCTCGGCAGGTACGGGACGCTCGGGCACCGCGGGCCGCCGCCCGCGCCGTACCGCGGCGTGTCCTGGCCTGGCTTGTAGTCGCCCTTGTGCGGGACGGGCACGATGATGCCGTGGACGCCGTGCTCGTCGGTGCCCTTGCCGAGGACCCGGTTCATCTTCGGGACGAAGTCGGCGAGCGTGCGGAACGTGCAGGGCGCGGCGGGGGCGTAGCGGCGCAGCAGGTCCAGGCTCGGCCGGCTCGCCGTCGCCAGCTCGATGATGTTGCCCGAGTTGGCGTCCAGGAAGTCTTCGAGGTCGGCGGACGAGCCCGACACCGCGTCGTACAGGGCGGAGATCGCGGTGCGCTGCTCGACGACCGTGCGGCTCGTCACCGTCAGGTCCGTGAGGGCCTGCAGCAGGTTCGGCGCCGCGTCGGACGCGTGCTGCGAGAACTCCGCCAGCTCGGCGAGGTTCTGGGCGAGCTCCGGCACCTCCGGGTTGAACTTGCGGAGGAACGCGTCGAGCTGCTCGAAGTTGTCGCCGATCTGATCGCCGCGGCCCTCCAGCGCCCTCGACATCGCGTTCAGCGTCGCCGACAGCTTGGCCGGCTGGATGGTGTTGAGCAGATCCATGGTGTTGTTGAGCAGCTGCGACAGCTCCACCGCGTTCTCGCTGCGGTCCTCGGAGATCACGTCGCCCTCGGCGATCGGGGGCGCCGACGTCCCGGGCGGTGCGGCGAGCGACACGAACCGCGCGCCGAACACCGTCGTCGGCAGCAGCATCGCGCTGACGTTCGACGGGACGCGGTCGGTCATCCCCGGCTTCAGCGCCAGCTCCAGCTCGGCGCCGGACCCGTTGGCCCGGATCGAGCGGACCTCGCCGACGACGACGCCGCGGACCTTCACGTCCGCGAGCGGGTGCATCTCGTGCCCGGCCGTCCCGGTGCGCAGCGTCACCATCGTCGACTCGGTGAACCGCTTGTTGTAGATCGCGATCGACAGCCAGATCAGCAGCGCCGGGACCAGCAGGAACGCCACCCCGGCCAGCCGCTGCCCGACCACGTCCATGGTGCCGCGTCTCGCCATGTCAGCCCGTCACCTTCACGGTCGTCGTCGCGCCCCAGATGGCGAGGCTGATGAAGAAGTCCGTCACGGAGATCAGCACGATCGCGGTGCGGACCGCGCGGCCGACGGCGATGCCCACGCCGGCGGGGCCGCCGACCGCGCGGTAGCCGTAGTAGCAGTGCGCCAGCACCACCATGACGCTGAAGATCAGCACCTTGACGAACGACAGCACCACGTCCTCGGGGGCGAGGAAGATGTTGAAGTAATGGTCATAGGTCCCGGCGGACTGCCCGTTGAACCAGAGCGTCACCTGTCTGGACGCCAGGAACGAGCTGAGCAGCCCGATCCCGTACAGCGGCACGATCGCGACGGTGCCCGCGATGATGCGGGTCGTCACCAGGTACGGCAGGGACGGGACGCCCATGCCCTCCAGCGCGTCGATCTCCTCGTTGATCCGCATCGCGCCGAGCTGCGCGGTGAAACCGGCGCCGACCGTCGCCGAAAGCGCCAGGCCCGACACCAGCGGCGCGATCTCGCGGGTGTTGAAGTACGCCGACACGAACCCGGTGAACGCCGACGACCCGATCTGGTCGAGCGCCGCGTACCCCTGGAGGCCGACGACGACGCCGGTGAACACCGTCATGCCGATCATCACGCCGACGGTGCCGCCGATCACCGCCAGCGCGCCGCTGCCGAACGCGACCTCGCCGAGCAGCCGCAGCGACTCGCGCATGTAGCGGCGCAGGGCGCGCGGCGTCCACAGCAGCGCCTTGACGTAGAAGGTGAGCTGGTCGCCGGGCCGGTCCAGCCACGACACCAGTTTCACCGGCCGGAGCCGGCGGGCACCCGGGATCGCCATGTCAGGCCCCCTTCGGCGGGACGACCTGCAGGTAGATCGCCGTCAGCACGAGGTTGACGAAGAACAGCAGCAGGAACGTGATGACGACCGACTGGTTGACCGCGTCCCCGACGCCCTTCGGCCCGGGTCTCGGGTTGAGCCCGCGGTAGGCGGCCACGACGCCGGCGATGAACCCGAACAGCAGCGCCTTCAGCTCGCTGATGTACAGGTCGGGAAGCTGCGCGAGCGCCGAGAACGAGGCGAGGTAGGCGCCGGGCGTCCCGTCCTGCATCAGCACGTTGAAGAAGTAGCCGCCGGCCACGCCGACGACGGAGACCAGCCCGTTCAGCAGGACCGCCACCGCCATGCAGGCGAGCACCCGGGGGACGACGAGGCGCTGGATGGGCGAGACGCCCATCACCTCCATCGCGTCCATCTCCTCCCGGATCGTCCGCGAGCCGAGGTCGGCGCAGATCGCCGAGCCCGCGGCGCCCGAGATGAGCAGCGCCACGATCAGGGGGCTCGCCTGCTGCACGATGGCGAGCACGCTCGCGCCGCCGGTGAGCGACTGCGCCCCGAGCTGCTTGGCCAGCGACCCGACCTGGAGCGAGATGACGGCGCCGAACGGGATCGACACGAGCGCCGTCGGCAGGATCGCCACCGACGCGATGAACCAGAACTGCTGGATCAGCTCGCGGAGCTGGAAGGGCCGCCGGAACGTCATCGCGACGACGGTCGCGGCGAGCAGGAACAGCCTCCCGACCTGGCGCAGCGCGCCGGCGCCGGGGGCGGTCGTCTCAGGCGCCGCCATGGCCGCCCGCCTCCTGCCGGTCGCGGCGCCCGGCCCAGATGGCCTGCTGCGCGGGATAGGGGAGGTACGGGAGCATCGCGTCGACGCGTTGCGCGTGGCGCTGTTCGCCCCGGCGGGCCGGCATCCCGGGCGTCGGGCGCAGCTGCCGCGGTATCTCGATCTTGCGGCGGCGCGGCGCGGAGGCCGCCGCCGCGGCCGCCTCCGCGGCGAGGGCGGCGGCGTCCTTCTCCTCCGACATGCCGATGGGTCCGCGCGGGTCTCCGTGCAGGAACTGGTCGACGGCCGGCTCGTCGCTGGTCAGCACCGCCTCGCGGGGGCCGAACGCGATCAGGTCGCGGCGGTACAGCATGCCGATGTTGTCGGGGACGGTCGCGGCGATCTCGATGTTGTGCGTGACGATCAGCATCGTCGCGTCGATCCGCGCGTTGACGTCGATGAGCACCTGCGACAGGTAGGCGGTGCGGACGGGGTCCAGACCCGAGTCGGGTTCGTCGCACAGGATGATCTCGGGGTCGAGGACCAGCGCGCGCGCGAGCCCGGCACGCTTGCGCATGCCGCCGGAGAGCTGGCCGGGCAGCTTGCGCTCCTCGCCGGCGAGGCCGACCATCTCCATGCGCTCCAGGACGATGCGGCGGATCTCGGACTCCTTCTTGCGGGTGTGCTCGCGCAGCGGGAACGCGATGTTGTCGAACAGGGACAGCGATCCGAACAGCGCACCGTCCTGGAACATCAGGCCGAACCGCTTGCGGGCCTGGTAGACCCTGCGGTCGGGGTCGTTCACCATGTCGACGCCGTCGACGAGCACGCGCCCCCGCTCGGGCTTGAGGAGCCCGATCAGCGACTTGAGGAAAACCGTCTTGCCGGTGCCCGACGGGCCGAGCAGCACGCTCACCTCACCCTCGGGCAGGGTGAGGGTGACATCGCTCCAAATGGTCTGCGGTCCGAACGCTTTGGACAGCCCTTCGACCACGACTTCAATTCCCAACGACCATCACCACCCATGTCGGCCGGGTCAAGCGAGGACGTTACGGGCCAGTAGACCCGGGGTTCAATAGGGGTCCGCAGGATTCCTGCGGCAATTCAGTAAAAGGCCTTCAGAATTGTCACCGGCTTAGTCTTTGATCTTCTCAATACCTTCACCGGTGACTACCGGCCGGTAACTTGATGGGGTGCGGGGACGATCCGGCCGAGGCCGCCGACCGAGGATTGTCAACGGGACAGCAACCGGACCGCGGTTTTGTCACATCTCGCGCAAGCCGAGCCCTCTGACCGCCGATCCGACCGGGAAGCCTTGTCAGCGGTCACCGGCCACTTTATGTTCGCGGTGTCGTCGATCCCGTCCCCCAGGGTGTCCGCTCCCGCTCGGCACACCCCGCCGGCGCCGCCCGTCCCGCCCCCCGGGACGGGCGGGGCGGCGGCCCGTGCCGGCCGGCCCGTTGCGGAGGTTTCCCATCCCCATGTCGCAGGCACTGGAATTGTCCGAAACAAGCAATAGCGTCTTCTCCGATTTCATCGACCTGCTGCGTTCAGAGCTGCCCGGAGTCACCCAAGAGGTCGTCAACGGGATCCGGGAGTCCATCCCGGAGTACAACCGTCCCGCGGACTCCGCGTACGACCAGATTCTGCGGCTCAGCACCGAGATACTGCTCTCCGCATTTCTGGACAGGGTCGCCGATCCCGGCGCGCCGGCCACCCAGCGCGACGAGACCTGCCGCGCGGTCGGGCAGTTCGAGGCCATCGAGGGACGCAACCTGGACCACCTCCAGGCCGCGTCCCGGATCGCCTTCCACATCGCCTGGCGCCGCACCGTCATCGTCGCCGAACGCGAGCAGATCCCCACGTCGATCGTCTCCAGCACGGTCGACGCGATGCTCGTCTACCTCGAAGAGGCCGTCGCCCAGATCCGGCTCGGGCACCAGCAGGCCACCGGCCACGCCGACGTCCGCCGCCGCGAGGACCGCAAGCGGCTCCTGCACCTGATCCTCCAGCAGCCCGCCGTCGTCCCCGAGGCGATCGAGGAACTCGCCAAGGCGACCTGCTGGTGGCCGCTCCCGGGCGAGGCCACCCTCATCGCCGTGCACCCCGAGGCGCCGTGCACCCGCGCCGCGCTGGACGCCGACGTCCTGGTGGACATGGACTCCGCCGAACCGTGCATGCTCGTCCCCGGGCCGCTCACCGAGGCGCGCCACGCCATGCTGCACGCGGCACTGTCGGACGCGAGCTGCGTCACCGGCCTCACCGTCCCGCTGGAACGGGCGACCCACTCACTGCGCTGGGCGCGGCGCGTCCTCGCCCTCGCCGAGGAGGGCGTCATCCGGGACGGGTCGCTCATCCCGTGCCGGGACCATCTGATGACCATGTGGCTGCTGTCGGACCCGCCGCTCGTCGAGGAGCTCACCCGCCACCACCTCGAACCGCTGCGCGAGATATCCGACGGGCAGCGCAGGCGGCTGGTCGAGACCCTCGCCGAGGCCGTCACCACCCGGTCGACCGCCGTCGACATCGGCGAACGCCTCAAGATCCACCCGCAGACCGTCCGGTACCGGCTCCGGCAGCTCGAAAGCTACATGGGCGACAGCCTCGACGACGCCGACACGCGGTTCTCCCTCGACGCCACCCTCCGCGCGGTGAGCCTCCGCAACCGCCGCGCCCCGGGGCGCAGGGGCACGTCCCGCGCCTGACCCGGCGCCGCCGCCCGGGGACTCCGACGCTCCGGGGGGCGGCGCCGTCCCTAGTCCTCGATGTCGGCGACGAGGACGTCCATGTAGCGGGCGGCGTACCGTCCCGCCGACGGGAGTTCCCGTGCCTCGTCCGCGGTGAGCACCCGCGGGTTCGCGACCCGCCGGACGCGTCCGAGCCGCTCCAGCCCGCCGCGTCCCTCGGCGAGGAGGTTGCGGACCCAGTCGGTGTCGGCCCCGTACGGCAGCCCGACGATGACGGTCCGGCCGCTGCGGAACGCGGTGACCGGCGTCCGGTACTCCCGCCCCGACCTGCGTCCCTTGTGGACGATCACCGCGAGCGGCGGCACATAGGGCGCGTAGACCCCCTGGATCCGGTTGGTGAAGACCTTGTTGACCGAACGCATGCCCCGAGGAATCAGCGGTTTGCCCATGCCCTCTACCTAACACCCCCCGCCCGGGGTTCTAGCGGCTGAGGGTGTACTCCTCCGGCTTCGGGTTGCGGGAGTTCGCCCAGAACTCGAAGGTGTGGCCCGGCCAGAGGGTGCGGTTGACGCCCTGGTCGTCCAGGTACCAGCTGCTGCAGCCGCCCTCGTTCCAGACGGCGCGGCGCAGGCGGCGGTGCATGCGGTCGTTGAAGCGGCGGGCGGCGCCGGGCTTCGGCTCGATCGTGCCGGCGCGGTGCTCCTGCAGCAGGCGCAGGCAGCCCAGGACGTGCTGGATCTGCACCTCGATCATGAAGACGACCGAGTTGTGGCCGAGGCCGGTGTTCGGGCCGAGCAGCATGAAGAAGTTCGGCAGCCCCGGGATCGTGGTCCCGCGGTGGGCCTCGATGCCGTTCGCCCAGATCTCCTGGAGCTTGACGCCGCCGCGTCCGGTGACGCGGAGGTCGGTGAGGGCGTCGGTCACCTTGAAGCCGGTGCCGTAGACGATGCAGTCGACCTCGTACTCGCGTCCGTCCGCGGTGACGATCGAGTTCTCCCTGACCTCCGCGATGTCGGAGGTCTCCAGTTCGACGTTGGGACGCGCGAGCGCCGGATAGTAGTCGTTGGACAGCAGGATCCGCTTGCAGCCGATCGTGTAGTCGGGCGTCACCTTGGCGCGCAGCTCGGGGTCGGCGATCTGCTTGGCGATGAGCCGGCGGGCGAGCTGCTCCTGCGGGAGGGACAGCCGCGGGTCGACGGTGAAGCCGACGGCGCGGGCCTCCAGCGCCCAGTAGATGCCGTGCCGGAACGCGCGTGCCGCGCCCGGGACCTTCTCGAACGCCTTGCGGACGGGCGCCGGGATCGACACGTCCGGCTTGGGCTGGATCCACGGCGCCGTCCGCTGGAACACGACGAGGTCGGCGGCCTTCTTCGCGACCTGCGGGACGAACTGGATGGCGGACGCGCCCGTCCCGATGACGGCGACGCGCTTGCCGGTGACGTCGTAGGAGTGGTCCCACTCGGCGGAGTGGAAGGCGGTGCCCTGGAACCGCTCGATGCCGGGCAGGTCCGGGAACGAGGGGACGTGCAGGGCGCCGATGCCGGACACGATGGCCTTCGGTGTGAGGACCGTCCCGTCCGCGAGGGTCACGTTCCAGCGCTTGGCGTCGTCGTCGTACTCCATGGACTCGACGGCCGCGCCGAAGCGGATGTGCTCGCGCACGCGATACTTGTCGGCGGTGCGCTCCATGTAGGAGCGGATCTCGGCCTGCGGCGCGAACATCCGCGTCCAGCCCGGGTTGAGCTCGAAGGAGAAGGAGTACATGTGCGAGGGCACGTCGCAGGCGCAGCCCGGATAGGTGTTGTCGTGCCACGTCCCGCCGAGCGCCTCGCTCTTCTCCAGGACGGTGAAGTCGTGGAAGCCCGCCTGCTTGAGCCGGATCGCCATGCCGAGGCCGGCGAAGCCGGAGCCGATGATGACGATCGCCGGGGCTCGCTCGCTCATAACCCATCCTCTCGCGTAACCTACTTCCAGTAAGTTACCGGGAGTAGGTTACTGACGGTAGGTCCAAGAGAGGGGATTTCCTGTGAGTGACGCCACACGCCGCCGCCCGGTCCGCCGGCGGATGTCGCGCGCCGAGCGCGAGCGGCAGATGCTGGACGTGGCGGAGGACGTGTTCGGCGAGCGCGGCTACCAGGCCACCTCGATGGACGAGATCGCCGAGCGATGCGGCGTCTCCAAGCCGATGCTCTACGAGTACTTCGGCTCCAAGGACGGGCTGCTCGTCGCCTGCGTCGGCCGGTCCAAGGCCGAGCTGCTCGACGTCACCCAGAAGGCCATGGCCGGCGCCGCCACTCCCGAGGACATCCTGTGGCGCGGGATGGTCGCCTACTTCGAGTTCATGGACGCGCACAGCAAGTCGTTCGCGATGCTGCTGCGCGAGCCGATGGCCGCGTCCGCGGAGACCATCGAGGCCGTCGAGTCGACCCGGCGGCAGCAGAGCACGCTGATCGCGGGGGTGCTGGCGATGTTCGCGCCGTCCGCCCCGGCCGCCACGGTCGAGGCCTACACCGAGATCATCATCGGGGCGAGCGAGCGGCTGGCGCAGTGGCGGACCCGGCGTCCCGAGGTGACGGCGCAGGAGGCGGCCCGCCACATGACCGACTTCTGCCGGAACGGCCTCAGCCCCTATCTGCCGGACGCCGGGGAAGCCGGTCCAGCGCCCCGATGAGCAGGTCGAGGCCGAACTCGAAGTCGGCCTCGGGATCGTGGGTGGCCAGCTCGGAGGCGAGCGCGATCACGCGCGGGAACTCGTCCGGGTCGAGATTCGCCCACGACTCGGCCCCCGTCTCGACGAGGTGGCCGAGCATCTTCGCCATGCCGACCTCGCGCATCTGCGCGCCGAGCGCGTACGCGAGCAGCGCCCGCATGATCCGCACGGCCGTCTCGCCGTCGAACCCGGCCGCGTCCGCCAGCGCGAGGGCGCGCTCGGCCGGCCGCAGCCCCGCCGCGGAGTCGATCTTGTGGGTGAGGACGATCGTCATGCAGCGCGGCTTGTCGTGCGCGATCTTCCGGAAGGCGCGCACCAGGGCCCGCGCACGCTCCTGCCACGGCTCGGACGGGTCGTCGTGCAGTTCCAGGCCCGAGACGACGTGCTCGGCGACCCCCTCCAGCAGCGCGTCCTTGTTCGGCACGTGGTTGTAGAGGGACATGACGGCGACGCCCAGCTCGGCCGCCACCCGGCGCATCGACAGCGCGTCCGCGTCCTCGCGTTCGATCAGCTCGACGGCGGCGAGCACGATGCGCTCGCGGGTGAGCACCGGCCGCGGCTGCGGGGTGTCGGAGGACACATGCCTCGCCATCGGGTGCCGCCCTTTCCCGCCGTTGACATCCATAAGTGCCCCGTGACACGGTACGTACATTGTACGTGAGACGTACACCGTACGTCCGCGCCACCGGGGAGGAGTCGCCCATGTCGACCCACGACCTCTACACCGAGCCCGTCGACACGTCCAGCTGGAACGTGCCCATGGCCGGCGACGCCAGGTTCACCTGGGAGTACGACGACGGCCGCGACCGCCTCCTCGCCCTCTACCAGAAGGGCAAGGACAAGCAGTGGGACTCCACCAAGCGGATCGACTGGGACCTTGAGGTCGACCCGCACAACCCCCTCGGCGTCCCCGACCAGTCCCTCGCCATCTACGGGACCGAGTACTGGGACCGGCTCTCTGACAAGGAGCGCGGCGAACTGCGGCAGCACTCCACGGCCTGGCAGTTCTCCCAGTTCATGCACGGCGAGCAGGGCGCGATGGTCACCGCCGCCCGCATCGTCGAGACGGTCCCCGACCTCGACTCCAAGTTCTACTCCGCCACCCAGACGATGGACGAGGCCCGCCACGTCGAGCTGTTCACCCGGTTCCTGCACGACAAGGTCGGGCTGATCTACCCGATCAACACCAAGCTCCAGGACCTGCTGAACGACACCCTCACCGACTCCCGCTGGGACATGCCCTACCTCGGCATGCAGGTGCTCATCGAGGGCCTCGCGCTCGCCGCGTTCGGCGTCATCCGCGACATCACCACCAAGCCGCTCCCCAAGCAGATCCTCGCCTACGTCATGCAGGACGAGGCCCGCCACGTCGCGTTCGGCCGCCTGGCCCTCCGCGACTACTACAAGCAGCTGTCACCGGCCGAACTCCGCGAACGCGAGGACTTCGTCATCGAGGGCTGCTACCTGATGCGCGACCGCATCCGCGGCCGGGAGATCTGGACCAACTTCGGCATCGACCCCAAAGAGGTCGACGAGATGGTGGAGAACTCCCCCTACATGCGGATGTTCCAGAGCCTGCTGTTCAGCCGCATCGTCCCGTGCGTCAAGGACATCGGCCTGTGGAGCGAACGCATCCAGAAGACCTACGACGACATGGGCGTCCTGGACATGTCCAAGGCCGACCTCGACGCCCTCATGAGCCAGGACGAGGAGATCGCCGACAAGATCGACACCGAGCGCTTCGCCGCGGAGGAGGCCGCCCGCAAGGCCGAAGTCGACGCCGTCATCGCCGACGCCGCGGCGGGCTGAGTACGGTTGGATCCGGTTTCGTCTGCAATCCCAACCGTCCCGGACTCGGACAATCTCGGAGGTCTCGCATGCCACTCGCGCACTTCGACGGAGCACTCGCCGTCGTCACCGGAGCCGGCAGCGGAATCGGCCGCGCCACCGCCGTCGCGCTGGCCGGACACGGCGCGAGCGTCATCGCCGCCGACATCGACCTCCCCTCCGCGGAGAAGACCGTCGACCTCGCCAAAACGGTCGGCGCCGGCGGCACCGCGTACCAGGTGGACGTGTCCGACGCCGAGGCCATGGAGACCTTCGCCGCCCAGGTCAAGGAGACCCACCGGGTCCCCGACATCGTCGTCAACAACGCCGGCATCGCGGTCGCCGGCCCCTTCCTCGACACCAGCCTGGACGACTGGGACCGCATCATGGGCGTCAACCTGTGGGGCGTCGTCCACGGCTCCCGCCTGTTCGGCAAGCAGATGAGCGACCGCGTCCACACCCTCCCCAACAAGCCCGACAAGCCCAACTTCGGCGGCCACATCGTCAACGTCGCGTCCGCCGCGGCGTTCGCGCCCTGGCGCGCGATGCCCGCCTACTGCACGACCAAGTCCGCGGTCCTCATGCTCAGCGAATGCCTGCGCGCCGAACTGGCGGGCTCCCGCATCGGCGTCACCGCCGTCTGCCCCGGCTTCGTCAGCACCGGCATCGTCGAGCACGGCACCTACGTCGACGGCGACGCCTCGTCCCGCGACCGACTCCAGCAGCGCGGCCAGAAGGCCATCAAGCTGCGCAACTACCCGCCGGAGAAGGTCGCCGAGCGGATCGTCCACGCCATCATCAAGAACAAGGCCGTGGTCCCGGTCAACTTCGAGGGCCACCTCCTGCACACCCTCTCCAGGGTGTCCCCCGCGGCCCTCCGGCTCATAGCCAGAATCCCCACCTCCCGGGGGTAGCGCCCACGTCCGGGCGCGGCCCTCCCTGACCCCTCCCTCGGTGAGAGGAGATGGATCATGCCCTCCGATCTGTTGTCGAGCGATGGCCGGCTGCGTACGTGGACGGCGCAGATCCGGCCCGCGACGTGTGGATCAAGGCGGGCCTGCTGGAACGATAACCCGTTCCACTCCGCGGCCTTTTATCTTGATGTCGAACCACGTATTAGAAAATGGTTCGCGAACAGCGGGCCATTGGTCTGGACACCGGAACGAAAAGGGCCGCGGAGCGGGGTCCACTCCGCGGCCCGTCGACGTAACGGATTGCTGACCTGGGGTTATCACACCCAGGATATTCCTACCGATTGCACGGTCACGTCGTCGACCTCCTCCTCCCAGGCGTTGCCAGCACGCCGATCACATGGCCTCGGCATGGAACATGATCGGCGTACCCCTCCCCTATTACCGCAACACCCTAGAAGGTGTTGACAGAAAGTATGGCATGGTCGGCCGATTCAGGTCAGAAATGATTTAGCGCACTGAGCACTTCGCGGGCGGCGGCGGTGGCCCTGCCGAGGCACGCCCGCTCCCGCTCGTCCCCGCCGCCCGCACCGGACGCCTGCTCGCTGTAGCTCACCGTGAAGACCGCGTTGCGGACCCGGGCGGTGACCTCTCCCACCACCGTCGGCTCGGCCTCATCGGCCTTGAACCAGCGGTACGCCTCGTCGCCGATGCCCCGGTGGCGCTCAAGCGTGTACGTCCGGAACAGCGGGGCCCCGTGCGCCTGCGCCCACTGCTCGTCGTAGTAGGTCTCGGCGTCCTTCACCGGGGTCGGGGTGTTGCCGGGCGTGTACAGGTGCGCCTCCACCCGGAGCCGGCGGACTGCCCGCCCCGTCGCCGGCGTCCCGGCGGCTCCGGCGCGGAGTAGACCCGGTGGATTGTCAGACCCCGTGGTCAAAATGGGAGGGTGCTGATAGCCGAGATCACGCGGACGTCGCAGGCGGTGGCGGGCACCTCGGGCCGTAAGGCCAAGGTATCCGCGCTCGCGGAGTGCCTGCGCGCGGCGGAGCCGGGCGAGGCCGCGACCGTGGTCGCCTACCTGTCCGGTGAGCTGCCGCAACGCCAGATCGGGGTCGGGTACGCGTCCCTGCGGGAAATCCCGCCGCCCGCCGCGGAGCCGTCCCTGACCGTCCCGGAGGTGGACGCCGCGTTCACCGAGATCGGCGCGGTCTCCGGGCCGGGCTCGGTCGCCCGGCGGCGCGAACTGCTGGCGGCGCTGTTCGGCCGCGCCACCCGCACCGAGCAGGACTTCCTGATCAGGCTGCTGGCGGGCGAGCTGCGGCAGGGCGCGCTGGACGGGGTGATGGCCGAGGCCATCGCGGCGGCGGCCGAGGTCCCGTCCGCGGAGGTGCGGCGGGCGTTCATGCTGCGCGGGTCGCTGGGGCCGGTCGCCATGGCCGCCTTCGCGGACGGCGTCGGCGGGCTGCGCGGGTTCGCGCTGGAGGTCGGGCGGCCGATCAAGCCGATGCTCGCGGCGTCCGCCCCGTCCATCGACGACGCGTTCGGCAAGCTCGGCGCCGAGGCGGCCGTCGAGTGGAAGCTCGACGGGATCCGCGCGCAGGTGCACGTGTCCGGCGGCGAGGTGCGGGTGTTCACCCGGACGCTGGACGAGATCACCTCCCGGCTGCCCGAGGTGGTGGCGGCCATGCGGGAGCTGCCCGTCCGGGCGGCCGTGTTCGACGGCGAGCTGATCGCGCTCCGGCCGGACCGGCGTCCCCACCCGTTCCAGGTCACCGCCGCCCGCACCGCCACGCGGACCGCCAAGAACACCGAACCCGTACCGCTGTCGGTGTACCTGTTCGACGTCCTGTACCTGGACGAACCCGAGGCCGCCCCGGAAGGCACGGACGGTCGTCCCCCTGCGACGAACGACGAGGCCGATGGCGCGCCGGGCGGCGGTCGCTCCGAAGAGGGCGGTCGCTCCGAAGAGGGCGGTCGCTCCGAAGAGGGCGGGGGCGATCTGCTCGATGCGGCGGGCGCGGTGCGGTACGAGGCGCTGGCCCGGGTCGTCCCCGAGGAGCTGCGGATGCCCCGGATCGTCACCGCCGACCCCGCGCGGGCCAAGGACGTCTTCGACGAGGCGGTCGCGCGCGGCCACGAGGGCGTGGTCGTCAAGTCCCTCGACTCCCCCTACACGGCCGGGCGGCGCGGCGCCGGCTGGATCAAGGTGAAGCCGCGGCACACCCTCGACCTCGTCGTCCTCGCCGTCGAATGGGGGCACGGCCGCCGGCAGGGGCTGCTGTCCAACCTGCATCTCGGTGCCCGCGACCCCGAGACCGGCGGGTTCGTCATGCTCGGCAAGACGTTCAAGGGCCTCACCGACGAAATGCTGGCCTGGCAGACGAAGCGGCTCCGCGAACTCGCCGTGCGCGAGGACGACTGGACGGTGCACGTCCGGCCCGAGCTGGTCGTCGAGATCGCGTTCGACGGTGTCCAGCACAGCCCCCGCTACCCGGGCGGCATCGCGCTCCGCTTCGCCCGCGTCCTGCGCTACCGGCCCGACAAGTCCGCCGCCGAGGCCGACACCATCGAAACCGTCCGCGCCGTCACCCCCGTCATGGACTGGCCCCCGGACTAGCCCCCGGCCCCGGGCCGGGGCGGGTCAGCCGGATGTCCCGGCTCGGGGGCGCCCGCCGGTCGGCGGTTCCTCCTCCTCCGGGGACTGGCGAGCGTCGCGTTCCGGGGCGGGCGGGCGGTCGCGGCGTCTGGACGCGGCGCGTGTCCTCATCCGGGACGCGTTCCCGCCGCGGGTGACGGCACCGCGCCGCGCACGGGTCTGGGCGCGGCGCCGCGCGCGGGCCTCGGCGCGGCGTTCGGCCCAGGTCCCGGTCTTGCGCCGGAAGGGGGACGCGGCCTTGCGCTCCGCTCGGGCCGCGGCCCTGCGCTGCACGCGGGCGAGCCGCCGGCGGCGGGCGCGCTCGGCCGCCTCGTTGCGGCGCTGCAGCAGCTCGGGCGGGATGAGGTCGTGCCGTCCCGCGATGAACTCCTGCACCCAGATCTTGCCCCGGATGAGCGGCCGGCGGATCGACTTCTCCCGCCGGACGGCCCGCTGGTACCTGCGCGACTCCCGGTCGTACCGCCAGCGCGACCAGGGCGACCCGGGCCGCGCCACCCGGATCGCGCCGATGACCAGCAGCGCGGGGACGAACAGGCCGATGAGCCCGGTCCAGATCTTGCCCTTCAGCAGCGTCAGCACGGCGAAGGCGAGGTTGACGACGAGGAACGCGGCGTAGAAGGGCGACATGGAGCCGGCGCCGGCGCCGGAGTCCAGCCCGAGGCTCTCGTAGCCGAGCGGGTGGACGCCGAGCAGCAGCAGCCCCGTCACGGCGATGGCGACGAAGACGGCGTCGACCGAAGCGCGGCCCTTCTCCGTCCAGTAGACGTCGCTGAGGTGCAGGATCAGCGCGAACTCGTCCAGGACGAGGGCGGAGCCCATCCCGAACACGACGGCCGCCGCCAGGTCGAGGCCGACGAACGCGTCGGGGACGGCCAGGCTCGCCACGCCGCCCGCCAGCATCAGCACGACGCCGAACACGACATGGTGGATGTGCACGTCACCGGCGGTCACGTTCCGGAACCACCGCACGTTCGAGCGGATCAGCCGGACGTTCACCCGCGTCAGCACAAAAGTGATCATGAACGCGACGAAGAAGCCGAACAGCGGAAGCCGCCCGGTCTCCACGATCCGCGCGTCGAACATCCCGATCATCTGCCCCCCGTAGCCTCCATCATGCCCGGTGACATGCACGGATATCGTGGGACGCGGCCGATCAGCGACGATCCGAGGAGAAACCGCCGTGACCCGCATCGAGGACCGCTGCGACCCCGGGTACCGGGCATGGATCTCCGAGGCCGTCCGGCTCGTCGACGCCGACGCCAACCGCAGCGCCGACACGCACCTGCACGTGTTCCCGCTGCCGCCGGAGTGGGGCATCGACCTGTATCTGAAGGACGAGTCCGTCCATCCCACCGGTTCCCTGAAACACCGGCTCGCGCGGTCGCTGTTCCTGTACGGGCTGGCGAACGGCTGGATCCGCGCCGACACGACGATCATCGAGGCATCCAGCGGATCGACGGCGGTGTCGGAGGCGTACTTCGCGCGGCTGCTCGGGCTGCCGTTCGTCGCGGTGATGCCCGCGTCCACCAGCCCGGAGAAGATCCAGCTCATCGAGTTCCACGGCGGCCGCTGCCATCTGGTGGACGACCCGTCGTCGATCTACGACGAGTCGCGGCGGCTGGCGGCCGAGTGCGGCGGGCACTTCATGGATCAGTTCACCTACGCCGAGCGGGCCACGGACTGGCGCGGCAACAACAACATCGCCGAGTCGATCTTCGAGCAGATGCGGCTGGAGCGGTTCCCCGAACCGTCCTGGGTGGTGGTGGGCGCGGGCACCGGCGGGACGTCCGCGACGATCGGCCGGTACGCGCGGTACCGGCGGTTCCAGACGCGGCTCGCGGTCGTCGACCCGGAGGGGTCGGCGTTCTTCGGCTCGTTCGCCGACGCGGACCCGGAGCGGACGGCGGCGGGCTCGCGGATCGAGGGCATCGGCCGTCCCCGCGTCGAGCCGTCCTTCATGCCCGCGGTGATCGACCGGATGATCCGGGTACCGGACGCGGCGTCCGTCGCGGCGATGCGCTGGACGAGCGAGGTCAGCGGCCGCGACGTCGGCGGCTCGACCGGCACCAACATGTGGGGCGCGGCGGTGCTGGTCGCGCAGATGCGGGCGGCCGGGGAACGCGGCAGCGTCGTCACGCTGATCTGCGACGGTGCCGAACGCTACACCGGCACCTACGGGTCGGACGCGTGGCTGGCCGAGCAGGGCCTGGACATAGGGCCCTACCTCGCCGCGCTGAACGGTTTCCTGAAGACCGGTGAGCTGCCCGCTACCCTGTGAAACGGACGGGGTTGACGAGGTCGGCGTAGATGAGCAGCCCGCCCATGATGATCAGCACGGCCGCCATCACGTAGGTCACCGGCAACGCCTTGGCCACGTCCACATAGCCGGGGTCGGGCCTCCGGAAGACCTTGGCGAACGCCTTCTTGATCGCCTCCAGGAGGGCGCCTGCGATGTGCCCTCCGTCCAGCGGCAGCAGCGGGACGAGGTTGAACATCCCGACCGCGAGGTTCAGCGACCCGAGCAGCATCACGAAGTAGGAGACCTTCTCGGTCCCGGTCAGGGTGTCGGACGCGGCGACGTCCCCGCCGATCCGGCTGACGCCGACGACCCCGATCGGGCCGTTCGGGTCGCGTTCCTCCCCGCCGAACGCCGCCTCCCAGATGCCGACCATCTTCTCCGGCATCCGCACCAGCGCGCCCGCGGTGCGGGCGGTGAGGTCGCCCATCGTGCTCGCGACCGCGCCGGGGCCCTGCCGCTCGACGGCGCTGGTCGGCGTGATGCCGAGGAACCCGACCTCGACGATCTTGTCCGGGTCCTCCAGGTGGTACATCCGGTTGCGGGTGATCGGGACGTTCAGCTTCACGTCCCGCCCGTCGCGCTCGACGGTCATCGGCACGGTCTGCCCGCCCGCCCCGCGGATCAGCTCCTGCAGCTGCCGGTAGTCGTCGATCTTCTGGCCGCCGAACACGACGATCTGGTCACCGGCCTGCAGCCCGACCTGCTTCGCCGGGGTCGGCGCGGCGTTCGCCGGGCACTCGGTGAGCTCGGACTGGCTCGCCGGCACCATGCATTCGGCGACCTCCCGGATCACCGGCTGCGGCTGGTTCGTGCCGATGCCCATCAGCAGGATCGCGAAGAACACCACCGCCAGCAGCAGGTTCATCGCGGGCCCGCCGGACATGATCAGCAGCTTCTGCCACCACTTCTTGCCGTAGAAGACGCGGGTCTCGTCTCCCGGCCGAACCTCCTCCAGCGCCACCCCGCGCGCGGACTCGATGAGCCCCTGGAACGGGCCGGTGCTGGCCTGCCGGATCTTCCCGGGTGCGTCTCCTTTGCGCGGTGGCAGCATCCCGATCATCCGGATGTAGCCGCCGAGCGGAATCCATTTGATCCCGTACTCGGTCTCGCCGCGGCGCCACGACCACATCGTCGGACCGAACCCGACCATGAACTGGGTGGTCCGCACCTTGAACAGCTTGGCGAACGAGAAGTGCCCGAGCTCGTGCAGCGCGATGGACACCAGGAGGCCGAAGAACAGAATCAACGCTCCAGCCAGGTATGCCATGCGGCTAGCCCCTCCGGTCGTGCACCCCGCTCACCGGGGGGTGGTCTCCAGCAACCCAACTCAGAGTACGGCACGGCTCCCGGTTTGGTTGAACCAGCGCGCAAGGCGGCCGGACGCCCTCACGGCCCCGAATTGGAACCGAGTTGCTAAGCGGCCCCCACGCCATTGGCACGCACGAGAGTATTCGCGCGCCACGCCACCTGCGCATCATGGCGGCCCCACCCCGGTCCATGGAGGTACTGCCTTGAAACGCGGTCATGTAGCGGCCCTGGCGTTGATGCTCGCCCTGGCCGGATGCGGCGGCTCCGGCGACGGCGGCGGGGCCGCCGAGTCACCCGGCCCTTCGTCCTCGTCGTCCGGCAAGGGGACGACGGTCCTGCCCACCCCGCCCGGGCAGTCGAAGGCGGCCAAGGCGTTCAACGACTGCATGCGCAAGCAGGGCGTTGAGCTGCCCAGCCCGAACCCGACCGCCACACCGGCCGAGAAGGAGATCAAGAAGCGCATGACAGCCCTGCGCGCGTGCATGAAGGCCCTGTCGTCGTCCCCGCCCGCCCAGCCGCGCTGAATCCGGCGGTATCGGACGCACGCAGAGGAATGCAATACTGGCGCAGCCGATGATCCCGTGCGGGAGAGTCCCTTGCAGCCGGTGAGGGACGCCGAAGGAGCAAATCCTCCCCGGAACCTCTCAGGCCCATGGACCGCACGGGTACGGCGACCTCTGGAAAGCGGGGACCCGGGTCCCCCGCCGAAGGTGAAAGCCCGCCCCGGTGGCGGGTGAATCTCTCAGGCGCCGATGACAGAGGGGGAGGCACCGAGCCGACCGGTGCGCGAGTGGGACGATGGACCATACGCGCCCGCGACGAAGGAGCCGAACCGATGTCCGCCGACCCGACCGCGAAGAAGACGCCGCTGCACGACGTCCACCAGGACCTCGGCGCGAACCTCGTCGACTTCGCCGGCTACCTGATGCCGCTGCGCTACGCGAGCGAGACCGCCGAGCACCAGGCCGTCCGCACCGGCGCGGGGCTGTTCGACCTGTCGCACATGGGGGAGATCTTCGTCTCCGGGCCGGGCGCGGGCGCGGCGCTCGACTTCGCGCTGGTCGGCAGTCTCGCGTCGATGCCGGTGGGCAAGGCCCGCTACACGGTGGTCTGCGGGCAGGACGGCGGCGTCCTGGACGACGTGATCGTCTACCGGCTCGCCGACGCCACCTGGATGGTCGTCGCGAACGCCGCCAACACGGGCGTCGTCCGGGAGGCGCTGACCGAACGGGCAGCGGCCTTCGAGGCGGCCGTCGAAGACCGTTCCGGCGCCTACGGGCTGATCGCCCTGCAGGGTCCCCGTTCCCAGGAGATTCTCGAAGGGTTCACCGACGCGGCCATCGCCGACCTCAAGTACTACGCGGTCCTCGCCGGGCGGGTCGCGGGCGTCGACGCCCTCATCGCGCGTACCGGGTACACGGGCGAGGACGGCTTCGAGCTGTTCGTCGACGCGTCCGACGCCGTCGCGCTGTGGAAGGCGCTCGCCGGAGTGGACGGCGTCGTCCCCGCCGGGCTGTCCGCGCGCGACACGCTGCGACTCGAAGCGGGCATGCCGCTGTACGGCAACGAACTGACGGCCGAGACGACGCCGTTCGAGGCGGGCCTCGGCCGGATCGTGAAGCTGGACAAGCCGGGCGACTTCGTTGGAAAGACCGCCTTGGCGGCGCTGGCGCAGACCCCGCCCGGCCGTAGGCTCGTGGGACTGGTCGCGCGCGGGCGTCGCGCGCCGCGAAAGGGGTATCAGGTCGTCACGTCGGGCGGCACGCCGTGCGGGGTCGTGACGAGCGGCGCCCCGTCGCCCACACTGGGCACGCCGATCGCCTTGGCGTACCTCGACAGCGGCGCCGAGGAGACGGACCTCGCGGTGGACGTCCGCGGCCGGCACGAGCCGGTGGACGTGGTCGCCCTCCCGTTCTACAAGCGTTCCTAGAAGAGAAGGTGTGAGGGTGCGGGGGTCACCCCCACAGTGACACCCCACCATGACCAGAAAGAAGTGATCGTGAGCGTTCCGGAGCAGCTCCGCTACAGCGAAGAGCACGAGTGGGTGTCCGGCCTCGGTGGCGAGGACGGCATCGTCACCATCGGCATCACCGCGCACGCCGCCGACGCCCTCGGGGAGATCGTCTACCTCGAACTGCAGCCGTCCGAGGGCGACGCCGTCGAGGCGGGCGAGCCCTGCGGCGAGATCGAGTCGACCAAGTCCGTCAGCGACATCTACTCCCCCGTCAGCGGCGAGATCACCGCGATCAACAGCGCGGTAGTGGACGAGCCCAAGGTCATCAACGACGACCCGTACGGCGAGGGCTGGATCTTCAAGGTCCGCATCTCCGACGAGCCGGGCGACCTGCTCGACTCCGTCGCCTACGACAAGCTGATCGAGGAGAGCTGATCTTGAGCCTGAACGATTCGCTCGCCGCGGCCGACCCGGAGGTCGCCGCGGCCGTCGCCGCCGAGCTCCGTCGGCAGCAGTCCACCCTCGAAATGATCGCCTCGGAGAACTTCGCGCCGGTGTCGGTCCTGGAGGCGCAGGGCTCAGTCCTCACCAACAAGTACGCCGAGGGCTACCCCGGCCGGCGCTACTACGGCGGCTGCGAGCACGTCGACGTCACCGAGCAGCTCGCCATCGACCGCGCCAAGTCGCTGTTCGGCGCCGAGCACGCGAACGTCCAGCCGCACAGCGGCGCGCAGGCCAACACGGCCGTGTACTTCGCGATGCTGCAGCACGGCGACACGATCCTCGGGCTCGACCTCGCGCACGGCGGGCACCTCACCCACGGGATGCGGCTGAACTACTCCGGCAAGACGCTGAACGTGGTGCCGTACCACGTCCGCGCGGAGGACGGCCTGGTCGACATGGACGAGGTGGCGTCCCTCGCGGCCGAGCACCGTCCCAAGATGATCGTGGCGGGCTGGTCGGCGTATCCGCGGCAGCTCGACTTCCCGGCGTTCCGGGAGATCGCCGACTCGTCCGGTGCCCTGCTCATGGTCGACATGGCGCACTTCGCCGGCCTCGTCGCCGCGGGCCTGCACCCGTCGCCCGTCCCGTACGCGGACATCGTCACGACCACCACGCACAAGACGCTCGGCGGCCCCCGCGGCGGCCTGATCCTCGCCCGCGAGGAGTACGGCAAGAAGATCAACTCCGCGGTGTTCCCCGGCATGCAGGGCGGCCCGCTGGAGCATGTGATCGCCGCCAAGGCCGTCGCCCTCAAGATCGCCGCCTCGGACGAGTTCCGCGCCCGCCAGTCCCTCACCGTCGAGGGAGCCAGGCTCCTCGCCGAACGTCTTCTCGCCGAGGACTCCGCCAAGGCCGGCGTGAGGGTCCTGACCGGCGGCACGGACGTCCACCTCGTCCTTGTCGACCTCGTGGACTCCGACCTCACCGGCCGCGACGCCGAGGACCGCCTGCACGGCATCGGCATCACCGTCAACCGCAACGCCGTCCCGAACGACCCGCGTCCGCCGATGGTGACGTCGGGCCTGCGGATCGGCACACCCGCCCTCGCCACCCGCGGCTTCACCACCGCCGACTTCGCCGAGGTCGCCGACATCATCGCGCTGGCCCTCCAGCCGGCCTTCGACCGCGACGCCCTGTCGGCCCGCGTGAAGGCCCTCGCCGACGAGCATCCCCTGTACCCGGACCTGTGACGGCACCGCGCCCCCTTCCATTCCGGGAGGGGGCGCGAGCTACAACGGAGTAGCAATGGCCATCAGCGTTTTCGACCTGTTCAAAATCGGGATCGGCCCCTCGTCCTCCCACACCGGCGGCCCGATGGCCGCCGCACACCGCTTCGCCCAAGCCCTGCACCGTGACGGCCTCCTGGAGAAGACAGCCTCCGTCCAGGTGGTGCTTTACGGTTCCCTCGGCCTCACCGGAAAGGGCCACGGCAGCGACAAGGCCGTCATCCTCGGCCTCGAAGGCGACAAACCCGAACGGGTCGACGTCGACGGCATAGACGCCCGCCTGGAGAGAATCCGCGAACGCGGAACCCTGCGCCTCTTCGACGACCACGAAATCCCCTTCGTGGTCAACGAACACCTCGTCTTCGAACGCAGGAAATCGCTCCCCGGCCACCCCAACGGCATGCGCTTCACAGCCCTCGACGCCTCGGGCGACGAACTGCGCACAAGGGTCTACTACTCCGTCGGCGGCGGCTTCGTCGTGGACGAGAACGCCACCGGTGCCGACCGCATCAAACCCGACGACACCGCCCTGCCCCACCCCTTCGACACGGCCGCCGAACTCCTCGAACGCTGCCGGGAGACGGGCCTGTCGATCTCCGCCCTCATGCTGGAGAACGAAAAGGCGTTCGGCCGGACGGCACGGCAGATCCACGACGACCTCCTGAACCTGTGGCACGTCATGTGCGCCTGCGTGACCCGGGGCTGCACCAGCGAGGGCCTCCTGCCCGGCGGCCTGAAGGTACGCCGCCGCGCACCCCAGCTGCACCGCCAGCTGTCCACCGAAAAGGCGTCCGACCCCCTCCACGCGATGGACTGGGTCACCCTTTTCGCCCTGGCCGTCAACGAGGAGAACGCCGCCGGTGGCCGCATCGTCACCGCCCCCACCAACGGCGCCGCCGGCATCATCCCGGCCGTCCTGCATTACTACGACCGCTTCGTCCCCGGCTGCGACGACGACGGCATCGTCCGGTTCCTGCTGACCGCCGGCGCGATCGGCGTCCTGTTCAAGCAGAACGCCTCCATCTCCGGCGCCGAGGTCGGCTGCCAGGGCGAGGTCGGCTCCGCCTGCTCCATGGCCGCCGCCGGCCTCACCGAGGTCCTCGGCGGCACCCCCGAGCAGGTCGAGAACGCCGCCGAGATCGGCATCGAGCACAACCTCGGCCTCACCTGCGACCCGGTCGGCGGCCTCGTCCAGGTCCCCTGCATCGAACGCAACGCCGTCGGCGCCATCAAGGCCATCAGCGCCGCCCGCATCTCCCTCCGCGGCGACGGCCGCCACTTCGTCTCCCTCGACAAGGCCATCAAGACGATGCGCGACACCGGCCGCGACATGCTCGACAAGTACAAGGAGACCTCCCGGGGCGGCCTCGCCGTGAACGTCATCGAATGCTGACACCGGGAGGCTGACGCGGGGAGGCTGACGCGGGGACGTACGGCCGGTCCGGGTGAACGTACGCGGTCCGGCTACCGGTAGCCGCGTTTGAGCAGGTATCTGGCTCCTGCCTCGTAGCCCTCGGGGGTGAGCGGTTCGAAGCCGAAGGCGTCGGCGAGCCGGTCGGTGATGTTGAAGGCGGCGCAGACCGCCAGCGCGTCCTGGATCTGCCGGGGTGAGGCACCGGCGGCCAGCACTTCCCGCATGTCCTCGGCGCCGGCCTTTCCCTCCCGGGTCAGCTTGCCGAGCATCCGCAGCGTGGCCCGCAGCGGCTCTTCGACGGGCGCGGTTTCGAGGTCGGCCAGCACCGCCGCGACCCGCGGCCCGTCCTGGTACGCCTGGCTTGCCGTCGCGGTGTGCGCGCCGACGCAGAACGCGGTCCCGTTCACTTCGGACACGTAGGCCGCCATCAGCTCCCGGTCGCCCACCGACCAGGCGGACGGCCCGCGCATCGCCTCGTGGGTGAACTCCTTGGCGCGGGCACCGTAGAAATCGGGCCGGTAGAAGACCAGCCTGGCGGCGTCCGGTACCGGATGCCTGGAGAACAGCCTGATGAGCGCGAACAGCACTTTGGTACCGCGGCCGTAACCATGGTCGAGGATGTCAAGTCGCATGATCCGGACTCCCCTGAGCGGTCGCTTCGGCCAGGGCCGCCAGTCCGGCTTCGTACTGCCGGGCGGACTGGCCGACCGCGGCGCATATCACCAGCTCGAAAAGCTGGTCCTCGGTGCAGCCCGACGCCTTCGCCGCGGCCAGGTCCGCCTCGGTGACCTGCGCCGGGCTGCCGGCGACCTTGCCGATCAGCGCGTCCAACGGCGGAGGGAGGCCGTCGTTGCCGAAGGCGCGCGCCCGCTGCTCCGCCGACGCCCGGCCCTCCCCGTTCAGCACGCGACCCACCAGGGCTCGGTACGCTGCCCGCTTCTTGTCCTCGTCCGGCACGGTGCCTCCACCTCCTTCATGACTGGGCTGTCCACCCTCATGTCTAAGACGAATGGCACGCCCCCGTACAGGACACGCAGCGATGAGTTTGTGAGGGGACCTCGAACCCGCGACGCGCGAGACGTACGACGGCGGCGTGACCAAGGTGACCTACCGGGACGCGGACGGCAATGAGATCAGCATCGGCGGCGGCCCCGGCTGACGCTCCCCGGACACCGCGCCGACGTCCTGGAGTTCCTCATGGGGTCAGGGCGCCGCGGCCGGTGGGCGAGTGGGCGCCCTGGCGGGCCTCGTTGCCGCAGTGGCGGCAGATGACCATGGGGCTGACCGGGTGCCCGCAGGAGTGCTGCCAGCGGACGGGCGGGTCGTCCGCGTGCAGGTGACGGTCGCCCCACCTCATCAGGACGAGCAGGACGTCGCACAGTTCCACGCCCGCGGGCGTCAGGTGGTATTCGTAGCGGGCCGGGTGGTCGCTGTAGCGCTCGCGGCGGATGATGCCGTTCGCCTCCAGTTTGCGGAGCCGGGACGCGAGGATGTCGCGGGACGCGCCGGTGTTGCGGACGATCTGGTCGAAGCGCCGCACCGCGTAGCTGAGCTCGCGGATGACGAGCAGGCTCCAGCGTTCGCCGACCAGGTCCAGGGTGTCGGCGACCGAACACTCGCGTGGATGGGCGTCCTTCGGCATACCGGGAAGCCTATCCGCGGGACCTGGCCGGCTCATCCGTCAGAGCCTCTCGATGACGGTGGCGTTGGCGAGGCCGCCGGCCTCGCACATGGTCTGCAGCCCGTACCGCCCGCCGCGGTCTTCGAGGGCGTGCAGCAGGGTCGTCATGATGCGGGTTCCGCTGGCGCCGAGAGGGTGGCCGATGGCGATCGCGCCGCCGCGGACGTTGACGCGCGCGAGGTCGGCGCCGGTTTCGCGCTGCCAGGCGAGGACGACGGGTGAGAACGCCTCGTTCACCTCGAACAGGTCGATGTCGGTGAGTGCGAGGCCGGCCCGGTCGAGGACCTTCTCGGTCGCCGGGATGATCGCGGTGAGCATCAGCAGCGGGTCGTCACCGGTCACGGCGAAGGCGTGGAAGCGGGCGCGGGGCCGCAGGCCGAGGCGCTCGGCGATGTCGGCGCCCATGACCAGGACGGCGGCGGCGCCGTCGTTGATCGGGGACGCGTTGCCCGCGGTGATCTTCCAGCCGATCTCGGGGAACCGCTCGGCCATGCGCTCGTCGTAGTAGGCGGGCTTGAGCCCGGCGAGGATCTCGGGGGACGTTCCGGGGCGGACGGTCTCGTCCCGCTGCCCCGTCCAGGCGACCTCGCGGTCGAACTCGCCGTTCTTCCATGCCTCGGCGGCGCGCCGGTGCGACTCGCCGGCGAAGGCGTCGAGTTCCTCGCGGGACAGGTCCCAGCGGGCGGCGATGAGTTCGGCGCTGATGCCCTGGCCGACGAGGCCGTCCGGGTACCGCTCGCCGAGCATCGCCCCGTACGGGTTGCTGCCGGGCAGCACGCTCGACCCCATCGGGACCCGCGACATCGACTCGACGCCGCACGCGATCGCGATGTCGTACGCGCCGCTCTGCACGCCCTGCGCCGCGATGTGCAGGGCCTGCTGGGACGAGCCGCATTGCCGGTCGACGGTCATGGCGGGGACGCTTTCGGGGAACCCGGCGGCCAGGACGGCCGTGCGGGTGATGTTGAGCGCCTGGTCGCCGACCTGGGTGACGACGCCGCCGACGACGTCGTCGACCTGCGCCGGGTCGATGCCCGCACGTTCGACGAGCGACTTCAGGGTCCGTGCCAGCAGGTCGGCCGGGTAGTCGTCGTGCAGCATCCCGTTGGGCTTGCCCTTGCCGACCGGCGTGCGCACCGCCTCCACGATTACCGCGTCCCGCATGATCCCACCTCCGTTGTGTTTTCCAACTCGCTCTCGAAGTATGCGATCAGTAAGTTGGAAAACACAACCCACTTCCCCGTGCCCTGCCTCACACCCGCGAACCGGGACCGGGGCCGGGGCCGGAAAGACAGAACCCGGGGGTCACGGCGTATACCGTCGTGACCCCCGGGCGATCGGGCCGCTCAGCGGGAGGGGCCCATACTGTGGTGCGCCTGTTCCCTCCAAACGTCGAAGGACCCCGTGGTGGAGCCGCCCGAGACTTCGAGGTCGGACAAGCGTGCCTCCTTCATGTCCTCGACGTTACGTTCACCTCGGACATTAACCCCATAAACCTCGAATAGCCCTCAATGGACCACAAAGTGTCGTCAAGCATCAGATGACGGTTGACGCCCGTTCTCCGGGCACCAGGCGCAGACAGCGGGTCAATGCCGGTTCACTCGACCGGCGCGGAGCGGGCGCCGCCTTCACGGGGCGTGTTGCGCACGTCGCGTGGCAGCCCCTGCCCCTTGAACATCTCACGCATCTTGCGGGCGGCGTCGCCGGGCTTCCTCTTCTGCCCCTCGCCCTCGGTGCGGGGCGGGCGCTTCTCGCGCTCCCGCTCGGTGCCCCCGGTCGCCTTGTCGTCGGCGCTGTCTGCCTTGTCGTTCACGACAACTCCCCCGAAGTCGTTTCACCCTCGCCCCATGCGTACCCCGTCTACCCGGGGTAGAAGCGCAATTCCGGGCGGCCGACCTGACCGTAGTGGGGGCGGCGGTACGCCAGGCCGTTCTCCGCGAGGTACTCCAGGTAGCGGCGGGCGGTGACGCGGGAGACGCCGGTGAGGTCGGCCGCCGCCGCGGCGGACAGCCCGTCGGCGGCGCCGGTCAGCACCTCGGTGACGGCCTGCAGCGTCTCGCCGCTCATGCCCTTGGGCAGCGAACGGTGGTCGGGGGTGCGGAGGGTGGCGAGCATGCCGTCCACGTCGGCCTGGCCGCTGACCTCGCCGGCGCCGACCGCCCGCTCCCTGAACCGTGCGTACCGGTCGAGCTTGTCGCGCAGGGACGCGAACGTGAACGGCTTGAGCAGGTACTGGACGACGCCGACCGACACCGCCGACCGGATCACGGCCAGGTCGCGGGCGGAGGTGACGGCGATGACGTCCACGTCGCAGCCGCCGGCGCGGAGCGCGCGGCACACCTTGAGGCCGTGGGTGTCGGGCAGGTAGAAGTCCAGCAGGACGACGTCGACGCCGGTGCGCTCGCAGAACCGCAGCGCGTCCGCCCCGGAGTGGACGACGCCGGAGACGGCGAAACCGGCGACGCGTTCGACGTAGGAGCGGTGCGCCTCGGCGGCGACCGGGTCGTCCTCGACGACGAGCACTCTGATCATGACGGGTCCAGGGGCAGCCGGACGGTGAAGACGGCGCCGGCGTCGTGCCCCACGTGGACGTCGCCGCCGTGGCGCCGGACGGCCTGCCCGACCAGCGCGAGACCGAGGCCGTGGCCGACGGTCCCGCCGGACGTCTTGGTCGTCCAGCCGCGCCTGAACATCTCGGGCACGGCGTCCGGGTCCACCCCGGGCCCGCTGTCGGACACCTGCAGGACGAGTGCGCCGTCGTCCTTGCGGGCCCTGACGACCACCCGGGGCGGGCGGACGTCCGCGCCCGCGAGTGCGGCGTCCACCGCGTTGTCGATGAGGTTGCCGAGGATGGTGACGAGGTCGCGGGGCTCGGCCACGCCCTCGATCACGGTGTCCTCGGTGACGACCAGGTCGACGCCGCGTTCTCCCGCCTCCGCGGACTTGCCGAGCAGCAGGGCCGCCAGCACCGGTTCCGTCACCGAGCCGACGACCCGGTCGGTGAGCCGCTGCGCGGTCCTCAGCTCGGCGGTGGCGAACTCGACGGCCTGCTCGGGGCGGCCCAGCTCCACCAGCGACACCACCGTGTGCAGGCGGTTCGCGGCCTCGTGCGCCTGCGACCGCAGCGACTCGGCGAACCCGCGCACGGTGTCGAGCTCACCGGTCAGCCCTTGCAGCTCGGTGTGGTCGCGCAGGGTGACGACGTTGCCCATCGCCCGGTCCCGCGACCGGACGGGTGAGGTGTTCACGACGAGGACGCGGGTGTCGGCGACGTGGATCTCGTCGGAGCGCGGCTCCGGTGAGACGAGCGTGGCGACCAGCTCGTCCGGCAGGCCCAGCTCCGTGACGAGCCGTCCCCGCAGTTCCGCCGAGGGCACTTTCGGGGGGTTCAGGTCGAGGAGGTCCCGGGCGGCGTCGTTGCAGAGGACGACGCGTCCCGACCGGTCCAGGAGAAGGAGGCCCTCCCGGACGGTGTGCAGGATCGCCTGGTAGTACTCGAACATTTCGCGCAGCTCGCCGGGCGCGACGCCGCGGGTCTGGCGGCGCAGCCGGGCGGCGACCAGGTAGCTGCCGGCCACGCCGACCGCCAGGACGGCGGCGGCGACACCGACCAGGTAGAGGAGCCGCTGCCGCAGCTCCGCGGAGATGACGCGGATCGTGATGCCGACGGCGACCAGCGCGACGATCTTGCCGCCGTCGTAGACGGGTGCGACGGTGCGGACGGACGGGCCGAGCGTGCCGGTGTAGGTCTCGGTGAACGTCAGGCCGGCGAGGGCGGGCCCGGTGTTGCCGACGAAGTGCCCGCCGATCCGGGACGGGTTCGGGTGGGTGTAGCGGATCCCCGCCGGACTCATGATCGTGATGAAGTCGACGCCGGTGTCGTGGCGGACGCGTTCGGCGTACGGCTGCAGCAGGCTGCTGGGGTCGGGCGACGCGACCGCGGTACGGACGTTGTCCGCGTCCGCGATGCTCTGCGCGACCGCCGTGACGGTCTGCGTCGCGGCGTCGTCCGAGGACCGGCCGGCGTCCAGGTAGGCGATGGTCGCGCCGGCCGCCACGAGCAGCCCGACGATCGCGGCCTGCAGCACCAGCAGTTGCCGCGCCAGGCTCCAGTTGCCGGGAACCGTCCATCCGGGACGCCGCACACGCGCACCTTTCGTCTCGGACCCACCGTGAACGAAATGTACACAAGGGTGACCGCCCGCATCAGAACTCGCATAGTGACGGGTGCACAGCGTTCAGTCCCCCACCGACCATTCGCTTCCGACTTGCGCGGCCCCTCCCCCCAGCGCAGGCGCCCGCCGTGTGCATGTGCCCGCTCCGCCGGCACATGGGCGTCTGCCGAGGGCGCGGGCGCCCGTCCGGGATCCGCGCCCGCAAGGGCACGGGCTCCCGGACGGGCGCCGCCCCGTGTACCGCGAACGCACCGCCCGGGTTTTCGTCCACCGGGTGCACTGCGCCGGCCTGCGGCGTGCCGTCCTTCCGAAATCCGCCGACGAAGGCGGCGCGCCGCAGCTCAACGCGCCGGTGAACGATCTCGGGGGCGGCCGTCCGGCGTCGGCGTCACCCCGCCTCCGACGCCGGGCGGCCCGCGTCCGGTCAGGCGGCCTCGGGCTGCGGGCGGCGGCGTCTCCCCGGCCGCGGGCGGTCGGGGCGGAAGCGGATCACCACCGGCAGGTCGGGCATGCCGACGGCGCGGCGGTAGCGTTCGACCGGGCCCGCGCCCAGTTCCCCGTACACCTCGCCGACCAGGGTGTCGCCGGCGCAGGCGACCTTCAGCAGCAGCCGGGGCTTGTCCGCGGTGCCGGTGAGCCGGACCCGGGTGGCGTGGACGCCGGGCAGTTCGCGCGCGGCCCGGGCCAGGTCGCCGGCCGCGGCCCTGGCGCGGACGCGGGTCTGCGGGTCGACGTCCGGCCACCACTGGTGGACGGCGTACCGGGCCTGGACGACCAGCCACAACTGGCCGGCGAGCGCCAGGATCTCCGCGATGCCGGCGGCCGCCGGCAGGAACCAGCCGTGGTCGGCGGCGAACCGGGCCGGCGCCGGGTCGAGCAGCGGACGCTCCGCCACGGCGCCGAACGCGCCGAGGCCGGCGGCGAACGCCGTGGCGCCGCACGCGAACAGCACCGCCCCGAGCACCGCTATCGCGATCTTCATGTCAGTCCCTTCGCCAGCCGAGCCGGACGTCGACCTGGGGCCGGTGCATCGGCTCTATCCGGTCCAGCCGGGCGTCGATTGCGAGGTGGACGAGTTCCGCGAGGTTGGCCGGGTTGCGGTAGTCGGTGACGGCCCTGACGAGAAGGCCCCTGCGGAAGAGCCCCAGGCCCCGGACGCGGGCGCTTTCGATGCCGGGGACGTCGAGCGCCGCGTCCGCGACCGTCCGGCGCAGGGCGGCGCGCCCGACGGCGCCGGCCTGGCGCGGGTCGGAGCCGGCCAGCGGGATGCCGCGCAGGCGGCCGGGCAGCGCGGCCAGCAGGAACGCGAGGCCGAGGAAGGCGGTCGCGCCGGACCCCAGCAGGACGTCCGGGTCCCGCCAGGAGAGCCGCCGCAGCGCGTCCGCGATCACGGCCACCCCCGGCACGGGATGGACGCCGGAGCCGAGCGCGGCGGCCAGCAGTTCGATGGCGGCGACCCCGCCCGCGACGGTCACCAGCAGCGCGGCGGCGACCCCGGCGAACGCGCGGCGCGGCCGGAACTCGCGGACGGCGAGCCGCCGCGCCTGCCGCCTGCTCTGCGCCTCCTCGATCAGGTCCTTGACCAGCGTCTCCGTCATGGCCACCCCCGTGAGCCAATCGGCACGACCGACATCGTCACCCATGGTGAGGCATTGTCACGTGGAGTGAAACTCGCCATGCCGACATCTCACGCGTCGGCCGAACGGAACGCGCCGGACGGAACGCGCCGGCCGGTGGAACAGGTCAGCGGAAGACGACCGTCCGGTCCCCGTTGAGCAGGACGCGGTGCTCGGAGTGCCAGCGGACCGCGCGGGCGAGGGCGAGGCATTCGACGTCGCGTCCCACGGCCACCAGTTCCTCGGGGCTGTGGGTGTGGTCGACGCGCGCGACCTCCTGCTCGATGATCGGGCCCTCGTCCAGGTCGGCGGTGACGTAGTGGGCGGTGGCCCCGATCAGCTTCACGCCGCGCGCGTGCGCCTGGTGGTAGGGGCGGGCGCCCTTGAAGCTCGGCAGGAACGAGTGGTGGATGTTGATGATCGCGCCGGGCAGCTTGGCGCAGAAGTCGTCGGAGAGGATCTGCATGTACCGCGCGAGGACGACGAGGTCGGCGCGGTAGTGCTCGACCAGCGTCAGGATCTCGGTTTCCTGCGCGGCCTTGCCGCCGGAGCCGACGGGCAGATGGTGGTAGTCGATCCCGTACGACTGGGTGAGGGGCCGCAGGTCGGGGTGGTTGGACGCGACCGCGACGATGTCGATGTCGAGCAGCCCCGACCGCGTCCGGTAGAGCAGGTCGTTCAGGCAGTGCCCGCCCTTCGACACCATGATCAGGACGCGCGGGCGGTCGGCCAGCGCGCGAAGCCGCCACTGCAGCCCGAGCTCGGGCACCAGGGACGCGAACGCGCCGCGCAGCTCGTCCGGGTCGGTGTCGTCCAGGACCGCGAACTGCACCCGCATGAAGAAGGTGCCGGAGTCTCCGTCGCCGAACTGCTGGCTCTCCAGGATGTTGCAGCCGCGCTCGGCCAGCAGCCCCGAGACGGCGGCGACGATGCCGGGCCGGTCGGGGCATGACAGGGTCAGCACATATTCGTTCAACGGTCTCACTCTTGTCGCGGTGGGGACGGGGCGGGCCCTGGCGCGACGCGGCAGCTCAGGGCGGGTCCCTTCGAGCTTACGCGCCACCCGCCCGTCTCGCCGCCGTCCCGGCCGAGACGGGTGCGGCGGCGTGTCCCGTGCCGCTCACGGGCACACGCCTGGACATCACCCCGATCACTACTGATGAGTAGTTTGTGGACCTGATTTGAGGTTAGTTTTGCTTCCATGCGGCGAATCCTGCTCGTGGTCCTGGCGATCACCCTCGTCCTTGCGGGCTGCACGAACGAGACCGGGGGCGAGGGCGCGGGCGGGGAGGGCGGGCGGCCGGCGAAGGTGGACGGCATCCCCACCTCCCAGGGCACGCACAAGCAGAAGATCGATGTGGGGACGATCGGGCACCGCGAGTTCCTGCTGCACGTCCCGTCCAAGGTGACCGGCGGCACGTGGGAGGGCGGCAAGCCCGCCGACCCGCCCGCGCTGGTCATCGCCCTGCACGGCGGGCTCGCCACCATGGGCAAGATGGAGGACCTGTCCGGCTTCAACCGGCTGTCGGACGAGAACGGTTTCCTCGTCGCCTATCCGAACGGCGTCATGACGACGTGGAACGCGGGCGACTGCTGCGGCGCGGCGAAGATCGGCGACGTGGACGACGTCGGGTTCCTGACCAAGCTGATCGACAAGCTCACCGGCGCCGGGCTGGCCGACCCGGACCGCGTCTACGTCACGGGGTTCTCCAACGGCGCCGGGATGGCGTACCGGATGGCCTGCGAGAAGCCCGGGAAGGTCGCCGCGATCGGGGTCGTGGAGGGGGCGCTGGTGACCGACTGCGACCCCGGCCGGCCCGTCTCGGCGATGATCTTCCACGGGACGGCGGACGGCAGCGTGCCGTTCAACGGCGGCGGGAACCGCGACTTCAACGACCGGCGGCCGTTCCCGCCCGTGTCGGAGGCGGTCGACTTCTGGCGCCGGGTCGCCGGGCTGCCCGAGGCGAGCGAGCCGGTCGAGGCGCTGACCGACGACACCGTGTGCGAGAGCACCGGCAAGGGCGACCGGGGCGTCGCGGTGGCCTTCTGCAAGATCAAGGGTGGCGGGCACCAGTGGCCCGACAAGGCGAGCGCGATGCTCTGGGATTTCTTCGCGTCCCACCCGCGCGCCGGCTGACCGACGTTACGTGAGAGGTTTTCACATTCACCGGTCCTGTGGCAGTCTGGCCAGCATGAACCTCCGGGACCGCTATGACACAGCGACGGCCGGGATCGAGGCGCCGTTCGCCGTCGTCGACCTTGCGGCCTTCCGCGCCAACGCCGCCGGCCTCGTCCGCCGCGCCGCCGGCAAGCCGATCCGCGTGGCCAGCAAGTCGGTGCGCTGCCGGGCGCTGCTGGAGGACGTCCTCGCCATGGACGGCTTCGCCGGGATCATGGCCTTCACCCTTCCCGAGGCGCTCTGGCTGGCCGCCGAGGGCGTCAGCGACGACATCCTCGTCGCCTACCCCACCACCGACCGGACGGCCATCGCCGCGCTGTCCGCCGACCCCGCCGCCTCCCGCGCCATCACGCTCATGGTCGACTCCACCGACCACCTCGACCTGATCGAGTCGGCCGCCCGCGACCGGAGGGTCCGCGTCTGCATCGACATCGACGCGTCCTACCGTCCCCTGGCCGGACGGGTCCGCATCGGCGCGCTGCGCTCCCCCCTGCGCACCCCCGCCCAGGTCTGCGCGTTCGCCGAGGTGATCCTCAAGCGCCCGTCGCTCGACCTCGCCGGGGTCATGGCCTACGAGTCGCAGATCGCCGGCGTCGGGGACGTCCCGCCCGGACGCGCCACGCGGGGCCGCGTCATCCGCACCATGCAGCAGCGGTCCCGGATCGAGCTGGCCCGCCGCCGCGCCGCGATCGTCCGCGCCCTCCGCGAGCTGACCGAGCTGGAGTTCGTCAACGGCGGCGGCACCGGCAGCGTGGAGAAGACCGCCGCCGAGCGCGCGGTCACCGAGGTCGCCGCCGGCTCCGGCCTCTACCAGCCGCACCTGTTCGACCAGTACTCCAACTTCAGCGGACGTCCCGCCGCGCTGTTCGCCCTGCCGGTCGTCCGGCGCCCCGCGCCCGGCGTCGCGACCTGCCTCGGCGGCGGCTACCTCGCCTCCGGCCCCGGCGACACCGTCCGCCTGCCCCAGCCGTACCTGCCGACCGGCCTGTCCTACGACGCCAACGAGGGCGCCGGCGAGGTGCAGACACCGCTGCTCGGCCGCTCCGCCGACCTGCTGTCCATCGGCGACCGCGTCTGGTTCCGGCACACCAAGGCGGGCGAGCTGTGCGAACGGTTCGCCGCCCTGCACCTGATCGACGGCGACGAGGTCGTCCGCACCGTCCCCACGTACCGGGGCGAGGGCCGAACCTTCCTGTGATGGGAGGCGACCCCCTTCGACCCCCCGCGGGTGCTCCGGGGGCTGAGGTTCGGGGGGCGAGCGTTTAGGTTGGGGCCATGAGCGACGCTCCCATGATCAGTGTTCGCGGTGAGGCGGTGCTGGAGGCCGAACCGGAGATCGCGCGGCTGTCGGTGCACGTCCAGTCGCAGGAATCCGACCGGCGCACGGCACTCGACCGGCTCACCGAGCGCAACCAGCGCTGCCTCGACCTGGTCAAGTCCTACGGCGAGGCCGTGGAGAAGCTGGAGACGGGCGGGCTGTCGATCACGCCGCTGCTGAAGTACAAGCGGCGCGAAGGGGACATCCGCGCCTACCGGGGCACCGTCTGGATCAAGATCACGGTCGCGGACTTCGGGGTCCTCGGCGAGCTGGTCACCCGGCTCGGCGACCTGGAGCGCACCTATGTGAACGGCCCCGACTGGGAGCTGCGGCGCGACAGCGAGGTGTACGGGCGGGCCGCGCGGCAGGCCGCCCACGAGGCCGTCGAGCGCGCCCGCAGCTACGCCGGGGCGCTCGGGTCCCGGCTCACCGGCCTGGTCGAGTTGTCGGACGAGGGGCTCGGCCGGCACCAGGACTCGGGCGCCCCCGTCGCGCTGGCCGCCGCGTACGGGCGGGGCCTCGGCGACGCGCCCGACGAGCCCGAGCCGATCGACCTGGAGCCCGCGACGCAGATCGTCCGCGCGGCCGTCGAGGCCCGCTTCACCGTGTCGCCGCCGGACCTGGAGCCCCGGTGAAGATCGCGATCATCGGGGCGGGCAGCGGCTACATGCCCGGCGTGATCCGGGGCATCCTGCACCGCGCCGGCGACCTGGCGGGCACGGAGGTGTCCTGCTACGACATCGACACCGCGCACCTGGTGGTCATGACGCGGCTGGCGCGCAACATGTTCGCGGCCCGGGACGCCGCGATCACCGTCTCCGCGCACACCGACCTCAAGGCCTCGCTGGACGGCGCGTCCTACGTCTTCACGACGTTCCGCCCCGGCGGGCTCGCCGCGCGCCACCTGGACGAGTCGATCCCCCTCAGGCACGGCGTCGTGGGGCAGGAGACCGCCGGGCCGGGCGGGTTCCTGATGGCGCTGCGCTCCGTGCCCGTCCTGCTGGAGATCGCGTCCGCCGCCGACCCGGGCGCCTGGATCGTCAACTACACCAACCCCACGAACATCGTCACCGACGCCGTCGCCCGCACGACCGGCGCGCGCATCATCGGGCTGTGCGACCAGGCCATCGGCGACACCGAGATGTGGGCCGGACTGCTGGGCCTGCCGTCCGACGGGCTGGAGGCCGACTGGATCGGCCTCAACCACGCCACGTGGGCGCAGCGGCTCCGGCTCGACGGCCACGACCTCGACGTCCCGCTACTGCTGGACGAGATGGAGGTCCCCGGCGGCGGCGCGACACCGTGGCGCGACCCGTCCCGCATGGCCGAACTCGCCAAGACGCTCGGCTTCCTGCCGAACTCCTATGCGAAGTACTACTTCTTCCACGACGACGTCGTCGAGGAACTGCGCAAGAAGGGCACGACCCGCGCGCAGGAAATCCTCGCCATGCTCCCCGCCTACTACGAGCAGGTCACCGCCGAGTCCGGGAAGTCCGACCCGAACCCGTCCCGCGAGCGCGGCGGCGGCGAGCACGGCGAGTTCGCCGTGGACGTCATCTGCGCCCTGCACCGCGACGAGGGCCGCCGGATGATCGTCAACACTCGCAGCAACGGCGCGATCCCGTCCCTGGAACCGGACGCGATCGTCGAGGTCCCCTCGCTCGTCGGACGCTCCGGCCCCGTCCCGCTGACGATGGGCCCTCTCCCCGGACCGGTGCGCGGCCTCACCCAGGCGATCCACGCCTACGAGCGGCTCGCGTCCGACGCCGCCGTCACCGGCGACCGCCGGACCGCCCTGCAGGCCCTGATGGCGCACCCGTTCGTCCGGAGCAAGCACACCGCCGAGAAGATCCTGGACGAGGGCCTCGCCGCGCACCGCGAGCACCTCCCCCAGTTCGCCCGAGTGAACGGGACAGGTCCCTGACCCGTACTCCAGGTCGTGGGAGGAACGGATTGCGGGGAGTACCGCATCGGCCTCGGCGTCTATGCCCTCGGACGGCTGCCCGGCGCCGAGGGCGACGCGTTGTCGGCGCATCTGCGGGGCTGCCCGCCGTGCCGCGCCGAGCTCGCCGAGCTGCGCGTCGTCGCCGAACTCCTCGCCTACAGCCTCCCGCAGCGCCCCGGCCCCGCCGCCCCCGGACGCAGGGGCGGAGTCACGACACGAAAAGGCGCCGGCCGCAGACCGCGGACCGGCGCCTCCCTGACGGGGCTCAGCGGCGTCTGCGCCTACGGTTCCAGAGGACCAGGGCGGTCACGGTGACGGCGGCCCCGACACCGGCCAGCACCAGGCGCTTGTCGAGCCCGCCCCCGGCCTCCTCGTCGTCGGCGGCCTTGGCGTCCGCGGACGGACGCACCAGCGCGCCGACGGACCTGACGACCTGACCCGCCTCCTCCTTCAGCCGATCGGCGCCCCGCTTCGCGGCCTTCCTCGGATGGACCCGGTCGGAGAGCTCGTCGACGTTGCGTGCGAGCTCCTGGACGTTGCGCTCTATGTACTTCTCCAGCCCTTCCGGGTCGCTGGGCCTGTCAGCCATGCCGTGTCCTTATCGTGTGGGGCGAGACCATGTCCTGCGAAGCATGATCCGAACAGTCTGGCAGGTCTTCCCCCCGGCCGCCGGGCGTACCCCGGACGGTACGGTTGGAGCCACCATCCGAGCGAAAGGCGGGCCAGGGTGTCCGAGCGGCTGCAGCCGGGCGATGTCGCCCCCGATTTCGAGCTTCCCGACGCCGACGCGTCCCCGGTGTCGCTGGCCTCGCTGCGCGGAAGGCGCGTGATCCTCTACTTCTACCCGGCGGCCATGACGCCCGGCTGCACCAAGGAGTCTGTCGACTTCGAGAGCAGCCTCGGCGAACTGGAGGCCGCCGGGGTCACCGTCGTCGGCGTCTCGCCCGACAAGCCGGCCAAGCTGGCGAAGTTCCGGGAGAAGGAGGGCCTGACCTTCCCGCTGCTGTCCGACCCGGACGCCGAGGTCCTGAAGTCCTACGGCGCGTACGGGGAGAAGAAGCTGTACGGCAAGGTCGTCGTCGGCGTGATCCGCTCCACCTTCCTCATCGACGCCGAAGGCAGGATCGAGAAGGCGTACTACAACGTGAAGGCCACCGGGCACGTGGAGCGCCTCCGCCGCGACCTCGGGGTTTAGCCCGCCGCACGCGGAACCGGCCCGCGCCGCGCTGGCCGGTTCTTCGCGTTCGAGGTGCGGGCGGGGGGATTCGAACCCCCACGGTGTCGCCACCAACAGGACCTAAACCTGCCGCGTATACCTGGTTTCGCCACGCCCGCCGGTGCCTTCAGGCGCGTTCAGCTTAGCGTTCCGACCGGTGGACCCGGCAACGGATTCCCCTGCCGCGGGGCGGTGCGCGCGGGACAGGGCGGCGACGGCGACGGCCGTGACGGCAAGGGCGATCGACGCGGTCAGCATCGCCGACTGGACGCCGTCCGCGAACGCCGCGCGGGCCTGCTCCGCGGCCTGCGGGCCGGCTCTCAGGGCCAGCGCGAGGGACGACTCCGCCTGCTCCGCGACCGGGCCCGGCAGTCCCTCAAGGCTCAGGTTCGCGCGGTAGCCGGACTGGAGGATGCTGCCGAGGACGGCGATGCCGAGTGCGCCGCCGAGTTCCCTGGCCAGGTCGTTCATCGCGGAACCGACCCCCTGCTTGTCCGGGGGCAGCGCGTCGGTGATCGCGGCCGTCGCGGGGGTCATGGCCAGTCCCATGCCGGCGCCGAGCGGGAGCAGGCCCGTCAGCAGGAGCCAGTACGAGCTGGTCTCGTTGAGCCGGGAGAGGATCAGCAGCGCGGCGCTGACCAGGAACAGGCCGGCGGTGATGACGCGGGGCGCGCCGAGACGGGCGGCCAGCCGCGGTGCGGCGCCGCGGGCGAACGGCATCATCGTGAGCGCCATCGGCAGCAGCATGAGCGCCCCGACCAGCGCGCTCTCGTCCTTCACCAGCTGCAGGTACTGCAGGACGATGAAGATGAACCCGAAGAAGGCGAAGAACTGCAGGGTGATCGACAGCGCGCCCGCGGAGAACGGCCGGATGCGAAACAGCCGCGGGTCCAGCAGCGGGTTCGGCCGCCGCAGTTCCCAGCCGACGAAGCCCGCGAGGATGGCGGTCCCGGCGGCGAGTCCCGCCAGGGTCCGCACGCTCGTCCAGCCCTCCGTGGGCGCCTCGATGATGGAGTAGACGCCGATCCCCAGCCCGGCGACGGTGATGGCGGCGCCGGTCAGGTCCAGTTTGGGCGCGTCCGGTTCGGCGGACTCGGGGACGACCGCGAGGGTCGCGGCGAGTGCGATCACCGCCAGCACGACGTTCAGCACGAAGACCGACCGCCACGACCACGCCTCCAGCAGCGCGCCCGAGGCGAGCAGCCCGAAGATCGCGCTGGCGCCGGCGACGCCCGCCCACGCGCCGACCGCGCGGGTGCGCTGCTCGGCCGGGAACGTCGACGTGATCGTCGACAGGGTGGCGGGCATGACCAGGGCGGCGCCGACGCCGAGGACCCCGCGCATCGCGATCAGCCAGGTCGGGTCGGCGGCCAGCGCCGCGGCGGCCGAGCCCGCGCCGAACACGATGAGCCCGGCGGCGAGGGCGCGGCGGCGCCCGTATCGGTCGCCGACGGCGCCGCCGAGCAGCAGCAGCGCGGCGAAGACGAGCGCGTAGGCGTCGATGATCCACGCCAGTTCCGTCTGCCCCGCGCGGGTGTCGCGGGCGATGGACGGTATCGCGGTGTTGAGGGACGCCACGGCGGACACGACCGTGGCGAGGGACAGCATCACGGTCGGCAGCACCGCGCGATGGACGGTCCCGCCTCCCGCTGGAGGGGCGGCCATGGTGAGCCTCCTTGGACGTGCTCGGTTTCTGTTCGCTCACCTCGAATCCGACCGCCGCCCGGACTATATTTCAACCATGATGAATAAATCCGGGGCCTCGCGCGGCCGGCGGCGCGGCAGCCCCGACACCCGCGAGGAGATCCTCGCGGTGGCCCGCCGCCGGTTCCTCGCCGACGGCTACGGGCCCGTCACGATGCGCTCCATCGCCGCCGAGGCCGGCGTGGACGCCGCACTGATCAGCTACTTCTTCGGATCGAAGAAGGGCCTGTTCGGCGCCGTGCTCGGGCTGATCGCCAATCCGCCCGAGGTGCTCGCGGGCGCGCTGCCCGGCGATCCCGTGACGCTGCCCGAACGCGTCCTGCGCGCCCTGCTGACCGCGTGGGACGACCCGGAACTGGGCCGGCCGCTGGTGCTGATGGTGCGGGCCGCGACACAGGACCCCGAACTCGCCCGGCTGGTGCGCGACATCGTCGAGGACGAGCTGCTCGGCCGCATCGCCGACCACGTCGGCGGCCCCGATGCCCGGAACCGCACCGGCGTGTTCGGCGCGCAGCTCGCCGGGGTGATCTTCACGCGCTACATCCTCGGCGTGGAACCCGTCGCATCGATGCCGCGCGATGAATTACTCGCGCGGCTCACGCCCGGGCTCCGCGCCGTCCTGTACGGGCCGCCGCGCCGGGCCCTGCACCGGACGGCGGACATGGCCGGGCGGGCGCCACACGGCCGGGCCGGGTAAGGGACACGCCCGCGCCGCCATTGCGGACAACGGCGCCGCGATTCCCACGGCACCATTTGAGAAACGGTCTCGGCAGGCCGGGGGCGGGCGGCCTAGGCTTGGCGGGTCAGGCCGTCGACACAGTCGGTGACGCCATGATCGCCAGCCCGCGGGGAACCGTCGTGAACGCTTCCTTCACGCATCGTCTGCTGCCCTACGACGGAGCGGACCAGTTCCTCGACGGCACCCTCCCCTTCCTGCTGGACGGGCTGGACGCCGGTGACCGC
Source organism: Spirillospora sp. NPDC048824 (assembly GCF_043198455.1). Taxonomy (NCBI): domain Bacteria; kingdom Bacillati; phylum Actinomycetota; class Actinomycetes; order Streptosporangiales; family Thermomonosporaceae; genus Spirillospora; species Spirillospora sp. NPDC048824. Next base: position 56,362 of record NZ_JBICUS010000021.1, on the reverse strand, counting down.
GTCCTCGCCGTGTGCGGGACCGGGCGGGAGATGCTGCTGCGCGACGCGCTCGGCCCCGCCGGCGCCGGCGTCGAGTTCAGCGAACCGGCGGCCTGGTACACGCACCCGGCGCGGACCCTCGCGGACTGCCTGAGCGCAGCCGACGAGACCGCCCGGCAAGGGCGCCGCCTGCGCGTCCTCGGGGAACCGGCATGGTCGGCGCGGTCACCGCTGGAGATCGCCGAATGGCAGCGGATCGAGGCCGTCGTCAACGTCGCGTTCCGCGGCACCGGCGCGTCGCTCATGTGCCCGTACTCGGCCACGCTCCCGGCGGGCATCGTCGCGGCCGCCCGCAAGACCCACCCCGAGACCGTGCGCGGACGGCGGCCCCTGCCCAACCCCGGATACCTGGACCCGTGGGCCTACTGCGCGCAGTGCGACCGCGAGCCGCTGCCGCGTCCACCGGCCGGCGCCGACACCCTGAAATTCGACAAGGCCGACCTGTACTGGCTGCGTGCATACGTCACCGAGTACGCGCGGCAGACGCCGCTGCCGGAGGAGGACCTCCAGCGGCTCCTCGTCGCGGTCACGGAGGTCGTCACCAACGCGATGCGGCACGGCGAGCCGCCCATCGTCCTGCGCATGTGGACGGAGACGTCCGGCGGCGACCCCGCCCTCGTCTGCGAGGTCGCCGACCAAGGGCGGTGGGCCGCCGGCACCGGGCACGGGCTCGTCCCGCCGCGCCCCGCGGGCACCGCGCCGGGAAGCCGGTTCGGGCTGTGGGCCGTACGGCTGCTGTGCTCGACCGTGCAGATCAGGACGGGTGACCGCGGCAGCGTCGTCCGGCTGAGGATCACGATCCCCGCCCCTCCGAACGGACAGTGAGGGCTTCCATGCGTTGGGCTTCCAATACCTCCGCCGCGGCGTACGCTGAACACACCACCGACCTCGATGGGCAGGCTCCATGATCAGCGAGCGGGAGACCCCCTGGTTCGCCAACCGTCCCGTCAGCGACGTGCGGCCGGGGGATCACGGCTGGCTGGCCTACCGCGGCTTCGAGGAGCGCGACCGGGTCATCGGGCCGTTCGTCCAGGAGGCCCTGCGGACCAGTGAGAAGGTCGTGTACCTGACCGACGCCCCGGCCGAGCGGCTTCCCGGCCTCGGCCCCCGGCACCGGATCGACGTGGACGCCTACGGCAGGACGGGCCAGCTGCGGGTCATCCCGCGGCGGGACGCCTGCCTCGACCGGCGGGGCGAGTTCGAGCCCGCCATGATGCTCGACACCCTCGCACGCGAGGTCGGCGAGGCGTTCGACCAGGGCTTCCGCGCCGTGCGCATCACCACCGACTACAGCTGGCTGGTGAACCGCCCGGGCCCGCCCGACCTCGGCCGGATGCTGGGCTGCGAGCACCGGGTCGGCAACGCGGTCTCGCCGAGCACGATGGCCATGGCGATCTGCCAGATCGACCGGCACGCGTGCCCGCGCGACGAGCTCGACGCCCTCCGCGACACACATGAGGTCCTCGTGGAAGTGAACCCCGAGTTCGATGACGGGATCCTGAAGATAGTGCGCACGTTCGAGCCCGACGGCCTGCGCGTCGAGGGCGAGCTGGACGCCGCCCGGCACGCCGTGTTCGCCGAGAAGCTCGCGCAGGTGAGCGGTGAACGGCGCCGCGTGCACCTCGACCTGTCCCGGCTCGGCTTCATCGACCTCGGCGGCCTGCACCTGCTGGCCCGGCACGCGACCGGGCTCCCCGCCGGCGAGCCGCTGGTCCTCGACCACCTGGCGCCCGACGTGGAGAACGTCATCGAGATGGTCGGCTGGCACCGGCTGCCGGGCCTGGCCCGCGGCGGCGAACGGACGCTCCCGGGCACGGAGGGCAGCACCTGATGGCGTTGGAGCACAAGGCTTTCCTGTACCGCGGAATCGACGAGTTCCTGTCGGTCACCGTGCCGTACCTCGAATCCGGGCTGGAGAAGGACCAGGCCGTCATCGCCGTGGTGCGCGAACCCAACCTGACCGCGCTCCGGGACGTCCTCCCGCCGCGCGACCTACCCATCCAGTACCACGACTCGGCGGAGTTCTACCGGCATCCCGTCCACACCCTGCGCGACTACCAGACCGTCGTGAAGCAGAACGCTCCGCGCAGCCTGTGTGCACTCGCCGAACCCTTCTGGGACGGCTGGGACGAGCGGCAGACCCTGGAGTGGATCCGCTACGAGTCCCTCATCAACGTGGTGTTTCGGGGTTCGGGGGCGCGGGCGCTGTGCCCCTACGACACCGCGACCCTGCCGCCCGGAATCGTCGCGCAGGCCAGGCGGACCCACCCGCTGCTGCTGGCCCCAGGGCACAACGGCCCGAACGACGAGTACGTCGACCCCGAGACGTTCGGGTCCGGCTGCGACCGCGGCCTGCGCTTCGACCGTCCCCGCACCGCGGAGTACCTTCCCATCGAAGGCGACGACCTGCACGCGCTGCGGGCGTTCATCGGCGAACGCGCCGGCAGGCACGGCCTGGCCCAGCAGTCCGCGCGGAACCTCGTCACGGCCGCCAACGAGGCCGCGGCCAACGCGCTGCAGCACGGCACACCGCCGATCGGCCTCTGGATATGGCAGGACGGCGGCGACCTCGTCTGCGAGATCGGCGACCACGGCTTCTGGCGCCCCGGCCCGCTGACGGGATTCATCCCACCGGACACGGCACTCCAGCCCGGCTTCGGCCTGTGGACCGTCCGCCTCCTCGTCGACCTGATGGAACTCCGAACAGGCCGGGACGGCACCTTCATCCGACTGCGCGTTCGCTGACTCCGGGCTCAGCGCGCCACGATGTCGGCGAGGGCGCGGAAGGCCTTCCCGCGGTGGCTGATGGCGTCCTTCTCGCCGGAGGCCATTTCGGCGGTCGTGCGGGACTCGCCGTCCGGGACGAAGATCGGGTCGTAGCCGAAGCCACCGGTGCCGCGCGGTTCGCGGATCAGGGTGCCGCGCATCCGTCCCTCGACGCGGTGCTCGGCGCCGCCTGGGACGACCAGGACGGCCGCGCACACGAACGCAGCGCCGCGTTGCCCGTCGGCGACGTCCGCGACCTGGTCGAGGACGAGCTGGAGGTTGGCGGCGTCGCGGTCGCCGGTGGCGGCGCCGAACCGGCCCGACCAGCGGGCGGACAGGACGCCCGGCATGCCGTTCAGCGCGTCCACGCACAGGCCGGAGTCGTCGGCGACCGCGGGCAGGCCGGTGAACGCGGCGATCGCGCGGGCCTTCAGCAGCGCGTTGCCCTCGAACGTCAGCTCCGTCTCGGGCACGTCGGGGGCGCCGGGGAACGCATCGAGGCCGACCACGTCGAAACCGGCCGCGTCGAGGCCGCCGAGGATCCGGTGCAGCTCGGCGATCTTGCCCGCGTTGCGGGTCGCCAGGACGATCCGCGTCATCGGGCGAGGGCCTGCGCCTGAAGCCGGGTCAGCTCGGCGCAGCCGCCGGCCGCGAGGTCGAGCAGCGCGTCCAGTTCGGCGCGGTCGAACGGGGCGCCTTCGGCGGTGCCCTGCACCTCGACGAACCGGCCGTCGCCGGTGCAGACCACGTTCATGTCGGTGCCGGCCGCGGAGTCCTCCTCGTAGCACAGGTCGAGGCGGGCCTCGCCGTCCACGACGCCGACGCTGATCGCCGACACCGAGGTGATGAGCGGGTCGCCCTTGAGGAGCTTGCGTTCGCGCATCCAGCTCACCGCGTCGGCGAGCGCCACGTACGCGCCGGTGATCGCGGCGGTGCGGGTGCCGCCGTCGGCCTGCAGCACGTCGCAGTCGAGCTGGACGGTGTTCTCGCCGAGCGCCTTGAAGTCGAGGCACGCCCGGACGGAACGCCCGATCAGCCGGGAGATCTCGTGGGTGCGTCCGCCGATCCGCCCCTTGACGGACTCGCGGTCGTTGCGGGTGTTGGTGGCTCGGGGCAGCATCGCGTACTCGGCGGTGACCCAGCCGAGGCCGCTGTCGCGCCGCCACCGGGGCACCGACGACTGCACGGACGCGGCGCACAGCACCCGTGTCGCACCGAACTCGACCAGTACCGACCCTTCCGCGTGGTCGAGCCATCCGCGCTGGATGCGGACGGGGCGGAGCTGGTCGGACGCGCGATCATCGGGGCGAGACATGCGCTCCACCCTAGCGGCAGCGCGCCGTCAGGCCTGGCTTACCACCGGTTGACACCCGAGCCTCGATGGGATGCTCTGGCAGATGACCCATTGACGGCGAGTGAGCGGCTTCAAAGCATGCCTGTGGAAATCGAACGCAAGTTCTTGCTCGGTGCGGCCCCCGACTGGTCTCATCCGATTCTGCGCGATGCCGACCTCATCGAGTACGAGCAGATCTACCTGAAAGTCGAGGACGGCGACCAGTTGCGGATTCGCCGCGGCGTACGGTCCGGCCGTTCCGACTACCGTCTGGCGCGGCTGCACCGGCTGTCCGACGGCGTGCGGGAGGTCGAAGAACGGGAACTGGCCGCACAGGAGTACGAGGAACTTCGCCTGACCCGGGACATGCGCCGGGAGATCATCGCCAAGAGCCGGCGCTGTTTCCACTGGAATGGCCAGTTCTTCGAACTGGACGACATCCACCGGCCCGCCAGCCGCGCCTGCAATCTGCTCGAACTTCAGGTCGAGAGCCTGGAGCAGAGCTTCACCCTTCCCGACTTTCTCGTCATCGACCGCGAGGTCACCGCAGAGCCGGCGTTCTCCAACGCCGTGATCGCACTCGGCTGAAACGGCGGCCGTTCCGCTGGAGGCTTCATGACCCGCTACGAACTGGCGGCACGGCTCTCGGAGACCCTTGGGCCACCCGACGGGCAGGCCGGACCCCGGCTGCACGCCGCGCTGCTGCCGTTCGCCGACCCGGGCGCCACACGTGAACTGCTGTGCAGCGCACTGCGCGACGAGCAGTGGCTGGAGGCCGTGCGGGCCGGCTCGTACCGGCACCCCAACGGCTTCCACAAGATCGTTCTCCTCGCGGGCGACAGCTACCAGCTCCGCCTGCACGTGTGGAGCGAACTGACGCGGGAGAGCGGGGTCGAGAATATCCACAATCACCGCTGGGACTTCTCATCGGTGATCCTTCTCGGCGGCTACCGGTTCCAGGAGTTCACCCCGGACCCCGGTGGCCCCGCCTTCCACTCCTACGGCTACGCCTCCGACCGGGGCGCCACCGTCTACGCGCTGGAACCACTCGGGCACCGCGGCCTGTCCCGCACCTTCGACGCGCATCTCAGCGCGGGCTCGTCGTACACGCTCACGTCCGACGTCTTCCACCGGGTGTCGAACCCTCCCGGACGGCTCACCATGAGCCTCGTCCTGCAGGGACCGCACCGGCCCGACTCCACCGTCCTGGTCTTCGCGGAGGAATCACTGACCACGGGTGAGCCCCTCCCCCGCCCCGGGTTCTCGCAACCCGCGCTGCGGCTTCTGCTGGAGACGCTCGTCGACGAACTGGCCGCCGCCGTGTCCGCCTAGAGCGCGACCTGCGGGGACCTCGCGCACTCCAGCAACTCGCGGGCCAGCCTCTCGCTTCGGGCGGCGACGAACGACACGGGCCTGCCGTACATGGAGCCGTGCGCCGTGAGCGGGGCACCCGACAGGTCCAGGACATGCCCGCCCGAAGCGCTGACCAGCAGCATTCCGCCGCCGACGTCGAGCAGGCCGCCGTCATGGCAGATCATGCCGTCGAGATGCCCTGCCGAGATCAAGGCCAGATCCAGCGCCGGCGCCCACATCGACACGGTTCTCTTGCAGCGTCCCCCGAGCACCTCGCGTATGTGGTCGCCCCAGACACGTCCGGCCGCCGAGTAGTTGGTCACCAGCGAGACCGTGGACCGTCGCAACGGGACCGGCGGGCACGGTGGCACCGTCCCAGGCGGCGACACCTCCGTGGCGACGAACTCCCGCCGCAGCAGTGGGTCGACGACGACCGCGAGGACGGGCCGCTCCCATCGGAAGAGCGTGATGGCGACCGCGCAGTGCGCGATGCCGTACCCGAAGTTGTTGGTCCCGTCGAGCGGGTCGACCACCCAGACGTACTCGGTGTCAGGCCATTCTGCTGCGGCTCCCTCCTCCGCGAGGACGCCGTGCCCCGGGAACTCCTCGGCCAGGGTGGCGATGATGCGCCGCTGAGCCTCGACGTCCACGCGAAGCTGGACGTCGTGATCCCCCCGGTAGCGCTTCTCCGCGGGAAGTCCGAACCGCGCACGCAGGTAGGCACCGGCCGCCCGGGCGCAGCCGAGTGCGACCGTGCCCTCCCGCTTCCAGCCGCCGTCCGGGAACGGTTCAGACTCGGACACGACACTCAGCCTCCCGTGAGCCGCCTGGTGCGCCTGCTCCTCCACAGCCGATACTCCTCGCCCACGACGTTCGGCGCCACAGCTACGAGCAGTGTGACCGAGAGTGTCGCGAGCCATGCCCAGACCTTGTCGGTCTTCGAGGAGGTCAGCAGGTCGTCGAAGACGTTGAGCTGGTTCAGCGTCACGAGCGCCACGACGACCGTCAGGGCGGACAGCCACGCCGTGTGAAGCCATCGTCGCCGGTTCACCGCCGGCGCCTGGTCCTGCCCGGTCAGCAGTTCCTCCGCGCAACTCTCCAGGGCGGCACGCTCCCGGGAACGGTACGGCTCCATGGCGACCGGCTCCACATCACCGTGCATCGTGTCCATGACCGTGCGAAGCGCGTAGAGCGCGTCATGCGTGGCCCACATCACCCGCGAGCCGGGAGTCAGCGAACACCGCCACGCGCCATCCGGGTCCTGCAGCTTGAGCAGCCTGTCGGTGCCGGTGAGGATGACAGGGTCGCTGAGGTCGGCGCCCGCCATCGCCAGCGCGGCGAGCGCCCAAGGTGTGGCGAAGTGCCGGAAGTCCAGGCGGGCGGAGGTTCGCGGATCGATCAAGGAGGTGTGCGCGGTCCCCTCCCATGGCTCGTCCCTGCCGGGGTCGAAGCACGTGCGTAGATACGCGACGGCCCGTCGGACGGCCGGGTCGTTCGGCGCGACCCCCGCGGTGAGCAGCGCGACGACCGTGTACGCGGTATAGGCGGCGGACGAGCTCTGCGTCCGTCCGGCGACCGCGGGCAGGGCGCCCCAGCCACCGTCCTCGTGCTGCGCGGCCCGCAGCCATGCGACGCCCCTGGCGGCGTCGCTGCGGCCGTAGCGCGCCAGCACGCGCACGGCACACGTGGTCGGGAACACCTGGAGGTCCGGCGCGGCGCCGTCGACCGGCGCCGCGGACGGCCACCCGCCGTCCCGCTGCAGCGACTCGAGCCAGCCGAGGCCAGCGGCGACGACCGGGTCGGAGTCCGAGCGTCCCATGGCGTGCAGGGCCCACAGGACGGCGCAGGTGCTCTCGGTGAGGGACCGGTCGGAGTGTGCGCCGACGAGGGACTTGCGGACCTGCCACCCGCCGTCACGGTTCTGCATACCCTCCAGTGACCGCACCGGCTTGCTCAGTTGGTCGCCGGTGACGCCCGCGTGGACGTGCGCAAGAATTCCTTCGGCCGTGGAGAGCAGACCGAGGGACAGTCCGTCCATGTAGAGGTTCCAGCCCCATCGGCCGTCCTCTATCGAGCGGTGGTTCTCCAGATAGAGCAGCGACTTGTCGATCGCTTGCCGCATCCGGAGCGGCAGTCCACGCGCCACAACGGACGCGCGGTACCAGCTGAGCGCGGTCGCGAACAGCGAGGCACGGGCCACCTCCCCGCCGCGAGACTCCAGATCCGCCATCGACAGGATGCGGCCGCCGGTCCCCGTCCGTGAGAATTCCTGCGGCCCCCGCACGACCGCGCAGACGGTCAGCCGTGGTCGGCGCGCCCCGGGTTCGGCCGCCAGCAGCCCGAGGTAGTCGACCTCTAGGCCGAACCGGTCCTTGGCGGCCCGGGTGACCATGGCCCCGAGGCCGTCCCCGTCGTCCGGCCCGCGACGGCGTGTCCCCTCGACCGGAAGCCGCAGCGGGGCGATGTCCGCCCCGTCGGCCTGGACGACGAAGCCGTCTCTGCTTTCCGCGTAGAGGATCAGTTCCAGCCACGGGACCCGGTCCTCCGATGGCGCGTACTCCCCTTGGGCTGCCCCGTTGCTCACGACCACTCCCGCGCATCGGCCCCGGCGCTCGCGGGAGCGTGCGCCGCTTCAGATGTCCGCGGTCATGCTTTCATGTCGCCACATGGTGGACTGTGCGATTGCGCACAGTCCCGGCGGCGGACACGCGGGGGCGTTAGAGGTCGTAGACCGTTCCGACCTCGGCGAGCTCGATCGGGCCGCGGAAGCCGCTGGCCTTCGCCTCGGCGAGGGTCTGGGCCGGGTCGTTCCACGGCAGCAGATGCGTGAGGACGAGCCGGGCGGCACCCGCGCGGAGCGCGTGCTCCCCCGCCTCGCCACCGGTCAGGTGCATGTCGGGCGGGAGCCCGGGACGCTGCGCGAACGCGGCCTCGCAGACGAACAGGTCCGCGCCGTCCGCGAGCCGGACGAGGGAGTCGCTGTGACCGGTGTCGCCGGAGTAGGTGAGGACCTTGCCACCCTGCTCGACGCGCAGTCCGTACGCCTCGACCGGGTGGTTCATCAGCGCGGACGTCACGGTGAAGGGGCCGATGGTCATCGGATCGGGCTCGAAGATCCGGAAGTCGAAGGTCTCGGTCATCCCCGGGTTGGGGTCGAGCTCGTACGCCTTGATCATGTGTTCGGCCGTGCCATGGGGGCCGTACACCGGGATGCGGGGGGCGGGACCGTCCGGACAGTACGTCCGCGCGATCCAGTAGACGGTCAGGTCCAGACAGTGGTCGGGATGCAGGTGCGTGATGCAGATGGCGTCGATGTCCAGCACGCCGTGGTAGCGCTGAAGGGTGCCGATCGAACCGTTGCCGATGTCGAGGAGCATGGAGAAGCCGTCCGCCTCGATCAGGTAGCTGGACGCGGGGCTGTCCGGCCCAGGGAAACTGCCGGAGCAGCCGATCACAGTGACCCGCACGCTCAACTCCTCCTTCGTGTCCCCGAGGAATCAGGTCGTCAGCGCTTTGTTGGGAGCGGTCTCCACCGAATCGATCTCCGGCCCGAGGAACCGGCGGCCGAGTTCGGCGAAGACGGCGGGGTCCCCGGTGGCGCGGAACCGGTGCCGCGGCCGGGGCGTCGCCTCGGCACGGGAAAGCCCCCGATCGTGGAGCACGCGATACACGTCCTTGGCGGTCTCGTCGGCGCTTGACACCAGTGTGACCCCGTCTCCCACGACATACGAGATGACGCCGGTCAGCAGTGGGTAATGGGTGCAGCCCAGAATGAGGGTGTCGCATCCGGCGTCCACGATCGGGCGGAGGTAGCCGCGGGCCTCCTCCAGCAGTTCCCCGCCCATCGTCACGCCCGCCTCGACGAACTCGACGAAGCGGGGGCAGGCCGCACTGACCAGTTCGATGTGCGGGGCCGCGGCGAACGCGTCGTCGTAGGCGCGGCTGTTCACGGTGGCCTCGGTGGCGATCAGCCCGACCCGTCCGTTGGACGTGGCGCGGGCCGCGCGCCGGGTGGCGGGGTTGATGACCTCGACCACCGGGACGTCGTAGCGTTCCCGGGCGTCGCGCAGCATCGCGGCGCTGGCGCTGTTGCAGGCGATCACCAGCATCTTCACGCCCTCGTCGACGAGCCGGTCGAGCATCTCCAGGGCGTAGGCGCGGACCTCCGCGATGGGACGCGGCCCGTACGGCTGGCGGGCCGAGTCCCCCAGATAGACGATCGGCTCGTTCGGCAGCTGGTCGAGGATGGCGCGTGCCACGGTGAGCCCGCCGAAACCGCTGTCGAAGATCCCGATGGGGGCGTCTGGGAGGCCGTCCCCCCGGGATGCTGCTGACATGGTGCACAAGGCTAAGCGAGAAGGCCCCGCGCGGGTACGTCATGCGTTGGACATCACACCGTCACATGCCGGAAAACCGTCCAGTTCACGCCGTGTGCGCGTGATCCGGACGCGAAGCGGGCCGAAACGCCGGGAGGCGGGAAAAGGATCGCTTCACGAACGGGTGCGGGGGACCCTGGCGATCTGCCGGCTCTGGGCGACGAGCCTTCCGGTGGAGTCCCAGACCTCGACCTCCTCGTCGAACCAGCCGTCGGCGAGGAGCCGGCCGGTGCCGTGCACGGCCAGCCAGCCGGGCGCCGGTACGGCCCGCATGTGCCAGGTCAGTTCGACGGTCGGGGCCCAGCCCTGCGCACCGAGGTTCAGTGCGACGGGCGGCAGGGCGTCCACGGCGAGCGCGAGGGAGTAGGCGTCGATCGCGTAGTCGTCGCGATGCCGGAACCAGCCTCGCACCTCGGGGCGCCCGGTCGGCTGCCCGTCCAGCCAGCCCATCGTGGACCGGTCGAAACGCATGTCGACGCTGTCGGCGAAGCCGCCGCCCGCCGGTGGGCGGAAGTCGGTGCACTCCTCCAGCGGCGGCATCGCCGGGGGCGCCTCGCCCGCCCAGGCGGGCTCGGCCGCGGCGTCGAGGGTGCCGGTGGTGATCAGGGCGTCCACGACGGGGCGGCCGTCCTGGACGAGGGTGACCCGCGACGCGGCGGCCGTGCGGCCCGTCTTGCGGTGCTCCACGATCACCTCGGCGGGGCCCGGCCTGCTGACCCGGTGGAAGTTCGCCGCGGTCGAGACGGGGTGCTCGTGCGGGGAGGCGTCGACGGCGGCGCGGTCCAGGACGGCCATGACGTAGCCGCCGTTGAGCGCCTCGCCGATGGTGTAGCCGGCGTCCAGGACGGCCTCATACCGGCCCTCTCCGACCTGCTTGACCGCGGTCGTCTCACCGAATCCGCTCATCCGCACACTCCTGCGTCCTGCCGTGCGGCGGGGCGTACCACCCGCCCGGCACGATTCTAGAATCACGTTCGAAAACGCACTCTACCGTGCCGGGCAGAACCTCGCCGCGCCCAGGCCCCGGCCCGGTCAGGCCCAGAGCTGGCCTTCGAGGCGGGCCTCCGCCTCCTCCAGCGTCCCGCCGTACGCGCCGGTGGACAGGTACTTCCAACCGCCGTCGGCGATCACGAAGACGATGTCGGCGCGCTCACCGGCCTTGACCGCCTTCGCCGCCATCCCGGCCGCCGCGTGCAGCGCGCCGCCCGTCGAGATGCCCGCGAAGATGCCCTCCTGCTCCAGCAGCTCGCGGGTGCGGCGCAGCGCGTCCCCCGACGTGACCGAGTACCGGGTGGTCAGCACCGACTCGTCGTACAGCTCCGGGATGAAGCCCTCGTCGATGTTGCGCAGCCCGTACACCAGGTCCCCGTACCGGGGCTCCGCCGCGACGATCTTCACGTCCGGCACCCGCTCGCGCAGGAACCGGCCGACGCCCATCAGCGTGCCCGTGGTGCCGAGCCCGGCGACGAAATGCGTCACCGTCGGCAGGTCCTCCAGGATCTCCGGGCCGGTCGTCTCGTAGTGCGCGAGGGCGTTGGCCTCGTTGCCGTACTGGTAGAGCATCACCCAGTCGGGGTTCTCCTCCGCCAGCCCCTTCGCCACCCGGACGGCCTCGTTCGAGCCGCCCGCCGCCGGGGAGAAGATGATCCGCGCACCCCACATCTCCAGGAGCTGGCGGCGCTCGGCGGAGGTGTTCTCCGGCATCACGCACACCATCTCGTAGCCGCGCAGTTTCGCGACCATGGCCAGCGAGATGCCGGTGTTGCCGGACGTCGGCTCCAGGATCGTGCAGCCCGGCGTGAGCAGCCCCTCCTTCTCCGCCTTCTCGATCATGTAGAACGCGGGACGGTCCTTGACCGAGCCGGTGGGGTTGCGGTCCTCGAGCTTGGCCCAGAGCCGGACGTCGTCGCCCGGCGAAAGCCGCGGCAGGCCGACCAGCGGTGTGCGGCCGAGCGAGTCCAGCAGCGAGTCGAAACGCATGGTGCCGCTGCCCAGCCCGGCTCAGCCGCCGGCTACGGCGGGGAGGATGGTGACGCTGTCGCCGTCGGCGACCTGCGTCTCCAGGCCGCCGAGGAAGCGTACGTCCTCGTCGTTGAGGTAGACGTTGACGAACCTGCGCAGGCCCTTGTCGTCCACCAGCCGGCCGCGCAGGCCGGCGTGGCGCGTGTCCAGGTCGGTGAACAGCTCGTCCAGCGTGCCGCCCTTGCCCTCGACGGCCTTGGCGCCGTCGGTGAGGTTGCGCAGGATCGTCGGGATGCGGACCTCGATCGCCATCGCGGTGATCTCCTTCTAGTCGTACGGGGGCTCCCCGCCCTCAGCGGTCACAACCGGGCGGGGAGCGGGATGATTCCAGGCGGGATCAGCGCGTCAGCGACAGTCGTAGACGACCTCGGCGCGCGAATGCCCGAACAGAAAGCTCTGCACGGGGGGCACCGCGGCGGAACCGGCGCGGCGCCGAGCCGCCGGCGACTCGCCGCCCGTCCCGTGCCCGCTCGTCCACATGCCGCCCAGTTTACCGGCCGCGACACGGTCGTCCCCTGCCGACCCGTGCCGGCCCCGCACCGCCGCTACGCGTCGTAGGCGTCGACGACGGCGACCTCTTCCTCGGTGACCTCGCCGTCCACGATCCGGAACGACCGGAACTCGGTGTCGTCGACCTCGCGGGTGGAGATGAGCACGTAGTGGGCGTTCGGCTCCGAGGCGTAGGAGATGTCGGTGCGCGACGGGTACGCCTCGGTGGAGGTGTGCGAGTGGTAGATGACCACCGGCTCCTCGTCCCGGTCGTCCATCTCGCGCCACACCTTGAGCTGCTCGTGGGAGTCGAAGCGGTAGAACGTCGGAGACCGCTCGGCGTTGACCATCGCGACGTACCGGACGGGCCGGTCCGAGCCGATGGGGCCGGCGATGACACCGCAGGCCTCGTCGGGATGGTCGGCGCGCGCATGCGCGACGATCTTCTCGACCAGGGCACGCTCGATCGTCAGCATGATCCGAAGGCTACCGGGCGCCGCGGCCCGCGCGGGCCGCGGCCTCAGGCCAGCTTGACGTGGAGGCGGAGCCGGGTGCCGCGGGGACCCGAGCGGATCTCCACGATGTGGCACAGCCGCCGGACCGCCCACATCTGGGCGTCGTGCCCCGGGCCGCCCGGCGGCTCGTAGCCGGCGAAACGGCCGGTCAGGATGCGCGCCGGGTCGGTGATGTCGCAGACGAGCCCGCCGCCCTCCGCCCACACCCACAGCGAGCCTTGCCCGCCGCCGTCCCGGACGATGCCGGTGGCGACCTCGTTCGCCGCCAGCACGAACGGGAGCGTGCGCTCCTCGGCGAGCCCGAGCCGGCGCGCCTCGGCGGTCAGGAAGCTCCGCAGCGCCGGCAGCCCGCCCGTCGCGAACGACCTGCGGGCGGCCGTGGCCGGCGGCGAAGGCAGCGGGCCCGCGTCGCATTCGGCGCAGAACTCGGCGGGGCCGGTGAACCGCCCGGCGGGCGCCGTCCCGTCCGGGCCGGCCAGCTCCGGATGGGTGCGCGCCGCCGCGTCCAGCACGTGCCCGGGAAGCGCCGCCGTGTCGTACGCGCACATGATCAGGGTCGGCGTGCCGGCGAACACGACGTTGAGCAGCGCGTCGTGCCGCTTCCACTCACGCGTCTCCAGCGGTGTCAGGCCGTCCCAGACCGGCTCGGCCAGCAGCCGCAGCCGCCCGCGCGGCCACCAGTCGGCGCGGGCCCGGTCGTGGCAGGAGGCCAGCGCGTGCATCGGGCCGCGGAACCACTCCGCCGCGTCGATGAACTCGATCTTCGCGGCGGTCTCGGGCCCGAGCCGCCCGCGCAGGGCCGCCGCCACCGGCGGTGCGGCGGCGACGACGACGGCGTCGCCCGCGCGCCGCCCGGCGCGCAGGAACGGCACGGCGGTCAGCAGGAACTCGTGCCGCGACCCGTACAGCAGTGCCCGGTGGACGAGGACGTCCCCACCGGACTGCGTGAGAGCCCCGGGACGCAGGGCGCCGGGCTCGGTCATACGGCCGCCTCCGCGACGATTCCGGGTGCGGTGTGCCAGCCGGACACGCGCAGCATCAGCTCCACGCAGCCGGGCATCGACCGCAGGATCACCTGCCGGTCGAAAACGGTGCTCGTCTCGTTGGCGCGGATCAGGACGCGCAGGCCGGCCAGGTCGCAGAAGTCGAGCCCGGACAGGTCCAGGCACAGGTGCGCGGCGTCGTCGAAGTCGCGCAGCGCCTCGACCAGCGCGGGCAGTGTCGACTCGTCGATCGCGCCGGACAGCCGCAGGCCCGGCGGCGCGAACAGCGGGACGATCGTCAGCACGCCGTCGTCGAAGACGGCGTCGGCGCCGGCCCGCCCGCCGTGGTGGTCCCCCACCTCGCGCAGGTGGTCGCCGGCGAACCAGCGGCGGTCGTACTGGCACAGCGCCATCGCGGGACGGCCCGGCCGGGCGACGGCCCGGCGGACGGCGTCCTCGAACGCCGTGAACCGCTCCGTGCCGGGCCAGCCGCGCAGGGCGGGAGACGCCTCGGCCGTGACCCGCACCCCCGGGTGGCCGCGCGCGAGGGCCGACTCGATCACGCCGTCGAGGTCGGTCCCGGCGGTGGGCAGAACGACCAGGCGGCCGTCGCCGAGCGCGACCCCGAAGCCGTCGCGGAGCCGTGCCGCGGCGGCGCCGGCTGGCTCGCCGTCCACCAGGTAGACCAGGGCGTGCCCGGCGCGCAGGCCATCGTTGAGGAACGCCGTCAGGACGGTGTGCCGTTCCTCATGGTTGATGTAGGGAAGGCACAGATGATCGCCGGCCCGCATCTCACCGACCGGCGTGGCGGGTTCGCCGGACCGATGACGGGCCTGCGCCGGAGCCATGCGACCTCCTCGGGAGCGCCGGTGCCGTCAGTGTGAACGGGATTCGACGGAGATGCCCGGGGTGCTGACGAGGCCCTCGTCGCGGAGGCGGTCGTGGAGGGCGGGCGGCACGCTGCGCAGCAGCAGCCCGTGGCCCCGGCCGGGACGGTCCGCGCCGGTCAGCAGGCGCAGCCCGTCCGCGTCGCAGGCGGTGACGCCGCCGAGGTCGAGGCAGAGCAGGCCCGTCCGGGTCGTGATCGACGCCAGGACCTTCTCGGCGGCCGGACGGGTCGACCCGTCGATGATCCCGGCCAGTTCGGCGCCGGGCGGGCTGAAGATCGGCGTGATGCGCAGGGATCCGTCGTCGTGGTAGTCGTCGACGCGGACGCGTCCCATGTGCCGAGTCTCCACCTCCGCCAGCCGCGCGTCGTCGAACCAGCGCCGGTCGAACTGGCAGACCGCCATCGCCGTCACGTCGGAGGTCATGAAGGCGTCGTCGAGCATCTGCTCGAACTCGCCGAACTGCTCGGTGCCCGGCCAGCGGCGCAGCGAGAACCTCGCCTCGCCCGCGATCCGCACGCCCGCGTAGCCCTGGACGTACGCGAGGTCGACCTCCGTGGCGATCAGCTCGATGCTCTCCGCCGGATCGAAGCGGCCGCTCGCGAGGAACGTCTCCTCGGCGGTCCGCACGACGAGCTGCCCGGCCTCCATCGCGGCGGCGAGATCGGCGTGCCGGTCCCCCGGGTCGGGGCCGGCGACGTCCTCGCCGCCGGAGAGCAGCCAGCCGAGCACGTCCGGCGCGGACACGCCGTCGGAGATGTAGATGATCTTGTGGTCGGCACGGACCCCGTCGCGGGCGTAGGCGGCCATGATCGACCGCCGCTCCTCGTCGTTGTCGAACAGCAGGGCGAGATGGTCGCCCAGCCTCATCGTGCCGACCGGCTTCGCGCGGGTGCCCACTATGGACATGGCGGCCTCCGAACAGGTCTCCGGCCCGCCGGTACGGGCCCTGAACGCCCCGCGGACAACGCTAACAACCGTCCGCATCGGCGTCCCGACAATCGGTGATGTCCGCTATGACCGAGTGTGGACGTCCCGGACGGTCACCAGAGAACGTGGACGAGGCCGTCCTGCAGCATCGTCAACCAGTCGTAGGCCGCGAACATGGGCGTGCGGGGGTCGTCCGGATCCATGGCCTCCGCCTCCTCGTACCACTCCTCGGTGATGTCCAGCCGTGTGCCCAGCGCCAGCCGGACGTCGTTCAGCGCCCGCAGCCACGCCTGCGCCTGCTTCTCGTCCAGGACGACGACGGGCCCCGCACCCCCCAGCGAAGCCAGCACGGTCTCGGCGGCCTCCCGCTTGCCGTCGCGCAACCCCATCTCGGTGTAGCGGCGGAACTCGCCCGCGGCCTCACCGTCGTCGCGGTAGGCGTCCGGGAACAGCCGCGCGAGGACCGGGTCCTCCGGCTTGGCGGCGTTCTCGGTGATGCCCATCGAGGCCAGCTCGTCGTCCCCGCCGGGCGCGTCGCCCAGCAACGCGAGCAGCTGCTCCATCAGGGCGCGCATGAGCGCGATCTCCTCGGCCTCCAGCCGCACCCTGATGCCTTCGCGGGTCTTCTCCACATGACTCATCGGATCGCTCCGCCCACGGGCTCAGTCGTCCCGTTTCACGGTGGCCCACAGGCCGTAGGAATGCAGGATCTCCACATCCCGCTCCATCTCCTCGCGGGTGCCGTTGGCCACGACGGCACGCCCCTTGTGGTGCACGTCGAGCATCAGCTTCTCGGCCTTGGTCTTGGGGTAGCCGAACACGGCCTGGAACACGTACGTGACGTACGACATCAGGTTGATCGGGTCGTTCCAGACGATGGCCAGCCAGGGCCGGTCGGCGCTCACGTCCTCCTCGACGTCCGGCCGCTCCAGTTCGACGGGTGCGGGCGCCGTGCTCATGGCGCTCATTCCGCGTCTCCCCCTCTCCACGTGAAGTCGGTCCGCCCACCGCACCCGATGCTATGCGCCACGTCCCCGTCCGGGTGCGACGGCTCACACGACCATGGTGCCCACAGTGGGCTTAGGGTTCCAATGTGGACCTTGGTGACGGTACTGCGCTGCTGACCGACCGGTACGAGCTGACGATGCTCCAGGCGGCGCTGCGCAGCGGGACGGCCGGCCGGCGTTCGGTGTTCGAGGTGTTCGCACGGAGCCTGCCCGCCGGCCGCCGGTACGGCGTCGTCGCCGGTACGGGACGGCTCCTGGACGCGATCGAGGCGTTCCGGTTCGAGCCCGCGCAGCTGGAGTTCCTGGCGGCGAACGGCATCGTGGACGAGCCCACGCTGCAATGGCTGGAGAAGTATCGCTTCACCGGGAACGTCTGGGGTTATGCCGAGGGCGACTGCTACTTCCCGGAATCGCCGATCCTGGTCGTCGAGGGGACGTTCGGGGAGGCCGTCCTGCTGGAGACCCTCGCCCTGTCGATCCTCAACCACGACTGCGCGATCGCGTCCGCGGCGTCCCGGATGGTGCAGGCGGCCCAGGACCGCCCCATCATCGAGATGGGGTCGCGGCGCGCCCACGAGCGCGCCGCCGTGGCCTCCGCGCGCGCCGCCTACCTCGCGGGATTCGCGACCACCTCGAACCTGGAGGCGGGCCGCCTGTACGGCGTGCCGACCGCCGGGACGAGCGCGCACTCGTTCACCCTCCTGCACGACAGCGAACGGCACGCGTTCGAAGCCCAGCTCGCCTCCCTCGGCGAGGGCACCACGCTCCTGGTCGACACCTATGACGTCGAACGGGCCGTCCGCACCGGCGTGGACCTCGCGGGGCCGGGCCTCGGCGCCGTCCGGCTCGACAGCGGCGACCTGGGAGTGCTGGCGCGCCGCGTCCGCGATCAGCTCGACGCGCTGGGCGCGCACGGCACGCGCATCGTGGTGACGGGCGATCTGGACGAGTTCGGCATCGCGGCCCTCGCCGCGGCGCCGGTGAACGGCTACGGCGTCGGGACGTCCCTCGTGACCGGTTCGGGCGCCCCCACGGCGTCGCTCGTCTACAAACTCGTCGCCCGGTCGGACGGGCCCGACGACGACGCCCCCATGCGCCCGGTGGCGAAACGCTCCACCGGCAAGCCGAGCCGCGGCGGCCGCAAGACGGCCGTCCGCCGCGTCGACGGACACGGCGTCGCCTACGCCGAGAGCGTGTCCACCGGGGAACCGGCCCACGGCCCACGCGACCGCGTCCTGCAGGTGCCGCTGGTGCGCGACGGCGAGGTCGTCGGACGCGAACCGCTCACCGAGACCAGGGCACGCCACGCGCGCGCGGTCGCGGAACTGCCGCCGACGGCGGTTCAACTCTCCAAGGGCGAGCCCGCCGTCCCCACCGAGTTCGTCAACGGCGGCCCGCGCAGTTGAACCCGAACCGCCGGGACGGGGTAGCGTCCCAGTTGTCTGGGCAAAAAGCCGTCTGGGCGATTCCGGAACGGAAACCGGTACAGGGAGCGGTCATGGGCAAGAAGGCTCTGATCATCGTGGACGTGCAGAACGATTTCTGCGAGGGCGGCTCACTCGCCGTCGCCGGCGGGGCGGACGTGGCCACGGCCATCTCCGGGCACATGACCGGACACCGGGACCAATACCAGCACATCGTGGCGACCCGGGACTTCCACCTCGACCCCGGCGACCACTTCTCCGGCGAACCCGACTTCGTCGACACCTGGCCGCCGCACTGCGTCATCGGCACACCGGGCGCGGACTTCCACCCCAACCTGGCCCTGGCGCCCATCGAGGCCGTGTTCAGCAAGGGCCGCGAGACCGCCGCCTACAGCGGCTTCGAAGGCTTCTCCGACGACGAGATCCCCCTCGCGGACTGGCTCGCCGCCCGCGGCGTCGACACCGTGGACATCGTCGGCATCGCCACCGACCACTGCGTCCGCGCCACCGCCGTGGACGCCGCCCGCGCGGGGCTGCGCACCACCGTCCTGCTCGACCTCACCGCCGGGGTCGGCAAACCCACCGTCGACCGGGCCCTGGACGAACTGGCACTGGAGGGCGTCGTCCTGTCGGGCGCCCCGGTGGTGACCGCCTGACCATGACGCAACCCCAGGTCATCCTCATCGCCGGCGTCTCCGGCAGCGGCAAGACCACCATCGGGACGATGCTCGCCGAACGCCTCGGCTGGGAGTACGCGGAGGCCGACGCGTTCCACTCGCAGGCCAACATCGACAAGATGAGCTCGGGACACGCGCTCACCGACGCCGACCGCCTCCCCTGGCTGCGCTCCATCGCCGCCTGGATCGACGACCGTCTCCGCACCGGCCGCCCCGGCATCGTCACCTGTTCCGCACTCAAGCGCAGATACCGCGACATGCTGGCGGGCGGCCGCCCCGAGGTCGCGATGGTCCTGCTGGACGGCGACCGCGACATGATCGCCGCCCGCATGAGGGCCCGCAAAGGCCACTACTTCAGCGCCGACCTCCTGGACACCCAGTTCGCCGACCTGGAACTCCCCGCCCCGGACGAGGACGTCCTCTCCGCCCCCATCGACGGCACCCCGGACGAGACGGTGACCCACATCGTGAAGGCCCTGAACCTCGCCTCCGGCCCCCGCTGACCGCACGGACAGGGGTCGCTGCCGCCGGGCTTCTCGGCCAACTCGGTGTCGACGCCGGCCGTGCGCTCGCCCCCCGAGGACGTCAGTGGCGGCGTTTGGCGGCCCATTCGCGGATCTTGGCGATGCGCTTGTGGATATCGTCGGCGCTGGCCTGGGCGATGGCGGGGCCGCCGCACGCGGCGCGCAGCTCGGTGTGGATGACGCCGTGCGGCTTGCCGGTGCGGTGGTTCCACGCGCCGACGAGCCCGTTGAGCTCGCGGCGGAGGGCGGCGATGTCCTCGGCGGCGGTGCGGTCCTCGCGGGGGTCGCCGGTCTTGCGCCTGCGCTCCCCGGCGATCTGCTCCGCCTGCCGCTTGCGCAGCAGCGCCGACACCTGCTCGGGTTCCAGCAGGCCGGGAATGCCGAGGTACTCCTCCTCCTCGGCCGAGCCCGGCTGGGCGTGCATGCCGAACTCGCCGCCGTCGTACAGGACGCGGTCGAACGTGGCGGACGCCTCGACCGTCTCGAACGGAAGCTCCTCGCCGACGTCGGGCGTGTCGTTCTCGCGGTTGGCCTCGGCGAGCAGCTCGTCGTCCAGGCCGTCCTCGCGGACCGGGCGGTCGAGGACGTGGTCGCGCTCGGTCTCCATCTCGGCGGCGTGGCCCATCAGCGTCGGCACCGACGGCAGGAAGACCGAGGCCGTCTCGCCGCGTCGGCGGGCGCGGACGAAACGGCCGATCGCCTGCGCGAAGAACAGCGGCGTGCTGGTGGAGGTGGCGTAGACGCCGACGGCGAGGCGCGGGATGTCGACGCCCTCGGACACCATCCGCACCGCGACCATCCAGCGGTCGTCGGTCTCGCCGAACTGCTTGATCTTCTTGGACGCGCCGGGGTCGTCCGACAGCACGACCGTGGCGCCCTGGCCGGTGACGGCGCGCAGCATCTTGGCGTAGGCGCGGGCCGTCTCGTGGTCGGTGGCGATGACCAGGCCGCCCGCGTCGGGGATGACGCGGCGCAGCTCGGAGAGGCGGCGGTCGGCGGCGGCGATGACCTGCTTGATCCAGTCGCCCTTGGGGTCGAGTGCGGCGCGCCACGCCTGGGCGGTCTGGTCCTGGGTGAGCGGCTCGCCGAGCGTCGCCGTGATCTCGTCGCCCGCCCGGGTGCGCCAGCGCATCTCCCCCGCGTACGCCAGGAAGATCACCGGGCGGACGACGCCGTCGGCGAGGGCCGGGCCGTACCCGTAGGTGTAGTCGGCGCGGCTTCGCCTGATGCCGTCGGGCCCCTCGTCGTACTGGACGAACGGGATCGGGTTGATGTCGGTCCGGAACGGCGTGCCGGACAGCGCGAGACGCCGCGCCGCCGGGTCGAACGCCTCCCGGACGGCGTCGCCCCACGACAGGCCGTCGCCCGCGTGGTGCACCTCGTCGAAGATGATCAGCGACTTGCGGGACTCGGTGCGGTTGCGGTGCAGCGCGGGACGCGCCGCGACGGTCGCGTAGGTGATGGCGACGCCGTGGAAGTCCTTGCCGACGGGCCCCTGCCCGTTCTGGTACTCCGGGTCGATCCTGATGCCGACGCGGGACGCCGACTCCGCCCACTGCCGCTTGAGATGTTCCGTGGGGCACACGACCGTGATCGCGGAGATGACGCGGCGCTCCATCAGCTCGCGGGCGAGGCGGAGCGCGAACGTCGTCTTACCGGCACCGGGCGTCGCGACGGTGAGGAAGTCGCGGGGGCCCGGCTGCCGGCCGTCCACTCCGAAGTACGCCTCCAGCGCCTGCTGCTGCCAGGCGCGCAGGGACGACGCCGTCCCCCAGGCGGCCCGCTCGGGGAAGGCGGGAGGCATGCTCGATGCGGCGAAGGTGCTCACGGTCATCGAAGGCTACCGAGCCCCACCGACAGTTCGTGCCCCGGTGGCCCCCGCTGTGCCCGGTTCCACAGTCCGGCGGTCGCTCCTGCGTGACCGGTAGGCGGCCCAGGCCGCCCGGATACGACGGCCCTGACCTGCGGTGAACTCCCGCATGCAGGTGTCGTGGGCGTAGTCCATGAAGTTGTGCACGGGATCACGCCCCCGCTGCGGGCATGTGTCCCGGGAGTGAGGACATCCTTCCGCCGGCCGCGCCTCGTAGGGGGTGTCGGCCACCCCGTCCCCCGGCGAGAAGCAGCCGCCCTCGAACGTGTGGAACAAGCCGAGCCAGTGCCCGATCTCGTGGACGGCCGTGTAACCGTGGTCGAACGGACCGAACGACCCGCCCGGCAGGCTCCGGTAGTCGACGACGACGCCGTCCATGCGCGGGTTCTCGCGGTACCCCTGGGGGAACGTGGAGAAGCCCAGCACGTCCGTGCCCACGGCGGCGGTGTAGATGTTGAGCGTGCGACGCCCTCCCCTGCGCAGACGGCGCTTCATCGGGCTCTCGTACCTCTGCGGGTTGTGGAACCAGGCCGGTTCGTCGGTGCGGTCGTAGCCGGCCAGGCGGAACCTGACGCGGGTGTCCGCGCCGCCCTTCTTGCCTCCGTACGCGGCATTCAGCGTGGAGATCTGGCGGCGGATGTCGTTCTTGGACAGCTTGCCTTTGCGTCCGCTGTGGACGACGTGGAACCGCACCGGGACGACGACGCGCCGCGCTCTGCGCAGCGTCGAGTCGAGGTTCCGTTCGTCGGAGGTGCCGAAGCGGTCGAGGAGCGTCCGCCGGAGATCGGCGAGCATGGAGACGACCTGGTCATGGCCGAGATCGGCGCGGTCGCGCGGCCGGGCTCCGGGATGGGCCCTTCGCGCGACGGGATCCGGGACGCATCCGTCCGCCCGTCCCGGCGCCGGAGCGGCCCGCACCGGCACCCGGTCACTCGTCGAACCTGGAACAGCACACACCGTAACCAACAGTGCGCACACCGAAACCCCGGCCAACCGCCGCATTCATCCCCCGTATGTATGGAACACCGAAGTCCCGCAGTCAGCGTCTCCTAGGGGGACACCCCAGAGGTGGAACGCGACCGCGGGACCGCACGCGCGCACGCCGGAACGGGCGGCGCGCCGTCAGCCGCCTCTCAGCGGCCGTTCACTCGTCGCCCTTGCCGCCCGGCTTCATGGTCTCGTAGATCTCCTTGCACTCCGGGCAGACGGGATACTTCTTCGGATCCCGGTTCGGCACCCAGACCTTGCCGCACAGCGCGATCACCGGCGTGCCGGTCACCGCACTCTCGGTGATCTTCTGCTTCTTCACATAGTGGGCGAACCGCTCATGGTCGCCGTCACCGTGCGAGAGGTCGGGCCTGACATCAGTCTGGGTGTCGCCGTCGGGAAGGATCTTCGTACTCACGTCGTCCACCTTAGTTCAGCGTCGGGTCCTCGGGAAAAGTGGAGACGAACGCCAGGTCGCCGCCCTGCCTGCGCAGAACCTCCTGCCACAGCCGGTCCGGGTCGGCCGCGAAGACGTCCCCGGCCTCGGCCGACACCAGATACCAGGAGCCGTCCTCGATCTCCGCGTGCAGCTGCCCGGCCGACCATCCGGCGTAGCCCGCGAACACCCGCAGCTGCAGCAGCTCGGCCGCCAGCAGACCGGGAGGGGCCTCCAGGTCGACGAGACCCACACGGGAGACCTCGGCGCCGCCGTCCAGGGCGCGCCATCCGAGCGGCTCGTCCTCCCCGGGGAGGCGGGCCAGGGCCAACGCGTTCTCCAGCCCGACCGGACCACCCTGGAACACCACCGCCGGCCCGGTGACGAGCTCGGCCCACGGCGGCAGCACACGGTCGACGGGAATTTCCGTCGGCCGGTTGAGGACAACGCCCAGCGTGCCGCCGTCACCGTCGTGCTCGACAAGCAGGACGACGCTGCGCCGAAAGTTGGGATCCTCCAGTTGAGGGGTCGCCACCAGCAGAAGCCCCACCCTGATGCCGTCTTCCATGGGTTCCATCATGCGTTGCGCGGACCTCCGGCGGCACGTCCCCCTTCTCGTTAGCCTGTTACGCATTCCTATCGATGGGGATATCGGCATCACAAGGACCTAGGTTAAGAATGATCTAGCATCATCGGCCACCCGCTTGGTGTGCGCCCGGCGGGCCGGGGAGGACAGCGTGCAGTTGCCCAGGGTCGTCATCGCCGCCGTGTTCTTCGTCATCGGGGCGCTCCTCCTGATCCCGATGCTGTTCGACTGGGGGTCACCGGAGTCACGTGCCTCCACCTCCGCCACCACGTCCGGGAGCCCGAGCCCGTCCGGTACGGCGACCTCGCCGTCGCCCGGCCCGTCCAAGACGTCGCCGTCGCCCAAGCCTCCGGCGCGGCCGGTGACGGCCTCGATCGGGTCGGTGTCCTGCCCGGCCGGCACGGTGAAGGTCACGATCCGCAACTCCGGGAAGCAGAACGAGGACTTCAGCGTCGAGAAGAACGACGGCACCGCCGCGATCCCCGGCGAGATCCGCGCTAACTCGACCCGGTCGGTGGCCGTCGAGTTCCGCGAGGACCGCCGCACCCGCATCACCGTCACCTGGGCCAACAAGCGGATCGAGAGCAAGACGGTGAAGGCGAACTGCGAGAAGGCGGGCGCGGCACCGACCAAGACCCCGCCGGAGGAACTGCCCCACACCGGGCCCGACGCCGTCCTGTGGGCGCGCGGCGCGACCGGCGTCGCCATCATCGTCACCGGCGCGATCATCTTCTGGTACGGCGGAATCTGGCCCCGCCGCCGCGACCAGATCTTCTCGAACAAGTCTCAGTA
The DNA here is from genome assembly GCF_043198455.1 of Spirillospora sp. NPDC048824. Lineage (NCBI taxonomy): Bacteria > Bacillati > Actinomycetota > Actinomycetes > Streptosporangiales > Thermomonosporaceae > Spirillospora > Spirillospora sp. NPDC048824. Next base: position 32,366 of record NZ_JBICUS010000021.1, on the reverse strand, counting down.
GCCCAGGGGGCCGACCCGCTGGAACCCCCGTCACGAGCCGTGCTCTGGTGGCCGGGGGTCGTTGCGTCGATCAGGCTTCGGTGCGGGGGCGGCCGCCGGCGGCTTCGCGGACGGCGCCGGCGACGAAGTTGCTCACGTCCGGGTGGAAGACGCTGGGGACGATGTAGTTGGGGCCCAGCTCGTCCGGCGTGACGACCTCGGCGAGGGCCTTGGCGGCGGCGGCGAGCATGTCCAGGGTGACGATGTCGGCCTGGGCGTCCAGCAGGCCGCGGAAGACGCCGGGGAACGCCAGCACGTTGTTGATCTGGTTGGGGTAGTCGCTGCGGCCGGTGGCGACGACGGCGGCGTGCTCGCGCGCCTCGTCCGGTGACACCTCGGGCTCGGGGTTGGCCAAGGCGAACACGATCGCGTCGTCGTTCATCGTGGCGATGTCGCCGCCGTTCAGGATGGCGGGGGCCGACACGCCGATGAACACGTCGGCGTCCTTGACGGCGCCGCGCAGGTCGCCGGAGTAGCCGTCGGCGTTGGTGTGGTCGGCGATCCAGCAGAGCGAGTCGTCCATGTCGCCGCGGCCCTTGTGGACGGCGCCGAGCGCGTCGCAGACGACGAGGTTGCGGGCGCCCGCGTACATCAGCAGCTTCAGGATGGCGCTGCCGGCGGCGCCCGCGCCCGCCATCGTGATGCGGACGGAGCCGATGTCCTTGCCGACGACGCGCAGCGCGTTGGTCAGCGCGGCGAGCACGCAGATCGCGGTGCCGTGCTGGTCGTCGTGGAAGACGGGGATGTCCAGCAGCTCGCGCAGCCGGGCCTCGACCTCGAAGCAGCGCGGCGCGGAGATGTCCTCCAGGTTGATGCCGCCGAACGCGGGGGCGAGGATCTGCACGGTCCGGACGATCTCGTCGGTGTCCTGCGTGTCGAGGCAGATCGGCCACGCGTCGATCCCGGCGAACCGTTTGAACAGCGCAGCCTTGCCCTCCATGACGGGCAGCGCGGCCTCCGGGCCGATGTTGCCGAGGCCGAGGACGGCCGAGCCGTCGGTGACGACCGCGACGCTGTTGCGCTTTATCGTCAGCCGGCGGACGTCCTCGGGGTTGCGGGCGATGGCGAGGGAGACGCGGGCGACGCCGGGCGTGTAGGCCATCGACAGCTCGTCGCGGTTGCGCAGCGGCACCTTGGACTGCATCTCGATCTTGCCGCCGAGGTGCATCAGGAACGTCCGGTCGCTGACCTTGTGGATCTTGACGGACTCGATCTTCTCCAGCGCGCCGGAGATCGCCTCGGCGTGCTGGGTGTCGCGGGTCGCGATCGTGACGTCGATGCGCAGCGTCTCGTGGCCGGCGGTGTTGACGTCGAGGGCCGTGACGATGCCGCCGGCGTTCTCCACGACGTGGGTGATCTGGCTGACGGCCCTGCCGCCCGCCGGGACCTCCAGCCGGACGGTGATCGAGTACGACACGCTTGGCACGCTCGCCACGGCAACTGCTCCCTCTGCTACGGGTCGTCGATGTCCCGTGCGCGCCGCTCCGGCCGGGACGATGCGTCCGGGACGGTGCGTCACGGGGCCGCGGCCCGGACCGTCCCGCGGCTCACAGCGCCAGCGCCGCGACGACGATCAGCTCGACGGTCGCGGGCACGGGCAGCCCCGTGGAGTCGATCACGAGGTGGTAGAGCCGCGGATCGGCGGGGTCGGCCCCGTAGAAGTGCTTCACGTAGGCCGTCCGGGCGCGGTCGTTGTCATCGAGCATACGCTCAACATCACGGTCGGGTGTCCCGATCCGCGCGGCTCGTCCCGGCCCGCGCTCACATCCGGATCATGCCCGTCTCGACCTCGGTCAGAACGGATCAGAACCGGCAGACCGGCACGTAACCGGTCAGAACAGAGCCGACTGGAGGGAGCGGCGGGCCTTGGCGACGCGCGGGTCGTCCGGCGGGAGAAGCTCGAACAGCGACAGCAGGTGCTTGCGCGCGGCGTCGCGGTCGTCGCCCGCGCTGCCGCGCACCGCGGTCAGCAGCCGGTCGAACGCCTGCTCCATCTGGCCGGACACCATCTCCACGTCGGCCGCGCTGATCTGCGCCTGGACGTCGCCGGGCTTCGCGCCGGCGTCCCGGATGGCGCCCTCGGCGTCCAGCGACCGAACCCGCAGGCTCAGCTCCACCAGCGCGAGCCCCTGCTTGGCCTGGGCGTCGCGCGGGTCGGCGGCGAGGATGTCCTCGAAGGCCGTCTTGGCGCCGTCCAGGTCGCCGCGCTGCAGCGCGTCCTCGGCCCGCTGGTACACCGGGTCGGGAGCGAGCGCCCCCGCCTCGTCCGCGACCGGCTGCTCGCCTTCGGGGGCGTCCGGCAGGATGCCCTCCTTGCGCAGCGCCTCGAAGAGCTGGTCGATGGCCTGGCGCACCTGCGGCTCGGGCGCCGCGCCGTTCAGGAACGGCAGCAGCTGCCCGGCGACGACGGCCGCCACGAACGGGATGCCGCGCACCCCCATCTGCTGCATGTACGCGCCGAGCTGCGGGTTGGCGTCGATGTCGACCTTGGCCAGCACCCACTTGCCGGCCGCCTCGGTGGCGAGCTTCTCCAGGATCGGCCCGAGCTGCTTGCACGGACCGCACCACTCGGCCCAGAAGTCCACCAGGACGGGAACGGACTGCGACCGCTCCACGACCTCGGTGTTGAACGTCTCGTCCGTGACGTCCACGACGTACTGGCCGGCGGGGGCGCCCGCACCGGCGGACGCGCCGCCGCCCTGGGCCCGGCGTTCCTGCTGCTTCCTGGCGGCCGACTGGCGCGCCCCCAGATCGATGGCCCCGTGCAACGAAAAGTCCCGAGAAGGCATGGGACCATCCTGCCTCATGAGCGCGTGCGACCGCGCGTCCGTACGCTCCCAGCGGAGCGCGGCGTCCGCACTGGACGCCCGGCACGTCCCGATTCTGCGCCCAGTTCGGCAATTGCCCGCCTTTTCGAATTCTCGCCTAGGGTGCGGCGGGCAAAGAATCCAGGCGTCCTGCCGTAAAGGCAAAAAGATTGCTGGCAGCCATCACCAAGCCCGGTTATAGTCACGATGTCGATGCATCGCGGCACGGCAAAAGCGACCGGCGCGCCGGAACCGCCGTACGGCGGCCCGGCCCGGCGGGCACCGCGTGGCAGGGTTGGGGGACCGAGGCCACCGGCGCACCCGGTCACCGGGCTCGCAGCCCGCCGCCGCGAACGCATGACGAGCAATGGGGGGAAACTTGTGATCGCGGATCATTCCGTGATCGTGGCCCGAGGAATGGGTGTCCGCCGCGGGGGGCGGTGGCTCCTGCGCCCGGTGACCTTCGGCGTACCCGAAGGCGTGGTCGGCCTGGCCGGTCCACCTGGCGCCGGTAAATCCACTCTGCTGGCCACGTTCGCGACCTTGCGCAGGCCGAATGCCGGCGTGCTGCACATTCTCGGGCACGACGTCGCGCACACCACCGGCGTGCGGGCAGCACGCGCCCGGATCGGATACCTGCCGGCGCGGTTCACCCGGGCGGAGCACATGACGGCCGGGGAGTTCGTCGAGTACGCGGCCTACTACAAGCGGACGAGCGCGTCCGCCGCGCGCTCCATGGTGCGGCGGCTCGATCTCGCCGAGGCCGCCGGCACCGAACTGGCGCTGCTGCCGCCCGACGTCCGGCTGCGGGCCGGGCTCGCCGCCGCGTGCGTCCACGAGCCCGACGCGGTGTTCCTGGACGACCCGTTCGGCGAACTGTGCGCCGCCGCCGAACCGTGGCCCACCGGCGCCGGCGGCCCCGGGCACCACATGCTCACCTCCGCCATGGCGGAACTGATCCCGGTGCTGCGCACTCTCGCCCCGACGGTGATGGTCACGGCCGACGCCGGCGGGACGCTCACCGGATGGTGCGACCGCCTCCTCACGCTCGCACGCGGCCGGCTGACCGAACAGCCCACCCGGTCCGCCACGGCGCGCCGCGGCCGCACCGCCGCCGACCGCCGCGGCGCCGACCCGGCGGATCCGGTGGCACCCGCGGAACCGGTGCCCTCGCTCGTGCCCCCGGAGCACCGGCCCGCGCGGCCGGCGCTGCCGCAGATGACGCTGCCCAGCGTGCCGCTGCCGCAGCTGACGGGGCTGCGGGCGAGGCGGCCGCCCGCCGGGAGCGCCACCGGTGTCTGACCTGGGGCGGGTGCTCCGGCTGGACGCCCGTCGCACGGCACTGCTGGTCGCGGTGCCGGTCCTCACCTCGGTCGGGACGGCGGCGGCCGTGCTGTCGCTGTGCCCGTCGGTCGCGTACTGGGACAACACCGTCGTCGCACTGGTCAACTCGGTCCGCTTCCTCGGCCCCGTCGCCGCGGGACTGGCCGCCTGGACCGCGGTACGGGAACGTCCCCTCGACTATCTGCGCGACCTCACCGCGCGCTCCCCCGCCACCGGTGTGCTGTTCGACCTGCTGCTGCTGTCCGCCGCCGCGCTGGTCTCCTACATCGCGGTCACGATCGTGGTCGTCGCCGTCACCTTGCTCCAAGGCCAGTCGGGGCATCCCCACCCGATGGGCATCGTCGCCGGTGCGGGCTCACTCGTCCTGCACGTCGTCGTGGGTTACCTGGCCGGACGCGTCGTCCCCCACCGCGCCACAGCCGCCCTGATCCTCGCCGTGACATCGCTGTGGGCCGCGCTGCGCGTCCCGGGCGTGTCGTGGTGGAGCCTGCTTCCCCCGGCGGCGTTCGACCACATCGCCCTGTTCACCACCCTGCGCCCGCAGGTGCTCGTCGACCAGGTCACCTGGACGGTCGGCCTGACCACCGCGCTGATCCTCGGCTATGTGATGTGGGCGACGCGGCGATTCCTGCTCGTTCTCCCGCTTGTGGTTGCACTGGCCGCGACGGTCACCGCCACGCACGGCCTGTACGGCTCCGGCGGGACGGTCGCGCCCGTGGCGGCGGCGCCGGTCTGCAGGGAATGGCCGCTGACCGTGTGCGTCCACCCCGCCCTGCGGGACGCGCTGCCCCGGCTGATGGCGGCGGCCACTCCCCTCGCCGCGCGCCTGAACGACACCCCCGGCGCGTTCACGAAGGTGGAGCAGCGTCCCGCGGGGACCCCCGTCTCCGTGGAGGACGGCGTCGCCACCGTCCATCTCGATGAGGAACTCGCGCCCGGGTACGCGGCGCGGGCCGTCCGGCAGATCAGCCGAAGCCTCAGAGACGCCCGGGCCTGCGCGGCCTCGCCGAACGGCTACCGCGCGCTGGTCGACGCGTGGCTTCTCGGCGACGTCCCTCCCGTCATCGCCGACACCCGCGCGGCACGCCGGTTCGCGTCCTGGAGCGAATCCCGGCGCCGCGCCTGGCTGCGGCTCAACTTCGCCGACTACCGGGCCTGCTCGCTCGGCCCCGCCGACTTCCGGACCGGCAAGACCCGCCGCCCGGCAGAGCAGTCTAAGCACTCCGGACGCGCGGCGAAGGACGCGAGGTCACCGCGAGCCGAAAGCCCCGCGGCCGGCCCGGCCGAGCCCGGTCATCCTCTGCGCGGCCGCAGCGGACACCCAAGCCCCGCGGCCGGGCCGGCCGAGCCCGGTCATCCTCTGCGCGGCCGCGGCGGACCCCCAGCCGGCCGCGACCACGCAGAAGTTCATCACCGTCAGCGCGCGGCAGGCGCGGCGCCCGCTGCGGTCGAGTTCGCGGGCCTGGTCCAGTAGCGCTCCACGAGGAACGGGGCGACCGGCAGCACGGCGGCGCCCAGTGCCAGCACCGTGCGCTTGAAGTCCCAGCGGAGCGCCTCACGGACGAGGAAGACCATCCCGACGTAGGCCATGAACAGGACTCCGTGGATCGGCCCCATCAGCTGCACGCCCACTTCCGCGTCCGCACCGTACTTCAGCGGCATCGCGACCAGGAGCAGCAGGAGGAAGGAGGCCGCCTCGGCGATGGAGACGAGGCGGAAAACACGAATCATGTCCACACCCGTCCCAACGCAACTGCCCCCGCCAGGGGTTTCGCCCCACGGTATGGCTTCGCTCACATCGACCTAACCGGCACGCCAGGTACGAGACGTTCCTGCCGGGAATGCCCCCGTACATGGCTCGCCCGGAACAGAAGAACGACGCACCCCGCAAGGCGTCCACCGTCCGGTCCCGCGCTTCGCGGCGCGGGCTGATCACCCCGGTCCTGCTCATCGTCGCGACCATCGCGGTCGTGCTCGTGGCCCAGCAGGCACTGCGCGGTCTCCCCGGATGGCTGAACCCGTTCGGCGTGGAGACCAAGGACCGCAGCGGGCCCGTCCTGCTGAAGTCCATCCGCGACCTGCACCGCTACGAGGCTGCCAGCGGCAACTTCCAGGTCATCGTAGACCTGGAGAAGGACGCCAAGTTCCTGCCGGGGTCGCTGCGCGGCGAGCGCACCCTGTTCGTCGGGAACGGCTCCGTCGACGCCTACGTGGACTTCTCGAAGCTCGGTTCGGGCGCCGTCAAGGTGAACGCGGACCGGACGTCCGCGACCATCACGCTGCCGCCCGCCCAGCTGGAGAAGACCAACCTCGACCCGAAGCACAGCTACGTCCACGCCACCGAACGCGGCCTGCTCGACCGCTTCGGCGACTTCTTCAGCGGCAACCCCGCCGACCAGCAGCAGCTCTACGTCCTGGCGGCCCAGAAGATCCAGACGGCGGCCGCCCAGAGCGGCCTGAAGGAACGCGCCGACGCCAACACCAAGGCGATGCTGGAGAACATGCTCAAGGCCCTGGGCTTCACAACGGTCACCGTCCACCAGCCCAAGCCGCAGTAAGACGCACCGATCGGTCGTGAGCCGCTAGGCGAGCGGCCGGGTCGGGACACGAATAAGCAACGCGTCGCCCTGGCCGCCGCCGCCGCAGAGGCCGGCGGCGCCGACGCCGCCGCCGCGGCGCTTCAGCTCGTGGGCCAGGTGCAGGGCGATGCGGGCGCCCGACATGCCGACCGGGTGGCCGAGCGCGATGGCGCCGCCGTTGACGTTGACCTTGTCGGGTCCGATGCCGAGGTCGCGCATCGACTGGATGCCGACGGAGGCGAACGCCTCGTTGATCTCGACGAGGTCCAGGTCGTCCACGCTCAGGCCCTCCTTGCCGAGGGCGTGCTTGATCGCGTTGGACGGCTGGGACTGCAGCGAGTTGTCCGGGCCGGCGACGTTGCCGTGCGCGCCGATCTCGGCTAGCCACGTCAGCCCGAGTTCCTCGGCCTTGGCCTTGGACATCACCACGACCGCCGCGGCCCCGTCGGAGATCTGCGAGGACGAGCCGGCGGTGATCGTGCCCTCCTTGCTGAACGCGGGACGCAGCTTGGCCAGCGACTCGGCGGTGGTGTCGCCGCGCACGCCCTCGTCGGCGGAGAACACGATCGGCTCACCACGCCGCTGCGGGATCTCCACTGGGGCGATCTCGTCGTCGAACACGCCGTTCTTGGTGGCCTCGGCGGCGCGCTGGTGGGAGCGGGCGGAGAACTCGTCCTGCTCCTCGCGCGAGATGTTCAGCTTCGCGTTGTGCATCTCGGTCGACTCGCCCATGGCGATGCCGTCGAACGCGTCCGTCAGCGCGTCGTGGGCCATGTGGTCGAGGACTTCGACGGTGCCGTACTTGTAGCCGCCGCGCGACTTGGGCAGCAGGTGCGGGGCCTGGGTCATCGACTCCATCCCGCCCGCCACGACGATGTCGAACTCGCCGGCCCTGATCAGCTGGTCGGCGAGCGCGATCGCGTCCAGGCCGGACAGGCACACCTTGTTGATCGTGATCGACGGGACGCTCATCGGGATGCCCGCCTTGACGGCCGCCTGCCGGGACGGGATCTGGCCCGCGCCCGCCTGCAGGACCTGGCCGAGGATCACGTACTGCACCTGGTCGCCGGACACCCCGGCGCGCTCCAGCGCCGCCTTGACCGCGTGCGCTCCGAGGTCGGCCGCGGAGAAGTCCTTCAGCGAGCCCATCAGGCGCCCGATGGGGGTGCGCGCTCCGGCGACGATCACGGACGTGGCGGTCATGAGGGGGCCTCCAGGGTGGTGCTGCGGCGACGTTTGCCACCATACCCAGGAGAACCGTGTTCGGTTCCGTTCGCCCCCGCCTGGCCGTCCGAGTAGGGAGAAAGCCCATGCTGACCCGTATCGACCACATCGGCATCGCGTGTCATGACCTGGAGGCCACCGTCGAGTTCTACAAGGCGACCTACGGCTTCACCGACGCGCACTTCGAGGTGAACGAGGAGCAGGGCGTCCGGGAGTGCATGCTCAAGATCAACGAGACGGGGGACGGGGCGGCGAGCTATCTGCAGCTGATCGAGCCGATCCGGGACGACTCGGCGGTCGCCAAGTGGCTGGCGAAGAACGGCGAGGGCGTGCACCACATCGCGTTCGGGACGGACGGGACCGTCGCGGAGGAGGCGGCCGGCATCGCGGGCAAGGGCGTCCGGGTCCTGTACGACGCGCCGCGCAACGGGTCCATGGGATCCTTGATCAACTTTTTGCACCCCAAGGACTGCCACGGCGTCCTGACCGAGCTCGTCCAGAAGCGCTGACGGACGCGCGTGATCTTCGAGCGGCGGCGCCGCAGGGGCGCGATCGGATCGTGACGTGTTCGATATCACTGTCGCCGACGACGGGGTACTGACCGCCGCTGTGTGACCGTTGCGCCACATCTGGTGCATTTGTGGTGCCCGCACCTGGGCGGCGACCCACGCGGAGGTCAGGTACACAAAAGGGACAAAATACGCAGCGCGTCAAGATGAGCCCCCAACACGGCAGCGTCCGGAGTACGCTTCAGTCGCCGGAAGAGGTCTGGGGCACTGCGCCCGTCATGTCAGGCGATCAACCGGTCCCCGGAACTACCCGTAGCCCCGTCACATCAGGATTGAGCCACATGCAGTCCGACATCGACGCCCAGCTCAGCAACTTCTTTGAAGACACGCCCCCGCGCGAATTCGACGTGGTGCTCCGCGGCTACGACCGGCACCAGGTCGACGAGCACATCAAGACGCTCGACAACGAGGTCCGGCAGACCCGCGAGCAGACACAGGCCATGCAGCGAGAGCTGTCGGACGCCCATCGTCAGCTGCAGGAGCAGGAACGTCCCACCTACTCCGGTCTCGGCGCGCGCATCGAGCAGCTGCTCAGGCTCGCCGAGGAGCAGGCCACCGAGCTCGTGCAGGCCGCACGCTCCGAGGCGAACGAGATCAAGGCCGCGGCCAAGGTCGATGCCGCCGAGCAGCGCGCCACCGCCGAGAACGACGCCGCCGAACTGCGCGCGAACGCCCAGCGCGAGGGCGACGACATGCGCGGCGCGGCGGAGCGCGAGGCCGAGGAGGTGCGAACCTCCGCCCGCCGCGAGGCGGACGAGCTGACCTCCACGACCGAGCGCGAGGTCGCCAAGCTGCGCGCCACCGCCGACCACGAGGTCGCCGAGAAGCGCGCCGGCGCCGAGCGCGAGATCGCCAAGCTGCGGACCACGACCGAGCGCGAGGTCGCGCAGCTGCGCGCGTCCACCAAGCGCGAGCGGGACGAGATCCTCACGACGGCCAAGCGGCAGGCCGACGAGATGCGGGCCCAGGCCCAGCGCATTCTGGAGGAGAGCGAGGCCCAGCGCGCCCAGGCCGAGGCCGAGTTCGAGATCCAGCTGGCCGCCCGGCGCGAGGAGGCCGACCGGCAGGACGCCGAGCGGCACTCCAATGCCCAGGCCGCCACGCAGAAGCTCGTCGCCGAGGCCGAGCAGCGCGCCGCGTCCGCCGAGCAGCGGGCCGCCAAGGCCACCCAGCAGGCCGAGCAGACACGGCGTGAGGCCGACTCGCACGCCAAGCAGCTCATGGCCAACGCGCGCAAGAACTCCGACAATGTGATCGCCGAGGCCAAGGCGCAGGCCGAGCAGCTGCTCGCCGAGACCAAGGCCGAGTCCGACCGCGTCCGGACGGCGGCGCAGCGGCAGGTCGACGAGCTCACCCGCCAGCGCGACAGCATCACCAGCCACCTCAACCAGCTGCGTCAGCTGATCGGCGGTGTCGCGCCGAACCTGGGCGGCGACGCCGAGCTGGCCGCGCCCCCGGAGAAGGCCGCGATCCCCGCGGCCGAGCCCAAGCCGGCCCCGGCGCAGCAGGCCGAGCAGCCCAGACAGCAGCAGCCCGCGGGCAAGGCCGCGCCCGCCAAGCAGGCCGCCCCCGCCGCCAAGTCCGAGGAGGACGACGAGGACTGGTGGCAGGAGTGACCGTCATCTGACAATGGCCCGAACGTGACGGAAAGCCTAGAGGCAGCGGAAACGCCTCTAGGCTTTCCGTCGTCTCACCCTGTAGCGCGGCCCAGGCCCGCGACGCGGCGTGCGGCATGACCACGGCAGGATGGAAGAGGAGAGCGGCGTGTCCAACGAGACCCCCCACGAGGACGGGCCGGAGGCGATACCCGGCGAGGGCGGTCCCGCGACCGGCCGCAAGGTCCCCGCTCCCACCCCGCCCGCCGACGACGACACGACGACGGACGACACCGCCGCGGACGACGACACCGCGGACGACGACACGACGGCCGGCGGGCCGGGGGAACCAGAAGAACCGGGCAAGGACGCCGTCGCGCCCAGCGGTGCGCTGAAGCCCGAGAAGATCGACGAGCCGTCCGGGGAGCGGGACCCGGCCACCGGCACGCCCGTCAACCTCCCGGCTCCGGTACCGGCGCCGGGAAAGGCGCCACCGGCCTCGGACGCGCCCGACCCGGCGCACGACGTGGAGCAGCGCAGGCGCGAGGCCGGCGTCGACCACCTGTTCCCGTTCGGGCGGCCCGGCCAGCCGCTCGGCCGGGCCCACCCGTTCGTGTTCGGGTTCACCGCCGCGCTCGGCGTCATCACCGCGTGGCTGCTGGTGCGGGCCGCGACGAACGCCAAGTCCGTGATCGTGATGATCGTGGTGGCGATGTTCCTCGCGGTCGGCCTGAACCCGGCGGTCGACCGGCTCCGCAAGTTCGGGTTCCCGCGCGGCGCGGCGGTCGCGACGGTGTTCCTCGTCGTGATCCTCTTCTTCGCGGGCTTCGTCGCCTCACTCGTCCAGCCGGTCACCGAGCAGGTCACCGAGCTGCGCAAGAGCATCCCCGAGTACGTCGAGCAGCTGCAGAACAACAAGACGCTGGCCGAGTGGGACAAGCGCTACGGGCTCCTGGACCGCGCCGAGAAGGCCGTCAACAGCCCGGACTTCCAGAACAGCCTCACCGACACCGCCACCGGCATCGGCAAGGTCGCGGTCAGCGGCGTCTTCCAGACGATCACGATCCTGATCCTGACGCTGTACTTCCTCAGCTCGCTGCCGCAGATCAAGACGTTCTTCTACCAGCTCGCCCCGCGCTCCCGAAGAGCGCGCGTCGCGCTGCTGGGCGACGAGATACTCGACCGGATCGGCGGGTACGTCGCCGGGCAGTTCACGATCGCGTTCATCGCGGGCGTCACGTCGTACATCTTCCTGTCGGTCCTCGGGGTGAAGTACGCCCTGGCGCTGGCGCTGATCGTCGCGGTGACCGACCTGATCCCGCTGGTCGGCGCGACGATCGGCGCGGTGGTGGTGTCCCTGGTGACGTTCCTGACCGGCGACACCACGGACCTCATCGCCTGCGTGATCTTCTATGTGCTCTACCAGCAGGTGGAGAACTACGTGGTGTATCCGCGCGTCATGAAACGGACGGTGGACGTGCAGCCGGCGGTGACGATCGTGGCGGCGCTGGTCGGCGCGGCGCTGCTCGGCGTCGTCGGGGCGCTGCTGGCGATCCCGACGGCGGCGGCGATCTCACTGCTGATCCGCGAGGTCGTCATGCCCCGGCAAGAGGTGATCTAGCCACCCGCCGAACGCTCAGCGGCTGGTGCGGGCCAGGGCGGCGGCGAACTCCGCCACGGCCTGGTTGAACAGGTCCGGCTGCTCCACCGCGCACAGGTGCCCGGCGCGCGGCATGACCAGCAGTTCCGCGTTGGGCAGCGCGTCGGACATGGCGCGGGCCTCGTCCTCGGTGGCCAGCGCGTCCTCGTCTCCGATCATGACGAGGGCGGGCACCCGCATGCCGCGGAGTGTGCCGAACGCCTCCGGGCGTCCGGCCATGGCGCGCTGCGCCCACGCGGCGGCGTGCGGCGGGGTGGCCTGGACGAGTCCGCGCACGCGCCCGTAGATGAGCGCGCGCTGGCGCAGCGTGGTGGGTCCGACGAGGCCGGGCAGGACCTCGTCCACCAGGATCTGCGTGGTGCCGTCGTGTTCGAGCCGGCCCGCCTGCCGCAGCCGGGCCTCCCGGACGGCGTCGGCGTCGGCGGCGGCGCGGGTGGCGGCCAGCACCAGGCCGAGGACGAGGTCGGGGTGCCGCCGGCACAGCGCCATCGCCACGTAGCCGCCCATCGACAGCCCGCAGACGACGGCCCGGCCGACGCCGAGGCGCCGGAACATACCGGCGACGTCGTCGGCCATCGCGTCGATCGACGGCTCGTCGTCGCCGAGCACGGAACCGCCGAAGCCGCGCAGGTCGGGGGTGATGACGCGGAACCGGTTCGCGAGGCCCTCCCGCTGGCCGAGCCACATCGCCGAGGAGAGCGGGAAGGCGTGCAGCAGGACGAGTGGCGTGCCGGTTCCGACATCCCTGGCGTACAGCTGCACGGTCATGGGCGGTCCCTCCTCACGGCGTCCCGGTCGGGCCGCCGTGAACGCGATCACTAAGCCCATCGTTACCCGCTATCGGGTCATGCGTTACGAGAGTGGCCGCGATCGGCCGCATGAGGTTATTCGCCCGGTTCGTCCCATTCAGTGGGGAGCGGGGCCGCCGTCGGAGCGACCCGCTTGACGATCTCGTTCAGGACGATCCGGACGTACGGCTCGCCCACCCAGAGGTGCTTGGCGTTCTCCACCGCGACCACCTCGGCCTGCGGGACGCGCTTGAACCGCTCCCGCGCCTCCGCCGGACGCAGAAAGTCGTCGAACTCCGGGACCAGCGCCACGACGGGCCGTCCGTCGGCGCCCCAGGCGTCCAGGTCCGCGTCACCCGCCCGTCTCAGCGGCGGGGACAGCAGGATCGCGCCCTCGACCAGCGGGTCACGCCCCCACTTCAAAGCCAGTTCGGTGCCGAACGACCAGCCGAGCAGCCACGGGTGCGGCAGATCGTGGTACTCGGCGTACTCCAGCGCCGCCGCCACGTCGAACCGTTCGGTCTCCCCCTCGCCGAACTCGCCCTGGCTCGTGCCGCGCGCCGACGTCGTCCCGCGTGTGTTGAACCGCAGCACGGCGACACCGGCGAGCGCGGGCAGCCGGTAGGACGCCTTGCGCAGGACGTGGCTGTCCATCATGCCCTGAGCAGTGGGCAGCGGATGCAGGCACACCAGCGTCGCCACCGGCGGCCGGTCCAGGGGAAGCGCCATCTCACCGACCAGCTTCAGCCCGTCGGAGGTGTGCAGCGTGATCTCCTCGCGCCGCGCCGGCAGCACCGTCGCCGCCCTGATCTCCGCCATGGCTCTCCTCTGTTCATTTCGGGGACGAACCCCGGTCAAGGGCTAAAAGCGCGGCGCGTCACGCGAACGCATGATGCGGGGCGAACGCCGGCCGCGGGCCTGCCAGCAGGGGCGATGCCAGTGCCGGCGGTCCTCGCCGCCCCGGTCGTCCGCCGGCCACGCGACGACGTGCGCGACGCCCGGCGGGATCTCCTGGTCGCACCCCGGGCACCGGTACGCCTTCGTCGCGGCGGCCCCGGAGATCGCCCGGACGATCCATGCGCCGTCCGGGCCCTCCTCGGTCTCCTGCGCCCACACTCCCCCGCCGCCCCGCGAGGGACGTCCGGACAGCGCACGACGATTCTTCCGGGGGCTCATGCCTTCGAGGATATTCAGTACAGCGGGCTTCCGGCGGTCACGTGTTCCGTGAGGAGCGGGGTGGGGGCCAGGGCCGGGTCCCGGGTCTCGGCGTGCAGGGCGCGCAGGACGGTGACCGCGCGGTCCAGGCCGAGCCGGTCGAGGTCGGCGATCGGGCCCGTCGGGTAGCCGCAGCCGAGCGTCATCGCGGCATCGATCGAGTCGGCGTCGGCGTATCCGGCGCCGAGCATCGCCGCGGCGTCGTTCAGGTACGGGAAGCGCAGGGCGTCCACGATGAAGCCGGCGCGGTCGCGGCAGCGCACGACGGTGAGGCCGAGGCGTCCGGCGAGGTCCGCGGCCCGGTCGGCGATCCGCGGGTCGGTCGCGACCGTGGCGGCGACCTCGGCGAGCGTGCCCGCCGGGTCGGGCAGGTGCAGGCCGACGACGTCGGCGGGACGGCCGGTCGCCATCGCCTGCTCGATCACCGGGCCGGACACCGACGTCACGGCCAGCACGGCACCGGGCTTGGCGGCCTGGGCGGCGGCGGACAGCAGCGCACGCCCCGCCTCGGCGTCCTCCGCGGCCTCGACGATCAGGTCGCAGTCGGCGAACCGGGCGGCGGAGTCGCGGACCTCGGCGCCCGCCCGGTCGCACAGCGCGGCGATCGCGTCCGCGAGGGGGCCGACGCCGACGATGCCCACGACCGGCTTCGGGCCGCCGGCCGCCTCCGCCGCGGGTTCGGCGGCGGACGTGTCGTAGGTGTAGAAGCCGCGGCCCGTCTTGCGGCCGAGGAGCCCGGCGGTGACGAGTTCGCGCAGCAGCGGGGATGCGGCGTGGCGCCGGTCGCGCGACTCGGCGTAGATCGCTTCGAGCACCTCCAGGCAGGTGTCGAGGCCGATCAGGTCCATGAGGGTGAACGGGCCCATCGGCAGGCCCGCGCCCACCTTCATCGCGGTGTCGATGTCGTCGCGGGTCGCGTGCCCCGACTCCAGCATGGACGCGGCCTGGTTCAGGTATCCGAACAGCAGCCGGTTCGCGACGAAGCCGGCGCGGTCCCCGATCGTCACCGGGGTCTTGCCGAGGCCCGCCACGAGGCCGGCGACGCGGGTCACGGCGTCCGGCTCGGTCAGGACGGTCGCGATGACCTCGACGAGCTTCATCACGGGCGCCGGGTTGAAGAAGTGCACCCCGACGATCTTGGTGGGACGTCCGGTGGTGACCGCGATGTCGGTGACCGACAGCGACGAGGTGTTGGTGGCGAGGACGGCGTCGTCCCGGCACACCCGGTCCAGTTCGGCGAAGACCTTGCGCTTCAGGTCGAGCCGCTCCGGGACGGCCTCGATGACGAGGTCGCAGTCGCCGAGGTCGGCGAAGTCGGTCGACAGCGCGACCCGGCCGAGGATCTCGCGCTGCGCGTCCTCGGTGAGCCTGCCGCGCTTGACGGCCCGTCCGGTCGAGCTTTCCAGGTGCCCGCGCCCGCGTTCCAGCGCGTCCTGGTTCACCTCGATGCCGACGACCGCGAGGCCGCCGCGCGCCAGCACCTCGGCGATGCCCGCGCCCATCGTGCCCAGTCCGACGACTCCGACTCTGCTGAACGAACCACCAGTCATGACGGCAGTCTCCCAAAACGCTCGCGCGCCCACGAGGGCGGGTACGACGGGGACGTGCGCCTCGGAATCTTCCTCCTCGCCACCCGCCACCCGCCCAACGAAACTTCCCGCTCGGGTCCCCAGCGGGACGCCGCCGCCCTGGCCCGGACCGTCGAAGCCGCCGCCGCCGCCGAACGGGCCGGGTTCGACGACGTCTGGCTGGCCGAACACCACTTCATGTCCTACGGGGTCGTCCCGTCGGCGACCGTCCTCGCCGGGCACATCCTGGCGCTCACCGGCCGCGTCCATGTCGGGACGGCGGTCAGCGTGCTGTCCACCCGGCACCCGGTGGCACTGGCCGAGGAGGCGGCGATGCTGTCGCTGCTGTCCGGCGGCCGTTTCCGCCTGGGCGTCGGACGCGGCGGGCCGTGGCGGGACCTGGAGGTGTTCGGCACCGGTCTCCCCCGTTATGAGGAGGGCTTCGCCGAGTCCCTCGACCTTCTTCTGTCCTGGCTGCGCTCGGACCGGGTCGCATGGTCCGGCGAGCACTTTCGCTTCCGCGAGGTTCCGGTCGTCCCGCGCGCGCTTGCCCCGCCCCCGGTGGCGGTCGCGTGCACATCCCCCGCCACCGAGGCGCTCGCCGCAGAACGCGGCCTGCCGATGCTGCTGGGAATGCATGTCGGACCCGACGAGAAGGCCGCCGCCGTCGCCCGCCACGGCCGCCCGGAGGCTCCGCACATCTCCACCCATGTCGCCCAGGTCGCCGACACACGCGAAGAAGCCGTGAAGACCCTCATGGACGAGATGCCGCGCTGGCTGGGCCCAGGGCTGGAGGGATACGTTCCCATCGACGACCGTCCACGGCCGTCCCGTGACCCCGTCGCCTACACGCGCCTCATGTGCGATCTGCATCCCGTCGGCTCACCGGACGACTGCGTGGAATCGCTCGTGACCACCGTCGAACGCACCGGAATCCGGCACCTGATCCTGCTGGTCGAAGCCGCCGGCTCCCGCGCCGCCACCCTGGACAACATCGCCCGCCTGGGCGCCGACGTCCTCCCCAAGGTCCGCGCCGCCACACGCTGACCTGCGGCGTGTCGCCCTGATGAGGCCGTTCTCAAGGGCGGCACGCCGCAGGTCGGCGAAGCGGTCAGCAGTCGCGGAGTTCGGGGGACTGGTTGAGGATCTGTTCGCGGGCCGTCACGAACGTCCGGTGGGCGTCCGACTCGCCGGCCGGGAAGACCGCCACGCGGTGGCAGTTCTGGAAGGCGAGCCTGACGCCGAAGTAGCGTTCCAGGGTGCCGCGCATGGCGTCGCTCGCGAGGACGCGGAGCAGCTGACCGCGGGCCTGCTCGTCCGGCGGCGGCGTCAGGTTGTCGGCGAAGTCTCCGCCGTCCACCTGCAGCCGCGCCACCAGCCCGCTGATCATGTCCCACGCGTACGGGAGGGACGTTCTGATGCATTCGACGAACGCCGCGTCGCCGACCTCGCCCTTCTGCGCCGTCTCCAGGAGTTCCGGGGTCACGTCAAGAGACATGCGGGGGTCCTTTCGCCAGACGGAGGATGACTCCCACACGCGACGCTAATCACGACGCCCGGAGAATTCCAGGCTTGACAAAGATTTTCATTTCGCTACGCGCCGCCCCCGGCCGGACACTCCGGCCGGGGGCGGGTCACCGTGCGGGCGCCGCACCGTGCTCGGACGGCCGCCGCCGGGCCGGGCGGGCCGCGCCGCGCTCGGCCTGGTCGGCCCAGAACTCGCGGGCCAGGCGCGCCAGCCGGCCGGCCCTTGCGGCCCGCGCCTCCGCCCGCATCTCACGGGCCCGCTCCCGCATGATCGACTGCATGATGTCGTGGTGGTACACGGCCCCTCCTCTTTGGATTCCGGGCCCACGGACGGGCCCGACATCCAAGAGGTTCGTCCTAAGGCGTCCGCCCCCACATCGGCACGACGCCTTAGATCCGCGGCCGTCCCGCCTTAGCGACCCGCCACCGTCGCCGCCCTCGCCGTCCGCGGCCGATCCGGCCCGCGCGCCCGGCCGCGCCGCTAAAGTTGGGCGGCGTGCGTCTCGTTATCGCCCGGTGCAGCGTCGACTACGCCGGCAAGCTCACCGCCCACCTGCCGATGGCCCCCCGCCTGATCCTGATCAAGTCGGACGGGAGCGTCAGCGTCCACGCCGACGACCGCGCCTACAAGCCCCTCAACTGGATGAACCCGCCCTGCTCGCTGCGCGAGGAGAGCTACGAGGACAACGGCGCCATCGCCCGCTGGACGGTCACGCACGGCAAGTCCGGTGAGCGGCTCATCCTCACCATCGAGGAGATCCTGCACGACACCAGCCACGAACTCGGCGTGGACCCGGGCCTGCAGAAGGACGGCGTGGAGGCGCACCTGCAGGAGCTGCTCGCCGAGCACATCACCACGCTCGGGGACGGATGGTCGCTGATCCGCCGGGAGTTCCCCACCGCGATCGGCCCCGTCGACATCCTCTGCCGGGACGAGGGCAGCGCCACGGTCGCCATCGAGATCAAGCGGCGCGGCGAGATCGACGGCGTCGAGCAGCTCACCCGCTACCTGGAGCTGCTCAACCGCGACCCGCACCTCGCGCCCGTCCGCGGCGTGTTCGCGGCGCAGGAGATCAGGCCGCAGGCCCGCGTCCTCGCCACCGACCGCGGCATCGACTGCGTCACCCTCGACTACGACGCGCTGCGCGGCATCGAACACGAGGGCACCCTGTTCTGATCGGACCTCCCGCGGCGCCGGTGCGGACGGCATCATTGCGGGCATGACTTTCCAAGCCGGCGGCAGCTTCGACATCGACGCCTGGGACGCCGACAAGCCCTATGACGAGCGCGGCGGGACCAAACTGACCCGGGTCACCGTCCGCAAGACGTTCCACGGCGATCTCGTCGGGACGAGCACGACCGAACTGATCACCGTGGAGTCCGCGGCCGGGCCCGTCGCCTACGTGGGGGTCGAGCACGTCCAGGGCATCCTGCACGGCCGCGAGGGCGCGTTCGTCCTGCAGCACAGCGCGGGCAGCGAGGACGGGACGCCCGGTACGCAGTGGCTGCGGTGGCTGATCGTCCCCACGTCCGGCACCGGCGAGCTCGCGGGCATCCGCGGCACCGGCCAGATCACCGTCACCGAGGACGGCGCCCACACCTGGACCCTGGAATACTCCCTGGACTGAGGGTCGGCGCGCGGCCGGTAATCTGCAGGCATGCCCCCGGTCAGCACCGACGCCACGCGCGAGCGGATCATCGAGGCCGCGCAGGAGTGCTTCGGCCGCTTCGGCGTGGCCAAGACCACGGTCGAGGACATCGCGGCCGCGGCGAAGCTGTCCCGGGCGACGGTGTACCGCAGTGTCACCGGCGGGCGGGACGAGCTGATCCTGGCCGTGCTGGTCCGCGACCTGCACCGGTTCCTGGACCGGCTCGCCGAGCGGCTGCGCCGGGAGCGGTCGGTGCCGGAGGCGATCGTCGAGGGCACGATGGACGCGGTCGAGTACGTCCGCGGCGAACCGACCGTCGCGCACTTCCTCGTGCCGGAGGCGGCGGGCCACATGCAGGCGGCGGTGGCGGGCGCGGCCGAGCACATCCTGGCGCTGTGCTGCGACTATGTGCGCCCCTACTTCGAGCAGGCACAGCGGCAGCGGACGCTGCGGGCCGACATCGACGTGGAGGGGACGGTGGAGTTCCTCTTCCGGATCATCACCTCGCTGATCGTCATGGACCGCGACCGGGACGCCGACGGGCTGCGCCGCTTCCTGCGCACCTATGTCGTTCCGGTGATCGCGGCACCGTGACTCCGGCGAGAAGGTAGCTTCGAAGACCGGTCGGGGCACCGGCGGAACGGCGTGGGCGAGAGGGGCCAGGGCGATGGAGGGGACTGCGCACGGGACGCGGGGGGGTGCGGCCGTCCGGCCGAGCCCGGTGTTCCTCGCGATCGTGGGGGCGACGGTCCTGTGCGGCCTGATCGCCTGGCGGTACGGGGAGGATCCGGCCAAGCCCGCGCGGCTGGCGCTGTTCGGGTTCGTCCTGTCGGCCTGGATGCTGTCGCTGTGCGTGCACGAGTTCGGGCACGCCTACATGGCCTACCGGTCGGGCGACCGCAGTGTCGTCTCCAAGGGCTACCTGACGCTGAACCCGCTGAAGTACTCCGACATCACGCTCAGCTTCCTGATCCCGGTGGTGTTCATCGTGCTCGGCGGGATCGGCCTGCCGGGCGGCGCCGTCTGGATCGAGCGGCACCGGATCCCGGGCAGGCTGCGGCACAGCCTGATCTCGGCGGCCGGCCCGCTGTCCAACGCGCTGTTCGCGATCATGCTGGCGGTGCTGTACAAGAACTTCGCCCACCAGGATCACGGCGTGTTCTGGCTGGGCGTGGCGTTCCTGGCGTTCTTGCAGGTCACGGCCGCGGTTCTGAACCTGCTGCCGGTCCCCGGGCTGGACGGCTTCGGGATCATCGAACCGTATCTGCCGCGCCGGTGGGTGGACAAGGTCGCCCCGTACGGCGGCTACGCCTTCCTCATCCTGATCGCCCTGCTGTGGCTGGGGCCGGTCAACGGGGCCTTCTTCAACGTGATCTTCAACCTCACCGGCGCGCTGGGGCTGGACGAGTTCCCGATCCAGTTCGGCCACTCGCTCTTCCAGTGGTGGCAGAACTGACGACGTGAGGCCGGGGGTGCCCACCCGGGACATAGGGTGATTTACTAGCGAGCACATCTCTGCAAGCAACCACTTACCAGGCTCCTCCCGGGAGGTTCCCCATGTCCGTGGCCACGGAGAGCGCCGAAACCTTCGCGTCCCTGAACCCGGCCACCGGCGAGGTCGTCGCCGAGCATCCCGTCCAGGACGCCGCCGCCGTGGCCGCGGCGGTCGAGCGCGCCCGGGAGGCGGCCGGGTGGTGGCGCGCCCTCGGCTGGAAGGAGCGCCGGCTGCGGCTGCTGAACGTCAAGGGGTCGCTCGCCCGCAACCTCAACCGCATGGCCGAGCTCATCCACCAGGAGACCGGCAAGCCGCTGCAGGACGCCCAGCTGGAGACGATCATGGCGATCTCCCACCTGGACTGGGCCGCCCGCAACGCCCGGAAGACCCTCGGCCCGCGCACCGTCTACCCCGGCATGATGGCGATCAACCAGAAGTGCGTGCTGGAGTACCAGCCGCTCGGCGTCGTCGGCGTGATCGGCCCGTGGAACTACCCGATCTTCACCCCGATTGGCTCGATCGCCTACGCGCTCGCCGCCGGCAACGCCGTCGTGTTCAAGCCGTCGGAGTTCACCCCCGGCGTCGGCGTGTTCCTTGAGGAACTGGTCGCCGCCGTCGTCCCCGAGCACCCCGTCCTGCAGACGGTCACCGGGCTGGGCGAGACCGGCGCGGCGCTGTCCTCGTCCCCCGACATCGACAAGATCGCCTTCACCGGCTCGGCCCGCACCGCCAAGCGCGTCATGGCCGCCTGCGCGGAGAACCTCACCCCGATCGTCGCCGAGTGCGGCGGCAAGGACGCCTGCATCGTCGACTCCGACGCCGACCTCGACGCCGCCGCCGACGCCGCCCTGTGGGGCGCCATGTCGAACGCCGGCCAGACCTGCATCGGCGTCGAGCGCATCTACGTCGTCGACGACGCCTACGACAAGTTCCTCGGCAAGCTCACCGACAAGGCCCGCGACCTGCGTCCCGGCTTCGACCGCGAGGCCGCCTACGGCCCGATCACGATGCCGTCGCAGCTCGACATCATCGAACGCCACATCAAGGACGCCCTCGACAAGGGCGGCACGGCCGTCGTGGGCGGCGCCGAGTCCGTCCGCAAGCCGTACGTGGAGCCGGTCGTGCTGACCGGCGTGCCGGACGACTCGTCCGCGGTCTGCGAGGAGACGTTCGGCCCGACCATCACCGTCCACCGCGTCAAGGACCTCGACGAGGCCGTCGAGAAGGCCAACCGGACCAGCTACGGCCTCGCCGGGACGATCTTCTCCGGCGACAGGTCCCGCGCGATGGACGTCGCCCGCCGGATGCGCTCCGGCATGACGTCCATCAACGCATTCGCCGCGTTCGCCCAGGTCGCCGCCCTGCCGTTCGGCGGCGTCGGCGAGTCGGGCTTCGGGCGCATCCACGGCGCGGACGGCCTGCGCGAGTTCACCCGCCCGAAGGCCATCACCCGGCAGCGGTTCGCGACGATGAACCTGACGTCCTTCGAGCGGACCGAGAAGGAGATGGCCCGCGTCCTCGGCCTGATCAACATGATCCACGGCCGCCGCTACAAGCGCTGACGCCCGCGCGCCCCCGCCGGGACCCGGCGGGGGCGCGGCCTAGACTCGAAACCATGTCATCAGGGACGTTCGGCGCACCGGTACGCAGCCGCCTCCAGGCGTCCCTGCGCGCGGCGCCCCCGCCCGCACGCGGTTTCCGCCTGTTCGCCGACGACGACGTCCCCGCGCTCGCCGCCCTCATGTGGGACGCCTACCGGGGGACACCCGACGAGGCCGACGTGGGCGACCCCGAAGGCGCGGAACGCGAAATCCAGCTCACCCTGGACGGCGAATACGGCACCTTCCTGCGCGAAGCGTCGTTCGTCGCCGATCACGAGGGGCGTCCCGTCGCCGGGGCCCTCGTCACCCTCTACAAGGACCTTCCGCTCCTGGCGTTCCTGTTCGTCAGCCCGTCCCATGCGGGACGGGGCATCGGACGCGGCCTGATCGAAGCCGTCATGCACACCCTCGCCGAGCAGGGCCACGACACCCTGTCCCTCGCCGTGACCCGCCGCAACCGCCGCGCCCGGCTCCTGTACGACCGCCTGGGCTTCGTGGAGGTCGCCTAGCCGCGCAGCTGAGCGAACAGGCTGGAGAAACCCTCGTGGCCGTGGCCGGCGGCGATCCGCTCGTCCATGAGCGTCTTGACCTCGCGCATCCGCGTCACGTCGACGCCGAGGGACCGCCGGTGGTCGATCAGATCGTCCATCAGCGCGGCCTGCACCGACAGGGGGCCCAGGTCCGGCGGGAACTCGCCGTCGCGGACCGCCTTCCCGATCGCGGTGATCAGCGGCGGATAGCCGGCGGCCATCGACTCCGCGACACGCTCGGCGAACTCCGCCGGATCCACCCCTTCCGCCTGCACGAGCCGGAGGGTGTGCAGGAAGCCGATGAGCAACTCGTATCCGGTCGCGACCTGCGCCATGAACTCCACGGACGCCGATCCTGCGTCGGTGCCGTAGAACGTGCCGTTGCCCAGTTCCCGCAGCGTCGGCTCATGGGCATCGAACGCTTCGCGGGAACCGCTGTAGGAGATGAACGCGTTGGACGTTCCCAGATCCGGCGGGTCGGCCATGATCCCGCCGTCGATGTACTGGGCGCCGTGCTCGGCCGCCCACCGTCCGGTCGCCCGTGCCCGCCCGGGAGAGCCGCTGGTGAGGTTCACCAGCGCCTTGCCGGCGACCGCGCCGCCGACCCCGGCGAGAACCTCGTCGACGGCGTCGTAGTCGAGGACGCAGACCACCACGAGCGGGCTCGCGCGCACCGCCTCGGCCGCGTTCGCGGACACCGACACACCGGCCAGGGACGCGCCCTTGCCGGCGGTGCGGTTCCAAACCGTTGTCGGATGGCCGCGCTTGACGAAGGTCTCGGCGATGGCCGATCCCATCTGGCCGAGCCCCAGTACCGTGACGGGAACGGTCGTGGTCATGGAGATCCCCTTCGGACGATGTCTGACCTCGCCGCCCGAACGTACGACCTCAAGTGCGGTCGAGGTCAAAACCGGCGGCCGTCCACGCCGTCATCCCGCCGAGCACGTTGAGGACCGGCACGTCCCGGTGCCCGGCCAGCAGGCTCGCGGCGACCGAGGAGCGGTACCCGGAACCGCACGTCACGGCCAGAGGTTTGCCGCCGGGCACCTCGCCGAGTCGTTCGGGCAGGTCCGCGCCGGTGATGAAGGCGGCGCCGGGGGCATGTCCGGCGGACCATTCTGCGGGCTGGCGGACGTCCAGCAGGTTCACCTCGCCGGCCCGCAGGCGGTCGCGGAGTTCGTGGACGGTGATCTGCGGGACGCGCCCCAGTGGTTCGGCGGCGGTGCGCCACGCGGCCATGCCGCCGGACAGCCAGCCGATGGGCGGTTCGTAGCCGACGCGCAGCAGGTCCCAGATCACCGTCCACAGATCCTCGGGCCGGTCCAAGACGAGGAGCACGCGGGCGTCCTCCGGCAGCACGGTCCCCGCCCAGGTCGCGAAGGACGAGCCGAGGCCGACGTTGAGCGCGCCGGGCACATGGCCCCCGCCGAACGCCTCCGGGGCGCGCACGTCCAGCACCACGGCGCCGTCGTCGCGGGCCTGCTTGACCTGTTCCACCGGCAGAGCGGCCGGCTCCTCGATCAGGGTGATGGGCTCGACTCCCGCCAGGTTCCTCGCGCGCATCCTGCGCCAGTACGGCGGGACGGCGGGCAGGTCCTCCAGGGACAGGCAGTTTTCGACGAACCGGGCCGTGTCGCCCGCATCGGCGAGCCGGGCGTTGGTGCGCCGCTCGTAGCCGACCGTGGTGGACAGCCGGCTTCCGATGCTTCCGCCGCACAGCGACCCGGCCACGTGCGTCGGGAAGACCTCCACATGGTCGGGAAGAGAAAGGATCTTGTGCTGCACGGTGGCGCAGAGGGCGCGGGCGGCCTCCTCGGCTTCCGCACGCCCGCCGAGCAGGTCGGGCCGCGCCAGATCACCGACCAGCAGGGCACCGCCGGACAGCAGCAGCGCCGGTTCGTCCGAGCCGGCGTCCCGGTCGTGGACGAGCAGGCTGATGTGCTCGGGGGTGTGCCCGGGGGTGTGCAGCACCTCGATGCCGATCTCGCCGATCTCGAACTGCTCCCCGTCGCGCAGCGGCCGGTGCCGATAGCCGAGGTCCGCGGTGGCCGCGCCGAACACCTCCGCGCCGGTGCGGACCGCGAGCTGCGTCACCCCGGAGAGGTAGTCGTTGTGGCCGTGGGAGTCCAGCGCGTACCGGATGCGCAGCCCTTGGCGGCGCGCCTGCGCCAGGTAGTCCTCGACGTCCCGCCGGGGATCGAACACCAGCGCCTCTCCGGTCTGCTCCGACCCCAGCAGGTACGAAGCATGCCCCAGACCTTCGAGGTAGAACTGCTGGAAGAACATCGGGCCGCCCTCCAGGTCAGGACTTGGTGCCGGGTTCGCCTGCGTCACGAACGTCGGTGACGCCTGGAATGGGGGCGGTGTGGGGAAAGTCGTCCTTCATCTCGTCGACGCCCCACTGGGGCCTTGCGATGCCAAGGAAGGACTGGCGGTCGGCACGTTTGGCGGCGGTGTCCACACTCATGGCCTCGTTGCGGTCGCGGCGCAGTTCCTCGTCGCACTCACCGTCACGGTTGAACGACCACATGAGCTTCGGATCGCCATAGGGCAGATCCGTGCCCGTCCGCCCGCCGGTGTGCCAGGTGTGCCATGTCTTGCCGTAGGAGTTCATCAGCTGCTTCATGAGCGCCTTCTCGGCGGCGTCGGGCAGGCCGGGCGCGACGAGCTGCCCGGACAGCACCTCGAAGTTGTGCGGGTGCCAGTAGGGCCTCTCCCCGGCGGGCATCGTCTCGAACAGGCGGCCGGAGACGATGTACTCGATGCCGACGAGGTTGGCGTCCTTGGTGTTGCCGTCGAAAACGACGCATTGGAGCAGGTCGTCGTTGACCACGCGGCAGTAGTGGTGGGCTTCCATCTGCATGTCGGGTTCTCCCTTCGCGCAGTGGAAGCCGACGACATAGACGTCGAAGCCCTTGAGCGGGGTCGCCTCCTGCAGCAGGTTCGCGCCCTGCTCCAGGGTCGCCAGCCGGCCTCCCTTGCCCCGTCCGGCCGGGGCGGGGCTTTCACGATCCTTGATCATCAAATTGACGGCCATGGCCACCCTTCGCCTCTCGGTCCGGCCCCGCCCCAACGAACGGCCGGGCAGACGTCGCTTCGGACACTGGGGCCTGCCGTACCCGTAAAGACGCGTTTCGCACCCCCGGGTCGACCTGCGCACGGACCGCTTCAACCGCACGGAACGGGTACCCCGACAGCATGAGTCCATGGGGGAAGCGGGACGACATGCTGGTACACCAGCGGGAGCCCTTCAACGCCGAGCCGCCCCGCACGGCGCTGGCCGGGTACCGCACGACGCCACCGGACGCGTTCTACGTCCGCAACCACGGCCCCATTCCCGGCGCCGACCCGGCCACCTGGCGGCTGACCGTGGACGGCCTGGTGCGGCACAGGCTGGAACTGTCCCTGGAAGACCTGCGCGAGCGGTTCGACGAGGTCGAGGTGACGGCGACGCTGCAGTGCGCCGGCAACCGCCGCGCCGGCCTGATCGACGTCCGCGACATTCCCGGTGAGGCCCCGTGGGGTCCGGGCGCCACCGCCACCGCCCACTGGAGCGGGGTGCGCCTGGCCGACGTCCTGACACACGCCGGCCTGCGCCCCGACGCCGCGCACATCGCCTTCGCCGCCCCGGACGTCTCCCCGCTCGCCGACCCGCCCCAGCCGTACGGCGGCTCCATCCCCACCGGCAAGGCCCTGAGCCCGGAGGTGCTGCTGGCCTGGGCCATGGACGGCCGTCCGCTCCCCCGGATCCACGGCGCCCCCCTGCGAGTGATCGTCCCCGGATGGATCGGGGCCCGGAGCGTCAAATGGCTCACCCGCGTCACCGCACGGGCCGAACCGTCCGGCAACTACTTCCAGGCAACCGCCTACCGCGTGCTTCCCGCCGACGCCGACCCCGGCCGCGCCGGGCCGGGCGACGGCATCTCCCTCGGCCCCATCGCCCTGAACTGCGACATCCTCAGCCCCGACGACGGCGCGCGTCTGCCGCCCGGCCCCACCCGTCTCACCGGCTACGCCCTGGCCGGCGACGACCGCACCGTCGCCCGGGTCGACGTCTCCCTGGACGGCGGCCGCTCCTGGGCACAAGCGGACCTGGACGCGGGGGACGAACCGTGGATGTGGCAGCACTGGCACACCACCGTGAACCTCCCCGAGGGCGAAGTCGAGGTCACCGCAAGGGCCTGGGACTCCACAGGCGCGGTCCAACCCGAATCCCCCGCCCACCTGTGGAACCCCAAGGGCTACGTGAACAACTCCTGGGCCCGAATCCACCTGAACACCAGCTGACCCCCACCTGAAAGCCTCGGTCAACCGGAGCGTGTCGCTGCACGTCGAATCAGTAGCGGCCGAGGAGCGCCGCCATGACGGGGACCGGACCAGGACACAGAGTCGCGACTGGTCGCGACGTCCGAGAGCGCGGCGGGCACCACCGCCGACACGGTGTTCGTCCTTGCGAATCTCTCGTCGATTCTGATCGGCACGACCCACGCCCTGGTCATCAGGCGCCGCATCTTCCCCGCGTCCGCCCGGCCCGATCCCCTCGAACAGGCCGAGCGTGAGGCACGTCACCGCCGCGACCTGCGTGCCCGCGCGGCCGACATCGCCCGGAATTCGCCCCAAACGGCGTGGGAGATGCGCATCGGCCGTCCCGACCTGCCGAGGAACGTCGACGACGGCGGCCTCGTCGACATCAACCACGCCCCCGCGTCCGCGCGCATGACCATCCCCCACATGACACCGGACCTGGCCGAACGCATCGTACGGCTGCGGGACGACGTGGGCGGCTTCGGCTCGGCCGAGGAGGTCGCGGCCCTCGCCCAACTCCCCCCGACACTCACACCGCACCTCCCCGAACACGCGGTCTTCCTCCGCTGACCCGGGAGCCAAGGCGGTCCCGGTCAAGGCACACGACGCAAGGCCGTCTTCACCTGGACCAGAGCGTCGGTCAGATGATCTCCCTCGCACATCCAGATGCCACCACCCCAGCTGAACCACCAGCGATCCGCGTCGTCGGCACGGGGCAGGCACTCGATCTCCACACCACGCGAATCCGGCCCGTCGGTGACCCGGAGCCGACGTTCACGGGTCCTCTTCACCGTGTACCCGTGGCCCTGCAGGAGCTGCGCAAGCGCGGCCACGAACACGTGCCCGTCCGTCATGGCGCCGCCCGTTCCACGTCCGCCCGGATCTGGTGCGCGGCCGCGCCCAATTCGTTCACCGGCCGGATCTGCTCGCCGGTGCGTGCGTAACAGAACCACCACTGTCCCTCGCGGTATCCACACCCGACCGTTGCCGCGCGGCCGGGGATCTCCAACGGCATCACGTTGAGGACGGGGTAGCCGTCGACCGCGGTGAACGCCGTGAACAGCCCGGTGACCGGGACGAACAACGTGGCCAGCCGGGCCAGGAAGAGGACCCGCTCACGCTGGGGGATCAGATTGCCGCCGGTGAAGCATTTAACAAAATCCATGATCGACCTCTTTGCCGTTCGGGAATTTCCTTTTCGGCCTCCAATCCTCAGCCATCCCGGTTACTCTCGGCCATAAGTCCGTCTCCACAAGCGATACAGGGGCCACACAAAGCCCTGTGCGGATAGAAAGGGTTCTCATGCCGACGCCGCCCCCGTCTGAATCGGCCCGAGCATTCTTCGCCTTTCACCTCAAGCGGCACCGAGAGGAAAAAGGCTGGTCACAACCCACACTTGGGACAAAAATCCACATCTCGGGCAGCCTGGTCAGCGGAATCGAACTCTGCACCCGCCGCCCGACCTTCAAGGTCTGCCAGAAGCTGGACGAGGTCTTCGGCCTGGACCAGTTCTTCGAGGCCCTCTATCCCCGCGTCATCGAGGAGACCGGCCTCCCGGCGGGCTTCCCCGAGTTCATCGACGCCGAGGCCGACTGCGACCTGATCAAACTGTACGAAAACTTCGTGATCACCGGCCTCTTCCAGACCGAGGACTACGCGCGTGCCGTCCTTCGCGCGGGCCAGCACCCCGAGAAGCTGGAGAACCTCGTCACCGAGCGAATGGGACGACAGGAGGTCCTCAAGCGAGAAAACCCGCTCGTGATCACTGCGCTCCTCGACGCCTCTGTACTCCGTCGATCCTTCGGCGGTCCCGAAGTCATGCGGGCTCAACTCGATCACCTGCTGACGCTCTCAGAGCTGCCCCACGTCCACATCCACGTCGTACCGGAGGACGCCGAACTCTGCCCGGAGGGCGCATTCATGATCTTGTCCTCCGCGGGCGAGCCGGACACGGCCTACGCCGAATCTGCGGGTGGACGCGGGCGCCTGATCGACGATGACGGATATGTCGCCGAACTTGGCATACTGTTTGAGTTGATCAGGTCTAAGGCGCTGAACGCCGAGGACTCGCAGGCCGCAATCCGCAAGGCGTTGGAGGAACTGTGAAGACGACCGACTTCTCATCCGCCCACTGGCGCAAAAGCAGCCACAGCGGCGGCGCGAGTGGCCAGTGCGTGGAAGTCGCGCGGGGGTCCGCCCTCATCGGCATCCGTGACAGCAAGGATCCCCAGGCAGGCCACCTCACTATCGACCGCACCGCCTTCGCCGGGCTACTGGCCCAGGCCAAGGCGGGAACTCTCGATCTCTGATCCGGCACTGTCGGCCCCGGCGGATGTCCTGCCGGGGCCGGTGTGGTTCTCCCCGTTCTGTTCTGCCGTGTGGGGGTGCCGGAATCACTGCCGGTCGGGGTGGACGATGTACCAGGCGCCTGACGGGGTGACCCAGATCAGCAGTCCGGCCCAGATTTGAAAGAGTCTCCAGTCCGTGCGCTGTTTCAGCCTGTGATGGCGTCTGCAAAGAGGTGCGAGATTGCAGCGGCACGTGATTCCGGGCCGCCAGGGCACCGTATGGTCCAGGTCGCAGCGGTGTGAGGGCTGGTTGCAGGTGGGGAACACGCACGTCTGGTGGCGGGCTTCGACCTCTCGCCGCATCGCCGCGGAGGGCCGGTAGCCGGGTCTGCCGTGGACCTCGTCGCCACCCCGACAGGCCGCGTCGCGAGCGTCTGAGAACTGGCCGTGGATGCGCTGCACCGCCTGCCGGATGGCATGAGGCAGTTCACAGGGTTGGACGCGTGCGTGCACGTGTCTCAAGCGTCGATCCACCTCGTCCGTCAGCGCTGCGATGCCGAGATCGTCGGACGTGCCGCCCGATTCGGTTCGCGTGCCCGGAAAGGGTGGTCCGGCGTCCGTCCCACTGCCCGGTTGGGGGGAGCAAGCCGGCGAAGGGTCACCGTTCCGGTAGGTCACGGCCTCGCCGTCGAGTCCTCGGACGTTACCCGAGCGCTGACCGGGGACGGCGACCGCGGACGATGGCACAGAGCCGCCGCCCGGCACGGCTTCGGTGTGGCCATGCAGCACCGGCAGACTGGGTGATGCACAGTCACGACCGATGGCGGGGCTTTCGTCCTCCTCGGGAGGCGCAGGGTCGGTGTCGTCGCGCGTCTGTGTGAGGACGGTCCGGATGGCGTCGGGAAGTTCAACGCCGTGCAGAAGTTGTGCGGCGAGGTCGGCGCGGATGGCGTTCAGGGGACGGGTGTCGCCGTCGGTCTTGATGCCGTGCGCGGCGGCGGTGATCTTGTTGTAGATGGCGTGGGCGTCCTCGGTGGCCAGGTCGCACAGGGCCAGGTCGGTGGTACCGGACGAGGTGTCCCACACCTCCAGCCGCCGCAGCCTGGTCGCCTCCCGCTTGCGTTCCTCGATCGCTTCGGGTGCGAGGCGCTGCGCGATCCTCCTGATGCGGCGACGCAGTTGCCCCGTGGTCTGCCCGGACGCCTTCTCCAGGGCGGCGCGCTGCACCCGACCGGCCGCCTCTTCGGGAAGGCGGTCGGTGACATCGCAGATGACGCGGGCCTTGGCCATGTCGAGTTGCCCTGCGCCCAGCGCGTCGCCCGTCTCGGCCAGCGGGCCGGTCAACTGTTCGGCGAGGTGGACCAGGGTTGCGGCGGTGTTGCTGGTGACGGTCAGTGCGGCGGCGACCTCTTCGGTGACCGACTCCCGGGCGGACAGGATCCGGTAGTCGGGGTCACCGGCGTCCTCATCGGCGGTGTGGCGACGGGTGAGTTCGGCGATCGCGGCCAGTTCCCGCGCCTGCGCCCATGAGGTCTGCCGCCGGGCCGCCGCCGCGACCTGGAGCAGTTCATCGTCGGTCAGATCGTCCAGGCGGTTCTTCCCGCCGGACAGGCAGATCGCCAATTGCGGTCCGGGCGGGAACCACTCCCGGTCTTCCCATTCACGCCGCCCACCCGCAATTGCGGTGACCGATGCCGACATTGACACCACCGTTCACCTCCAACCCGAACTCCCATCCCCCATCATAGGCGACTCCCCCGCCAATACCGGCAGACAATCCGGACACGCCACATTACTGTCACCACCTTTTCCAGCCTGCGCCACGAAATGGCCAGCCCGCGCATGCGTCACGCATCAAGCACACGCTCCAGGCTTGCCATCACCAGCACCCCAAGGCAACCACCCGTCCTCGCAGACCGCTTTTCCGCGCGCAGCGCGGCACCGACAGCACCCCGCACCGAACCGGCAGATGAACACCCCACCCGAACCATAACCGCAACCAACGTGACAGCAACCGGCGACACAGCGAAACGAGCGCTCCCACCTTCGGAAGGCCACCTCAGCCACCCACCCACAGCGACCAGACTAAACCGATAAAAAAAGACCTCAGCCACGCGCTCAACACTAAGGAACCCCACCGTGAGCAACCGGCAGCAGGCGACCAACCGCAAGAAACGCCACAGAGAAGACCGCAAAAGAAAAGACGCGCCAAGGCCAGGCCCGAAAGGCCCTCATTCATCTCACTCACCTGAGTCAGATGCTGAGCGCATTCTCAGATCTTGCCGCAGGGCCGAGGACCATCAGAAGTTGACGGTGGTGGCCACGCGCAACGTCCAGGCGGGCAAAGGCCGACGCCAGCGCCAACGCCCCCGCCCGGAAAGGACGAGGGCGACGGCGTTCCTCATTTCGCACATGAGCCCGGCCCGACAGTCTGGAACCCGTCGGTGAATGCCGCGCCGATGGTTCAGTCGGCGACGAGGCGGGAGCCCCATCCGCCGGCCGTGTATTCGCGCTGGCGGCGGATGGCGTAGCGGCCCGGTGTGCAGCCGGAGGCGCCGTGCTCGGGATGAAGCAGGTAGACGGGGGCCGACGCCTCGAAGACGCCGAGGGTGAGGCCGCCCCCGTCCGACACGCTCTTCGTCCAGCGGCAGGTGTGGGGCTCGGCGACGAGGGTGTGGGGGTTGCCACCGGCCTCGCCCCGGAGCAACTCGACGCCCTCGGGCGGCACGTCCGTCCAGGTGACGTTCGGCAAGAACGACAAAGACGCCGAGATTTCGGACAAGGGGATGACGATCAGGTCGCCCTGGGCTTGGAGCCCGTCGATGACGGGGATGCTCACCGACTGTTCAAGATGGTCGAGCACGGCGAGCCCGGTCTGCTGGGAAAGGGACGCGAGAGTCACGGTCATGGGAATCACCTCAATCACCTCAGGTTCGTCGGACGAGTCGTGAGTACTGGTCGGCGGACAGCCCATAGGTCCATCCGGCGGCGGCGATCGGGTCCTCGATGCCGCCCGGCACGGTCAGCCCGTACCGGCGGCGATGTCCATCGCGTTCGACGGAGCCGTTGACGGCCAGAAGCACCCTGGTCTGCTCGCGCAGGTCGTAGAGCCGCAACTCCGAGCCGGGGTTGCCGGGATCGGGCGCGGCGGCGACGAGCCGCAGCCCGGCCCGGTCGATGTAGTCGCCCCAGCCGATCTTCTCGATCGCACACCGCCGGACCTCGACGTTGGTCTCCCGCGTGATCCGTTCCACGTCCGGGTCGTCGATCACCCAGGACGGCACTTTCGTGCCGTGCCAGGCGTGCACGGTCCAGCCGTCGGCGAAGCGCAACGCGGGACCGTCCGGGCGATGAAAGCCGCACCTGCCCTTCGTCGCCCCAGACCTCGGTGTGGATCTCGACGGGCCGCTCGGAGACGACGCAGACGTCCTCGCGCGGCCACCACCAGCCGCAGGACCTGGCCAACGTCGCCCACAGGTCGAGCAGACTGAGGGGCCCCGCGCTTTCCGGACAGCTGACTGATGGTGATCTGCGGGCAGATCTACGCTGCTTGCTCCCGGTCCAGGTACTCGGTGTGGACCTC